>NZ_JHAK01000002.1:0-723013 GCF_000765485.1 Thalassobacter sp. 16PALIMAR09
TGCAGGGATGTTTCTGTGGACGTTTCCGCTATGCATCTAGCGAAGAGAAATTTATACAATCATTCAAGGATTGATAGAGATTTATGATCACCATGACCTTCGAACAACTTCGCACATTTCTTTGGGTCGCGCGCCTTGGTGGCTTTAGAAAAGCTTCTGAAAGGCTGCATTTGTCTCAGCCCGCCGTTTCGACGAGGATATCCAATCTTGAAGACGAGTTGGCGGCCAAGCTGTTCGAGCGCGGCCCGGGTGAGCTTTTTCTGACCAAAAAGGGGCAACAGCTTTTGGGCTACGCCGAGCAGATGTTGTTCGTCGAAGAAGAAATTAAGCAGCGTGTCGCGAACCCTGCAGAGACCGAGGGCCTTTTCCGCCTCGGGGCCTCTGAGACGATCGCACAGGCTTGGCTTCCCTCGTTCATTCAGGCGTTCAGTGCGCAATTTCCGCGGGTCAATGTTGATCTGACTGTCGATATTTCATTGAACTTGCGGACTTCGATTCTGGAGCGCCGACTTGATCTGGCCTTTCTCATGGGGCCAGTGTCCGAGTTCTCAGTCAAGAACGTAGCGCTGCCTCGATTTGACTTGCATTGGTATAAGTCCAGCCAAATGGGGGATGTTGACCTCACTGAAACCCCTATCATATCTTACTCGAACAAGACCCGTCCCTACCGTGAATTAACGTCGGAATTGGCGCAGCGTGTCGGCCCCAAGAGCCGGGTTTTTTCCTCTGCGTCCTTATCGGCTAGTTTGAGGATGATCGCGGCAGGAATCGCCGTTGGGCCTTATCCGCGCGTTCTTGCCACGCCGCACCTTGAGGCCAATGAGGTTGTCGAGTTTGATCCCGGCTTCGTCCCGTCCGCCCTAGAGTTCACCGCATCCTATTTGGCAGAGCCACGGAGCTTTCTTGTTGAAAACAGTGCAGAAATTGCACGTGATGTCGCAACGGAATGGCACGCATCTCACCCAGAATAGGCATTTAAAATACCTATCATTACTGATATAAAATGATAATTTGAATGAATTTACCTCTTGTGAAACTGTTAAAGAACAGGATCGCGAGGAAGCCATGTCGTCTCAACAACCATCAGTTCAAGATGCACAACACTTAACCAGTCAAGAGATCCGCATGCGCATTCGCGCGCAAGCGTATGACACGCATACGTCTGGCTTGGCTCCAGGAAAGCTTCAGTGCAACCTTGCTTTACTCCCCGAGGTTTATGCACTGGACTTTCTGCGGTTCTGTCTGCGCAATCCCAAGCCTTGCCCCTTGGTCGGGGTGAGCGAAACGGGCGATCCAATGTTGCCGACCCTTGGTCGCGACATTGATATTCGCACGGATGTGCCGCGCTACCGTGTTTTTCGAAACGGCGCGTTCGAAGAAGAGGTTTTGGATATTTCCGGCCTTTGGTCTGATGACCTCGTGACCGTTGCCTTGGGGTGTTCGTTCACATTTGAAAATGCGCTCATGCGGGTGGGGATTCCCGTAAGGCATATTGAAACAGGTCGGAACGTCCCGATGTTCCGCACCAATATCGACCTTGTACCTGCCGGCCCGTTTAGCGGCCAGATGGTCGTCACGATGCGTCCTCTACCCGAGAACCTGATTGAGCAGGCAACAACAATCAGCGGCCGCTATCCTCAGGCGCATGGCGCGCCAATCGCTGTCGGCGACCCGGCCGCTATCGGTATCAAGAACCTCGATAAACCTGACTACGGTGATCCGGTCGAAGTTCGTTCAGGGGAAATCCCTGTGTATTGGGCTTGCGGAGTCACCCCGCAAAACGTCCTTAGAGCTGCAAAACTTCCAATCTGCATCACGCACGCCCCCGGACACATGCTGATCACCGATGTCGCGGAAGATGCAGAAACAACAATCTATCAACAAACCACCAACTAGGAGAGAAGACATGAAACGTACCCTTACACTGCTTGCCGCCACGACGGCGCTTGCCGGGCCAGCCTTAGCAGAAGATCTATCCGTCGTCGGCAGCTGGTCCAGCTTGCCACTGCACAACACATATGAAGCGCCCTTCTGGACAGAGACGCTCCCCGCGGCCGGAGATTTCAACGTTGAGCTGACAACGCACAATGCGATGGGCCTTGGCCTGTCTGAGATTTACCCGTTGCTGGGTCAGGGCGTGTATGATGTCGCTATGACAGTGGCAGACTACGCAGTGGGTGACGCGCCCGAGCTTGAGGGCCTTGATGTGCCGCTTTTGGCGCTCACTGCGGATGAGGCGCGCGCAATGGTCGATGCCGCCCGCCCCATGGTGTCCGAAATTTACCGTAACCGCTTTAACGCCGAAGTTCTGGCAATCGCGCCCTATCCGCCACAGGTTGTTTTTTGCAACGCCGAGATCAACAGCTTTGCAGACCTTGAAGGCCTCAAAGTCCGTGCCTCCGGCCGGATGACAGCCCTTTTCCTTGAGGCACTGGGCGCGGAAGGCGTAAGCGTCTCATTCGGTGAAGTCCCCGGTGCCTTGCAAACCGGTACAGTTGATTGCGCTGTCACTGGCGCTGGTTCAGGCTACTCGGCGGGCTGGTGGGAAGTCTCAACGCACCTCCTGCCAATCCCTCTGGGCGGTTGGGACCACGTTGTCACGGCGATGAACGCGGACAAATGGGACAGCCTGTCCGAGGCGGATCAGGCGACGATCCGTTCGCAAATCAGTTCGGGCTTTGAAGAGCCTGCATGGGCCAGCGCCCAAGATGCTTTGGTGAATGACATTGCGTGTCTGACCGGCAACGGCGACTGTCCTTCTGGTGAGGCGCGCAGCATGACGCTTGTCGAGATTTCGGACGCAGATTTTGAAAACGCGCGTGGGATTCTGATCGGTGAGGTTCTTCCCGATTGGGCCGAACGTGCAGGCGGTGATTGGGCAGACCGTTGGAATGCCTCTGTTGGTCAAGTCGTCGGCGTGACCATCGAATAATCCCAATCCAAACTAAAGGACGTAAGATATGGAACTGGCGTTGATAGATACGCTTCGGAAACTTAACCGTGCAATCGCTTTGATTGTCGGTCTGGGTCTTCTGGGAATGGCGGCGTTTGTCGTCGCGGATATCGCTCTGCGTCAGGTCCATGCGTCCTTTGGCGGATCAGAAGAGTTCGCGGGCTATGCGATGGCGCTCGTCAGCTCATGGGGTATGGCCTACGCTCTGTTGGAGCTTGGCCATATCCGCATCGACCTTATTCGCAGTCGCACGGGGCAGACCGCCCGTGCGCTTTTCGATCTGTTTTCCATGATTGTGATGTCTGGCGTTGTGGTCATGATCGCGGTCAAGTGCTGGCCTGTCGTGGAACGCGCAATAGACAACGGCAGCCGCGCCAACACGCCTATGGCGACGCCGCTTGCTTGGGTGCAAATCCCTTGGTTTGTGGGGTGGGTCTGGTTTGCCGTCATGACCTGTTTGGTCACGCTGGCTGCAATCAGTATGCTGGTACGCGGACGCGGCGTTGAGACGGAGGCTTTCGTCGGCGCATCTTCAGAGCAGGATAGCCTCTAATGATTACCTATGTTTCTGCTGGCCTGCTGGCCTTGCTCGCGGTGTCTATTCCTGTGGGGATCGTTCTCCTCCTGCTTGGCTTTGGCGTTGATCAGTTTTTCTCGAACTTTCCGCTTACCCGCGCTTTGGGGAACATGGTCTGGTCGTCCTCAAGCTCCGCAACGCTGATCGCCATTCCATTTTTCGTCCTCCTCGGCGAAGTGCTCGTCCGCTCGGGCGTTGCGACCCGCACCTATGCAGCACTCGACCGCTGGGTCAGTTGGTTGCCCGGGGGACTGGTGCATGCCAACGTCGCCACCGCCACGATGTTCTCGGCCACGTCGGGGTCATCGGTTGCAACTGCGGCAACGGTTGCGACTGTCGCTATGCCGCAAGCGGAAAAACTTGGATATGATCCAAAGTTGTTCTCGGGCGCAATCGCGGCGGGTGGTACCCTTGGCATCATGATCCCGCCGTCGATCAACCTGATCGTCTTTGGCTTCCTGACACAATCCTCCATCCCGCAACTATTTCTGGCGGGTCTGGTGCCCGGCCTGATCCTTGCGTTCTCATTTCTGATGGTCACGGCGATCATCTGCACGATCCGCCCTGATCTTGGTGGGCAACGGCGCGTCTTTCCATTGGCGCAAATGCTGCGCGCGCTGATCGATCTGGTCCCGATCCTGATCCTGTTCGGGCTGATCATCGGATCCATCTATCGCGGTTGGGCCACCCCGACAGAAGCCGCTGCGGTGGGCGTCGCAGGTGCCTTCCTGATCGCTGCCGCATTTGGTGGCGTGAACTGGATAATGCTGCGCGACAGCCTTCTGGGGACGATCAAAATCACCTCCATGATCATGCTGATTATCATTGGGGCGTCCTTCCTGAACTTCACCCTTTCCTCGGCGGGCCTCGGACGTGAGTTGACCAGCTTTATGGAGGGGCTGGGCCTTGGGCCGATCGGGTTCATTCTGGTTGTCGTGGTGTTGTACATTGTGTTGGGCTTTTTCATCGAAACATTGTCGCTGATGGTTGTTACGATCCCCATCATTGTCCCGATGGTTCTGGCACAGGGGTATGACGCGGTTTGGTTCGGCATCCTGATGATTGTCCTGATCGAAATGGCGCTGATCACACCGCCAGTGGGCCTCAACCTTTATGTCGTCCAAGGCGCGCGCAAATCCGGCAATATTGGCGAGGTGATGTTGGGTGCTGCACCCTATGCGCTTGTGATGCTGATCATGGCATTTGCGCTTATTGCCTTCCCCGAGATCGCGCTCTGGCTGCCAAGTTTGCTCGGCTAGCGTTTCGCCCATCAATTTTACTGAAAAAATGCGGCCCCGAGGGCTGCAAACAAAGGAGAACCGTCTCATGTGGCAATTTTGGGTAGATCGCGGCGGCACGTTCACGGACATCGTGGCAAAATCGCCAACGGGTGATCTGCGGACACATAAACTGCTGTCTGAGAACCCCGAAGTCTATCAGGACGCGGCGGTGCATGGCATTCGCGAAATTCTCGACCTGAAAGCAGACGCCACCGTGCCAATCGGCCTGATCGAAGCCGTTAAGATGGGCACAACCGTCGCCACCAACGCGCTCCTTGAGCGCAAGGGCGAAAAGACGGTGCTGTTCATCACCAAGGGCATGAAAGACCTGCTGCGAATTGGGTATCAGAACCGCCCGAAGCTCTTTGATCTCAATATTGTGCTGCCACAGCTGCTTTATGACGACGTTGTGGAGGTCGATGAACGTCTCGATGCGGACGGCAATATCGTCATAGCGCTAGACGCAACTGCGACCCGCGAAGCGCTTTCCCGCGCTTTTGGCAAAGGCTATCGATCCGTCGCTATTGCCTTGATGCATAGCTATCGCTTCCCGGATCATGAACAACGCCTCGGCGACATGGCCAAACAATCTGGGTTCACACAAATCTCGCTCAGTCATGAGGTCAGCCCCCTGATAAAGTTGGTCGGGCGTGGGGATACGGCAGTTGTCGATGCCTACTTGTCACCAATCCTGCGCCGATATGTTGACCAGGTTGCGAACGCTTTGGGCGCACATTCGGGCGGCTGCGAACGGCTGATGTTCATGCAATCCAACGGCGGACTTACCGACGCGCGCTTGTTTCACGGACGGGATGCGATCCTGTCCGGCCCGGCCGGGGGTGTTGTCGGTATGGTTCGCTCTGCTGGTGAGTTGGGCTATGAAAAGCTTATCGGTTTTGACATGGGCGGCACCTCGACGGATGTCTGCCATTACGCCGGTGAATTTGAACGCTCTTTTGAAACCGAAGTGGCCGGTGTGCGGATGCGCGCACCAATGATGTCGATTCATACTGTTGCGGCAGGTGGCGGGTCAATCCTGTCCTACCGCGATGGCCGCATGCAGGTGGGCCCCGAAAGCGCGGGGGCCAACCCTGGTCCGGCTGCTTACCGCCGTGGTGGCCCACTGACCGTGACCGATTGCAACGTGCTTTTGGGCAAATTGAACCCGGATCATTTCCCGCATGTGTTTGGCCCGAACGCCGATCAGCCGCTTGATATCGACGTTGTTTGCGAGAAGTTTGAGGCACTTGCTGCCCAGATCGGTGACGGCAAATCGCCACAAGACATCGCCGAAGGGTTCCTGCGCATTGCGGTTGAAAACATGGCGAACGCAATCAAAAAGATCAGCGTGCAGCGCGGCTATGACGTCACAAAATACACGATGAACTGCTTTGGTGGTGCGGGTGGTCAACATGCCTGCCTTGTTGCCGATGCTCTGGGGATGGAACGTGTTTTCATTCACCCTTTCGCAGGAGTTTTGTCGGCCTTTGGCATGGGGCTTGCCGATGTACGCGCCATGCGAGAGCGTCAGTTTGAAAAACCTCTGGACGACCTTGATGCCGCCGCTGCCTTAGCAACGTTAGCGGAAAGCGCCCGTGCGGAAGTAAGTGAACAGGGTATTAAACCCTCAGACATCGACATCCTGCAACGCGTCCAGATCCGGCCACGCGGCGCGCAACAAAGCCTCGAGGTCGCCTTCGGATCAGCCCCAGACATGGAAGCCGCTTTTGTTGACACGCACCAACAAAGGTTCGGCTTTGCGCCGGACACAAGCGATCTCATCATCGACGTGTTGGTGGTCGAAGCCGTTGGTCGGACCGGTGAACAGGTAAGCCTACCCGATACGCAAGGCGCGGGGTTAGATGAGACGACGGTAGCTGTCTGTTTCGATGGAACATGGCAAGACGTCTCGCTTGTTGACCGCACCACGCTGGCCCTTGGCCAAACCGTTGAAGGCCCCGCGATCCTGACAGAGCCCACCGGCACCAATGTGATTGAACCCGGCTGGCGCGCCACCTGTGCGGCGGGCGGTAACTTAGTCCTTGAACGTACCACAAAGGTCGCCCGCGCCGAGGCGAGCGGCACATCTGTTGATCCCGTCATGCTGGAGGTGTTCAACAACCTGTTCATGTCCATTGCCGAACAGATGGGGGCCACTCTCGCCAACACCGCTTATTCGGTGAACATCAAGGAACGCTACGATTTTTCTTGCGCGATCTTTGACCAAAACGGCGATCTGGTGGCCAATGCCCCGCATGTTCCTGTTCACCTCGGCTCCATGTCTGAAAGCGTCCGCACCGTTCTGCGAGAGAATGCAGGCAAGATCCGGCCCGGCGATGTGTTCATGATGAACAATCCCTTTAACGGTGGCACGCACTTGCCGGACGTGACGGTGATCACGCCCGTTTTTGATGCCACTGGTGACACCATCATCTACACTGTCGCCTCTCGTGGCCATCATGCCGACATCGGTGGAAAGACACCGGGGTCAGCGCCCCCAGACAGCCGGGTTATTGAGGAGGAAGGCGTGGTGATCGACAACTTCCTCCTCGTCGAGCAGGGGCAGTTGCGGGACCCCGAGACGCGTGATTTGCTTGCCTCTGGTACGTATCCTTGCCGCAATGTCGACCAGAACATGGCTGACTTAGCCGCACAGATCGCAGCGAATGCGACGGGCGTTGCAGAATTGCAGAAGATCACGACCCAGTTCGGAATTGAGGCCGTTCATGCCTATATGGGGCATGTTCAAGATAATGCCGAAGAAAGCGTTCGGCGTGTTCTGGACGTTTTGAAAGACTGCTCATTCAGCTATCCGATGGACGGCGGCGCGCAAATCAACGTGGCCATCACGGTCAACAAATCAAATCGCAGCGCGACGATTGATTTCACCGGCACTTCGCCACAAAGCCCGCTGAACTATAACGCGCCGCTTTCGATCTGCCGCGCTGTCGTCCTCTACGTGTTCCGCACACTTGTTGGCCGCGATATTCCGATGAACGAAGGCTGTCTTAAACCGTTGGAGTTGATTGTGCCCGAAGGGTCGATGATCAACCCCCGTGCCCCTGCCGCCGTAATATCTGGCAATACCGAGGTCAGCCAATCCATTGCGGATGCGCTTTACGGTGCACTTGGTGTGATTGCGGGCTCTCAGGGCACGATGAACAACTTTGTCTACGGCAATGACGTGTTCCAGAACTACGAGACCATTTGCGGCGGCACTGGGGCGGGTAACGGTTTTCACGGAACAAGCGCGGTCCATAGCCACATGACCAACACCCGCATGACAGACCCGGAAGTGCTTGAAACTCGTTTCCCTGTCCGTGTTGATGAATTCTCCATCCGACACGGCTCCGGCGGCGCAGGTGCGTTTGTTGGCGGTGATGGCATCGTGCGACGGTTGACCTTTAATGAGGCAATGACCGTCACAACGCTCAGCTCGCACCGCGTTGTCGCACCCCACGGGACACATGGCGGGTCCCCAGGTGCCACCGGTGAAAACGCCGTGCAGCGGTCAAATGGGGCGTTTGAGCTTCTGGAAGGAAACGACCAGGTAGCATTGGAGTCAGGCGATTCATTTATCATGAAAACACCCGGCGGCGGTGGTTTTGGGAAGGCAAACCTATGAAGTTTTATCACTCTGGCTCAGAAATAGACCTTACCGTTGAGCACCTCTACGTTGCCGGTTGGACTGGTCGAAATGCTGATGCAGTGCAGCATCATATCGACGAGCTTGCGGAGATCGGGGTGGCGCCGCCAAGCGAGGTGCCACTCTATTACCGCGTATCCAGCAGTCTTCTCGTTCATGCAAACACCATCGAAGTGCTTGGACCAGAAACATCGGGAGAGGTTGAACCGCTCATCATACAAAGTGCTGGTGCCTTGTGGCTCGGCTTAGCATCTGATCACACTGACCGCGGTTTGGAGGCATATTCAGTCGCGGCTTCAAAGCAGATTTGCGCAAAACCCGCGGCCAAGGACGTTTGGCGATTGTGCGAGGTCGATGCAGACTTGGACACCTTAATACTGCGCTGCTCAATCAAAGAAGACGGAAACTGGGTCAGCTATCAAGTGGGCGCTCTCTCAAACATCTTGCCGTTGCAAAAACTGATCAACGGCTCTGGCATGGGGGACAACTCAGCGATGCTCTGTGGGACGCTTGGGGCAATCGGTGGTGTTAGACCTTCGCATGCTTACAAAATGGAACTTGAAGATCCAAAGCGAAACCGGCGGATTACACTCGAATATTCTGTTCGTAAGCTGCCAACAGTTCTTTAGAAGAACCAGAAGTAGAACCCGCGCTATCAAGCCCAACATAGGCATAAGGCTTTGGTATAGGTCAACGCCAAGCTATCGAATGGCCACTTCGGTGACATTGGTTGCGTCGCAACGACAGGCTTGCTGCATGGGCGAGAGAGTGCTGCGTTAGCGAAGCATGAAAATCGGATGGCGGCTTCGTCCGCATCTTATCAGTTCGTGCACTGTGCAGCGAAAGATCATTTCGAGATCCATAGCGGTTGACCCGTTTTAACGGCCGTGTCGGTGCAATATCGTAAATCGCCAAACAAATATCGCTGCGACTGCGAACAAATGCGGCGTCAGCAGGTTTATCCCGCATACCCCACTTCTGCCTTTTGCGCAGCGAATGTTCGTGCCCCCCAGATCTCCGGATCGCTATTTGTTGAGCGGCAAGAATAGCCGCTAATCCCAGATGTGATTATAAGCTACGAGGTGCGGTCTAGGTGATGGCCCTCCTTCTCAAGTAAAATAACTGACGGGTCATTCGATTTCAGGAACCGCCCAAGTTGCCTCAAATCGGTGGAGCCGCACGATCGGTGATAAGCTGACGAGCGGTGACCCTTTCGCGGTGGATCATGTACAGCCCCGCGCCGACGATGATGACGATACCGGTGAGGGCGAGGGTGTTTGGAAAGTCGCTGAATACGAGATAGCCGAGCAAGGTTGCCACGGGCAGTTCTAGATATTGGAGCGGCGCAAGCGTGGCGGACGGCGCCAAAGACAGCGCATAGGTCATCATCATATGGCTCAGTGTGGCAAAAAAACCGACGCCAAATAGCCAGAGCCATGTGCTGCCTTTGGGCCAGACCAGATCTAGTAGCTCAGCTTCCGTGCCTTGGGCCAATAGTATGATGAGAAAGCAAAGCAGACTTGCGATCAGGCCGGTGTGGAATTGTAAAGTAACGGGATGCACCCGTCGTGATAGTCCGCGTGTGACCAAAATATAGAATGCAAACCCGACAGCTGTGCCCAGCGGAAATAGTGCCACCGGGCCAAAGGCAGCAAAGCTGGGCTGGATGACGAACAAGACACCCACAAAGCCGACCATAGCCGCTCCCACACGTCGCGGCCCTACATCTTCGCTGAACGAGAATTTACCAACCAGCAGCACGATGAAAGGAGCAATGAAGACGATCGCCAGTGCGTCAGCAAGCGGCATGACACGGATTGCCGCGATAAAGCAAAACGTGGAGGCGAGCAAAAGGGCCGCGCGCGAGCAGAGTGCCAGCCATTGGCTCCGAGCGACAGCTAACGATAGTCCCATGATCCAGACAAACGGCGCCATCAATACGCACTGCACGAGAAAGCGTGCAGCAGTGATTTGGCCCACTGGGATGCTGTCCGAGGCCAGCTTGGCCGCCACATCTAGGAGGGGCGCTGTGATGCAGAACCCCAACATTAGGGCGACACCGGCAAGGATGCGGTCGGTAGAGGCGGTGTAGGTGTTGGTACTGCTCATGAGTTGTCCACTGTATGTAATATCGCTCTACGGTCTATTCTTTTAGCGACGCTTGGATGTCGGCCATGGGAAGTTACTTGTGCTGCCAACGGGTCGATAATTGCGCGACCTAAACTTCATGAGCTTCGCGTCATATACACAGTTTCGGATTGGCGCGGTCTAGATCTCCCATTAGCGACCTTCCCAAGGTCGTGACACAGGCACTCCACCCATTACCTTAACCTCACGCATCATGTCCCCAGTTTTCAGGCCTTCCTGCACCCAGCCCAGCGCCTTAATCCAATCGCTATATCCCCGCCGCGCGGCCTCAATCTGCTCTTGGTGGGGAATGTAGGTCACAGGACAAGCTAACACCTCCACGGTCCGCCATTTCCCGCGGGTCAGAATCCGCTCTGTCCCAACCACCATGGTCGTAGCCCGCTCCCCATGCTGGTTGCGTTTGGTCTCAATGGGTACACATTGCGGGACGGCGCCCGGCATCCAGTCCGGCGTCAGCCCAGCGCGCGCGAGCTCTGCCACACGTATGGCCATACGTTTGCCGCCGAGATCATCCGGCATCCCAGAAACGGTCGCCGCAATGACCTCTGCGTCCTCGTGGGTGTAGTCGCCTGTCTTGTACCGGCCGCCGTCTACCTTGCAGCCGAGCACGGCGCGCTGCATGAGGACGTATTCGAGGCCAAAGCCATAGCCATGTTTGCGTTCGGGATCGGGTGGCTCTGGCAGCTCCAGCTGTGCGCATTCGGTGCGAAAGGCCCATTCCAGGGCCTGCTGCACGGTCATCGCACGCTTTGGGCGTCCACTGCGCGTTTGAGGCCCGACGCTACGAGACGAGGGCAGGACGTGCCCGTGCAACTTGCGATCATATCGGCTCATAGCACACCCCGCATCCGCAGCTGGTCATGGGTCACCAGTCCGCGCTCCAGCATGGCTTGGGACATGGCGTTGCTGATCATGCTGGGCGGGAGGTAGCCGTTGCCCTTCACCCGTTCAGCATAGAAGCTTGCGAGCTCGTCAATGCAGGGCGCTGGGCCAGAAGCTGCCGTTCCCCGCCGCGTTTTGCACTCTTGCCTCCTGGGCTTATCCGAAGCCGCTTTGGCCTGTGCCTTGCGCTGGGCGGCGCGCTGCATGAGCCGATCCAGCGCTTTGGGTCCGTCTGGCGGCTCGGGGTGTTCTTGCCTAGACGCCCCGGCGACCTCGAGGATTTCTTCCTCGTTCAGTCCGAGGTCTGCGTGCCAACGTCGAACATGCTCTCGAGGGGGCCAGCCCTGCCACCAGCCGGGAAGATGGCGGTTTGGGTCAAGGCCCAGCGCTGCCAGTAGCGCTTCAAAAAAACTCTCACCGAGAGTTGCAGGCGCTCGCGCGTCCTCCTCCTCCTTTACTGGTTTCCTTAAAGGTTCTCTTACAGGGTTACTGTCCAGATTTTGGACACGGGAAGAAGCATGTTCCGGACACGGGTCAGGGCCAAAATCGGACACGGCCTCGTGTGTGGATTGCGGACATGGGTCTAGGTTATCCACAGGGTTACCCCCAGGATTTGGTATGATTGGGGACCCCTCAGCCTCCGTTGAGCTCGTCTCTTTGTGGCCATGTCCTTTTTTCGGACGCGGGTACGCATGATCTTGCGTAAAGCCCGGCTCGAAGGCCAAAATATAGCGGGTCGGCATCTGCCGCTTGGTGCCAGGGTTTAGCCGCTGTACCCGGCGGATCAGCCCAACTCTTTCCAAGAGTGTAAGATGCCCATTCAACGTCGAGCGGCTGATCTCACAATCATGGGCCAGTCGTGCTTGCGTCGGGAAGCAGCCAAAGTCGGGATTGAACCGATCACAAAGATGCCAAAGCACGATCTTCGTGGTGGGCTTCAGCCCGCGCTGTTGGATGGCCCAGTTGGTGGCGGCATGGCTCATCGCGGAATCCTCCCAGCTGTTGCCGCCACGCGAGTTGTGAACCCGTGATCGACTAATGCGCCCAGCGCGTCGTCAAGAGAACGCACCAGCGCCCAGCCAAGGCCCTGTGCCACAACAGTATCCCGAAACGCCTCCTGTGCGGGGCTCAGCCGCCCTGTGGGGGACTTCAGTTCGAGAAACAGCACCCGGCCCTCACAGAGGACCACCAAGTCGGCAAATCCGGGATAGACGCCCATGCCGACGAGGATCGCTTGTCTGCGTGCGCCGCGCGGGCCAGCCTCCGTCACCTCATTGGCGCTGTGGTGAAGGATTGCGCCTTTAGGGAGCGCAAAGCGCAGAGCTGTCACAACGGCGCGCTGCAGGTCTGCTTCAGGCGTTCTACGCCGCTTCATGAGCGACCCTCCCCAGTAGAGAAGGGCGCAGGAAGCCGCCCTGGCGTCTTGGCATCAAGAACAACGAGAAGGATGCGGGCATCCTCGCGCTCCTCGAAGGTCTCACCATGTGCCACCAGCACGTTACAGGCCATTCGCACGAGGTAATCTGAATGGTGTGCGACATCCGCGATCACCATACGCGCCTCGCGCCGACGCTCATCGAGCCAATCCGCACGCACAGCAGTGCGCTTCTGTGTTTTGGTTTTGCCCATGTATCCCATCAGCGCCGCCCCCGTGAGCGTACAGGACGCTGGGTGTCCGGGCTTGGATCTTGTTCCTGCGCGTCAATCCAAGCGAGCACTGAGCTGCGGCGATAAAGGACCCGGCGTCCTGCCTTCACGCTGCTCGGTCCTTTGCGCTGTCTGTGCCATCGACCGAGCGTATCCTCGGTGACGCAGAGTTCCCGTGCCAGTTCAGCCCGGGTCATCCACTCGCTTAGGAGGGGGACAGGTGTAATTGAGGGGCTCGGAAGGGGATCTAGGGGTATGTCCATGGTCTGCTCCTGTTTGAGACTGCCGATGCGGGGCAGCGCCGTGTCGACGACAGAGCATGAGGGTAGGGGGTGGCAGGGAGGCAGAAGGTGGCGGAAGTCCCCGCCTAATTATGCCACCCCAATAAATATTGGTGTTTTGAGCAGTTTGATTAAGTCTCAAAATTGGGAGCTAAAGCGGCTCATAAGAGTCAAGAACAAAATGTGAACAAATACGGCAAAGTTCGTTTGTCGAATCGCCGGTTCATGCCCGATGTTCAAGCCGTTCCCCAAGTGGAAGCCGTCCAACGCAGTCAGGTGTCCTGGCCGTGTACGCGATTGGTTTGTCTAAATCTGGGGGCATTCAAGGGAGCTGGCGGCACTGGTTCTGCCAATGCGGCTGCAAGATTTAATGTGAAGGAACAGATATATGGGGCTACCAGAGCGGGTATTTTATACAGTGCAAGAAGTGTCGGTGCGGTGGGACTGCCGTTTGACGGATTTGGGCGGTTGGGCTGCCAAGAGTCACTTTGCTATTGTGACCACGATCGCGTCCCATCAAAGCCGCACCCAGCGCATTGATGGATTTGTTGCCATTCCAGTTGGAGATATCATGCCGCTTTTGAGGCAGGGTAGGCGAGCTTTGGTTGAGGTGCCGCTTGGCCGGGTGCGCCCCTTGGAGCAAGAGATATGGATCGAATTTGTGGCGGGCAGTGACGATACACCCAATGTGCATGTGGAAGACCTTTTGATCCTTGCAGAGGATGTCTATCGATTTGAAACAGAACATGATCTGTCGCGCCGACCAACAGCAGGGGTTGGTGCCCCCAAGCGATACGACTGGGAAAGTATGTATGCGGCGCAAATCATACGTATCCACAATGAAGGTATTCCGGAAAGCCAAACGGCCTGGGTAGCAGAGATCCAAGAGTGGTTTGCAAGTGAGGCAGGTGGGGTGGATGTGCCTGATGAGCGTACAATACGGCGACGTCTTGCGCCTATTTGGAAGGCTCTGAGCCAGACATAAGGTTTGGACGGTTCCAAAGCGAGTATGGTTGTTTGGGAGGGGTGGCGTAATTATGACAGGACTTCCGCCACCTTCCGCCTCCCTGTCCAAGAAGGTCGACGTTTAGCTTGATTGAGCGGCGCTTCTACGCGTCATGACAGCTAAACAGGAGATTGGACTATGAAACCAAGGGTAAAGCTTACCGAAAAGATCGTCCGAGATGCAGAGCCAATCCCAGGGCGTGACTATCAGATATTTGACGGGGAGCTGCGCGGGTTTGCTGTGTGCGTGTATCGTGGGGGAGGACGGGCGTTCACCATCGATTATCGGTATGCGGGGCGCCAACGCAGGATGACGCTGGGGCGCTGGCCGGATTGGTCCGTGGCCGCCGCACGCGAGCGGGCGAAGCTGCTCAGGCGCGAAGTCGATGCGGGTATTGATCCGCTGGCAGAACGGGGCGCTTTGCGTGAGGCTCCCCGGATCTGTGATTTGATTGCGCGCTATGAGGCAGAGCATTTGGTCCGCTTGGCACCAACCAATGCGGCGGATCAACGCTCAATGATGGCCAAGCTGATTGCCCCGGAATGGAACAACCGCCTCGTTGAAGACATTTCTAAATCAGATGTGGAGCACTTGCTGGCGAAGATTGCCAAAGGGCGCGCCCGCCCGTCCAAGACCAAGCCGAACAACCGGGCGCGTAAGCTGCAAGGCTCAAAGCCCACACCTATCCGTGCAAACCGCGTGGGCGAGGTGCTGCGCAAAATGTTTAACCTGGCCATAGAGTGGGAATGGCGCACAACCAACCCAGCCAATGGGTTCTATCGCCGGATTGAGAGCCCGCGTGAGCGGTTCTTGACCAAAGACGAGATCGAGCGGTTAGCTTCGGTTTTGGAGAGAGCCGAAGACCAGCGCGCGGCGGGGATTATCCGGCTTTGCATGTTGACGGGAGCACGCGTGGGAGAGGTGCGCCAGTCGCGGTTTGAGCAGTTTAATCTTGATCTCATGATCTGGTCCAAGCCTGCGGCTACGACAAAGCAACGCCGTGTGCACCGTGTGCCAATCTCAGCAGATGTGGCCGCACATGTTCGCCAACGTCAGCTGATTGTGCCCAAGGGCAACCCTTGGCTGTTTCCTGGTGATGTTCCCGGGCAGCCCGTCAAAGAGATACGCAGGTTCTGGACCCGCGTGCAGCGCGAAGCAGAACTGCCGGACGTGCGTATCCACGACCTGCGCCATACGTTCGCGTCGCTTCTTGTTAGTGGTGGCGCCTCGCTTGAGATGATTGGTAAGCTGCTCGGCCACACTCAAATGCGAACCACGCAGCGCTACGCACATCTATTGGATGCGCCCCTGAGGGCTGGGGTGGACGCCGTCGCTGAAGTCTTGCGCCCAAAGCCACGGTTGGTCCAAAGCTGACGTTCACTGCAGTATAAAATTGACGTCAATTTTTTCCGCTGCAGTTTCAACTGATCGCCACAACACAGACCTTAAATTTCCGAAAGCCAATAACCAAGAATATTTGAAATATTAATGATTTAATGTAAGCTGGGATCATTCATCTTTCTGCTTTAAAGGAGGAACAATATGTGCCGTTTATTTGTTGGGGCCGATCCCGATCTTTGGGCAAGCCAGACACGATCAATCCGCATGGATGGGATGGTGACAAGTGTTCGTCTCGAAAGTATGTTTTGGTCAATTCTTGAAGAAATTGCCGCAAAAGACGAATTGAATGTGCCCCAGCTTTTGCATCAACTGTACAATGAATCGATCGATGAAGGTCACGACCTTGGCAATTTCACGTCGTTTTTACGCGTCTGTTGCCTACGCTTTGCCGACTTACAGCTCAAGGGCCTTATCCCGACGTCCACCTCTGTCGGATTCGAAAGCCTGTCTTCAGATGAGATTTTGAAGCAAGAAGCTGAGATTCACCAAGATAGCAAATTGAAACGTGTGGCTACACGCAGGCAACACTGACCAATTTGCAAACCTCAAAATAAAGAAGCCCCGCTTGAAGGCGGGGCTTGCTTAATTTCATCGACGTCACATTAGAGATTGCCTGCTGACATCTCTCTTGCCAGGTGATCCGCTTGACGAATGGCCAACGCTACAATTGTGAGCGTTGGATTTTCGGCAGCGCCAGTTGTGAACTGTGATCCATCCGAGACGAATAGGTTCGCGATATCGTGCGTCTGTCCCCATCTGTTCACAACCCCATCACGCGCGTTCTCTGACATACGGTTCGTGCCAAGGTTGTGCGTGGATGGGTAAGGTGGCGTCGGGAATGTGCGTGTTGCGCCAACCGCATCATAGACTGCCTGCCCCTGCTTATAAGCATGGTTACGCATTGCGATATCATTTGGGTGATCATCAAAATGCACATTCACGACCGGCAATCCATGCTGATCCGTCACGTCAGTGTTGAGTGTGACGCGATTGGTTTCCTGTGGCATGTCTTCGCCTACAATCCACATCCCGGCCATGTTCTCATATTGATCAAGAGCCGTCGTAAACTCGCGACCCCAACCGCCCGGATCAAGGAATGCCGCCATGAACGGCAGGCCAAGTGCCAGTGTCTCAAGCTCATAGCCACCCACAAAACCACGCGATGGATCGTGGCGCGACTCATCCTGAATGATCCCAGCCATCGTTGTACCGCGCCACATTTTCACGGGCTTATCAAAGACCCCGTAAACCGATCCAGTCATATGGCGCATGTAGTTGCGCCCAACTTGACCGGAACTGTTCGCAAGGCCATCTGGGAACATAGATGACGCCGAGTTCAGCAACAAGCGCGGGCTTTCATATGAGTTGCCCGCAACGCAAACAACACGCGCCTTTTGCAACTGAAGGTTTCCGTCTTTGTCGAAATACTCGACACCCGTAACTTTGCCAGCCTCATTGTGAAGAATGCGCGCAACATGGCTCTCGGAACGCACTTCTAGGTTTCCGGTGGCTTCACCTTCCGGGATGTCGACGTAACCCGCAGACCACTTCGCGCCCCATTTGCACCCTTGGAAGCAGAACCCGGTCTGTTGGCACATCTGACGGTCGCGCTTGTCGTCCGAGTTGATGGCCATGCGTCCCGTGTGGACCTGTTCATATCCGAGCGCCCTGGCACCCGCTTCAAAGACTTTGTAGTTGTTGTTTCCGGGAAGACCCGGCCGATCGCCCGTGCGCGTCACACCCAGCTTGTCCTCAGCTTTTGTGTACCAAGGGTCCATTTCATCCGCATCGATCGGCCAATCCAATAAAGATGCGCCTTGAACATCGCCATAGTTTGTCTTGGCTTTCCACTCATGCTCTTGAAAACGCAGCGATGCGCCCGCCCAGTGTTGTGTGGTTCCGCCTACAGACTTCACGATCCAAGCTGGAAGGCCAGAAAAGTCCTTCGCAACGCGCCAGTCACCACTGGTTGTGCGGGGATCAAGCCAAGCGAGTTGACCAAAACTGTCCCACTCATCATTGATAAAGTCTTGCGGCAAATGCCGCCCGCCAGCCTCAAGCGCAACAACGCTAACGCCTTTCTGGGCAAGTTCGTTTGCTAGAACACCGCCGCCTGCGCCGGTGCCAATGATGACAACGACGCTGTCATCGGAAAGTTCAAAAGGTGCCGTCATGGTGCCGTCCTTCCCTTAAATCCAGTTGATGTCATCAAAGCCGCGCTCAAGGTAGCCACCTTGAGAAAAGGACTCACCTTCATACCCAAAAATGGTCCAGACCGCTTTTTGATTATACAGCCCCGTCACAAGGCCGCCCCGAATTTGCTGAAAGAACGGGCTGTCTTCCATAGCGCGCAGGACATCCACACGATCACGTTCCCATCCCATGGCGAGATAGCTTGCATGCCCTCTGCCTTGAGCGGCAGCGTTGAGAGCCGTAATCCCAGCTTCAATATCTTCGGCTGCTTCTTCTGTGTCATACCCCTTTACAGCCGCTACGTAATACTCATCACCCACTTGATCATGTGGATAGATGTCACGCGCCATTTGCATTAATGTTGCCATCGTTTCTGGGGCCAGCACCTTTGTTTCAACTGCCCAAGCAGCATTCGGAGCAGCTATAAAGCCAGTTCCAACTAGAACCGAGGCGCTCACTGCACTCGCTTGCTTGAGCAGGTCTCTGCGCGTCAGCGACTTCAGACCTTTTGATCTTGTCATTTTCTATTCCTCCCGTTTTTTGTTTTTTCCGGCGTTCTGCGGGCCGGGTCCGGCCATTTTCATTTGTAGCGGCCACCCCGCTGCAAGACTTCGATCTCGTAACCATCTGGGTCTACAACAAAGAAGAACCTCGCGATGGTCTTCCCATCCGGGGCAAAATCCACGATTTTCCGGGGGTTCAGACCAGCGGTTACGAACCGACCGTGTTCGGCATCAAGGTCATCTACCGAAACGGCAAAATGCCCGTACCCGTTGCCAAGATCGTATGGTTCGGTTTGATCTTTGTTGACTGTCAACTCGAGCTCAAAGTCGCTTTCTTCGTTCGCCAAATAGACTAACGTGAAAGCCTTGAAATCGAGTCTCTCTACTACGGTAAGGCCAAAAGCCTGATCGTAAAATTGAACTGAACGATCTTCATCCAGAACTCTGATCATTGAATGTATTGATTTTGCCAAAGTGCCACCCTACGCTCTACATCTAGCGTAAAAGCGTAACTTGTAGATTTCGAAAAAAGGTATTAGCGGAATACTACGGTAGCTTTTTTATACATGTTCTGGCGTCCAACAAGCGCGCAACCAAATGCAGTGTTTTTTGGAGATTAGCTTAGCCGTGGATGGCGTGTGCATTTGCCAAAGATGCTAAGAACGAAATGGCTCAAAACTGATCACAGTTTCGCGTCCTTCAGAGAAGTTCGTACGTATCGCAGCTTTGACCAGTTTGGGTTCTTTGACACTTTCGCAGCGTGGTTAACGAGCGACCAATTTAGGTCGTCTGCCTTTAGCTGCACGTGTCCCCAAGGTCAGCTATGCGGGACAAAGCGCTCTTTCGCTGCAGGTACGCCAATGGCCGTTTTCGGAATAACACCTTCGGCGAACAGGCCACAGCTGTCGTATCTGTAGTCCACAAAAAAACGATGGCTCCCTTGCATGATTACAAGTTTGTCTTTTCCGGCCGTTCGGTGCGCAAAAGCTGGCTTTCGCCGTTGGCACCGCTCATGCCGCCGGGTCATGAAATGAAACATAAACCTGCCGCCGACCACGCAAACTCCCGCTTGCTCTGAACCACCGGACCCGTTCACGCAACCATTTTTGCGGAATTGTCTACGGGCCCCTTTGATCGCTTAAAGAACACGTAATACAGCACCGGTGCGGCAACCATCGTCAGCAGGGATGCGAAGGCTAGTCCGCCCATAATGGTTGCGGCCATGGACTGGAAAAAAGCATCCCAAAGAAGCGGCAACATGCCGAGGATCGTCGTTGCCGCCGCAAGAAACACCGGCCGCAAGCGCGATGTCGAAGCGGTTACAATGGCGTCTTCCAGTGGCATGTCGGGGTCGGCCTTTCGTGTGAGGTCGATCTCTTCGACCAGCACGATCCCATTTTTGATCAACATGCCGGACAGCGACAAGAGGCCAAGAAGCGCGGTGAAGGTGAATGGCAAACCAGTGCCCAACAGTGCAAGGCTAACCCCGTTGACCGACATTGGCACCAATAGCCAGATGATAAGCGGCTGACGCAGAGCGTTGAACAGAAGAACGGTGATGAGCACCATAATGATAATGCTCATCGGGAGCTGGGAGCCGAGAGAGGCCTGCGCATCAGTTGAGCTTTCGTATTCGCCCCCCCATTCCATCGTATACCCATCCGGAATGGACATATCTTCAATGGTGGCGCGCACTTCGGCCAGAACTCCGGCTGCCGTCAGGTTGCGGGGGATATCGGCACCAACAGTGATGACATTCGCGCGGTCACGGCGAAATACCAACGTATCCTGCGGCTCGAACCTGAACCCGTCGATCGCCTGCGCCATCGGCACCAAAGTATCGTTGCTTTCGGAATAGATGACGTGGTCCATCAGCGACAGGCCCGCATCCGGCGCGGTGCGCAGAATGATCGGGATTTGGCGGTCGCCCTCACGAAACACGCCAGCCGCGGTGCCTTCGGTGGCGAACTGCAAGATGCTGGTGATGTCGGAGCGTGAAATGCCGGACTCCTGAGCACGGTCTCCGGCATAGATCGGGCGCAGCACCAGTTCTTTTTCACGCCAGTCATAACGGGGGGATATAATGTTGGGGGACGCGGCACTCAGCCGCTCAACGGCTTCGTCCGCCAGATCACGCAGGACCGCCGGATCAGCGCCGGAAAACCGCACTTCGATCGGGGCACCGCCACCGGGGCCGAATGCCAGACGTTTGACGCGGAATTCACCCTGCGGAACTGCTTCCACTGCAAAGGCCTCCAGCTCGTCCATTTCGGACTGGATCACGTCCAGCGTGGTGACGCGGACGATCAGGTGGCCATAGCTGGGGTTGGGGTCTTCGCTGTCGTAAGTCAGCATGAAACGCGACGCGCCCATACCGGAATAGGACGTCACGGCGATCACGTCGTCGCGTTCAACCAGCCAATTCTCCAGCGTTTGCATGTCGCTGGACGTCTGATCGATGCCGGCGCCTTGGGGCAGTTTATAGTTCACGAAATAGAGCGGCGTGTTGCTGTCAGGAAAGAACTGCTGCTTGATTTGGCCAAACATGGCATAACAAACCACCGTCGTGCCGATAAGTCCGACAAGAACCAGCCAGCGCAGTTTGAGGCTGGCACGCAGCAGACTGGCATAGCCGCGGAAGATGGCACCATCGTAGCCGCCGCTCGCGCCCTTTTCACCTTGGCGGAAAAAGTAGTGGCCCAGCAGCGGGGTAACGGTGATTGCCAGAACCCACGACGACATCAGCGAAATGGCAATGACGGCAAATAAAGAGAACAGGAATTCGCCCGTCGCATCGGGACTCAGGCCGATCCCGGCAAAGGCCATGATGCCGATGACCGTGGCCCCGAGAAGTGGGATTTGCGTCTTGCTGGCTGCCTCGGTCGAGGCTTCACGGGATGTCTGGCCGCGCTGCATATTGATCTGCATGCCTTCTGCGACGACGATGGCGTTATCCACCAGCATCCCCATCGCGATGATCAACGCGCCAAGCGAGATGCGTTCCATTTCAATGGAGCCAAGCGCCATGAAGAACAAAGTGCCGACGACGGTGAGTAATAGTGTTACCCCGACAACCACAGCCGCCCGCCAACCCATGAAAACGGCGAGCACGATGATCACGATGGCTACCGACATGGCGAGGTTCACAAGAAAGGAGTTCGAGGCTTCCTCGACGACGACGTGTTGTTGGTAGATGGGTTCGATCGTAATACCGACGGGGATGGATTGTTTTAGCAGTTCCAGTCTTGCGTCGACGGCATGGCCAACTTCGACGATGTTTTCTGTCGAAAGGCCCGCAACGCCAAGACTGAACGCTTCAACTCCATTGTGGCGGAGAATCAGATCGGGGTTGTCTTCGCGTCCACGGTAAACATCTGCGAAATCTGACAGGTTCACGATCTGCCCGCCAACACCAACGGAAAGCGCCGCAATGGCTGAAACACTGTCAGACCCGTCAGGGCGTTGAATAAGTGTGCGGCCTTCGGCGTCCTGAATAGACCCGCCTTCGACAATTTCATCGGCGTTGGCCAGCGCGGCCTGCATCATGGCAGGCGGAATGCCTAGCGATGTGGACAGCGCCAGATCGGGCTCAACATAGATGCGTTCGTTTGGTGCGCCGGAAATCACCGCATCGGCGACGCCCTCAACCGAGAGCACCTCTCGCCGTAAGAAATCAGCCAGATTATTGATTTCACGATCACTGAAGCCGGGCGCGGTGATCGCATAGTAGAGTCCATAAACATCGCCGAAACTGTCATTGACATAGGGCGCGGTTGCCCCGCTTGGTAACGCGGCCTCACTGACCCGATTGCGAAGTTTTGTCCAAATACTTGGCAGCTCGCTGCCGTCGTAATGATCTTCCATCTCCACGGTGATCCACGACAGCGCCGGTTGGTTCATGGTTTCGATCAGCTTGACCTCACCCATCTTTTGAATGGCTGATTCAATAGGCTCGGACACTTCCGTCGCGACTTCTTCTGCAGAGGCGCCGGGATATTGTGTGACAACAATAGCCACTTTGATCGTAAACGCAGGGTCTTCGAGCCGCCCGAGCGATGAGAACCCCCAGATGCCACCCAACAGACACATCAGGATTACGATCCAAGTGTAGATCGGATTAACAATAGAGAAACGAGCAACATCCATGATCGGCCCTTAGCCCCCGAAACCGGTGAAACGGCGTACGTCTTGGCCATCGACAAGTGTAGATGCGCCAACGGCGACAATCTCTTGCCCGACCTCTAGTCCGGACAGGATTTCGACCTCACCACTCTCGGTGGCAGCAATCTCAACGGGCGTATGTGTGACTGTGCCCTCGATGCCGCCCGTCGGAATGAACACCATAACGCTGGTGCTACCGTCATTGCCGATGACAATCGCGGACGCCGGAACGAGTATCGGGGCATCGTCGGCGAACAAGCTAGCCGTGACCTTGACTGACGATCCGGGCCAGACGGTCAAATCATTCTTTGGCGCCATGCCAAGCGTGATTGAATAGGTTTGGCCGACCGCAGCCGTTTCTGCGTTCACTTCCTTTACCGCGAGGGGGTACCGGTTCGGATTACCCGTAAACTCGGCGTAAATCTCGATGTTTGGGTCGCGGCCCGCTTGTTGAAACAAGGTCTCGGGCACTTCGATTTCGATCCGCAGATCGGACATGTCATGCAACCGCACAACCGGCATTCCGGCGCTCGTGGTTGAAAAATTCGGCACCAGACGTGAAGCGACCAGTGCCTCGAAAGGCGCGTGCAAGGTGGCTTGTTCCAGCGCGCGTTCAGCATTGCGCATCGCAACGCTGGCTAGTTCGACTTGCGTTTCGGCGTCCTGAACTGCGGTCTGGCTCACGGCGCTGCCTTCCAGTTGGCGATACCGGTCCAATGTGCGATTGGCCTGATCGCTATTAAGGCGGGCCTCTTCCAGGGCCAGCTCGAACGGGACAAGATCAAGGCTGGCAACCAAACCGCCTTTGGGCACATCAGCGCCTTCATCCACCGGGAAATCAATGATTTGCCCCGAAACCTGAAAGGCCAAATCCACGGTTTCCCGTGCGACGACATGGCCGAAGAAAGTACGGCTGAGACCAGACCCCGAGGCTTCAACGGTTTCAATTTTCACAATGGATGTCTGCGCTTCGCTTTGATGTGGCAACGCCAAGACAAAAGCGGTCGCAATACCTTGCACCACCAGCTTCAACCGTTTCATTTTGACCCTTTCATACCGCAACAGATGACTGGGCTTGGTTCCCGAGTTCAAAAACTAAACTAATCAGTTCAATCCAGCTCAGCAACCATGGATTTGGGCTTTGGGGATAAAGCCGTGTCATTTAGGCCATATGCCTTTTGATCCGCGTGGCTCGGCGACTTCTTTGGTTCTGTTTCGGGTGCAACGCGTTGGGACAACCGTCTGATCACAATTCTATCAAAACAGTCGTTTGTCCTTGAGGCAGCATCGGTCAAAATGGGCTCGTTCCGGGCATTCGCCGCATCCTTTTCAAATGACAGCTTCGGGCCGAAAGTGATCATGGTTAAAGGCATGGCCTTTCGGTTACCTCAACGCCACATCAACCTGTGAACACAGTTTTGGTGCTGTGTTTCTGACTGAATGCCGGTCAAAGCCCGCCAATATCAAGTTGAAAAGGTGGTGAGGTCAAAGGGTTGGTGGGTAAGGTGCTGAATTTAAATGGTTACTGAATTCGTCTGCCCTTGGGCTCATAACCTGAAGGTCGTAGGTTCAAATCCTACTCCCGCAACCAAAAATACCAAGCAATATCAAGATGTTAAACGCCACCTACGGGTGGCATTTTGCGTTGGCGAAAACCGCAATGGAAGCACTGTGGAAGCAGTAAACACAAACTCAAAGCTGTGCCCCCAACGCAACGCTTTGAAAGTCTGCGATAAATATATGCTAATCACGCGGTCCGTCCTGTGCCTGCAGACGGCTTGAAAACCTAATTCTTCATAAGCTCGAGCCCTCAACTATTATGCACAAAGTCCGAAGCGTCTGGAGAACAGAAACTCGGGAAAGAAGTCTACAAAGGAGCCGGGGGAGGTCGCGGACGATCTGATCATCCACGCGAGAAACATGCACTTACTTACCTGTTTGGTGGCTGTGCCAGGCATTGTCGCCGAGGCGGTTGCCTTGACTATTGTCCAGCCGAAACCCGTGAGAAACTAAGAGATGCCGATGGTGCTGATGCGGTATTGTTCCTAGCTCCGAATATACACCCGACGCTCAGCTGTAGATTATGAATTGTCTAACTGTGTAAGATAGGGACGGCGATTGGGTGATAGTCCCTAATGGCCACCTAGGCTTCTTCTCTATGTGAAGACGCAAACTTGGCAGTTAAATGCGCCTACTATTCAAGCCAACTTCAAGTTGCACCGGATCCAGAGAAATAGGCAACCAACAAGCCCTGTATCCCAAAAGTGTAGTATTCAGTGAGCGTGCGCATCCCGCGGAAATCGCTCAATCGCTGGAACTGTCACCAACCACTTCGTAAAGGCCGGAACGTGCCGTTCCTACGCGCCGTATCTTGCCCTCTTCAATGAGCTTCTGAAGCCCACGAAACAGGGTAGGATACGCAATCTCAGCCGTGAGTTTGTGCTTCTTAAGCTCAGCGAGGGAAGCGTGCTGACCGTCTTCAGAGAGCAGTTGCAAAGCATAATAAATATCTTTGCTATGCTCAGGCCAATCAGTGAACCCAAGGTCTTCTTCCATCGCTTTGAGCAGAGCTCTTAATTTTGCAGCCGTTGGCATGTGTACCCGTATGATCTAGCGTCATCTTGCCGCTATTTTTAAGGCTTTGTTATTACAAAGCCATCCTAGTTATCGTCGTTTTGCTCTCTGGAGCAAAGGATTTCAAGTTATATCTTTTGATAATATGCCGTTTCTCACCGAAAGTCTATATCTTAAAGTTCAAGATGAGACTTCGTATCAGGGGTGGTGCAAAGGGCGGTTTTGGTAAGGAAAACGACCATGTGTACCAGTAATGTATTAAGAATTACATTCTTAATCGAGACTATGATCTTCTCTACGGTGTATTTTGCCTTACACGCGCTTGATTTAAGTATCACACTGGTCCTTGTGGGGGAACTGCTGCCGAATACTGACGTGGCTTCCCCTATTTTCTTACCACATGGTCTTAGTGTGCTCGTTGTGTGGCTTTATGGCTTAAAGTCGATCCCCCTCCTGCTACTGTCTGCAATATGGATGCAGTCCTGGCTTAGTGATTCTATCGGTTTTGGATCGATTTCGGGGCATAACCCGCTGCTCTCTCTCGTGGCTATTCCTCTCGTTTTCATTGCTGCACGTAAGCTAGGGCTACGGGTCACAAGCGCTGTGACCGGATTTAACTGGGGCCACATAATGATCAGTGGATTTGTTGCGGGCGCTTTCTGTGCTTACCTCACAAGTCTCATGAATGGACACTCGCTGGAACACTTTGCGTCCTTGGCGCTTGGTGCCATAGTTGGTCAGATTGTTTTCTTCGCTCTTCTTCTACTTGGTTACCGCTTGCTGCGGTTGTCTCCACGGCCGATCTTTACCTCCGCCAAGACAGATCCAGCATAGCGGATTATCTGACTTAAGAACCGTCGTATCAGCTCAACTGCTTTGAGTCCAAAGCTCCATTAAGGATTGGGCGGTTGGCATTCTTGCATCGGCATACACCGCGACTTGAAGCGGCTCCTTACCATAAGCGTTCGCCAGCGAAATCAGTGCGCCACTTTGCACCTCTTGGTGGACCATGCTGAAGGGCAACCACCCGATCCCCAGTCCCGCTAGAATGAGCTCGCGCACACCGCTGGAAAAGGCAGTCACGGTGCAGGAACTCCCGTCCGAACCCGGCACCCCAAATGGCCGGCGACTGTTGTGCAGAACTTTCCCGAAATAGCTGTCTTCAGGGTACACGATTGTGGGGGTGTCAGCATCCACACGACCCTTGTCCCTTACGCGGTACCGAAGCGCGCCTCCGACTACCGGAATAAGATAGTCGTTCCCCCAAACGCCACGCAAAATGTCCGGCCCGAATTGTAGGGGGCCCACACTCTCTGCCTCATAGCAAAGTAACATGCTGGTGTCGCCGCGCAGAAACATCGTCACGCAGTCGTTCAGATTCCCGGCGCGGAGGCGAAACTGAACCCCCGGAAGGGCTGCGCGCGCTCTAAGCGCCATATCCGGAAAGCTTGAGCAGGTGGCGGCATGCTGTGCGGCAATTGCCAATGTGGTGCGGGTTGCATCATAACGCCCAATCTTTGTGCGCAACTCGCGCAGACGTGCAATGAGGGCGCGTATCTCTCCCTCATTCGAAATCAGCGCCTGACTGATGTCCACGCGATTGGTGTGCCGATCCAGCACCTCTACCCCAAGCCAGTCTTCAAACCCCCGAATGCGCCGCGAAAACGCTGGCTGCGTGATGTTTCGGCGCGCGGCTGCACGCGAAAGATTGCCCTCTTCGAGGAGGACAAGAACGTCATCAAGCGACTGTAAGTGCATAAGTCTCCCCCTCTTACTCATACCAACGCTATGAGCAGCCATAGAAAAAAGCACTGTTTTTCTGATTTGGCCCATCAGAAGCTTTCACCAAGCACAAAATTGGGGGGCGCTGTGACAGTAACTGATCAAATGATGAGCCATGATGACACCGAGATCGCGGATCTAACGGCAAGCCGGTGCAAGGATCTTGCGATCCAACTGGCTCGGTTTCCACGGGTTCAATTGGGCCACCTGCCGACACCGCTCGAACCAATGGATCGATTAAGCGAGCTACTGGGCGGCCCGCGTCTGTGGGTTAAGCGGGATGATTGCACAGGGCTTTCGTCTGGCGGCAACAAAACCCGCAAGCTGGAATACCTGATGGCGGACGCCCAGGCCCACGGCGCCGACACGATCATCACCCAAGGCGCAACACAGTCCAACCACGCACGTCAAACAGCCGCCGCTGCAGCCAAGCTGGGCATGGCCTGTCACATACTCCTTGAGGATCGCACCGGCTCAAACGACCCCAGTTATATCATGAGTGGCAATGTTCTGTTGGACCGTCTGCATGGCGCAACCGTCTCCAAGCGGAGCGGGGGCACCGACATGGCGATCGAGATGGAGGACCTTGCCGAAACGCTCCGATCAAAGGGGAAAACTCCCTATGTGATCCCGGGGGGCGGCTCAAACCCCATTGGCGCCTTGGGCTACGTGAACTGCGCCCGGGAATTGGTCGAACAGGCCAACGGTCTGGGCCTCAAGATTGATGCACTGGTACATGCTACGGGCAGTTCGGGCACTCAGGCGGGCCTCGTCGCGGGCTTGGCTGCATTGCAAAGCGATATCCACTTGCTCGGCATCGGGGTGCGCGCCCCACAAGAGAAACAAGAGAGCATGGTCTATGACCTCGCGCAGCGGACCGCGGCGCATCTTGGCGCGTCGGCACAAATTGAACGCTCCAACGTGCGGGCCAACTGTAACTACGTCGGTGCGGGTTATGGCCTACCCACAGACGGAATGGTTTCGGCGATCAAACTGCTCGCCGAAACCGAGGGCCTGCTGTTCGATCCCGTATACTCCGGCAAGGGCCTTGATGGGCTGATCGATCTGGTTCGAAACGGCCACTTTGCGGGGATGGACAATGTTGTCTTTCTCCACACCGGCGGGAGCGCGGCGTTGTTCGGCTATCCGGAAACCTTCGATCTGCCCGGCTACACGACCACCTAAAAATCAAAAATTGACCAACAAGGAGATCCACAAAATGACTATGAAACGTAACTTGATGGCCGCTGCGCTGGTAAGCGTGATTGGTGTGCCCGCCTTTGCGGAAAACGTGAACATTGGCGTTCCATCCTGGACCGGCGCCCAAGCGATTGCCTACGTTCTGGGCGAAGTCGTCACGACCCGCATCGGCGGGACGGTCGACTATGTCCCCGGGAACAACGCCACGATTTTTCAGGCGATGGATCAGGGGGAGGGTGACATCGACGTGCACCCAGATGTGTGGCTGCCCAACCAAGAAAGCTTTACAAAGCAATACGTGGATGAGGCCGGGACCGTGACGCTTTCGTCGAACCCGTATCAGGGCAACCAAGGCTTCTGCGTGTCTAAGGATTTTGCCGCAGCCAATAGCATTACGGACATCGCTGATCTGGGGCGTCCGGATGTGGCGGCCTTGATGGACAGTGATGGCGATGGCCTTGGTGAAATGTGGATCGGCGCGCCCGGCTGGGCCTCTGCCAACGTGAATGAGGTTAAGGTGCGTGACTACGGCCTACTTGATTTTCTGGAGCCGATCCGCGCTGAAGAAGCCGTCAAAACCGCCCGCATCAAGGACAGTATCGCCAAGGGCGAAGGCTACGCGTTCTACTGCTATGAGCCACACGCCGTGTGGTACATGTTCGACGTCACAATGCTGACGGAACCTGCTTATGATCCCGAAAAGTACGTGATGTTCCAACCCTCTGATGACGCGGATTGGTACGAAAAATCCATGGTCGCAAGCAAGGACGACCTCAAGCAGGTGCAAATCGCTTGGTCGAATTCGCTTGAGGGCCGCTCGCCCGCGATTGCGGAGTTCTTTGCCAACTTTGAACTGACCGCAGATGACGTGAGCAGCCTCGCCTTTGAGATCAGCGCCAATGGTCGTGAACCTGCGGATGTGGCGGCGGAATGGGTTGCGGCAAACTCGGACCGCGTGGATGCGATGCTGGGCCTTTAGGGCGGCGTCGCGCAACACAAACGTCGGCACGGGCAACAACCTGTGCCGACATTCCTGACGGTGGGTGGGGCCAATATGAAAAGTGACGACCGCGTCATTGAGATTTCAAACGTCTGGAAGATTTTCGGCGGCAAGCCCAAACTGGCGCTAAGGGCGATCCAGGACCGTGGCCTGAGTAAGGCCGAGGTTCTTGCGGAGTTCAACGCGGTTGTCGGCGTCGCTGACGTCAGCCTATCCGTGAACCGTGGTGAGATTTTCTGCATCATGGGCCTATCGGGCAGCGGCAAGTCGACCCTCGTGCGCCATTTCAACCGCTTGTTGGAACCCACCGCTGGCAAGATTGAGATTGAGGGCACCGATGTAATGGCCCTCGCTCCCAAAGAGCTTCAGGCCTTTCGCAACCGCAAGATTGGTATGGTGTTTCAGAACTTTGCTCTGATGCCGCACCGCTCCGTTTTGGACAACGTGGCCATGCCCCTCGAAATCCGCCAAGTCGCCAAGAATGAGAGGATGCGGCAAGCCGCAGCTATCCTTGATATTGTTGAGCTCGGGGCCTGGGGCTCCAAATTCGCGCATGAACTTTCGGGCGGGATGCAGCAGCGGGTCGGTTTGGCGCGCGCCTTGGCCGCGAACCCCGATGTCCTCCTAATGGATGAACCATTCTCAGCGCTTGATCCTTTGATCCGGCGGCAGTTACAGGACGAATTCATTCGGCTGTCCAAGATCCTCAAAAAGACAACCATCTTTATCACCCACGACCTTGATGAGGCGGTGCGCATCGGCGATCGGATCGCAATCATGCGGGACGGCAAAGTGGTCCAGATCGGGACCGCCGAAGATATCGTGATGAACCCCGCCGATGATTACGTGGCCGACTTCGTGGCGGGCATTTCGCGGCTAAAGGTCGTGCATGCCCATGCGGTGATGCAGCCCATTGCGGCCTACATGGCTCACAACGGCCCTATCAGGGTTGATGCCCCTTGCGTCGATGGACACGAAACGCTCAGCAACTTGATCACCCTTGCGATTGATGACGACGGCCCAATCGTGGTGAACGCAGCTGGGGCGGATGTCGGCATTATTACGCGTGCAGATTTGCTGCGCACGGTCATCGAAGGCACGGAGGTCTCATGATGGACGCGACTGTAAACCCCCTCGACGATCCCAACAGCGACGCGGCCATCGCCTACGCAAAAGAACGGCGCGATAACATCCGCACCTTTGTCCGCACCAACCCGGATTACTACATCAAGAACTTCAACAAGATCGGCGCCTCGGCCCGCTTTACCCCGACGTTCAACCTGATGGCGGGCCTGTTTGGCCCGATCTGGTTTGGGGCGCGGGGGCTTTGGTCATGGGCACTGCCGTTTTTGATCCTTGAGGCTTTGGCCTTGGTACAGATCGCGCGCGGATTGTTCGGAGATTTGGGGGCCGACGCGATGGCGCGGATTGCCTCCATTGAGGGGACGCTCGACTTGCGCCGTCAGCAATTGGCCGCCGCGATCGAAGCAGGCTCCGACCGGGTGGATGCGTTCCGCCGCGCCGTCGAAAGCCTCGAGCAAAATATAGGGGGCATCCGCGAAGAAGCCGCCGCCTTGGCCGCCCAAGGCCCACAGATCGTTTTGATCGGGGTGTGTATTCTGCTGCTCGCCAAGGTCGCGCAGGCCACCGTCGCGAACTGGGCACTAGAGGCGCGCTTTTCGGATTGGGTCTCTGACCGATCTATCCGGTCGGGCATACCTGTGTCGCAAATTGTGTTCAGTGCTGTTTTCATGGCCCTAATCGTGCTCGCCGCTATGCTGCACTACAGCCTGCCGGGGCGATTTACCTTGCTGAGCGCCTTTCCAACGGACCCCGATATCCGCCTAACTAGCATCGATTGGGTCGAGAACTTTTTCAATTGGGCGGTCCTAAACGGCGACGCGCTGTTCGACGGGATTACTTTCGTGATCAGGCTCGTGCTGGACGCGCTTGAGATCGTCTTTGTAAGTACACCATGGATCGTGATCGCGGCGCTGATCATCCTTTTGACGTGGCTCACGGCTGGGGTGCGGATGGCCATCTACTCCGGCGCATTCCTGTCCTACATGGGGCTTCTAGGCTTTTGGGAAAAGGCGATGACGACGCTGGCTCTTTTGGGCACCGCTGCGTGCCTTTCGATCCTGATCGGCATTCCACTGGGCATGTTCGCGGCGCGACGCCCTCGGTTTTATGCCGCGATCCAGCCGGTGATGGATTTCATGCAAACCATGCCCGCGTTCGTGTTCATGATCCCGGTGATTGCGTTTTTTGGCACCGGCAAACCGGCGGCCGTCGTCACCACTATGATCTTCGGTGGTACGCCGGTTGTGCGCCTAACGGTGTTGGGTCTGCGCGGCGTCCCCGAAAGTGTCCGTGAGGCCGCGATCTCTTTTGGGGCGAACAAGTGGTATCTGCTCACGCGCGTGGATCTGCCACTGGCCAGCCCCTCGATCCGGGCGGGCATCAATCAGACGATTATGCTGTCGCTTGCAATGGTTGTGGTGGCCTCGCTGATCGGAGCGAAGGGGCTGGGCGAGGACGTCCTTGAGGCGCTGCAATATGCCAACGTCGGCCAGGGTATCCTTGCAGGCTTTGCCATTCTGTTTTGTGCCATGATTCTTGATCGCATCGTGCAGGGGCAGCGAAAGTGACACCGCTTGTCATGGTGCACGGGTTTCTGGGCGGCAGCGCGCAGTGGCAGGGCCAAGTGGATGCACTGTCGGGCACCTGTGATGTGATCGCGCTGGACCTGCCGGGGTTTGGCCGCAATGCGCATTTGCCCGCGATCCAGTCTATCCCGTCCTTCGCGGACTGGGTGGTGGATCAGTTGGACGCTCTTGGTGTGGATCGTTTCAACCTGTTGGGGCACTCCATGGGCGGGATGATTGTCCAAGAGGTCGCGCGCCGCGCGGGCACGGGGATCGACAAGTTGATCCTATACTCCACTGGTGCGCTGGGCGTTCTGCCGGGCCGGTTCGAAACCATTGCGCAAAGCAAGGCGCGCGCTCAATCGGACGGCCCGCGCACAACCGCCCGACGTATCGCGGCCAGTTGGTTTTTACACGGCGCCCAATCGCCCGGGTATGAAGAATGCGCGGCCATCGCAGAGCAAGCTGGCCTAGACGCAATGCTGGCGGGTTTGGATGCAATGCAGGCGTGGTCCGGCGTGGATGCATTGGCGCAGCTACAGCCCGAGACGTTGGTGATTTGGGGGGATCGGGACCGCACCTATGCGTGGCCGCAAACCGAACAATTGTGGCAGACGGTTCCCCGCACCAGTCTGGCGGTGTTTCCCGATTGCGCACATGCGGTGCATCTTGAAAAGCCAGACGCCTTCAACCGCACCTTGATCGATTTTCTAACAAAGGTTTAGGCCCTGCTAGGCGGTCAGCTCCGCCACGATCCCGGGCAAATCGGCCCAGTCGGTCAGGGTCGCATGAATGGTCAGCGTGGCAGGCGGCACGTGGCAATACCCGTGGGTAAAGAACACGAATGGCACCCCTGCGGCCTTGGCCGTTTCGGCATCGACCTCGCTGTCGCCAATATAGATGCAGTCTGTATGCCCAAGCCGCGCCATCGTTTCACGCAAGGGGCCAGCGTCCGGTTTACGGGTCGCGCATGTGTCACCGCCGACCATAGTTTCAAAGAACGTGTCCAGCCCGAATGTCGCCAACACCTTGCGGGCAGGGGCCTCGGGTTTGTTGGTGCAAACGGCCATCGGATGCCCGCGCGTGCGCAGCTCTGACAGTGCGTCGAACACTCCGGGATAGGCATGCGTTAGTGTTGCGGGCTCCGCGTTATAGTGCGCCAACAACCGCGCGGTCAGATCGGGCACATCTGCGGCTGGCAGGCCATGATGCTCTGCAACCCGACCGCACAAAACGCCGATCCCATTGCCGATGAATGAGATCACAGTTGCCAGATCAAGCGGCTCTTGGCCGATCTCGCCCATCAGGCGATTAACAGCGGCTTGGATGTCAGGCGCGCTGTTCAGAAGCGTCCCGTCGAGGTCAAAGATGATGGGTGTCATGGCGCAATCAAGAACAATGTGATGCCGGGGAAAGCGACCAAAATGATCACCCGCACGATGTCCGAAGCGACAAAGAACAGAACCGACTTATAGGTTTCGATCATGGAGGTGGTTTTATCCATGGCGTTGATAATGAACAGGTTCATCCCAACTGGCGGTGTGATCAGCCCGACCTCAACCACAATCAACACAAGGATGCCGAACCAGATCGCGACATGCTCTGTCGTCATGCCGAAATCCAACGCTGAGATCACGGGGAAAAAGATCGGTACGGTCAACAGGATCATGGATAAGCTGTCCATCAGGCAGCCAAAGATCAGATAGAACACCAAGATCAGGCACAGCACGACCATTGGGGCAAAGCCTTGCTCCACGACAAAGGCTGACAATTCTTGGGGCACCCGCGTCAGTGCAAGGAACCCGTTGTAGAATGCGGCCCCCAGCACGATGAAAAAGATAAACCCAGTGGTTTTCGCGGTGGACAGCAACCCTTCGGTTAACACGCGACTTGATAGCCCACCCTTGGCCAGCGCGATTAGCGCGGTGCCCATTGCGCCCACAGCCGCGCCCTCGGTCGGCGTAAAGATACCGCCATAGATGCCGCCAACCACCGTTAGGAACACCATCAAAACGGGCCAAACCCGCCATAACGCATCAAAGCGCTGGGCCCATGGCACGGCGGGTTTTGTGCCCGCAGCATTCGGATAGAGCCGCACATAAATCGAGATCGTCAGCATGTAGCCCGCCGCCGCCAATAACCCCGGCGCAAGTGCTGCCAGAAACAGCTTGGCGATGTTTTGCTCCGTTAGGATCGCATAGATCACAAGGATGACGGATGGCGGGATCAAAATACCCAGCGTGCCGCCCGCCGCCAACGTTGCGGTCGAAAACCCGCCGGAATAGCCGTAGCGGCGCAGTTCGGGCAGTGCGGTCCGACCCATGGTCGCCGCCGTTGCTAACGATGATCCGCAGATCGCGCCAAAGCCCGCGCAGGCCCCAACAGCGGCCATCGCCACACCACCGCGCCGATGCCCCAAAAATCCCTCAGCCGCCTTGAACAACGCCTGCGACATGCCGCCAACGGTCGCGAAATATCCCATCAACAGGAACATCGGCACAATCGAAAGCGAGTAGTTAGAGAATGTCGTGAAGCTTTCGGATTTGAGCCGAGCGAGCGCCAAGTTCGTGGAACCTGTCACAAGGTACAGCCCCACAAACCCTGTTGAGAACATGGCCAACCCAATCGGGACCCGCAAAAAGATGAGGACCAGCAGGGCCGGAAAGGACCATGCGCCTATTTCCAATGGGGTCATTGTGCGTCGGTCTCCAACAGGCTTTCATCCGCAGTCAGCACGGCCCAAAACCGCAGCACGACCATGTAGCACGCGACAAGTGCCGCAAGGCTCGCGGCAAACAAGCTGGCGAGATAGGCCCACCAGATCGGGAATTGCAGCAGGAATGTCGTCTGGCCCGAGCGCATCTTGGACTGCGTGCCCTCGTAGAGTTGTAGCGCGATAATGACCAAGACCGTGGCAAACAGGACCTCAATTGCAGCCTTCAGGACCCGCAGGCCCCATGGCGGCAGTTTGGAGGTAAAGATATCGACCGAGGCATGTGCCCCCGTGATTTGACACAGCGGCAAGAAGGCAAAGATCGCAAAGGCCATGCCCGCCTCAACCAGCTCAAAGTCGCCGGTGACAGGTCCGATGCCAAGGTCCAACAGGGCTTTGGCCAGTGCAAGGTCGCCCATGCCGTGCAGCACGCCATTCAATGCGCGCCCCATGATCGACACGCACACAAGAGTGATCAGCGCGATTAACACCAACCCGCCGACCAAGGCCATCGCCCGGCAGACTGTCATCATTGCCCGGTGCATCATGCCCGACCCCTCCAAGCGAACGCCCGGCCTTGGACGCTTTAGTTGCCGTGCGCAGCCATAAGGGCCTTTGCTTCGTCAATCAACGCTTGTCCGTCGATGCCCTTGGCCTCCATCTCAGCGATCCACGCGGTGTAGATGGGTGCGGTTTTGGCGACCCAATCGCTGGGATCGGTGATTGTCGTGATCGTGTTTCCGCGTGCAACTGCCACCGCGCGGGCCGGGGCATCTGCGTCCTGTTGGATGCGGCCTGCATTGACCGAAAACTCTAGGCCAGAGTTCGCATCGACCACGGCCTTTAGGTCATCGGGCAGGGCTGCGTAGCTGTCCGGGTTCATCGCCAACACAAAGGTCAGCGTGTACAGCATGTTGCCTTCAAATTCGGTGTGGTTGGATACCAATTCGGGTACCTTTAGCCCGCCGGTGACCTCCCACGGAATTGTTACGGCATCCACTACCCCCTTCGAGAGGGCCTCTGGGATAGCAGGCACAGGCATGCCCACGGGCGTGGCACCCAGTTCGCCCAAAAGCTGGTTCACCATGCGGCTGGCACCCCGTGCTTTGACGCCGGTCATATCCTCGGGCGCGGTAATCGGGGCCTGCGAGTGGATTACCCCGGGGCCATGCACCCATGTGCCCAGCACGTGGACATCGCGAAATTCCGTGTCGCGCATATGGCGTTCGTACATCTGCCAATATGCGCTGGATGCGGCGGCGGCATCGCTGACGAAGAACGGCAGTTCGAACACTTCCGTGCGGGGGAAGCGGCCGGGCGTGTACCCGACCACCGTCCAAATGATATCCGCAACACCGTCAATTGCTTGGTCCATCAGTTCCGGCGGCACACCACCCAACTGCATGGAGGGGAAGCGGTTGATCTGAATGCGCCCGTCTGAGTCTGCCTCAATCGCATCAGCCCAAACGTCTAGGATCAGCTTGGGCACATTGGCTTGTGCTGGCAGAAACTGGTGTAGGTTCAGCGTGACGTCTTGTGCCTGAACGGGGGGCGCAAAGCAAAGGCTGGCGGCGGCGATGACGCCCAAAATGGTGCGACGGTTCATGGCGGTGTCCTCTCATCTCCCCACGGTATCCGGAAGTCTGCCCGAGCGCGCACCACCGAGCCAGCGGTTTTTCAGGCTGGATCAGTGATCGTTAGGTCAACTGGTGCCAGCCCGTTGATCGTGCCGTGCAGCACATCGCCGGGGGTTACGGGGCCAACGCCCGCAGGTGTGCCCGTCAGGATCACATCACCGGGGCGCAGCGTATAAAAGCCGGACAGATGACTGATCAGGTCGGGCACGGACCAGACCATATCCGCAATCGGCGCGCTTTGCTTTTCGGTGCCGTTTTGGGTCAGGGCAATGTGATGGGTGTGGATGTCAGTCACTTCTGCGGCGGGTGTGATGGGCGCCATTACTGCGCCGCCCTCAAGATCCTTGCCTAGATCCCAAGGGCGTTGCTTTTTCCGCTCACGAATTTGCAGGTCCCGGCGGGTCATATCCAGTGCGCAGCCGTAACCAAACACCTCCGTGCCGTTCAAATAAACGGCCATCTCCATTTCGTAGTGAAAATCCTCGGTGCCGGGCGGGTAGGGCAGCGTTGCACCCGTGTGTAGGGCGTTCACAGGGGTCTTGGTGAAATAAAACGGGGCCTCGCGGTCCACCTCGTTACCCATCTCGGCGGCATGGGCGGCATAGTTGCGCCCAACGCAGAAAATCCGGCTCACGGGGAACAGGGTGTCGCTGCCCACAACGGGGACAGCAAAGGGCTTAGGTGCAGGAAAAACGAGGGACATAGGCGCTCCGCTAGAGTGTTTTTCAAAGCCTAGCGCGCGGGTTTCGAAAGGACCAGACGCAGCGGTCTGGACACAAGTGTCTAGACGGATCGAAATTCCGACTCTAGCGTTTCTAAAAACGGACTGATTCTGGGAGGCTTGTCATGAAATCGCACTACCGCGTTGTTGTCATCGGAGGGGGCGTTGTCGGCGCCTCAGTCCTGTATCACTTGGCCAAATTCGGCTGGGATGACGTGTGCCTGCTGGAGCGGTCAATCCTGACGGCGGGGTCATCGTGGCACGCGGCGGGTGGCATCCACGCGCTGAACGCGGACCCCAACATCGCGGCTCTTCAGGCTTATACGATCGACCTTCTGCCCGAGATTGAGAAGGAATCCGGCCAATCCATCGGCCTGCACATGACCGGCGGGCTGACCATGGCGGGCACGCCCGACCGCTGGGAATGGTTGCAATCGGCGTATCGCACATTCCAATCCATCGGGATTGAGGATTGCCGTCTCGTGACCCCCGAAGAGGCGCACGAATTGTGCCCCATCATGTCCACCGACGGCCTTTTGGGCGGCATGTGGGCCGACCGAGAGGGCTATGTTGATACCACCGGCACCGTCCAAGCCTACGCGATTGCGGCCAAGAAACGCGGTGCATCTGTGTTTGAACACACCAAGGTCGAAGCCTTGGAACAGACCCAAGACGGCTGGCGCGTCATTACTGACAAGGGCGTTGTCACGTGTGAGCATGTGGTGAACGCAGGCGGGCTGTGGGCCAAGCAGTTGGGCCGTATGGCGGGAATAGAACTGCCGGTCGCGCCGCTCAAACACCACTATCTGATCTCGGACACGATCCCACAGCTAGAAGAGCTGGATTTCGAGGTCCCGATGACCGTGGACCTAGAGGGCTTTACCTATCTGCGGCAGGACCAAAAGGGCGTTCTGCTTGGTATCTATGAAATTGACCACGAACACTGGGCGCTGGATGGCGCGCCGTGGGATTACGGTATGGAGCTGTTCCAAGAACAGACCGACCGCATCGAGAATGAATTGATCCTTGGTTTTGAACGCTACCCGGCGCTGCAAGAGGTTGGAGTTAAAACGTGGGTCAATGGGGCCTTCACGTTCTCACCCGATGGGAACCCGCTCGTCGGGCCGGTGCGCGGCAAGCCCGGGTATTGGTGCGCCTGTGCGGTGATGGCAGGCTTCCTACAGGGGGGCGGCGTCGGCAAATCACTGGCCGAGTGGATGATCCACGGTGAGCCAGAGGCCGACGTGTTTGGCATGGACGTCGCGCGATATGGCAAGTTTGCCGAAAACCGCCAGTTCATCCGCGAAACGACGGGCCAGTTCTACACCCGGCGCTTTGTGATGACATACCCGAACGAACAACTCCCCGCAGGGCGTCCGCTGAAAAAGGCCTCGGCCTATGATGCGATGTCGGCGGCGGGCGCGCGTTGGGGGGCAAGCTACGGCTTGGAAATGCCCCTCTATTTCGCGCCTGAAGGGTTTAAGGAAACACCCACGCTCAAGCGCTCAAACGCGTTTGATCTGGTGGCTGCGGAATGCAAAGCCACCCGTGAGGCCGCGGGCCTGTTGGATATCTCAGGCTTTTCCCGGTTTGAGGTGTCCGGCCCCGGCGCAGAGGCGTGGCTTGACCGGATCATGGCGTCCAAACTGCCCAAACCCGGCCGCGCGAAACTGGCCCCGATGCTGTCGCCCACGGGCAAGCTGAAGGGGGATTTGACCGTCTTTAACTGGGGCGACGGGACGTGGTGGATCATGGGCAGCTACTATCTGCGCGAATGGCACATGCGTTGGTTCGATGACCACATGGACGACGGCGTGACCGTCACGGACATCGCGGATGCCACCGTCGGGTTCTCGGTCTCTGGGCCGAACGCGCGCAAGATCATGGAGGCCGTGACACAAGACGACATCGCAACGCTGCCGTTCATGGGATGCGGCACGTTCGACATCGGGATGCTGCGGTGCAAGGTCGGGCGCCTGTCGGTCGCGGGTGAGTTGGGCTATGAAATCCACTGCTCGGCGGCGGAACACATCACCCTGCGCGAAACGCTTTTGGCAGCAGGTGCAGCCCACGGCATCAAAGAGATCGGCTTCAACGCGCTCCTGTCCCTGCGGCTGGAGAAAAGCTTTGGCATCTGGTCGGCTGAGTTCACCCAAGGCTACACCGCTGCGCAAACCGGTATGGACCGCTGGATCGACTGGTCCAAGGACTTCGTCGGCAAAGCTGCGGCAGAGGCCGAGCGTGCTGGCTCAGGCCCGGCCCAAGTGCTTGTGACGTTGGAAGTGGATGCCAAGGACGCTGATGCCAGCGGCTATGAACCGATCTGGCGCGATGGTGAAAAGGTCGGTTTCGTGACCTCGGGCGGGTACGGACACACGACGGGCAAATCGCTCGCAATGGGGATGGTGAACCAAGACTGCGCCGCTGAGGGTACGGAATTGACCATGCACGTCGTCGGCGTGGAACGGGGGGCGACCGTGATTGCGGCCTCTCCCTACGACCCGGCGGGCAACGCCATGCGAGGGGCCTGATGCAGGAGCAAGCCCCCCCAATGCGTCGCGGCCGCAAACGCGCGCTGGCTGACACAACGCCACGGCGCACAGTCAACTATCGCCAGTTGCGCAATCCGTTCACGCCGCAAAACGTGTTCTCGCAGGATGAGGTGGCAGAACTGCACGCCACCTCCCTGCGGGTTCTGCGCGAGCTTGGTATCAAGGTTCTGTTGCCAGAGGCGCGGGACCTTTTTGCGGCGGCGGGTGCGCGGGTGGTGGACGATATGGTCTATCTCGATGCAGATATCGTGGATGCGGCCCTCGCGACCGCGCCCAAATCCTTCACGATCCACGGCGGGACTGCGCCGCGCGAAGTCGTCATGGAACTCGGCACGCTTTCGTTTCAAAGCGGGGCAGGTGCGCCGAACGTGACTGATCTCAAGCGGGGCCGCCGCCCCGGCGCGCTGCGTGATGTCGAAGAGCTGACACAGATGGTGCAGCACTTTGACGCGATCCAAATGCTGAGCCCCGGGGTTGAGCCGCAGGATATCGCGCCCGAGGTCCGCCATTACGCCTTTACCAAGGCGCAACTGACCCTCTCGGACAAAGTTCCGTTTGTGTTTTCGCGCGGATCCGAACAGGTGAGGGATTGCTTTGAGATGATCCGCGCGTTCCGCGACCTGTCTGAGGCTGAATTCCGCGCAAAGCCACACTGTTATACGATCATCAACACCAACTCTCCGCGCCAGATAGACATCCCAATGGCGCAGGGGCTGATTGATTTCGCCCGGTACGGTCAGCCGTCTGTGGTTACGCCATTTTGCCTGATGGGGGCCATGGCGCCTGTTACGGTCGCGGGTGCGTTGGTGCTCAGCCATGCAGAGGCCATGGCCGCGATCACCCTGACGCAACTGGCAAACCCCGGCGCGCCGGTGATGTACGGCTCATTCTCATCCAACGTTGATATGAAATCCGGCGCGCCTGCGTTCGGTACGCCCGAGCAGGTAAAGGTCAGCCTCGGGACGGGGCAAATGGCCCGCCACCTGGGCCTGCCATGGCGCAACGCCGCCGGTTGTGCGGCCAATATCAATGACGCCCAAGCCGCCCACGAAACCGAGATCAGCGCTTGGGGTGCGTTGATGGCCGGGGCTACCGTCATCATTCACGCTGCGGGCTGGCTAGAGGGGGGGCTAAGCGTATCCTACGAGAAATTCATCACCGACATGGAGATGGTGCAGGTCATGGCCGAACTGTGCACGCCCACCGCCGCAGATGAGGCCGCGATGGCGTTCGAAGCCCTCAAGGAGGTGCAACCCGGTGGGCATTTCTTCGGCTGCGCGCATACGATGGAACGTTATGCCAGCGCATTCTACGCGCCCGTCGTGGCGGATTGGTCCAACTTCGGCACATGGACAGAGCGCGGCGCGCTCGATGCCTCCACCCGCGCGACGGCCCTATGGCAGGAGATCGTTGCAACCCACAAGCCCCCCGCCAACGTGACTCCCGAACGGCTGCGCGCGCTCAACGCATTTATCGCCGCGCGCACCGCTGAGGGCGGGGCGTTTCCAGTCAGTTGAGCGGTTCAGACACATCCCTCCCCCAGACCAAAGCCACCCGAGAGGATTGGCTGCGGGTTGCGATGGATATCTTGGTCTCGAACGGGGTGCAGGACGTCAAAATCATGAAGATCGGGGCCGCGCTGGGCGTCTCGCGCTCCAGCTTCTATTGGTACTTCAAAAGCCGCGAAGACCTCTTGGACCAACTCTTGGCTGAATGGGAACGGACAAACACCGGCATTCTGATCCACCACGCCAACCTGCCCGCCGCCACAATCACCGAGGCGCTTTGCAATTTTTTCATCTGCGTCGTGCGTCCAGAGGGTTTTAACTATCAACTGGATTTCGCGGTGCGAGAATGGTCACGCCGCGACCCAGCTGTGCGCGCCGTCATCGACCGTAGCGATACGGCCCGCACCGACGCGCTGCGCGATATGTTTGCCCGCTATGATTACAGCCCCGCCGAAGCTGATATCCGCGCCCGCGTGCTATACTACCAACAGATCGGCTACTACGCGCTGGAGCTGTCCGAAAGCCTCGACATCCGCCTCTCCCGCTTGCCCGGCTACTTGTTGGCCTTCACAGGTCAATCCGCAAGCGCGGCTGAGATTGAGGCGTTCCGCAAAGCAATTGCGTGATCGGCTCATTGCGCGGCAGAAATGGCCCCGGTCATTTTATGAGCTGTGATTCGATGCGTTGTCGTGCGTTTTGAACGGCACGCGTTCACGCGAGTACTGCAGCAAACAAGCTATGCCCGTTATGCTACAAGCGATACTTTAGAGAAAGTGGTGAGCCGTACAGGATTCGAACCTGTGACCCGCTGATTAAAAGCCGCGTTTTTGTGCTTCGCTGACTTACGCTTGTGTACGCTAAATTACTGTATTTACTTTGTTATTCTTGACGTCGCTCACGACGGGTTTCTATGCCTTACTCCACGGTTTTCATCCGCCCGCTGCCACTATGCTTCCAAGGTTTCGGGCTGCATTTGGAGAAATAGATTTGCCTAAGATTACAAAACGCGCTGTTGCGGCGCTTCAGCCCAAAACCACACCTTACTTCATGTGGGACACGCTCGTTGTCGGTTTTGGTGTCCGTGTCATGCCGTCCGGCACCAAGACGTTTCAAGTTCAGTATCGCAAAGGTGCTCGAACGCGCCGCGCCGCGTTGGGTCGCTTTGGTGTCGTGTCCGTCGAGCAAGCCCGCGATCAAGCGCGAGAGATGCTCGGTCAGGTCGCAGGCGGTTACGATCCGGTGGAACAGATTGCGATTGAGCGGATGGCTCCCACGGTCTCGGACCTCTGCGACCGTTTCCTCGATGTGCATGTCGCAGTGCATGTGAAGCCGTCCACGGCCAAGGATTATTCCTCCACGATCCGCCGCATGATCCGCCCCGCGCTTGGTATGTTCAAAGTCACCGACGTGCTGCGCAAAGATATTGCCAACCTGCACTACCGCCACCGCGACACGCCGATCCAAGCGAACCGGATGCTCTCGGTCCTGTCCAAGATGTTCAACCTCGCGGAACTCTGGGGGCTGCGGCCTGACGGGACCAACCCCTGCCGCCACGTTCCGAAGTACAAAGAGAACAAGCTGGAGCGGTATCTGACCCAAGCCGAAATCCAGCACCTCGGCCAAATTCTCAAGCGCTGTGAAGACGACGGTTCCGAGACGCCGCATGTTATAGCAGCGTTTCGTTTGCTGCTCCTCACGGGATGTCGCTTGGGTGAGATTCAGACGGCGAAGTGGGAGTATGTGACCGAGCGCGGGCTAGAGCTGCCAGATAGCAAAGTGGGCAAGCGGTGCGTTCCTCTGCCTGCCGCCGCCCGCGCTGTTCTCGATGGCCTTCCCCGCACAGCGGGCAATCCGTTTATTATCGAAGGTAAGCTGCCGGACACGCACATCACCGATATGCAGCGACCGTGGCGACGTATCCGCGAACTGGCGGGCCTTGAGGACGTCAGAATTCACGATTTGCGCCACACCTATGCCTCGATAGCGGTGTCCGGTGGGATGCCGATACAAATGGTGGGCCGCCTCTTGGGACATACACAACTGCAAACAACCCTGCGCTATGCGCACCTCGCCGACGATCCTGTCCGAGCGGCGGCTGAGGAAAACAGTACGGCTATTTTTGCAAGCCTTGGTGCGTCTAAACCGAAGAACCATCTGCGGGTGATTAAGTGAGCGACGACCAGACAAATAGAGACACTTTAATCCAGTTCGTTCAGGCTATGGCTGATGCTGGGGCAGATCCTGAGCAACCCTTCACGACGGACGTTTTCGCTCCGATTGCTCGACGATATGGTTTCTTAGACGCGCTTACTCCGGTGCTGCGATTTACTTTGAACTTTGCCGCAAACGCTACAGGCTTCGAAAAAAGCTACCCAGAAGCTCGGAAAGAACTTGGTGCCTTGCGCCGCACCATTAACAAGCTCGACCGTCAGATAAACATTCTGGAGCCCGAAACCCGTTTTCTGGTCGAACGCGCAAGTGCCTGCCAGAAGCTAATGCCAAACGTCGATATTCTCCAATCCGGCGACTTCGAGAGCATACCGGAGGCGGCTTTGGCGTCTTTCAAGACAATCGCGCAAACGAACCGCGAAGGACTTGCCTTGATCGAAGAATTGTCTGAGTTGTCTGCGAAGCTCGATTGCTACCTTGAAACCGCAGAGAGAGTAGCAAGAGGTCAAGGCGGTCGGCCCGCCAATGAGGACTTGGAACTGTTACTGTTGGCTGCCTACCAAGCCTACGTGAATGGTACAGGCGCGCCATTTACCTTGGATTGGCACACAGACGATGCACCACTGTCCAATGCCGCACGGTTCTGTGTTGATGTTGTGAGCGTCGCTTTTCCCGATGTGTCATTTGCGCAAGTCCGCACTGTCAGCAGGCGGGTGCGAGAAAAATCCATTCCAGTCAGCAACATGCAAAATGCTGCAACTTTCTTGGCGAGTTTCAACAAGCGGGATCGCTAGCTGAATCCACGTATCCTATCGTAGCAAATCCTCATTGAATTAATCGATGAGGATGCGATGACGTTTTTGAATACTAGTGATATTCCCCGCCCGTTTCTAAACGAGAAACAGGTCGCGGACTTAATTTGCCAATCTGTCCGTACGATCCAAAAGTGGCGCATGACAGGTCATGGGCCTGCCTTTCACAAGTTTGGGCAATCCGTGCGTTATCACCAAGCGGATGTCTTGGCGTGGGTCGAGGCACGGCGTCAGGAACATAACCCCCAATGACACGGCCTCCCAATCAGAACAGCGACGCCGCAAGGGCGCACCGCTTGGAACCGCTATCCACCCTGTTCTCAGCGACTGCTTGTGTCGGTTGGTGGGGGAGTGATCACGTCCAAGTCTCAGTTCCGGAGGGACGAACGCAGAGCGCAGAGACGGTAGAGCTTTGCGCCGCGTGTCCTGCAAGACTGCGATTGCCGCCGTTCACCACCACTGCATTCACCTCATCACTGCCGACGATTGCCGTTCAATACGCTGACGCTGGAGCGTGCTCGGGCCGTTCGATGCGTTGAAGTGGCAGGAACACTGCGTGGGGGCGGCGGGCACCAGCCCGCGTGGGTCCGCGCGGTGATCCCGCAAAAAGGGGGGTCTTTGTAACACCCCCCTCTAGAAATACAAAAATAGGAAAAAGATAAATGAATTTAATAAGAAAAGGATTTGATGGTCTCGATGTGTCATTCCCGCTGACCGTCAACGAAGCCGTGGCTGCAAAGCTTCTGGAAGCTCAAGAGCAAAGTAAACTTGCCCAGCAGGACGTGGGCATCTTCACCCATAATGGGCTGACCATGCTCGTTGCCCAAACGGGCGCCAGTGGAGGGTACGCCTATCGATGTAGCACCGAACCCGGCACCCCATTTGGCGAGAATTGGTTTCTGAAACACCCTCGCGACAATGGTGACGAATGGGGCGTTTGGGTTTCCTGCGGTGCGCTCTCGCTCGCCTTGCATGGTCTGCAAAAGGTCCGCGCTGACCTTGAGCAAAAGTTAGAGAGGTTGGAGCTGAACTACGAGCTTGGTTCAGAAAGCATCGGGCGTGTCGATTTCGCCTTTGACTTTCTCGCTCCAGACCTGCGGCCTCAAAGGGACCACTTCGTCACCCACTCCCGTACCAATGTGCGCGACCATGCGGATCCGTCCATCGATGTGGATGGCAAGTCGGGTCGTGTTGAAACGATTACGGTCGGTAAGAACCCCGGCAGGCAAGTGATCTTATACGACAAACGGGCGGAAATCATCGCAAAGCATAAGCCGTATTGGCTGAATATTTGGAATGATGCGCGGGCACGGGACGGTCACGCCCCGCTTGTGATTGAAGATCGTGCACAAAGCGAAGTGTGGCGAATTGAGGTGCGGGCATTTAAAAAACATCTGAAAGAACGCTGGGCTGTCACCACTTGGGGCAACCTCAAAGCGCGCTTGCCACAGATTATAGAGACGGCCTTTGACCAGGTGCGGTTCACGCTCCCGACCTCGGACACCAACCGCTCCCGATGGCCCGATCATCCGATTTGGGTGGCAGCACGTGCCGCGCTTGACGGCGACTTCGACGAGCTAGCGAGCATGGCCGATCCAGATGAAATACGGGAGATTTGCAAGGCGGTCGCAGATGAAACGCTTCTCGCTCAAGTCTCGGGCTGCATGATCGCACGCGCAGGCCTACACGGGGTAAGTGCCGATCAGCTGCAAACATTCATCGCAGGGACTGCCGACCACATCGGACGCGAAATCGGGCGTCACCCTGATCGCGCCACCCAGAAGTTGGAGGCCGCAAGGGCGAGGTATGCCGTTTGTGAAAGCTGTTGAACACAATCGAACGTTTTGATAGCTGACTGCGCAGTAAAGTGGTTTGTCGAAAGCTTGCGTCCAAAAGATAACTGCTTCTTTTACCTGAGTAGATTATATACTAATCGGCGATGATAATAGAATAGACGACTTAAGAAGGGGCCGGATAAGCCTTTTTAATGTGATCCAGCTGGTAGCTTAAATATCGCACGCTCTGTTGCTTTAAGAGGTTGAAAGGAAGGCCGCAAATTTATGATTTATACAAAGCATCGCACGATATTCATCCATATTCCAAAAACTGGCGGCTCTAGTATTGGTCGTGCCTTGAAACCACATCGCGATCTAAAAACGGTTTTGATCCGCCGTGCGAACAAAACGCTAAAAAGTATGCGACTGTCTTACCGGGTGAATAGTATAAACGAAGGTGGACATCCTAGCGCAATCGAGCATCGAGAAGTGTTGGGAGACGAGTATTTTAATTATTTTAGTTTTTCTATTGTTAGCAACCCATTTGATTGGACTTTGTCATATTATAATTATTTCCATAGGAGAAATACGCCTGAGCCGCTTAGCTTTCAGGAATATCTCAAGGTAATGCCGCCGAAGCCGCAAAGCGAGTATATTCTGGATGCTAGGGGGAATATCATGGTCTCATACGTAGGGAGGTTTGAAACGATCAATGAAGATTTTAGAGCCATTTCGAGAAAAATGCATCTAAACGCAGAGCTTCCCCATGTGAACTCCATCAAGAATTTGAACTTAAATACGGGCCATAACAAAGAGACGCGAAAGCTTGTGCAGGAAAAATATCAGCTTGATTTCAAGATTTTCAATTACTCAATGGACTTGTATATCTAGTTGTAGGCGTGCTCTCACTGATCATTCTTTGAGGTACGTTTCTAGTTCTGCAATAGAATGATGGGTTCTAGTGTGTCATAGGGCCAGGCTTGATCTGGGATGATAGGTGGCGTAAGTCTTCAAAAACTAGAAATAGCCCTGCTAGTATGTCATAATTCTCTGTGTGACACTAAGGTAGCTCATATTAATCTAAAAACAGACGTACACTACATTAGATACTTTCATAGGCGTCTTCGTCGATGGTAACTAACATGCCTGGTTTCATGCAGTAGAAAAATATTGGGATAAAAGATGGATATAGCAATACTGCACCAGTACCCTGATTTTAGGCGAACGGTCTTTTACAACTTGCTCCGGCAGGAAAGCCGAACACCTTTACGGGAAGTGGCGGCAGATAAAGCCGCAATCGTAATTTATGGACCTTTTGCTAGAACACCTAAGATCGTAGGTCGCTTTGTGAAGCGAAAAGCTTCTTTCGAACCGAAGCATTTTAGGGGTAGGGTATCACAGCCTATAAGTGTATTTCATTCGATTGAGAATGTGCGGCATGAGAATAAATTCGATTTTTCGATAAGTTATGATTTTTCAACTACAGATTTTGACTATCGTTTTCCCTATTGGATGGAATCTCTTGATTGGAGTCACGAAGGCGTTAGTAGGCCTGATCCACTTCGAATAAGCCGTTACTTTCGGATTAGAGATCTTCTGATGCCGCTAGGAAAATTTTTAAAAGACCGTAATGGTGGATGTGCAGCATTTTTCGGTCAAATCAGGGAGCCTCGTAAAGCACTAATGGAAGCTGTCTCCAGCAGAATGCGGCTTGATACTTATGGCCCTGCTTTTGATGGATCGATAAAGAACAGCGAGTCGAGTGGATCATTTAAAGATATTATTTTGAAGGAATATTCCTATAATCTTTGCCCTGAGAATAGTTTGTATCCTGGCTATTATACAGAGAAAGTGCTTGAAGCTTTCGCTAGTGGTAGCCTTCCAATTACTTGGGCTGATCAGAATATAGGCTGTGATTTCAATCCGAAATCATTCTTGAATCTTCTTGACTATGCGTCTCAAGGATATAACGGTTGGGATGATTTGATTAGTGATCGGCAGTGCGTAGAGCAGTTTGAGAGCGCTGCGTTATTAACGAGTATTCCGTCTGTTGAGCCACTGAGAGACTATGTCAAGCGTATCATTGCCGTGGCTCGATAGGTGTCTAAGTGTTATTTTAGGTACCGGTTGGCCTAGGCAAAAACGATGTCTCATTGTGGGTGCCCTTATATATGTCGGTTTACGTGATGATATAGTGTTTGGGAGGTAAAATGAAAAAGCCCAATAAGTTTCACCGCCGTTTGTCATTTAATCAGTGTCGCAAGCGATTTGGCGCTTTGCGCCACGTTCGCAGCGAATATGATTTTACAGCCATGAGAGAGAATATTATTCAATTAGGTGATGCTGTGCAGACGCGTGGTTCTGAAAAGTCGCTTGATCAACATTTAGATAATTTGCGGCAAGAATTTTCGACTCAGCCAGAATTGTTATGGCACCATGCTAAATTGATTGTATTAATCCGCCGTGAGTTTCAAACTCCCAAGATATATTCGGAGTTTCGGCTGCTTTGGGAGGAGGAGACTGATTTTCTTTGCGAACATTTGAACATGCGGTGGCTCATTGCGGCGAGCGATACATTTGCAGAACATGATGACGATATGGCTGTGCGTGGTGCGGCTATGGTCACTTCAGCGCTCGTGAACACTGTAAAGATGTACGAAAGTGAGCGACTACTTGGACATGCAGATGAATTGGCTCTCGATCCAAAATCATTGGAAAGGGTGCAAAAAGAGCTAGTTCCGCTCTTCGAAGGCATGTCATGCTTTACCGTCGGCACGGATGATACTCTCCGAAATATGCTGTGGCGACTTCAACCGTTTATGACTGTGCAACTTGCAGGACCAATTTTAGCCGAGATCTGGCGTAGGCTGCAAATTGAGGATACTGTATTTCATCGTATGCGCGCTGTGCACAAGCGTGAAAAGACCCGTTGGTGGTAGGCCTGTGAAGTTCTTTTAAAAAGCGCCAGTACGTAGCTCAATCTCGCGGCATTCAGTAACGTGTGCGTATCTGAGTCTGCGAATAGCCATGCGAAGTTGTGCACTAACGCGACGATACCGAAATTGAAGCCCGCCTTTGTCTGTTGGCCCAAATTGGGCAACGTCAATCTGAGATTCCGTCTGAAACTCGGTTCGTATTCCGTATAGCGAAGCACGGTCGAGCTGAACTGCACAGGCTGGTTCGATTTGAAAACTTTTTAGTTCGTATGACTTACATATCATTGCATCCGCGAGGGCGGTCTGTTTCCTCGAGCGCTCGACCAGTTTGCGTGCACCGGAAGGTGAAAGGACGTATGCTGCAGCGCCGCTTCTGTCCTGATACAAACGCAACAAGGAGTGGCTTGGACCAGACGATATCTTTTGCTTGGCCACAACCTTCTTGCGCTTCCGTACTTCGAGTGTGACGTGATCAAACGCACCTTTCGTAGCCAAGCGCCGAAAAACATGCTTTGTCTGACGAGATAGCAAAGCATCATCCTCAAGGATGAGAGTACAGTGGTTATCGTTAGCGACTTGTTTCCATGCTGCTAGATGACTCAGAAAACAAGCTTTTTCGGTGTCCTTTAGCGGTCGCTCCCAACTATTCCAATCAAGTCTGTATTCTGGGTTCGGAAGATCACTGGGCGTTACTGCTTCAATTCTTTGGAACGGTATAGACAGAGCTTCTAGTTGAGAGGACATGAAGGCCATTCGCTGCTTAGCAGTAGCAAGATTAATTACTATGCACCTCATGTTGAAACCGTTCTCCGATTTTTCTAAGCGACGACATGTATATCCTCGGTGTTCAAATGAAGGTGTCGTTTCAAGTTCCCCTCCCATCGGCCATTAACACACTTAACACGAAGATTGAACAGGTTCAAAGTTGAGTTTGTTGGTATTTCCTGTGACGGACTTGCAACATCCCATTCCGCTTCCACGGCGCTTCCACAAGATCGCGGTTCACTAGTCACCAGAGACAGCTCACGCCTAAGTATTTGATTCTAAGATAAAAGTGGTGAGCCGTACAGGATTCGAACCTGTGACCCGCTGATTAAAAGTCAGCTGCTCTACCAACTGAGCTAACGGCCCTCACTGGCGGGGTAGCTATCCGCCACTCCCGCAGTGGTCAACCCGGAATCATCACCTTTTTTGCCCATGGCTAGCAAAAGGTTCACGACAGGCGTATACGCCGCGCCATGCAGTCCACTTCTTTCCCTAATGGCCTGCCCTTCATGAAGATGCATGGGCTGGGCAATGACTTCGTCGTGATCGATGAGCGCGCCACTGGTCCTGTGGTCGACGCAGCTCTTGCACGCGCGATCGGTGATCGGCATCGCGGGGTTGGTTTTGATCAACTCGCGGTCATTCGACACTCCGCGCAGGCGGATGTTGAACTGGTCTTTTGGAACGCCGATGGCTCAACCGCTGGGGCCTGCGGGAATGCCACGCGCTGCATTGCGGCCTATGAAATGGGGCGTACTGGCACGGATACACTGACATTGCGTACGGAACGCGGCATCCTGTTTGCGCGCGATCTGGGGGATGGGATTACTTCGGTGAACATGGGGCCTCCGCTGCTAAACTGGCAGGACGTGCCGCTGGCGCGTGAAATGGATACACTGGAACTGCCCATCGAGGGCCGGCCCACAGCCACCGGCATGGGCAATCCCCACTGCACCTTTTTCGTTGAGGATGCCGAGGCCCTAGACCTCGCGGCCTTTGGTGCCGCCCACGAACATCACGAATTGTTCCCAGAGCGTACGAATGTGCAGATAGCGCACCTGATCGCGCCAGATCATCTGCGGATGCGCGTGTGGGAGCGCGGGGTGGGAATCACTTTGGCGTCTGGCTCTAGCTCTTGTGCGACGGCCGTCGCGGCTGCGCGGCGGGGCCTGACCGGGCGTCACGTGCGTGTCACGCTGGACGGCGGGGATATCGTGATCGACTGGCGCGACGATGGCGTCTGGATGTCCGGGGCCACTGCCCATGTGTTCAACGGGGTCTGGCTATGAACGCCCCGGTATTTTCTAACCACGGCTGCCGCCTGAACGCCTATGAAACCGAGGCGATGAAGGAATTGGCCACGCAAGCCGGCCTAAAGGACGCTGTGATCGTCAACACCTGCGCCGTCACCGCCGAGGCTGTGCGCAAGGCCCGCCAAGATATTCGCAAGCTGCGCCGCACCCATCCCGATGCCAAGATCATCGTCACCGGATGCGCGGCCCAAACCGCACCCGAAAGCTTTGCCGCCATGGCAGAGGTCGACCACGTTGTCGGAAATACCGAGAAAATGCAGCCCCAAACATGGGCCGCCTTTGGGATTGGCGCGACCGAACAAGTGCAGGTCGATGACATCATGTCCGTGACCGAAACGGCGGGCCATCTGATCGACGGCTTCGGCACGCGGTCGCGCGCCTATGTGCAGGTCCAAAACGGCTGCGATCACCGCTGCACGTTTTGCATCATCCCGTATGGTCGCGGCAATTCCCGCTCGGTGCCTGCGGGCGTTGTGGTCGAACAGATCAAGCGGCTTGTTGGACGCGGCTACAATGAGGTGGTTTTGACTGGTGTTGACCTGACCTCATGGGGGGCGGACCTGCCCAGCACGCCGAAACTCGGCGATTTGGTCATGCGAATCCTCAAACTGGTGCCGGATCTGCCGCGCCTACGGATCAGCTCGATCGATTCGATTGAGGTAGATGAAAACCTGATGCAGGCCATCGCGACCGAGCATCGCCTGATGCCGCATCTACACCTTAGCTTGCAACATGGTGCGGACCTGATCCTCAAGCGGATGAAGCGTCGTCACCTGCGTGATGACGCGATCCAATTCTGCCAAGAGGCCCGCCGCCTGCGCCCCGGCATGACCTTTGGCGCCGATATCATCGCAGGCTTCCCGACCGAGACTGAGGCCCACTTTGCCGATAGCCTCAAGCTGGTTGAGGAATGCGATCTGACGTGGCTGCACGTCTTTCCCTATTCCGCGCGCGAAGGCACGCCAGCTGCCAAAATGCCCCCCGTGGATGGCCGCATCATCAAGGACCGCGCCGCCCGGCTGCGCGCTGCAGGGGATGCGCAGGTGCAAAAACATCTTGCGCACTGGGTGGGCACCACGCAGCCTGTGCTGATGGAAAACCCTCGCATGGGCCGCACGCCCCACTTTGCCGAAGTCACGTTTGATGCCGATCACCCCGAGGGGCAGATCGTGCAGGCGCAGATTGCGGGTGCACATGGCGCACAGCTTCGCGGGCAGGGCTGCTAGCGTTGCATCCCAATCCCGCCTTCCGCAAATCCAGTGATACGCGCAATCGGGACTACGCGCGGGAACGCGGATTTGGTGTTCTCAGCCTCAATGGATCTCACGGACCGCTGATCTCTCATGTCCCGTTCCTGCTGAACGCTGAGGGCGATAGCCTCGACCTGCACCTCGTCCGCTCCAACCCGATCCTGCGGCAGCTTAAGAACGGCGCGCAGCCCGCGGTAATCGCCGTGGCCGGCCCGGATGGATACGTCTCACCCGATTGGTACGAAGTCCCGGATCAAGTACCGACATGGAACTATGTCGCCGTGCATCTGCGCGGCATGCTCGATGTTTTGCCCCCGGAGGCCATGCACGAAATGCTAAACCGTCAATCGGCGCATTTCGAAGCACTCCTGCCGCATAAAACCCCTTGGACCACCGACAAAATGACGCCCGAGGTGCTGGAAAGTATGATGCGCCAGATCGTGCCCTGCCGGATGGCCGTTACCACAACCGAAGGCACATGGAAGCTTAATCAGAACAAACCTGATGATGTGCGCCTGCGCGCCGCCGATCAGATGGAGGCCTTTGGCACCGGCTCAGAGGTCCGACTTTTGGCGGCTCTGATCCGCGGACCCTTTTCTCCGTAGGGACACCGCGCTAGCTTACCTCAGGATAAGATTTCCCAGGGAGGGGACATGAAACTTTTGGCGTCTGACGCATCGCCCTACGCGCGCAAAGTCCGCGTGGTGCTTTTGGAAACCGAACAAAGCGACGTAGAGGTCGTGGACACCAAAACCAACCCCATGGCCAACGTGCCCGAGTTGTCTGCGGCGAACCCTGTGGGCAAAATCCCCGCGCTTTTGCGTGATGAGGGGCCCGCGCTGTACGATAGCCGCGTGATCAGCCGGTTCTTGAATGCCCGCGCCGACGGAGCGTTGTACCCCGATGCCCGCCTGTGGGAGACCCTGACCCTAGAGGCCACAGGCGATGCGATTATGGATGCCGCCATTGGCATCGTCTATGAGCAGCGTCTTCGCCCCGCGGAACTGCATTGGCCCGCGTGGTTTGATGCGCAATGGGGCAAGGTTGAGCGCGCCCTCGATGCGCTGGGTGCCCGTTGGATGAGCCACCTGCACGGTCCCGTTGATGCCGGCCACATCGCCGTTGGTTGCGCGCTGGGCTATCTGGACCTGCGCCATGCGGATCGGAACTGGCGCGCTGGGCGTGATGTGCTGGCCGCGTGGGAAAAGGATTTCGCCGCGCGCCCCGCCATGCTGCAAACCAAACCAGCATGAAGGACCAGCCGCACATGCGCGTCGAAGAAACCCACGATATCGCGGCCTGTCAGGCCATCCGCCGCGCCGTGTTCATCGAAGAACAGGGCGTCAGTGAGGCCGAAGAAATGGACGGTCTCGATGACGATTGCCATCACTACCTGTTGTGGGAAGGCGAAATCGCTATCGCCACGCTGCGGGTCAAACCGATGGATGAAACGGCGAAAATTCAACGCGTTGCCGTGCTTAAGGCGCACCGGGGCAAGGGGGCAGGCGCATTGTTGATGCAAACCGTCGTGCGCGAACTGCCCCAAGACGGATTTTCCAAGGCGGTCTTGGGCAGCCAAGTCACCGCGATCCCGTTTTACACCAAGTTAGGGTTTACGGTTTATGGCCCCGTCTACGATGACGCCGGGATCGATCACCGTGAGATGGAAATGACGCTCGCACCCCCCGTTTGGGATTAAGTTACGACCGCTCCGCGACAATCGGGCGCACCTGCGCGCGTTTGTCCGCTGGGCACTGCTCGCTAGGTCCTGCTAGAAGGCACCAAATTTGGGCGCAAAGGGATTCCCGCGCGCCCTGTTTCGTTTGAACCGCTGGGGCGCGCGAGGCGTCCGGTACACAACACGGGAGATACCTACGTGTCACACGCAGACGATCAGACCGACACTCGTCGGGATTTTCTCTACTACGCCACCGCTGGTGTGGGGGCTGTCACGGTTGGCGCCGGGGTTTGGCCCCTTGTTAACCAAATGAACCCATCCGCGGACGTACAGGCTCTGTCCTCCATTGAGGTGGACGTTTCGGGCGTTGTTGAAGGAACGCAGATTAGCGTTCTGTTCTTGGGCAAGCCCGTGTTCATTCGCCGCCGCACAGCCGAAGAAATCGAAGCTGCGCGCACCGTTGAGTTGGGCGACCTGCTTGATGGCGAAGCTCGGAACCGAAATATCAGTGGCGCAGACGCTGCCGATGAAAACCGCGCGCTGGATGAAACTGGCGAATGGCTGGTGATGATCGGGGTGTGTACGCACCTTGGTTGTGTGCCAATCGGCGACGGTGCTGGCGACTACGGTGGGTGGTTCTGCCCCTGCCACGGGTCGCACTACGACACCTCAGGCCGGATTCGCCGTGGCCCGGCGCCCGAAAACCTGCCCATCCCCGTTGCGTCTTTCGTCAACGAAACAACAATTAAACTCGGTTAATCAGGGAGAAATACGACCATGTCCGGAATTCCCCACGACCACTACGAACCAACAACCGGCGGTGAAAAGTGGCTGCACAAGCGGCTGCCAATCGTAGGTTTGTTGTACGATACACTGATGCTGCCCACCCCCAAGAACCTCAACTGGATGTGGATCTGGGGCATCGTGCTGACTTTTACGCTGGCACTGCAGATCATCACCGGTATCGTTCTGGTGATGCACTATACGCCCCACGTGGACTTCGCGTTCGCCTCCGTTGAGCACATCATGCGCAACGTGAACGGCGGTTGGGCACTGCGGTATCTGCACATGAACGGCGCGTCGCTGTTCTTTGTTGCGGTGTACCTGCACATCTTCCGCGGCCTCTACTATGGCTCGTACAAAGCACCCCGCGAAGTCACGTGGATCATTGGTATGCTGATCTATCTGTTGATGATGGGGACTGCGTTCATGGGTTACGTGCTGCCATGGGGCCAGATGTCCTTCTGGGGCGCGACCGTGATCACCGGCCTGTTTGGCGCCATCCCGTTCATCGGTGAAGGCCTGCAAACATGGCTGCTGGGCGGACCCGCCGTGGACAACGCCACGCTGAACCGTTTCTTCTCGCTGCACTACTTGCTGCCGTTCGTGATTGCCGGTCTCGTGATCGTGCACATCTGGGCCTTCCACACCACGGGTAACAACAACCCAACCGGTGTCGAAGTCCGCCGTACGTCCAAAGCAGAAGCTGAAAAAGACACGCTGCCATTCTGGCCCTACTTCGTGATCAAAGACCTGTTCGCGCTGGCCCTGATCCTGGCTGTGTTCTTCGCCATCGTGGGTTTCATGCCCAACTACCTTGGCCACCCGGATAACTACATCGAAGCCAACGCTCTGGCGACGCCCGCACACATCGTGCCCGAATGGTACTTCTTGCCGTTCTACGCGATCCTGCGCGCATTCGATGACACGGTCTGGCTTGTGCAGCTTGTGGGCTTCCTCACAGGTGGCATCGTCGATGCGAAATTCTTCGGTGTGGTTGCGATGTTCGGCGCGATCGTAGTGATGGCTCTGGTGCCATGGCTCGACACGTCCAACGTCCGCTCCGGCCGCTACCGCCCGATGTTCAAGTGGTGGTTCTGGATCTTCGTGGTGAACTTCGTGGTTCTGACTTGGGTTGGCGCAATGCCCGCCGAAGGCATCTACCCGGTCATCGCTCTTATCGGTGCAACATACTGGTTCGCCTACTTCCTCGTGATCCTGCCCCTTCTGGGCGTCCTCGAGAAGCCAGACGTTCAGCCTGCAACGATCGAAGATGACTTCAACGCCAAATTCAAGTCCTCGGATGGCAAAGACGGCGCTCCTGCCGCCTCGCCAGCCGAATAAGACAGGGGACTCTGACACATGTTCAAGAAACTTGCGATCACCGCAGCGGCGCTTACGGCCTTGGCAGGAACTCCTGCCATCGCCGCCGGTGGGGCTGGTTATGTGACCGACTACGCCTTCTCCTTTGAGGGTCCATTCGGTAAATTTGACCAAAACCAACTGCAACGCGGCCTCAAGGTCTACACCGAGATCTGCGCCTCCTGCCACGGCCTTCAGTACGTGCCTTTCCGCACACTGTCGGACGAGGGTGGCGTTGGTCTCCCCGAAGACCAGATGAAAGCCTACACCTCAAACTTCGAAGTCTGGGATTCGTCCCTGAACGACGGCGAAGGTGACTTCCGTCAGGCGGTTCCGTCCGACAACTTCCCCGCCGTGAACGGCGTTGGCGCACCTGACCTGTCGCTGATGGCAAAGGCACGCGCTGGTTTCCACGGCCCCTACGGCCTTGGTACGAACCAGTTGTTCAAAGGCATGGGCGGCGCGGAATACATCGCATCCCTGCTCGCGGGCTACACCGGTGAGGAAAAAGAAGAAGCTGGCACCGTTTTGTACGAAAACAAAGCGTTCCCCGGCGGCTGGATTTCCATGGCCCCCCCACTTTGGGGCGACGACCTTGAGTTCGACGATGGTGCGGCAACGGACCTGGAATCGATCTCGCAGGACGTCTCCGCATTCCTGATGTGGACGGCTGAGCCCAAGATGATGGCACGCCAACAGATGGGTCTGACCTCTGTTCTGCTGCTGTCTTTGCTGACGGTTCTGCTCTACCTCACCAACAAACGCCTCTGGGCGCCGGTGAAGAAGAAAGCCAAAGCTGCTGGCCAACCCGCTGAATAAGCGCGTTAGGTATGATTGAAAAAGGGCGCGGGCTGGTCTCGCGCCCTTTTTTCATGTTGAGGGCCTGCCTGCTGCCCGCTAGACCAATGCTCGCAAAGGAGCACTGCCCATGTCGATGAATTCTTTCGGACATCTCTTCCGCGTCACCACTTGGGGCGAAAGCCACGGGCCCGCCTTGGGCGCCACGGTTGACGGCTGCCCCCCCGGTATCGCGGTGGATGAGGCGTTCCTTCAGCAGTGGTTGGACAAGCGAAAGCCCGGCCAGAACAAGAACACCACCCAGCGGAAAGAACCCGATGCCGTGCGCATCCTGTCCGGCATGTTCGAGGGCCGCACAACGGGTACGCCGATCCAACTGATGATTGAAAACACCGATCAGCGATCCAAGGATTACGGCGATATCGTCGAGAAATTCCGTCCCGGCCACGCGGACATCACCTATTGGCAGAAATACGGCATCCGCGATTATCGCGGGGGCGGTCGGTCCAGCGCGCGCGAAACGGCCGCGCGGGTGGCAGCGGGCGGTATTGCCCGCGCGGCCCTTGCGCAGATGGTGCCGGACCTGCAGATCACGGGCTATATGGTGCAGATGGGCGCGCTTGGCATTGATCGCGCGCAGTTTGACTGGGATGAAATCGGGCGCAACGATTTTTGGTGCCCCGATGCACAAGCCGCCAGCGCATTTGAGGCGCATCTCGATTGGCTCCGCAAGGATGACCACAATTCCGTCGGCGCCGTGATTGAGGTCACCGCACGCGGTATGCCCGCCGGCCTCGGTGCGCCGATCTATGGCAAGCTAGACACCGATCTGGCCGCCGCGATGATGTCGATCAATGCCGTCAAAGGCGTTGAGATCGGTGAGGGCATGGCCGCAGCCGCGCTCACGGGTCGTGACAACGCAGATGAGATTTTCATGGGTCCAAACGGGCCAGAATACAGCTCAAACCACGCAGGCGGTATTCTCGGTGGGATCAGCACGGGCCAAGACGTCGTTGTGCGGTTCGCCGTCAAACCAACGTCGAGCATCCTGTCGGAGCGGCGCACAATCACCAAGTCCGGCGAAGAGACGACGATCATCACCAAGGGTCGCCACGACCCCTGTGTCGGTATCCGCGCTGTCCCTGTGGGTGAGGCGATGATGGCTTGCGTCCTGTTGGATCACATCCTGCTGCACCGTGGCCAAGTTGGCGAAAACCAAGGCGCAATTGGCTAGGTGCTAGGCGCGCATCCGGCTGACCTGTACGGCTAGAATACCACCGGCGATTACAACAACGCCCACGGCGTCCGCGATGCCCATACGCTCACCCAGCAATAGGGCCGCGACGACCACGCCAAAGAACGGGTTGAGAAAGTGAAACGTCGCGGCAGGTGTCGCGCCGATCCGGTCGACTAGCGTGAACCAAACCCACGTCGCGGCCAGCCCCGGCACCAGCGTGGTATAGGCCAGCGCCGTGATCAGCCGCGGGGTCCACGTGACGTCCCATGTCTCAAGCGCAAAGCCGAGCGGTGTCAGCACGGCAGAGCCCACCAGCATCTGCAATCCCACGACCATCATCAAATTGCCGCCGCCCGACACGCCCCGCATCGCAAGCGTTGCGGCCGTCAATGCCATGACACCGATCAGGCAAAACACGATGCCCAGCATATCCGCGCCGCCTTGCACCCGCGTGCCCATAATCAACGCGACACCTAATGTGCCCGCGATCAACCCGGCCACGCCGAGCGGGCGGGTGCGCTCTCCGAACAAGACCCAGATACAGACAGCGACCAGCAGGGGCATGACGCTTGCGACGATCGCGGCAAGGGACGCTTCGATCCACTGCATCGCCACAAAATTCAGGCCTAGATACAGCGCGTTTTGACAGATGCCGAACACGACGACCGCGGTCCATTGCCCGCGTGTCAGCCGCGCGGTCTGCCCCATAGCCAACGCCAAGGCCACACCAACGCCACCCGAAATCGCGAACCGCAATGCAAGCGATAGGATGGGCGGTGCCTCGGCCACGATGATCCGCGCCGACGTAAAGGCCGACGACCACATTAGCGCAAAGGCCAGTCCCAGAAAGAGTGCGCGAAAATCCATAGGTTTCTATCACATGGATATCTGCAAAGAAAAAGGGCCGCCCGAAGACGACCCTTAAATTCTACGATCAAGAAGCGATTAGCCGTTCACGCTGTCTTTCAGCGCTTTGGCGATGGTCATTTTCACAACCTTGTCTGCGTCTTTCTTGAACTGCTCGCCAGTGGCGGGGTTGCGAACCATACGCTCGGGACGCTCACGGCAGGCGATTTTGCCGATGCCGGGCAGGGTCACTGCGCCACCGCCGGAAACTTCGGTTGTGATCAGTTCGCAGATTGCGTCCAATGCGGCGCCTGCGGACTTTTTGTCCGTGTCCATCTTCTCTGCCAATGCGGCCACAAGCTGGGTCTTTGTCATTGGTTTAGTTGCCATGTCGATCTCCTCAAAGCTTTAACCCTGGCGGTTGTTTCATGTGATTCTAGCCGAATGATGTGGGGACACACAACAAGTTGTGTGCCCTGACCCCCAGTTTTCTACGTTATTTTGCCCTTTTAGAGGAAAGCGGTCTCTTCAAAGCTGCGCAATTTGCGCGAATGCAGCCGTTCGAGGGGCATTTCGCGCAAGCTTTCCATGGCGCGGATCCCAATCAGCAAATGCCGACTGACCTGCGACTTGTAGAAACTCGACGCCATTCCGGGCAATTTCAGCTCTCCGTGGAGGGGTTTGTCCGACACACACAGAAGCGTTCCATAGGGCACGCGAAAGCGGAAACCGTTGGCCGCGATGGTCGCGCTTTCCATGTCCAGCGCGACGGCTCGCGACTGGCTCAGCCGCTTGACGGGGCCGGATGTCTCTCGCAATTCCCAGTTTCGGTTATCAATCGTGGCGACGGTGCCCGTGCGCATGATCCGCTTTAGCTCATACCCCTCCAGCTCGGTCACCTCGGCCACGGCCGTTTCCAGCGCGATCTGCACCTCTGCCAAGGCAGGGATCGGCACCCATACCGGCAGGTCATCGTCCAGCACATGATCTTCACGTAGATAGGCGTGCGCCAACACGAAATCGCCCAGTGACTGAGAATTTCGCAGCCCCGCGCAATGCCCGACCATCAGCCAAACATGGGGGCGCAATACGGCAATATGGTCCGTCGCGGTTTTGGCGTTGGACGGGCCCACACCGATGTTGACCAGCGTAATGCCCGCCTCTTTGCCCCGCTTTAGGTGATAGGTGGGCATTTGGGGCATTTTGGCAGGCTCGGGCAGATCACCGTCGGGGTCCGTCAGGACCACGTTGCCCGGCCCCACCAGCGCGGTGTACCCCGATGCAGGATCCCGCAGGGCTGCACGGGCATAGGCCACGAACTCATCCACATAGAATTGGTAGTTCGTGAACAGGACGTGGTTTTGAAAATGCTCCGCGTCGGTCGCGGTGTAATGCGCCAACCGCGCGAGCGAATAATCAATCCGTTGCGCCGTAAAGGGCGCCAGCGGTTTTGCGCCATCCTCAAACGCAAAACCCACGCCATTGGCGATATCGTCGTTCGTGGTGCTTAGGTCCGGGACATCGAAAATATCGCGCATCAAAAACGGCAAAACCCCGTCTTGGGGCACGCTGAGGCTGTCGTCGTTTAGCACTGCAAAGTGGATCGGGATTGGTGTCTGCGACCACCCGATCCAGACGCCCACATCATGGTTTTTGATCAACAGCGCGATCTGTTGCGTCAGGTAATGCGCAAACAGATCGGGGCGGGTGATCGTGGTCGCATAGACCCCGGGTTCGGCCACATGCCCAAAGCTGAGGCGGCTGTCAGCATGCCCGTAACTGCGCGTCGTTAAACGAATTTCCGGGTAATAGGCGCGAAAACGGCAGCCGGGATCACCCTCCGCCGTTGCGCGGTTGAATGCGCCGTTCAAAAAGCCGGTGGCCTCGGTGTAAAGCCGTTGAAGCTCGGCCACAGCGGCGGCAGGATCGGTGAAGCGTTTTGGCTCCGCGTCAGGCGGGCTAGAGATTTTGGTCGTCGCGCGGGGGGCGTTCATAGGGTCAATTCCGTAAGCTCAAATTTCGTGACATCCACCAGCCCAAGGTCACTGATCCGCAGGGCGGGGATGACCACAAGAGCCAGCAGAGAATGCTGCATATAGGCGTTGTTCAGGGTGCAGCCGCAGGCCTGCATCGCGGCCACCATGGCGTCTGCTTTGGCCGCGACTTCATGGGCGGGGCTGTCGGACATGAGGCCCGCGATGGGCAGTTCAACCAAGGCTAACTCGCGCCCGTCCTGCCAAACGGTGACCCCGCCGCCGACCTGCGCAAGGCGGTTCGCCGCCAGTGCCATATCCGCGCGCGATGTGCCCACGACGATCATGTGGTGACTGTCATGCGCCACGGTCGAGGCCATCGCCATTGGTCCGCTATAGCCAAAGCCTGCGACGAACGCGTTGCTCACGCCGCCCGTGCCTTTGTGCCGTTCCACAAGCGCGATTTGGCAGGTATCGCCCGTGCCCTCAATCAGGTCGTCGCGAACGGGTAGCTCGCGGATCAAGGCCTCGGTGGGGGCTTGGTTTTCGACCACGCCAATTACGCGGCAGGTGGCGGTATTGCCGCTGCCAGTGATCTCAAAATCATGCGCAGTCAGGGGGTTACCCAGGTGAACGGTGTTTCGCGCAGCCGTGGGCCAGTCGATATGCGGGCAGGTTGCGCGCAGCTTGCCGCCCTCTGCCACGACCTCGCCGAGGGCGATGACCGTCTCAATTGGCAGCTCTTCCAGCGAGGAAGTCAGGATCAAATCTGCACGCCGCCCCGGCGCAATGGAGCCTAATTCCCGTTCCAGCCCGAAATGCGTGGCGGTGTTGATCGTGGCCATTTGCAGGGCGATCAATGGGTCGCATCCGCAGGCAATCGCGTGGCGCACAACCCGGTCCATATGCCCGTCATTCACCAACGTGCCAGAGTGGCAATCGTCCGTACACAGGATGAAATTACGCGGATCAAGGCCGCGCTCCGTGATTGCGGTGATCTGGCTCTCGACATCATACCACGCCGAGCCGAGCCGCATCATCGACCGCATCCCTTGGCGCACGCGGGCGACGGCGTCGTCCTCACAGGTGCCCTCGTGGTCATCCGCCGGGCCGCCCGCCGCATAGGCATGAAACGCAGGCCCCAAATCCGGTGAGGCATAGTGCCCCCCGATGGTTTTGCCCGCCCGCGCGGTCGCAGCCATTTCGGCCAGCATCTTGGGGTCGCCGTTCACGACGCCGGGAAAGTTCATCATCTCACCCAGACCAATGATGCCGGGCCACGCCATCGCCTCGGCCACATCGTCCGGAGTGATCTCATGGCCGGTGGTTTCCAGCCCGGGCGCAGAGGGCGCGCAGGAGGGCATCTGGGTGAAAATGCTGATGGGCTGCAACAGCGCCTCATCATGCATCAAGCGCACACCGCTCAGGCCCAAAACATTCGCGATTTCATGGGGATCGGTGAACATAGAGGTCGTGCCGTGGGGGATGACCGCGGCGGCAAATTCAGCCGGGGTCAGCATCCCGCTTTCGATGTGCATATGGGCATCGCACAGACCCGGAATGACATAGCGTCCGGCCGCGTCGATCACGTGGGTATCTGGGCCAATACAATGGCTTGCGTCGGGGCCGACATAGGCAAAACGCCCTTGCGCGATGGCAATGTCCCACTCAAGGATTTCACGGGTGTGCACGTTCACCACGCGGCCGCCACGGACCACGGTTTGCGCGGGCGTTCGCCCGGCGGCTACGGCGACTAATGTAGGGGCGCAGTCCGCCCAAGACGTAATATCTTTTGCTTGCATAACTTAGGCTGACACGGGCAGGCTAAAGGCGCAAGACGGGAGCGCGGCCAATGGACTATGATACGATCTCTGCCGAGGCGTTCGGCGCGGGTCTGCGTGGTTTCGGGATCAACCTTTTGGTTGTGGATGTCGCCGCTGAGGTGGCGTTCTTGACCGAGGTGTTTGAGATGACCGCCCACCGCGTATCGGATGATTTCGCGATTTTGGTATCGGGGGGAACGGTGCTTCAGCTGCACAGCGATGGCACCTATCATGCTAACCCTTTGCTGGGTCTGGTGCCCGAAAATCCACCGCGCGGGGGCGGGGCGGAATTGCGGCTGTACGACATTGCGCCAGAGCCCGCGGTGGCCCGCGCGACGGTTCGGGGCGACGTGATTTTGCAGTCTCCGACGGACAAACCCCACGGTCTTTGTGAGGCTTACATTCTATCGCCCAGCGGGTACGCTTGGGTGCCATCAAGGCCCCTGAAAAGCTAGGGCCACAATGTATACATTAATGTATACATTAAACGGGAGGAAAAACATGGACGTTGCCGGCGCGAATATCGGGAATTGGACGGAGCGGGTGGATATGGCTGCGGCCTTCCGCTGGACGGCTCGGATGGACATGCACGAAGGGGTGGCCAACCACTTTTCACTGTCGATCAATGAGGACGGTTCCAAGTTTTTGATGAACCCGAACATGATGCATTTTTCGCGCATCCGGGCGAGCGATCTGATCGTCGTCGATGCAAACGATCCCGAGACATTGCAGGGCCCGAATGCCCCCGATGAAACGGCGTGGGGGTTGCATGGCGGATTGCACCGCCTGTGCCCGCACGCGCGGTGCGCGATGCATGTCCATTCACCCTATGCGACGGTTCTGGCCTGCCTCAAGGATCCGGTCCTGCCCCCGCTGGAACAGAACGCTGCAATGTTCTTTAACCGGATCGCGGTGGACCCTGCGTATGGCGGCTTGGCGCTAGAAGAAGAGGGCGCGCGCTGTGCCAAACTGTTGGACGACCCGCGCAAGAAGGTCCTCGTGATGGGCAATCACGGCGTGATGGTGATTGGCGACACCGTGGGTGAGACGTTTGGCCGGCTCTATTATTTTGAGCGCGCCTGCGCCAACTATATCCGCGCCCTGCAAACCGGTCAGCCGCTGAACATCCTGTCCGATGAGATTGCCGAAAAAACCGCCCGTGAGATTGAAGAGTATTCTGGCGACGATGAGAAATTCTTGTCAGAGCTAAAGGCGCTTCTTGACGCAGAGGGCGATGCCTACGCGACTTAGCGGTTCAATTCTGCCGCGAAGTGGCGGATTATAACGATGATTTTTCACCCGCGCGGAGGTCTGCGCGGGGTTAACAAGGAGCCTATTATGCATTTGAGAACCATTGCCGCCGCTACATTGACTGCCGGTGCGCTCAGCACCACTGCCGCATTCGCCGATTGCGGCGAGGTTTCGATCACCGAGATGGACTGGGCCTCTGCGGCGGTGGTCACATCGGTGGCGAGCTTCTTGATCCAACAAGGCTACGGCTGTGACGTGACCGTGGTGCCCACGACAACGGTGCCCGCCATGGCGTCCGTTGCGGAAACGGGTCAGCCTGACATTCTGACGGAATTGTGGACCAGCTACACTGAGGTTTATGACGACCTGATTGCTGAGGGCAAATTGACCGAAATGTCCAAAGTCCTGTCGGATGGCGGCGTTGAGGCATGGTGGGTCCCCGCCTATTTGGTGGAAGAACACCCCGAGTTGGCTACCCTAGAAGGCATCCGCGCGAACCCCGAACTGGTCGGTGGGATGTTCCACGATTGTGTCACGGGTTGGGGTTGCGATGTGACAAACTTCAACAATCTCAAGGCCGCAGGGCTGGTTGATGCGGGCATTGAGCGGTTCAAGCACGGCTCCGGTGAGACCTTGGCCGCCGCATTGGCCGCCGCCTATGAGGCGCGTGAGCCGTGGTTCGGCTACTATTGGGCGCCGACATCGGTGCTGGGTAAATACCCGATGGTGCAGGTCGAATTCCCGCCCTACGACGCGGAGATTCACACCTGCAATGGGCTAGAGGATTGCGCCACGCCTGGCCTTTCGGCTTATCCCCGGGCCAACGTTGTGACCGCCGCGACCACCGCATTCGCGGAGCGGGAGCCTGCGGTTGCGGAGTTCCTGACCAAAATGTCCTTTACCAACGCTCAGATGGGGGCGGTTTTGGCCGCTCAAGAAGCCGACAGCCTGTCAAACGAAGAGGCGGCTGTGCTGTTCCTGACGACCTACCCCGAGGTTTGGTCCGCATGGCTGAACGACGAGGCAAAGGCCAAATTGGCCGCGCTGATTAAGTAAGCGCGTGGCATACGAGGGGGTTTTTGACGGGCTGGGCCTGCGGGCCTGGTGCGATGCTGCGGGGGACAATGCGCCCCTGTCGATGGCCGATTTGTTGGCCAGCACAGGTGCGGAAAATGGGGGGGGCGGCGTGCCGTTCCCCTCGCTTGATGTGTTGCATGAGGCCTGCCCCCAGATCGCCCAAACCCGCGATGTGACCGCCGCGCTAGAGGACGGATTTCTAGCGATGCGGCCCGAGCTAAAGCTGGTGCTGGACCCGGTGACGCAGCCCCTTTCGTGGATGCTGGATAGCGCGTTGTGGTTTTTCACGAGTGTGCCGTGGTGGGTGCTGTTGCCGGCGTTGATTTATCTGGCGTGGGCTGTGTCGCGGTCCCGTGGGGTGACGCTGTTTGTGGCGCTGTCGTTCTTGGGGCTTGGGGTGATTGACCACCTTGAGGTCGCGCTTGAGACGCTCTCGATTATCTTTGTTTGTACGTCGATATCGGTGGTTTTGGGTGTGCCCATCGGCATCGCGATGTCGCGCAGCAAAGCGGTGCAGAGGGGCATTTTGCCTGTGTTGGACCTGCTGCAAACGCTGCCGACGTTTGTGTATCTGATCCCGCTGATATTCCTGTTTTCAGTAACGGAATCAAAGCTGTATGGGATTGCGATTATTCTATACGCGATTGTCCCAGTGATCCGATTGACGGACCTTGGCATTCGTTTGGTGGACCGCGATGTGATTGAGGCAGCGGACGCCTTTGGCATGTCGCAGCGTCAAAAGCTGTGGAAAGTGCAACTGCCGCTCGCGCTGCCGAACATCATGGCAGGAGTGAACCAGACCATCATGATGAGCCTTGCGATGGTCGTCATTGCCAGCCTTGTATCCGCACCGGGATTGGGTGTGCTGGTCCTGCGCGGCATTCGCAATCTAGAGCTTGGCGTGGGGCTGGTGGCGGGCATCGGCATCGTGTTGTTGGCGGTCATTCTGGACCGCACGTCCAAGGCGGCGTTAGCGCGTGTGGACCGGGCAGGAAAAGCTGAATGAGCATGCCGAAAATTGCCCTGCGTGGGCTGTACAAAATCTTTGGTCCCGATGACGCGGCGATGATGGCGCATGTTCGCGCGGGCATGGGCAAGACCGAGCTTTTGGAGCGGCACAAACACGTGCTTGGGTTGCAGGATATCTCGGTCGATATGCAGCCCGGAGAGATCACGGTCGTGATGGGTTTGTCTGGCTCTGGCAAGTCGACGCTGATCCGCCATTTGAACCGGTTGATTGAGCCGACGGCTGGCGAAATCCTTTTGGATGGTGAGGATGTGACTGCGCTGGGTCCGGATGCGCTGCGCCAATTGCGCCAAAAACGCATGTCGATGGTGTTTCAGAAGTTTGCTTTGCTGCCGCATCGGACGGTTCTGCAAAACGCAGCGACCGCGTTAGAGGTGCAGGGCGTTGACCGCCCGACCCGTGAGGCGGAGGCGCAAAAGTGGCTTAAACGCGTGGGGCTGGATGGCTATGAGGGGCGGTATCCCGCGCAGCTTTCGGGGGGGATGCAGCAACGTGTCGGTATCGCGCGGGCGCTGACCTCAAACGCTGATATCATGCTGATGGATGAGGCGTTTTCCGCGCTGGATCCGTTGATCCGGACGGATATGCAGAACCTGTTGCTGGAGCTACAGGTTGAGCTGCAAAAGACGATTGTCTTTATCACGCATGATCTGGATGAGGCCCTGAAGCTGGCGGATCATTTGGTGATTCTGAAGGACGGCGCGGTGGTCCAGCAGGGTGAGCCGCAGGGGATTCTGCTGGCCCCGGCTGATCCGTATATCGAGGATTTTGTGCGCGATATTAACCGCGCGCGGGTGCTGCGTGTTCGTTCAGTTATGGGGCCGGTGCAGGACTGCACCTGTGCGGGTGACGTGGACCCGGACGACACGCTTGAGGCGTTGATTACCCGCTCTGGCGGAGAGACAAGCCTATGCTACCGCGTTGTAAAAAATGGTGAAATTCTGGGTCAGATTGACATGCGGGACCTCGTGCGCGCCTTGGTGCCACGCGGGGTGACGGGGACCCATTAACCCCAAAAGTTACAGAAAACCGCCGCCGATCACGGGCCTGAATTTTTTTCTTGATCGGTTTTGAAATTGGCCCCATATGCGCGATTATAGACGCCAACGCACGCGCCTCTGGCGAGGTGGGCATAGCACCCACGCGGTTACGTAGCGACGGTAACGTCTCTGTTTGGAAGTGAGCGGTCTGAGCCGGGGGAACCCGGAATGGCCGGGTCTGATTGGAGATGACCATGAACGCATACGTAGCCGACCTGTCGGGTCGCACCCCTATCCGTGCGCGCACCCGCGCCGAAACCTATATCGACACAAACAGTTTTGATCACCCGACCCTTGTGGTGGACGTGGACGCAGTTGAGACGCAGTTTCGCGCGTTGGCGGCGGGCCTTGGGCGCGCGCATATCCATTACGCGGTCAAAGCGAACCCTCATGAAGCGATCTTGGCCCGTTTGGTTGCGCTTGGATCCGGGTTTGATGCTGCGTCACGCGGTGAGATCGCGATGTGCCTTGATGCAGGCGCGCGCCCCGATCAAATTTCCTTTGGGAACACGATCAAACGCGCCTCGGACGTGGCGTGGGCCCATGGTGTGGGCATCTCCTTGTTTGCGGCCGACGCAGAAGAAGAGCTTGAGAAAATCGCCGCCAACGCCCCGGGCGCGCGGGTGTATATTCGTGTGATTGTCGACAACCCAGAGGCTGATTGGCCCCTTTCGCGCAAGTTCGGCTGCGCAGCGGATAAGGTTTTGTCGCTGCTGGCTCATGCGCGGATGCTGGGGCTAGACCCGCACGGGCTGTCGTTTCACGTTGGTTCGCAAACGCGCGAGGCCCGCATGTGGGAGGGCACTTTGGATCAGGTGGCGGCCATTTGGTATCGTGCCTTGGACGAAGGGTTTGCGTTGGAATTGTTGAACATTGGCGGTGGTTTTCCTGCGTTTTACGGCCAGGATATTGAGGCCCCAACCGCCTATGCCACCCGCGTGATGGAGCGTGTGACCGCTCGCTTTGGTGACGTGCCGCATATCATGGCAGAGCCGGGTCGCGGCCTTGTGGCAGAGGCCGGGGCGATTGCTGCTGAGGTGATGCTGGTGTCTCGGAAATCGGACGATGACCTGCACCGTTGGGTGTATTTGGACATCGGCAAGTTTTCAGGGCTCGCGGAAACCATTGATGAGGCGATCCGGTATCAATTCATCACGCCCCGTGACGGGGATGAGGTGGGGGCCTGCGTTTTGGCGGGGCCGTCGTGCGACAGCGCCGATGTGTTGTATGAAAACCGCCCGATCCAATTGCCGCTGTCGCTGCAGGCGGGGGATAAGGTGATTATCCGCAATTGCGGGGCCTATACCTCGACCTACAGCTCGGTTGGGTTCAACGGGTTTCCGCCGCTGGATGTAGTTGTGATCTAGGCGAAGGCCGCCTCAAGCGCGATTTCGACCATGTCCCCAAAGCTTGATTGGCGCTCCTGCGAGGGGAGCGCCTCATGCGTCAGGAGGTGGTCCGAGACCGTTAGGACAGAAAGCGCGCGACAGCGGTGGCGGGCGGCAAGGATGTAAAGTTCTGCCGTCTCCATCTCAACCGCGAGAATGCCGTGGCGGGTCATCTGCTCATTCAGGTCGGGGCGTTCATCGTAGAACGTATCAGAGCTATAGATGCCACCGACGTGGACGGTGCTGTTCTTGGCCTTGGCGGCGGTGTGGGCGGCGTTCAATAGGTTGAAATCGGCGCAAGGGGCGAAGTTGAGCTCCTTGAAGATGGTCGAGGACGGGGTGGAAACCGTGCTTGCTGTCATCGCAAGGATCACGTCACGCATGCCGACATTTTCTTGCATCGCGCCGGTTGAGCCGATGCGGATCAGCGTTTTGGCGCCGTAGGTGGTGATCAGTTCATTGGCATAGATCGAGAGGCTGGCCATGCCCATGCCAGAGCCGTGGATCGTGACGGGGTTGCCGCGCCATGTGCCCGTATAGCCCAGCATGCCGCGCACCGCGTTGACCTCTTTGGGGGCGTCGAGAAAGGTTTCGGCGGCCCATTTGGCGCGCATCGGGTCGCCGGGCATCAGGACGGTTTCGGCGATATCGCCGGGTTGGGCGGAAATATGAGGGGTCATGGCGCGTCTCCTGTTGTTGGACCACGTCTAGCGGATTGCGCTAGTCTGGCAAACAGGCCGCGAGGGCTTCGAAACTTTGCTCGATGCTTAGGTGCCGCCCGTCGCCGAAAAACGCCTCCAATTTGGGGAGGGCGGCGATCGCTTGGTCCAGTTGAGGGTCGTTGCCCCGTTCATAGAGGCCGGATTGCACCATCATTTCGGCCCGATCATAGGCGCCAATAAGGCGACGCGCTTGGCTGAGCAGGGTATTTTCCGGTTCGGTCGCGGCGTCGGGCAAGCACCGAGAGACGGAGCGCAGCACGTCAATTGCGGGGTATCGGCCCCGTTCTGCGATGTCGCGGTTCAGGAGGATGTGCCCATCAAGGAGCCCGCGCAGGATGTCGGCCACGGGTTCCTCCATGTCGGAGCCCGCGACAAGAACGGACATCACCGCCGTGATCATGCCCTGACCCTTTGCGCCCGGTCCGGCCCGTTCGCTTAGCGCGGCGAGCGCGTGGGTCAGGCTGGGGGGGAAGCCGCGCATATTGGCCTCTTCGCCGGCGGAAACGGCCACCTCGCGGTAGGCTTCGGCAAAGCGGGTGAGGCTGTCGGCAAGGAAGAGGACATGCGCGCCCTGATCGCGGAAATGTTCGGCGATGGTCATCGCGGTCCAAGCCGCGCGGCGGCGCAGGTTGGGGGCCATATCAGAGGTCGCGGCGACGATAATGCTCCGTTCCATCCCTTCGGGGCCGAGGGCCTTTTGGATGAATTCCTGTAGCTCGCGCCCGCGTTCGCCAATCAGCGCGATGACCGTGACATCGGCAGGCACACGTTTCGCCAGCCGCCCCAAAAGCGTCGATTTTCCCACGCCAGAGCCTGCAAAAAGGCCGATCCGTCGCCCCTTGGCCAAGGGGAGAAAGGTGTCCATGACGCCGACCCCGGTCTGGAGCCGTTCGCCCATGATCTGACGCGCGTGCGCGGGGGGCGCGGGCGCGTGGACGGATTTTGACAGGGGGCCCATCCTGACCGTTGAGCCATCCATCGGGACACCGAACGGGTCCAGCACGTGGCCAATCCAGCTGTTGTCCGGGGCCAAAAGCGGCGCGCCCAACAGTTTGACAGGGGTGCCAATCGCCACGCCGTCAAGCGATCCGTAGGGCATGATTGTCACGGTGTCCGTGCTGAGCCGGGTGATCTCACCGTGATGATTCTGTCCATGTTCCGCTGAAAAGCTGACCTCGTCGCCCTGACGCGCGACCTTTGACAGCCCCGCAACCACAAGGGCGTTGGCGTTGATTTCAGTGACATATCCCAAATCATACACAGGCTTCAGGCGCGCGACTTCCTTGCGCAAGGTCGTGAAAAGCTCGGCGGTAACCATAATGATGTTTTCCGTTTGTTCCTTACTCTTTCTAAAGGAATCACAGTTAAGGCTTGGTTGAGATTAATCGGAGGAGAAGCCCCGATGCTTGAGAAAATTGGAATACTAAATCTAGCGACTGACAAAGCCCGCCATGCAGCGGCCCGTCAGGAAGTTGCGGCACGTAATGTCGCCAACGCCGACACCCCGGGGTACCGCGCCCGGGATGTGACTGAGTTCAAGGCTGAGCTTGATCCAGGCTTTCGGGCGCGTCGCACCCATCCTGCACATTTTGACTTTTCTGCGCCGCGTAATGAGTGGCGTGAGATCGACGCCGGTGGCGCGGCTGATCCCAATGGAAACAGCGTTTCCTTGGATGAAGAGGTGCTGCGATCCGTTCAGGCGGAGCGTGACCATAGCCGCGCTATCACCGTTTATCAGGCTTCGCTTGGCGTTTTGCGCGCCGGGCTAGGCCGTAGGTAAGGAGTTTAGATCATGGGTTTTTCCAACACACTTGAGGTTCTTGCGAGCGGCATGAAAAGCCAGTCCCAGCGGCTGCGGCATGTCTCTGAGAATATCGCGAATGCCGATACCCCGGGCTACCGCCGCAAGATGGTGTCGTTTGAGGCGATGGTGAAGGCTGGTGAGAAGTCCGGCGCGGTTCAGTTGGGGCCGGTGCAGTTGGATCAGAGCGACCTTCCAAAGGTGCATGACCCTTCCCATCCGTTGGCGAGCGAAACGGGCCATTATGACGGGTCCAACGTCGATCTGTTAATTGAATTGGCCGACGCCCGAGAGGCGCAACGGTCCTATGAAGCCAACCTCAAGATGTTTGAGCAGACACGCAAGATGTCGAACAAACTCAATGAGATAATGAGACAGTAAGGGGGAGATGAGAGATGGATATTCGTTCTTCTTTTGCGCAGCAAGCCTACGGCGCTGGGCGGTCAATTGCGCAGCCCAAGCCCCAAGAGCAAACGCCTGCAGGACCTGACTTTGCAAAGATCGCGCAGAACTTTGCGCAGACTGTTCAGCAAGGTGAGGCGCAGGCCCAAGCGGCCATGACAACCGGGGCCGACCCGCATGCTTTGGTCACCGCTTTGGCCGAAACCAGCCTTGCGGTCGAGACGGCCGTGACCGTCCGCGACAAGGTCGTCGAAGCCTATCAAGAAATCTTGAGGATGCCGGTATGAGGGGTCTGTTTCATGGATGAGTTTATCTTTTTCGACACGATGCGGCAGGGGCTCTGGGCAGCACTTTTGATGTCCACGCCGATCCTGACCGTGGCCCTTGTTGTGGGTTTGATCATCGGCTTGGTCCAAGCGCTGACGTCTATTCAGGAAATGACCCTGACCTTTGTGCCAAAACTGGGGGCCATTATGGTCGTGTTTTGGGCGACGATGGGCTTCATGAGCACGGTCCTTACGGACTTTTTCGGGGATACGATCATTCCCCTGATCGTGAGCATCTGATGTCAGACGGGATTTATACCACGCTGACGCGGCAGTCCGGCCTGATGCGAGAAATGAGCATGGTGGCCAACAACATCGCCAACGCCTCGACGACGGGTTACCGCGCTGAGGGGCTGATCTTTTCGGAGCATGTGAAGGATTTGGGCGAGGGGCAGCCTTCGCTGTCGATGGCTACGGGCAACGGGCATGTCACCCGCTCGGTGCAGGGTGCGCTGAGCCAGACGAATGGCACCTATGATTTGGCCATCGAAGGGGATGGTTTTTTCCAAGTTGAGGGCCCCGAGGGCGAGATCCAATTGACCCGCGCGGGTGCGTTTTTGCCCAATGATGCCGGGGATCTTGTCACGCCCGAGGGCTTGCGGGTGTTGGATGCTGGTGGTGCCCCGATCTTTATCCCACCCGACGTGAGCGATGTGCACATCAGCATTGATGGCACGCTTAGCGCGGATGGCCGGCTGCTGGCGCAGATCGGTTTGGTGATGCCCGAAGATATCAACTCTCTCGACCGGACGAATGGGGTGAGCTTCACGACCGACGGCGCGCTTGAGCCGGTTGAAAATGGGCGCGTCCTGCAAGGGTTTCTTGAGGGATCAAATGTCGACGCGGTCTCTGAGATTTCTCGGATGATCCAAGTGCAACACGCCTACCAGATGGGCCAAGGCTTCATGGAGCGGGAGGACGAGCGGATGCGCTCTGTGACCCAGCTCATAGGCCGATAGAAAAAGGAGACCAACATGCGTGCACTCCAAATCGCAGCCACGGGCATGAGCGCCCAGCAGACACGAGTCGAGGTGATTTCCAACAACCTCGCGAATATGAACACCACTGGTTATAACGCCCGACGGGCTGAGTTTGCGGACCTGCATTATCAACAGGTGACGCGCGCGGGCTCTATCGCCGCGTCTGATGGGACGGTTGTCCCTGCGGGTGTGCAGTTGGGGCTGGGGGTGCGGCCGACCGCTGTGACGATGAATGTGAACCAAGGGGCGCTGTCCGCAACGGGCGGCGATCTGGACCTCGCGATTGAGGGCAAGGGCTACATTGAAGTGACGCTGCCCTCGGGTGTGTCGGGGTTCACCCGCGATGGCGCGCTCAAGATGACGGGCGATGGCCAACTTGTCACGAGCGATGGCTACCCTGTGGTACCCGACATCACGGTGCCCGAGGACACACAGTCGCTATCGATTAACCCTGAGGGTGAGATTTACGCCTATTTCAACGATCGGACTGAGCCGGAGCTTTTGGGTCAGCTGACGCTTTCGGGGTTTTCGAATGAAAAGGGTCTTGAGGCGATTGGTGGCAATCTGTTCCGAGAAACCGGAGCGTCTGGGGCGCCATTGGTGGGCACGCCCGGTGAAAACGGGTTGGGGTCCTTTCGCCAAGGCTACCTTGAGGACAGCTCCGTTGATGCGGTGAAAGAAGTTACCGACCTGATCGAGGCGCAGCGTGGGTATGAGTTGAATGCCAAGGTCATCACTGCGGCGGACCAAATGCTTAGCGCGACAACGCAGATCCGGTGATATCATGAAACTAATCTTAATGATGTTTGTCTTGTTAATGCCCGCCGCGGCTCGCGCGGATGCCGTGTTGGCGGCCATGACAATTCGCAGTGGTACGATCCTAACGGCGGATCACCTCAGCCTCAGCGAGATGACGTTGCCCGGTGCGGCCACCGACCCCAAGGCACTGATCGGTATGGAGGCGCGCGTGAACCTGTATGCGAACCGCCCCATTCGCCCCGAAGACGTTGGGCGCCCCACTTTGGTCGAACGCAACGCAATCGTGCCGCTGGTTTTTAACGCGGGTGGTCTTTTGATCACGACCGAGGGGCGCGCGCTGGGCGCCGCGGGTGTGGGCGAAACCCTGCGCGTCATGAACCTTGCCTCTCGATCCACTGTCTTCGGCACCGTGACTTCTGACGGTTCCGTCATCGTTAACCCCAACAGATTTTAATTGGACCTTCCCATGCTTTTGAAACGTTCCCTGCTTATCCTGTGTGCATTGTCTGTAACGGCCTGTGATCGCCTGTCCGAGGTGGGTAAGGCGCCGGAATTTACGCCCATTACGGGCGGTTATGAACACAGCGCCATGGTCAGCAACAGCTTTCCAGAGATGGCCGAGCGAAGGCCGGGGGTGCAGCGGGCCTCGCTTTGGTCCGGGGATCGGCAATCCCTATTGGGAGATCGTCGGGCCAGCCGCCGGGGCGATATCATGACCGTTGTGATTGAGATTAACGATCAGGCTGAGATTTCGAATAGTACGGATCGCTCGCGCTCTGGTTCGGAGGCGATGGCGATTCCGCAGTTCCTTGGGCTGCCACAGTTGATTGATCGTCAACTGCCGGGTGACGCGACCCTTGGCAATGGTGTGAATGCGAGCGGATCCAGCTCATCTTCGGGCGATGGGTCTGTACGGCGCAACGAAAAGCTGACCCTCCGCGTGGCTGCGACGGTTGTTGATGTGCTGCCCAATGGGGTCGCCCGGATCGAGGGGTCGCAGGAGGTGCGCGTTAACTTTGAAGTCCGCGAGTTACTGGTTAGCGGATTTGTGCGGCCTGAGGATATCTCACGGCAGAATGAGATCACCTACGACAAGATCGCTTCGGCGCGTATTTCCTACGGTGGTCGTGGGCAAATCTCTGACATGCAGCAGCCGCGCTATGGTCAGCAGGTTGCCGATATTCTTTTACCGTTCTGAGGTTTGACATGATGAAATTCATTCTCCCGCTTTTGTTGGTGGTTCTTGGCGTCGGGGGCGGGGCGGCCGCTGGGTTTTTCTTAAAGCCTGCCCCGGTGGAGGTTGTCGATGAGGATGGCGCGCATGATTGCCTGCCGTCAGAGACCACTCAGACGCTCAAGGCCGTAGAAGCTGAGACGCCATCGGAGTTGGAGTATGTTAAGCTTAACAACCAGTTCGTTATTCCAGTGCTGAAATCTGGTCGGGTGGCCGCGCTGGTGATCCTCTCGCTGAGTGTCGAGGTCAGCGGTGATCAGGATGCGACTGTCTATGAACGTGAGCCAAAGTTGCGCGATCTGTTCAATGAGGTGCTGTTTTTTCACGCGAATACTGGTGGTTTTGATGGCGTTTTTACGGATTTCAGCAAGATGGAGATGCTGCGAAAGGGTCTATCTGAGGCTGCGCACAAGGCGCTGGGCGGTACCCATGTTGGGGTGTTGATCACGGATATCGTGCGTCAGGACGCATAGGGCCTTAGGTCGTCGGCAGTGAACAGAAATGCTTTGCCAAAGCCGCCGTTCAGGAAAGCGTCATCAAGGCCAAAGTCGAACGCGATGAAGTCGGTGAAATCGAAATAGAGGGCTGATTTGGGCAGGTGGGTTAACCATGCGTCCCGGATGGTGGCTTTATCGACGGGTTCAGGTTGGACGTGCAGGGTGGCCCGCGGTGCCGTCAATGCGTCGCCCTTGGCCGCGGGTTCCCCGACCAATAGGGCGCATTTTGCGCCAGATTGTAGGGCGGGTGTGTGCAGAGATAGCTCCGACACCAGTGTGACGAGGCCGTGCCCCGGCAGGCAGAGAAGTGCAATTCGGCTGGCCGATGGCGTTGCGCGCTTTGGGTCTAGGTAAGACAACACGCCATGCCGCATTTCGGCAAGCAACCTGTCCATGGTTGCGCGGGCATCGTCATCAACTGGGCGAAACGGGTCGGTCATACGAGGAAGATGGGCCACAGTCGCTACGCGGGCAAGCGGCAAACGTCTGATGCATATCAAAGACGTTTCTTTGGGCTCGATTATTGTGAGGGAACTAGAAAGAGGGATTAATCATGTACTCCAATATCCTTGTTCCGATCGCATTTGACGATAAACGTGATGTTTCGCAGGCCTTGAACGTGGCGCGCAAGTTGCTTGATGAGGGCGGCAAAATCACGGCCATCCACGTGCGTGAGCATCTGCCATCCTATGCGACCGAATACCTGACCAAAGAGCAAATGGAGGGAAATCGGGCTCAGCTGGTGAATGGGTTGCGCGAAAAAACTGGCAATAGCCCAGATATTGATGTGGTCGTGGTGGAGGGCCGCTCGGGCCATAGAATTTTGGAGGAGGCCGAGCGTCGTGAGACGGATTTGATCGTGATCGCCTCGCATTGCCCGTCGGTCCAGGATTATTTCCTAGGCTCTACCGCTGCGCGTGTGGTCCGGCACGCGAAATGTTGCGTGCATGTTGTGCGCTAAAGGGCTGTGATTGGCCACCCGAACCTCTGGGCTTGAGCCGCCCCGACACCGCGCCTAAGCTCCGCCCAAATAGGGGAGGCGCAGATGGCAACGGGTACAAACATTCGCACATATTTTGAGGGCCGCTGGCACGACGGCGACGTGCCCGTTATGCGCGCGGCTGATCATGGGATGTGGCTCGGGTCGAGCGTGTTTGACGGCGCGCGGTGGTTTGAGGGCCGCGTGCCCGACCTTGCGGCGCATTGCGAACGGGTCAACCGATCCGCCGAAGCGTTGATGATCACGCCCACGGTTTCCCCCATAGATATGGTGCAAATCGTTGAGGAAGGGTTAAAATCCTATGGCCCCAATGACGCCGTTTATATCAGGCCAATGTATTGGGCGCTGGAGGGTGGCCCGCTGGGCGTTTTGCCCAAAATGGGTGCCACGGGGTTTGCGATCTGCCTTGAGCAAATTCCAATGGCCCCGCAGGACACGACCACAACCCTGACCATGACCCAATTCCGCCGTCCCGTCCTTGAGGATGCGGTGTGCAATGCTAAGGCTGGCTGCCTTTATCCAAACAATGCGCGCATGTTGGCAGAGGCTACGCGCAAAGGGTTTGGCAACGCGTTGGTCGCGGATGCCATGGGCAACGTGGCCGAAACCGCCACCTCAAACGTGTTCATGGTGCGTGACGGTGAGGTGTTCACTCCCATCCCCAACGGCACATTCTTGGCGGGCATCACGCGGGCGCGGCACATGGATAACCTGCGCCGTGACGGGGTTAAGGTGCATGAATGTGTGCTTAGCTTTGATGATTTTCGCAGCGCAGATGAGGTGTTTTTGACCGGCAATATGACCAAGATTACGCCGGTGACAGCCTTTGATAACGTCCAATATCAAGTCGGCCCCATCGCCCGCCGCGCGCGTGAGTTGTATTGGGATTGGGCGCTGAGCGAGGCCTAACCCGCGTATTTGCCATTGCCAGAGGTGGCCGGAGCATGCACAGTCCGAGCCGATCAATCGGGAGGATCCGATGCGCAAGTTTCTTGTTGTGCTCGACGACAGCCGTGAATGTTTGAATGCGATCCGCTTTGCCGCGATGCGCGCCGCCAATACGGGGGGCGGGGTCGAAGTGCTGGCCGTGATCCCGCCAGAAGAGTTTAACCACTGGATTGGTGTGGGCGACATCATGCGCCAAGAGGCGCGCGAACGGATTGAGGCACATTTCGAAGTATTCGCAAAATGGATGCGGGACCGTCAAAATATCGATCCCGAGTTGGTCATTCGTGAGGGCGAAGTGTTCGATGAAATCCTCGCTCAGGTAAAGGCGGACACGGATATTGGGGTCCTTGTTTTGGGCGCTGGCATCGACAAAAACGGTCCCGGTCCGCTTGTGACACAACTGACGCGGATTGCGGGCAACCTGCCCATTCCCGTGACGATCGTCCCCGGTGAGATGTCGAAAGAGCAGCTAGAAGCTGTAACCTAAGTTAGAACCGTTCCAAATATCTTGACCTTTTGCCTTTGGATTTGCATATAAGAAGTCCAATCGAAGGAAGCTGCCCATGTTTATCCAAACGGAATCGACGCCAAACCCTGCGACCTTGAAATTCCTGCCCGGTCAGCCCGTGATGGACCTAGGCACTGCGGATTTTACCACTGCTGAGGCGGCACAGACCTCTCCGCTTGCGACCCGTTTGTTCGGGGTTGAAGGCGTGACGGGCGTGTTCTTTGGCACGGATTTTGTGACCGTGACCAAGGATGAGCCCGTAGAGTGGGATCATATCAAACCCTCGATTTTGGGTGCGATCATGGAGCATTACCAGTCCGGCGCGCCCATCATGGAAGGCGATGCGGGCTCGGGCCACACGGATGTGGATCACGGTGAGGACACTGTCATTGTTGGCCAGATCAAAGAGTTGCTGGACACACGCGTGCGCCCAGCGGTGGCCCAAGATGGCGGTGATATCACGTTCCACGGCTTTGACCGGGGTGTGGTTTATCTGCACATGAAAGGCGCCTGCGCGGGCTGTCCGTCTTCGACCCTGACGCTCAAGATGGGGATTGAGAATTTGCTGCGCCACTACATCCCAGAGGTGCTGGAGGTCCGGCCCGTTGCCGTCTGACCCCCTTGTTTTAGGCTTTGACACATCGGCCGCGCATTGCGCGGCCGCTTTGCTTTGCGGTGACCGTGTTGTGGCCTCGGTTCACGAGGATATGGGCCGTGGGCAGGCGGAGCGCTTGATGCCTCTGCTCGAAGATGTCCTTGGACAAGGCGGCACGACATGGGCCGCGTTGGATGCGATCGGCGTGGGGACTGGCCCTGGAAATTTCACGGGTATTCGCATTTCTGTTGCGACGGCGCGGGGGCTTGCGCTGGGCCTAGGGTGCCCTGCGATAGGGGTGAACGGGTTTGATGCCTTGGCGTGCGGCGCGCGCGATGTGACAACACTTTGCGCTGTGGCGGCCCCACGTGATCACCTGTATTTGAGCGCTGACGCGGATTTGCCTGCGCGGCTTGCCCCTGTTTCGGATGCGGCGGAGCGGACTGTTATTTGCGCCACGGACACCCCTGCCATGGCGGCGGCTGGCCTACGAGTTATCGCGCCCGCGCATCCCATTGCCGAGGCTATAGCACGAGTTGCAATGGCGCGAATTGGACAAGACGTATTGCGCCCGGTGCCACTGTATATTCGTCCTGCGGATGCGGCGCCTTCGCGCGAAGCGGCCCCTATTATTCTGCCGTAATGATGATGCCCGAGGATATGGCGGCTTTGCACGCGCAGTGTTTTCAGGCTGCACCGCGACCATGGTCTACGCAGGAATTTGCGGCCTATGCGCAGGATGCGAACGCTTTGATTCACTGCATTGAGGGCGGCTTTGGCGTGGTGCGCGTGATCGCGGATGAGGCTGAGTTGCTAACGCTTGCGGTTGATCCAGCGCAGCGGCGGCAGGGTGTGGGCGATGCGTTGGTGCAGAGCCTTTGCAAAGTGGCAAAGATGGCGGGCGCGCAGGACATGTTCCTAGAAGTTGCTGCTGACAATGCCGCGGCTTGCGCGCTTTATGCCAAGCATGGCTTTGCGCAGGTGGGTCGTCGTCCTGCCTATTATGCGGGCACAGACGCATTGGTTCTGCGCCGGGCGATGTAACGGCACGTCGGTGGAGAAATTAGTCAAAAAGCAGTTGACCCTTCCCGGTTGCTGCGGCCTTATTCTGCGCATGCTCGCGAGGGGTGGCGCCCGTCTGGTTGCGCCCTCCGTTTGAAAACCTGGGAGATACAAATGAACCTTAAGCAGAAATTTCTTGGCGCTGCTGCCATGCTTGCACTCACGGCGGGTGCCGCCGCTGCGGAGCCGGGCCTGATCATCGATCTGGGCGGTAAATTCGACAAATCCTTCAACGAAAGCGCGTTCAACGGCGCACAGCGTTGGGTGGCCGAGACCGGTGGCGAATACGTCGAAACCGAGCTTGCGAATGAGGCTCAGCGTGAGCAAACCATGCGCCGGATGGCCGAGCGGGGCGCGAACCCGATCGTCGTTTTGGGCTTTGCGAACGCCTCTGCGCTCAGCGAAGTGGCGCCCGATTATCCCGACACTAACTTTGCGATCATCGATGTTGACTGGCTTGGTGATCTGCCAAACGTGCGCCAAATCGCATTTTCCGAGCATGAGGGATCGTACCTTGTGGGTATGATGGCGGCAAAAGCGTCTGAGACCGGGACGGTTTCGTTCGTTGGCGGCATGGACGTGCCGTTGATCCGAAAATTCGCCTGCGGCTACGCCCAAGGTGTTCTGGCCGCGAACCCCGAGGCGACTGTGATCGCCAACATGACCGGTACAACGCCCACCGCTTGGAACGACCCGGTGCGCGGCGCCGAATTGACGCGCAGCCAGATCAGCCAAGGCGCAGATGTGGTTTACGCAGCGGCGGGCGGCACAGGTATTGGTGTGCTGCAAGCAGCCGCAGATGAAGACATTCTGTCCATCGGCGTCGATAGCAACCAAAACTTCCTGCACCCCGGTGAGGTTCTGACATCCATGCTGAAGCGCGTGGATAACGCCGTTTATGACGTGTTCTCTGCCGGTGCTGAAGGCTTTGAGGCTGGTGTCGTGCGGATGGACCTGTCCAACCGTGGCGTTGGCATTGCGCTTGACGGGTTCAACGAGGCCATCGTGCCGTTTTCCATGCTGTCAGAGGTGTATGCCGCCGCTGATCAGATCGTGAGTGGCGGGTTGACGGTGCATGACTACACCAGCGACGACAGCTGCCCCGTTTTGACGTTCTGATAGGGCATGTCTGACGTGCAAACTCTTCAACAGGGGCGGTCCGACGGGGCCGCCCTTGCTATTGAATTGAGGGGAATTTCCAAGTCCTTTGGGCCCGTGCAGGCCAACAAGGATATCTCAATTCAGGTCGCAAAAGGCACGATCCACGGGATTATTGGCGAAAACGGTGCGGGTAAATCCACGCTGATGTCGATCCTGTATGGGTTCTACAAAGCCGATGCGGGCGAGATTTTTGTCGGTGGTCAAAAGACTGCAATCCCCGACAGTCAGGCGGCGATTGCTGCGGGCATCGGGATGGTGTTCCAGCACTTTAAACTGGTTGAGAATTTCACAGTTTTGGAAAACGTGATCCTAGGTGCCGAGGAGGGCGGGCTGTTGAAGCCGTCCCTTGGCAAGGCGCGCAAACTGTTGGGCCAGCTGGCCAAAGACTATGAGATGGACGTTGATCCCGACGCGGTGATTGAGGACCTTTCGGTCGGTCTGCACCAGCGAGTTGAGATCCTGAAGGCGCTGTATCGGCAGGCGGATATCTTGATCTTGGATGAGCCGACGGGCGTGTTGACCCCGTCTGAGGCAGATCATTTATTTCGTATTCTCAAAGGGCTACGCGATCAGGGCAAGACGATTATTCTGATCACCCACAAGCTGCGTGAGATCATGGATATCACGGATACCGTGAGCGTGATGCGCCGTGGTGAGATGACCGCGACAGTTAAAACACGCGACACCAGCCCCGAGCAATTGGCGGAATTGATGGTGGGGCGCAAAGTGCTTTTGCGGGTCGACAAAGTGCCCGCCACCCCGGGCAAGACAGTGCTTGAGGTTGAAAACCTGCGGGTGCGCGACGCTCAGGGGGTTGAGCGGCTAAAGGGCGTGAGTTTGGATATCCGCGCGGGTGAGGTTCTGGGCATTGCTGGCGTGGCTGGCAACGGTCAGTCCGAGCTGTTGGAGGTATTGGGCGGATATGCCACCGGTGATGGTGTCGTTCGGCTAAATGGACAGGCGATTGATCTGTCTGGGCGGTACTCTGATGGTCGGTCACGCCGCGCGAGCGGCATTGCCCATGTGCCCGAGGATCGCCAGCGTGAAGGCCTGATCATGGACTATCATGCGTGGGAAAACACCGGTTTTGGCTATCATCACGATCCTGCGTACAGCAGCGGCATTTTCATGAATAATCGGGCTCTGAAGCAGGACACGATCGACAAGATGGAGCGGTTTGACGTGCGCCCGCCCAACCCGAATTTGCAGGCCAAAAGTTTTTCTGGTGGCAATCAGCAAAAGATCGTTGTCGCGCGTGAGATCGAGCGTAACCCGGACCTTTTGTTGATCGGTCAGCCGACGCGCGGCGTGGATATCGGGGCGATTGAGTTCATCCACAAGCAGATCGTGGCCCTGCGTGATGCAGGCAAGGCGGTGCTTTTGGTGTCGGTCGAGCTGGATGAAATTATGGCTCTATCAGACCGCATCGCAGTGATGTTTGACGGCCAAATCATGGGCGAACGCCTACCGTCCGAGACCAATGAGACAGAGCTTGGCCTGTTGATGGCTGGCGTTCAGCAGGGAGCCGCGTGATGCCCAAATGGGTTGATATCCTTTTGATCCCGCTGATCAATTTGGCTTTGGCCTTGTTCGTGTCCGGGCTGGTTGTGGCCTATATCGGTGAGAACCCTTTTGAGGCCGTTGCGATCCTTGTGAAGGGGGCCGTCGGGTCTCCCTATGGCTGGGGTTATACGCTGTATTACACCACCAATTTCATCTTCACCGGGTTGGCCGTCGCCGTGGCATTCCATGCGCGGTTGTTCAACATCGGGGGCGAAGGCCAAGCGGGCCTTGGCGGGCTGGGCGTGGCGTTGGTGCTGCTGGCTTTGCCGTGGCCGCACTGGTCCATCGCGCTTTTGGCGGCGATGGTGGGGGCAATGGCGTTCGGCGCATTTTGGGCTGCGATCCCGGCCTATTTGTTGGCCAAGCGGGGCAGTCACATCGTGATTACCACGATTATGTTTAACTTTATCGCATCCGCGTTACTGGTCTATTTGCTGGTTAACGTGATTAAGGTCCCAGGCTCCATGTCGCCCGAGACTGCACGGTTTGGCGTGTCGTTGCCCAACGCAAATGACGTGCTGCCGTGGGTTGGTTTCCCCCGGTCAACGCCATTGAACGTTACATTCGTCGTGGCGTTGCTGGCCTGTGTTGCGGTTTGGGTTTTGATCTGGCGCACGCGATTGGGCTATGAGATCCGCGCCTACGGACATTCGGAACCTGCGGCCTTGTACGCAGGTATTTCGCCGGTTCGGATCATCATGATGACGATGCTTATTTCGGGCGGATTGTCCGGGTTGATGGCGATCAATGCGGTCATGGGAGAGGCCGAACGGCTGGTTCTAGACCCTGTGCAGGGCGCGGGATTTGTGGGCATCGCAGTGGCGCTGATGGGTCGCTCGCATCCTGTTGGTGTTTTCCTCGCGGCGCTGCTGTTTGGGATGTTGTATCAGGGCGGGGCCGAGTTGGAATTTGAACGACCCGCGATCACCCGTGAGATGATTGTGGTCATTCAGGCTTTGGTCATTTTGTTTACCGGTGCGCTCGACAATATGGTGCGCTCTCCGGTTGAACGGTTCTTTGTGAATCTGAACAAGAGGGCCGCATGATGGACCTGCTCGGAGTGCTTCAAATCTTGGACAGCACGGTGCGTATGGCGACACCATTGCTGTTGGCGTGTCTTGCGGGATTGTTCTCAGAACGGGCTGGGATTTTCGACATCGGGCTCGAGGGCAAGATGCTGATGGCCGCGTTTTTTGCAGCTGCCTTTGCCGCCTTTACAGGCAATGTCTGGATCGGGCTTCTGGCGGCTATCGTGGCGTCGCTTGCTCTGTCGCTGTTGCACGGTTTGGCGTCCATTACCTTTCGGGGGAACCAGCTGATTTCGGGCGTTGCGATCAACTTTCTGGCGGCGGGTGTGACGGTTGTCATCGGGCAGGCGTGGTTTGATTTGGGGGGACGTACCCCAGCCCTAGAGGGGGGCGGCCGGTTCCAAGAGGTGACGCTTCCCTTCGCAGACGCCTTGGCGCCAGTGCCGGTTCTTGGCCCCATATATGCCGAGCTGATCTCAGGTCATTCACCACTCGTTTATGTGGCGCTTTTGTTCGTTCCGCTTAGCTGGTGGGTCCTGTTTCGCACGCGGTTTGGCCTGCGCCTGCGCGCGGTGGGTGAAAACCCCGCAGCGGTGGATACCGCAGGTGTCTCGGTTGTTGCTTTGCGGTTCTATGCGGTTGGGATTTGTGGCGTTTTGTGCGGTATTGCAGGGGCTTATCTTGCGACTGGCCTTGCGGCGGGCTTCGTTAAGGACATGTCTGCTGGGCGCGGGTTCATCGCGCTTGCGGCGCTGATTTTTGCGAAATGGCGGCCGTGGTATGCGCTTTATGCGTGCTTGTTGTTTGGTTTCCTTGAGGCCATTGGCAACCGCTTCCAATCAATCGAACTGCTGGGCATCGCGGTTCCGTCGCAGTTCATGCAGGCGTTGCCCTATATCCTGACGGTTGTGATCCTCGCGGGTTTTGTGGGCAAGGCGATCCCGCCCCGCGCCGGAGGTGAGCCTTATGTCAAAGAACGCTGAGGCACTGGCCGCCCAGATCCGCGCGATTGCAGGTGATGCGCCGGTACGGTTTGGGCTGATCCTCGGCTCTGGCCTTGGTCATTTGGCGGAGGCTGTGGACGGGGTCAGTATCCCGTATGACGAGCTAAATGGCTTTCCGCACGCTGGTGTCTCCGGTCACTCGCCGCACCTTGTGATCGGTGAGTTGGAGGGTCAGCGCGTCGCGATCTTCGGCGGCCGGGCACACTACTATGAAAACGGACGCGGCGACGCGATGCGCTTGCCGCTTGAGGTGCTGAAGGCGCTTGGCGCTGAGGCCGTTTTGCTGACGAACGCGGCGGGCTCACTTCATCCAGAGATTGATCCCGGCGACATCATGTTGCTGTCGGACCACATTAACTTTTCTGGGCTGAATCCGTTAATTGGCGAACCTACCGATGCGCGCTTTGTGCCGATGACGGATGCCCATGACACGACCCTAAGGGCACAGCTGCGGGCAGCAGCGCAGGCGCAAGACGTTGACTTGGCCGAAGGCGTCTACGCTTGGTATTCGGGCCCGTCATTTGAAACCCCCGCCGAAATCAGAGCCATTCGTACGCTTGGGGCTGACGCTGTTGGCATGTCGACGGTGCCCGAAGTAATCCTTGCTCGGTTCTTGGGGCTACGAGTGGCCGCGATCTCAACGATTACGAACAAGGCCGCTGGCCTGTCGAATGAAAAGATCAGTCATGAGCACACTAAGGCGATGGCTCCTCTTGGCGCGGCCAAGCTAGAAAAGGTCCTCCGACAGTTTTTGCGCGACTTTTAGGTCCAGTTTCTGCGGGCCCATCGTGCCACTTTAGAAATTGAGGCGCTGCGTCTCATTTTCCCGGCGGTTGGGTTTGCTTTTCATCCGGTAATCGGCTTTTAAGGGGAAAAGCCACGCCTGGTGGACCCAGCCAATGCAAATTTACCTGCCAATTGCCGAAGTTTCGGTGAACGCCTTCCTCCTTTTGGGATTGGGAGGGATCGTTGGAGTGCTGTCCGGCATGTTTGGCGTGGGCGGTGGGTTCCTTATGACGCCGCTGCTGTTTTTCATCGGCATTCCCCCCGCTGTGGCCGTGGCGACTGAGGCGAACCAGATCGTTGCTTCGTCCTTTTCCGGGGTGTTGGCGCACCTGAAACGACAGACTGTCGACCTCCGAATGGGCGGGGTTTTGCTGGTTGGCGGCCTTGTGGGGGCAGCCGTCGGTGTGGAGGTTTTCACGCTTTTGCGCGAAATGGGCCAAGTCGATCTGCTGGTTAAGCTGTGCTACGTCGTCTTCCTGGGGCTTATCGGCGGCTTGATGTTCATCGAAAGCCTGCGCGCGATCCGGCGGTCCCGGGCGCCGGGCACGACCAAGGTCATTCGCAAACAGCGTACATGGATCCACGCGCTGCCGTTCAAGATGAAGTTCCGCACATCTGGTCTCTATATCTCGGTCATTCCGCCGCTTGTTGTGGGTGTTTTGGTCGGGATTTTGGCTGCGATCATGGGTGTTGGCGGCGGGTTCATCATGGTGCCGGCGATGATCTATATCCTTGGTATGCCGACAAAAGTCGTTGTTGGAACGTCGCTGTTCCAGATCATTTTTGTGACCGCGTTTACCACGCTGCTGCACGCGACGACGAACTACACGGTCGACATGATCCTTGCGGTTCTGTTGTTGATTGGCGGCGTGATCGGCGCGCAAATTGGTGCGCGGATTGGCGTGAAGCTGAAGGCGGAGCAGTTGCGTATCCTGCTCGCGATCATGGTGCTGGCGGTATGCGGCAAGCTGGCGTTGGATCTACTGCTCACACCGGCTGAAATCTATTCAATCGGAACAGGGGGGCACGGCTGATGCGCAGGCTGTTTGCCCTTCTTTGCCTGTTGTTGCCCGCGCAGGCCCACGCCTTTGCGGCTGAGGATGTCGTGGCCGATCTGAGCCAGAACCGCGTGTCGATTAACACCAGTTTTGATGGCTCTGAAATCCTCGTGTTTGGCGCGGTCAAACGGTCCCGCCCGGTGCCGGTTGGCACGCCCCCGCTTGAGGTGATCATCACCGTCAGTGGCCCGTCTGAGCCGGTTACCGTGCGGAAAAAAGACCGGCGGTTAGGGATTTGGGTCAACACGGAGTCGGTTGATATTGATGCCGCGCCAAGCTTTTACGCGGTCGCGACATCCGGTGCGCTAGGTGATGTGTTAACCGAGACCGAAGATCAACGTCACAAGGTGTCTGTTGCGCGTGCCATTCGGTCCGTTGGTGCGCCTGCCTCCATTTCTGACGCGCAGTCCTTTACCGAAGCGTTAATGCGTATTCGCGCCAATGATGAGCTGTATGTTACCTCCGAAGGCTCGGTCGAACTGGTACAAGAGACACTGTTTAATACAGAAATTCGATTGCCCGCCAATCTGGTAGAAGGCGCCTATGAGACCCGGATTTTCCTGACCCGCGGGGGTGAGGTTACGGCCATTTACAATGATGTCATTGAGGTTAGCAAAGTCGGGCTAGAGCGTTTCATTTACAATCTCGCGCACGAACAGCCGCTGATTTACGGCTTGCTATCATTGTTTATTGCGATTTCGGCAGGGTGGATGGCCTCTGCAGTGTTCCGATTTATTCGTTGAAAATCAACGTTCTGCGTTAAATGTAAATATCGTTAACAGCCTGTTAATCCTTCAGCCTTAAAACCGAAAAACGGTTCATGGGAAAAGGCTTGGATGTTTGGAACAGCATTGGACTAGGCTCAGAGGCCAAAGGCTTCTTAATAAGGCGTTTTTACCCGCTTGGATCGTGTTTGGGGTCTTTTTGATCAGTTTTGCCTTCATCGAACGGCAAACCGACATCATTCATTCGCAGGCAGAACGCGCTGAGGTGCGCAAATCCGTTGGTGAGGTGCAATCCCGAATGGAGGGCATCATTCATTCCGACGTACAGCTTTTGCGTGGCCTAGTCGCCAGCGTGTCACTGCATCCCGAGATGAACCAAGAGGAATTCAGCGCGCTCTCGCACCTGGTTGTTGATGGTAATGAGGATTTCTACGGGATCGCGATTGCCCCCGATTTGGTCGTCACGCTCGTTCATCCGATCGAAAGGCATCAAAATGTTATTGGGCTGAACTATAACGAAAATGCCGCAATTTCCAAGTTGGCCGAGCAGGCGCGTATCACGCGAGATCTGGTGTTTTCAGGTCCGATTGAGTTGTTGAAAGGCGGGGGCACAGGTTTCGTCGCGCGGTTCCCCATTTTTGTCGAACGCGACGGGGTTGAGGTATTTTGGGGCATCGTTTCTAGCGTCTTAGATGAATACCAATTGTACGAAAGTGCGGGGCTTTTGGACCCTGAGCTAGGGTTGTCTTTCGCGATACGTGGACGAAACGGTCTAGGCGCCAGTGGTGATGTTTTTTTTGGCGATGAAGAGATTTTTAACTCTGATGCGGTACTCAGCACGATCAATCTGCCGGTGGGGTCATGGCAGCTTGCGGCTATTCCGCAGGCTGGCTGGTCCACGTCGCATTTTGCCAGTTGGTGGGTGCGTGTGCCCGTCATTTTGGTTGGGCTTTTGGTGCTGGTTCCCACATTTTTGATGTGCAGTATCTCACAGCAGCGAAATGTGATGGTCAAATCGTTGTCTCGCAACGAACGCCAGTTGCGCGAACAAAGCCAAGAATTGAAAAAGCTGTCTACGGTGGTCGAATCCGCGTCCGATAGCATCGTGATCAGTGATAAGTTCGGCCGCATTCAATGGGTGAATAAGGCGTTTACGGTCTTAACAGGCTATAGCTTTGACGAGGCCATTGGAAAGACGCCTGCGCAAATCCTCAATGGTCCGGAGACCAGTCAAGACACGATTAAGCAAATCCGGGAACATTTGGCGGCGGGTCACCCTTATCGGACCGAAATCCTAAACTACACCAAGGATAGACGTAAACTCTGGATAGAGACGTATTTGGTGCCGACCCGGGACGAAACAGGTGAGGTGATTTTCACCGCTGCGATTGAGCGAGATATCACCGCGACAAAGCGTCAGGAACACGAGCTTGCCGAGGCAAGGAATGTTGCCGAGAGGGCGACAGAAGCCAAATCCGCGTTTATCGCCACCATGAGCCACGAAATTCGCACGCCCATGAACGGGATCATCGGAATGTCTGACCTGCTGAAGGAAGCCAAGCTTCCGGCAGAGGCGCGCGGGCATGTCAAAATTGTCCATGAATCCGCTCAGTCGTTATTGGCCATCATTAACGATATTCTCGATCTTTCTAGCCTTGAGGCCGGCAAGCTAGAAATCTCATCGCATGATTTTGACCTCAGAAAATGTATCGAAGGGGCCGTGGGGCTGGTGCGCGCGACAGCCCTGAACAAGGGATTGAAGATTGCGGTCGAGATGTCTGATGACCTCCCGTATTTTGTGTCTGGTGATGATGGGCGTATCCGTCAGATTATGCTGAACCTTCTGGGAAATGCGGTGAAGTTCACCTCCGAAGGTCAAATCACCTTGCGCGCAAACAGTGATAAGAAAGACCCCCATCGATTACACATTGAGGTTGAGGATACCGGTATTGGCCTCTCGGATGAGCAGATACCCCATGTGTTCGACCGCTTTGCGCAGGCCGACGCAGGTATTGCGCGGAAATTCGGGGGAACAGGCCTTGGTTTGTCGATCGCTCGCCATTTGGTTCATCAAATGGATGGCGCGATTTCGGTGCGCTCGGCGCTGGGTAAGGGGACGTGCTTTTCCTTCACGATCCAAGTGGCGCCAGCGGTTGATGTACCGATCATTGAGGCCGTCGAACGCCCTATCGATCTGAGTGTTCTGCGGGGTCTGCGCCTGCTTTTGGTTGAAGACAACGGCACCAACCGCTTTCTCATTCACCGCTTTCTTAAGGATGCAGGGCTCGAGATTTGGGATGCAAAAGACGGGTTGGAGGGGATTGACGTCTTTGAGCAGGTCCAGCCTGACATTGTGTTAATGGATATGTCGATGCCCAAGCTGGACGGTGTCGAGGCGACGCGCCGCATTCGTGCGATGAACCTGCCGCAACCGCCGATTATCGCCCTTACGGCCAATGCGTTTGAGAGTGACCGTGAAGCATGTTTGAACGCAGGCATGAACGATTTCCTGTCCAAGCCGCTGCAAAAAAAGCAGTTATTGGCAACGCTTATTGAATGCCTCGAACATCACGAGAGGCATTTTGATATTCCACAGGCGCAGGCCGTGAATTAGCGTTTAGCGCACCATCCCAACGATCTCGTAGGTTTGCTTGAGGATCGGCTCAGAAAGTTCGCGGGCACGTTCCGCGCCGCGCGCAAGAATGCGGTCAATCTCGGCAGTGTCTTCCATCAGGCGACCCATTTCCGTGGAAATCGGCGCGAGTTTGTCCACGGCGATTTCGGCCAAGTCTTGCTTGAAGTAGCCAAACAATTTGCCCGCATTGGCCTCTACGACTGCGGCGGGGGTTTCTTCGGTCAAGGCGGCCCAGATGTTCACAAGGTTGCGTGCCTCTGGCCGCGCGTCGAGGCCATCCAGCGTTTCGGGCAGCGGGTCGGGATCAGTCTTGGCCTTTTTGATCTTTTTCGCGATTTGGTCGGCCGTATCCGTCAGGTTGATCCGGGTCATGTCCGATGGGTCCGACTTTGACATCTTCTTGGTACCGTCGCGCAGGTTCATCACCCGTGTCGCAGCCCCTTCAATCACTGGCTCAGTGATCGGAAAGAAATCTACGCCAAAGTCGTGGTTGAACTTGGCGGCGATATCGCGCGTCAGCTCAAGGTGTTGTTTTTGGTCCTCACCCACGGGGACGTGCGTTGCGTGATAGATCAGAATGTCAGCCGCCATGAGCGCGGGATATGCGAACAGCCCAAGGGACGCGCCTTCCGCATTTTCGCCTGCTTTGTCTTTCCACTGAGTCATGCGGCCCATCCAGCCCATGCGCGCCACACAATTGAAAATCCAAGCCAATTGCGCGTGCTCGGGGACTTGTGATTGGTTGAACAGGATCGATTTTTCGGGGTCGATCCCGCTGGCGATAAAGCCCGCGCACAATTCCCGCGTGTTGTGGCGCAATGCGGCAGGATCGTTCAGCACGGTCGTGATCGCGTGTAGGTCCACCATGCAATAGACCGTTTCGAATGAGCCTTCGTTTTGCATATCCACGAACCGCTTCATCGCGCCCAGATAATTGCCCAGCGTCAAACCGCCCGACGGTTGGATGCCGGAAAAAACGCGCTTGGTGAATTGGGCTTCGGACATGGTGGCCTCATGGAACGGATCGAAAGTGGTCCTTTCGCTTAGCGAGGCGGTGCTGGGGCGTCAACCAAAGGGGCAGGCTGCGACTGGTCTTGGGGGGCATTCCGCGCTAGGCGTGGGCCAACACTCGCACAGGACCCGTATGTATGAACGCCGATCCAAACGCCTCTCCCTTTCTTGATGTGCCGCGCACTGTTGTCGCCTTGGCGGCGGTTATCGGCGGGGTCGAGGGGATGTTTTCCCTCGCGCAAGCAGGATATTTGGGCGGAGATGGCGGCATCGGTTGGCGGATCAACGCCATCAGCGACTTCGGCTTTAGCGGCGAAATCCTGGATTGGATGATCACGACGGGGCAATTCCCGCTCGAACATTTGCGTCGGTTTGTGACCTACCCGTTCCTGCACCTCAGCTTCACGCATGTGCTGTTTTCGGTGGTGTTTATCCTGGCCATAGGCAAGGCGATTTCGGGTGCGTTCGGGGGATGGCGGCTACTTGCCGTCTTCTTCGGCGCCTCAATCTTTGGCGCGTTCGTCTACGGCTATCTGTTTGAATTCCTGACGCCCTTGGTCGGCAGTTACCCGGGCATTTACGGGTTGATCGGCGCGTTCACTTTCCTGTTGTGGGTGCGCGCGCGCGTTATGGGTGAGGCCCCCATGAAGGCATTTTCCCTGATCGGTTTCCTGTTGGGTATTCAGCTTTTGTTCGCAGCACTTTTCGGATCAACCGGGGATTGGACGGCGGATTTGGCGGGTTTCGTCGCAGGCTTTGGGATGTCGTTTTTCTTGATCCCGGGCGGATGGGCCCGGTTGCGCGACAGCCTGCGTCGCTAGCGCCGTAACGCCGCCCGCAGTTCGCGCAACCGGAATGCGCCGCATAGCTGGCCTGCGATTGCGTATGTTGCGATGCCTACTGCGACCAAAATGGCCAAGCCGAGATACCGCCAACCGTCCATGCCCAGCACTGGGCCAAGGGTAATTTCGGCGAACCACAAAACTGCGCCCATGATGAGTGACGCAAAGATCACGCGCCAAATGCGGCCTTTGAATTGGGCGTCAAAGGTTGCGGCCTGCCCAATATCGCGGCTGCCGCGCCACAACAGCCAAACCATGCTCCATCCCGCGAGCGTGGTCCCAAGTGCAGCGGCCATGAAGCCGATGAACGGAGCGAGGCCAATGGCGACAGCGGCGTTAATGAACAGTGAGATCACCGCATAGCGCAGGGGGGCTTTGGTGTCTTCGCGGGCGAAAAACAGGGGCTGAAACACCTTTTGCAGGACAAAAGCAGGCAGGCCCGCGCCATAAACGATTAGCGCGAGGGCGGTAAAGGCGGTGTCGTCGGCGTTGAAGGCTCCGCGCTCAAACAAGACGGACACAAGCGGGACAGCCAACACCACGAGGGCGACGGCTGCTGGAATGGTCAAGAGTAGAGCAAACTCTCCCGCGCGGGAAAACGCTTCTTGGCCGCCAGCTTCATCCTCGGCGCGGACACGGCGCGCCAGATCGGGCAGGAGGACCACGCCGATTGCGACGCCCACAACCCCCAACGGCAATTGGTATAACCGGTCGGCATAGGCCAGCCACGCGACCGCGCCTTCAAAATAGCTGGCGACTTGGCGACCGACCAACAGGTTGATTTGCATAACGCCGCCCGCCAAAGCTGCGGGCCCTGCGATGATGGCGAGCCGTTTAAGTTCCGGCGTCATACGGGGGCGGCGGATCGTAAGCGTGTGGCCCGCCCGGCGTGCCGCCCAATAGACCAAGCCCAATTGGGCCATGCCGCCCACAGGCACGCACCATGCCAGCGCGATACCGATGGCCGATGGTGTTGGCGTGCCAAAGACCGCCACACCCAGCATGCCCGCAATGAACACAAGGTTGAGCAAAACAGGGGCCGCCGCCGCCGCCAAAAACCGGCTGTTGGCATTCAGTAGTCCTGATACCAGTGCGGCAAGTGAGATCATAAGGATGTAGGGAAACGCGATGCGCCCGTAGATCACCGCAAGAGAAAACCGTTCATCCGCCGTAAAGCCAGAGGCCATTACCCAGACCAGCGCAGGCATGAACACCATGCCCAAAACGGAGAACACCGATAGGATGACGAATAACCCCGTGAACGCATCGCGGGCAAAGTCATCCGCGTCCTCACCGCCCTCTAACTTTTTGGCGTACATCGGCACAAAGGCCATGTTGAACGCGCCTTCTGCGAAAAACCGGCGGAACATGTTGGGCAGGGAAAAGGCGATCAGGAACGCCTCGGCCACGCCGCTTGTCCCTAGAAATCGCGCGATAAAGATGTCGCGCATGAAGCCCAGCACGCGGCTGGCCATTGTCCAGCCTCCGACAGTCAGGAACCCTCTTAGCATGTCTTAGGCGCCCGCCCGTTCCTTGACGCGCGCAATCGCGGCGCGCAGTTTTTTCTCGAGATCGGCTTGTTTAGACTTGGAATGTAGCTTGAGCCCGAACATGTCCTTTACGTAGAACACGTCTACCACCTGCGCGCCGTAGGTCGCGATGGTGGCGGTGGCGATGTAGATATTCGCGTCCGCGAGGGTGCGTGTCAGGTCATACAGCAGGCCGGGGCGATCGCGTGTGTCGACCTCAACGATTGTGTAAATCTCTGAACCTTCGTTATCGAAGGTGATCGACGTGGGCACCGCAAAGGGCCGCTCGCGTTTCTTGATTTCACGCCCCTGAAGCGCGTCAGAGGTGATGACCTCGCCGCGCAGGGTCTTTTCGATCATGCCGCGCAGGCGGGGCAGGCGGTTGGCCTCATAGGGGTGACCGTCGCCGTCTTGGAGCCAGAACACCGACGTCGCGTATCCATCCTTAGAGGTAAACGTACGGGCGTCGATGATGTTGGCCCCCACGAGCGACAGCGCACCCGCAAGCCGGGTGAACACGCCGGGGTGGTCTTCGTTGGCAAACAGCGCGCGGGTCGCATCGCGCTCCTCATCGGGTTCCAGCTCAACCTTGAATTCGTCGGCGGCAATGTCCTGCAACATATGGGCAAAGCGCACTTGCGCCCCGGTGGGCAGGCCCTGCCAATAGGTGCCGTAGTGGCGCCCAATCTCGGCGCGGAGGCGCGTTTCGGTCCATGTATTGGGCATCGCATCGCGGAACAATTTGCGGGCCTTGGCCTCACGGGTTTCGCGGTTCACGTCCTCTAGCCCGTTCTCTAGCGCGAGGGCCGTGGCACGGTGCAGGGCGCGCAGCATCTGCGCTTTCCAGTTGTTCCACACGTTGGGGCCAACGCCGCGAATGTCACACACGGTGAGTACAGTCAGCAGGTCGAGCCGCTTGCGCGTTTTGACGGCTTTGGCAAAATCGCGCACTGTGCGGGGGTCGGAAATATCCCGCTTTTGCGACATGTCGGACATTAGCAGGTGATAACGCACCAGCCATTCGACGGTTTCGACTTCTTCTTTGCGCAAGCCAAAGCGGGGGGCCACTTGGCGGGCGATCTGTGCCCCAAGGACCGAGTGATCTTCGGGCCGCCCTTTCCCGATGTCATGCAGCAGCATCGCCACGTACAGGACCCGGCGGTTAACGCCGTCCTTTAGGATGGATGAAGCCAGCGGCAGGTCATCGCGCAGCTCTTCGCGCTCAATCTCTGCAAGGTTTGAGATGACCTGTATCGTATGCTCATCAACCGTGTAGCTGTGATACATATTGAACTGCATCATCGCGACGATAGGCGCGAATTCCGGCAAGAACGCGGCCAAAACGCCCAGCTCATTCATGCGCCGCAGGGACCGTTCGGGATTGCCGTGTTTGAGCATCAGCCCAAGGAACAATTTGTTCGCCTCGGGTGTTTCGCGCATCCGCTGGTCGATCAGGTGCAGGTTGGCCGAGATCAGCCGCATCGTATCGGGGTGCAGCAAAAAGCCAGTGCGCAAGGCCTCTTCGAACACGCGTAGCAGGTTCAGCGGGTCGGACAGAAACGCGGCCTCATCCTCAACGTTGATGCGTTCTTGGTGCAGCACGTAGGGGGCTTTTAGTTTCTTGGGGCGTTTGCCACGCAGGAACCCAAAGATGCCGGGCTTTGATTTGGTGTTGTCGGCCTCAAGTGCCGTGAGCACGATGCGCGTGAGCTCACCCACCTTGGTTGCGTGGCGAAAGTAGGCCTGCATAAAGTGTTCAACGCCGCGTCGCCCGCCCCGGTCGGTATAGCCCAAGCGCGCGGCAACCTCGACCTGCATGTCGAACGTCAGGTGATCGGCGGCGCGGTTTGTGACCAGATGCAGGTGACAGCGTACGGACCACAAGAACCGCTCTGCGGCTTCGAAGCTTCTGAATTCTTCGGGACGAAAGACGCCCAAATCCACAAGGTCTGCGGCGTCGCGCACGCCGTAGCGATACTTTGCGATCCAATACAGCGTCTGAAGGTCCCGAAGGCCGCCCTTGGCCTCTTTGACGTTCGGCTCCAGCATATAACGCTGACCGCCTTGTTTGCGGTGCCGCTCGCTGCGTTCGATGAGCTTTCCTTCAACGAACTCGGGGATTGTTTGGGAAAACAACTCAGCCCACAGCCGGTCCCGCAGGTCCGTGGCCAAGGCGCCGCGTCCGCAGATAAGTCTTTGTTCTAGAAGTGCGGTGCGGATGGTCAAATCCTCACGCCCAAGGCGAAGGCAATCCTTTACGGTGCGACTGGAATGCCCGACCTTCAGCTTCAAATCCCACAGCATGTAGAGCATGGATTCAATCACGCTCTCGACCCAAGGGGTCATTTTGTAGGGCGTGAGAAATAGCAGATCGACGTCGGAATGGGGGGCCATTTCGCCGCGCCCATAGCCGCCTACGGCCAGCACCGCGATCTGTTCGCCCTCAGTTGGGTGCGGGTTTGGGTGTAGGATGCGGGTGGCGACGTGAAACACGCATTCCACGATGCAATCCGTCAGAAAACTGTAGGCATGGGTGACGCGGCGGGCGCGGCTTGGGTCGGCCTCAAACCCGGCGGCAATGGCGTCGCGGCCAAGGGTGCGGGCGTCGCCCAACGTCTCAACGGTTGCCTTGCGGACCGCGCCGCTGTCGGGCGCGTTGGCAAGCGCTGCTTCGAGCGCATCGAGCATAGGCTCGACGTCAAATATCCTGCGTGCCTCAACGATCAGGTCGCTGGGGGCAAGTGTGCTTAGGTCCCGCGGTAAACGGCGGGGGGCGGAGGTCTTAGAGACCCGAGGTTCCGAAACGTCTTGGGGCAGGGGAGATCACCTGAACTTGGCCGTCAATGATTTGCGCGATGGCTAAGGCACGTTCGTTGGTGCCATCGGCTCGCAGCCGGAATACCCCGTTCACGCCCGCAAAGCCAGAGGGCTGCGTCAATGATGCGGGGCCGATTTCGCCTGCATCGCGGACGACGGCGCCAATCGCGGATATGCCGTCAAATGCGAGGCCCGCAAGGGGGTGGGGCGCGCGGGCAAAGGCGGCTTGAAAACGGCTGTCGAATTGGGCCGAAAGCCCTTGGTCCGGTAGGGCGAACCACCCGCCCTGTAGTCCTGTGAGGCTGAGTGCCTCTGATGGGACATCCCAACGTGCGAGGCCCATGAACTGGACATCACCGGGCTGAATGCCGTTTTCGGGCAGAAGTTGTGCAAAGATCGGCAGCGCGCCGGAATAGGCCGAAGTGAAGAAAACCGAATTGGCACCGGCCTCGCGGACAGCGTCGCGCACGATGGGCACGGCATTGAATACGCCCTCTTGCGACAGCTCATATGGGATCGCGGCCACAAGAGTTGCGCCTGATTTACCGACAGCGGATTGGACGGCAGCTCGGGCGATACTGCCTGCCGTATCGTTGGCATGCAGGACTGCCACGCGGTTGCGCCCTTGGGCCGTGGCGTAGCTGATCACGCGATCTGCGGTGTTTTCAAACGTGTTGCCAAGGACATAAACATTGCCCCCCGCGACGGAAGTGTTGTTGGAAAAACTCAGGACTGAGACGTTGTCGTTCGCCACCGCGACGCCCACTGCGGCGGCAACATCTGCATAAAGCGGCCCAAGAATGACCTTGGCTCCGTCATCTACGGCGCGCGTGGCGGCGGCGGCCCCAATGGCTGCGTCACCTGCTGTTTCATATACTCTCAGGTCAAGGCGGACCCCTGCAAGATCACCGATTGCAAGGCGTGCGGCGTCCTCTAGGGCCTGTGCGACGACACTGTCACCGGCGTTGGCGGAGCCGTAGGGCAACAAAATGGCAACCGGCACGGCACGATCAGCGGAAACCGCGCGGGAGCCCCCACCGGGGAAGTTGGCCTGACACCCCGCAACCGCCAGCGCACCCAAAACCAACATCGCGCACCGCGAAACACGAGAAAAAAGCCACCCGATCATGAGACCCACCCTTTGAATTAATGCGGGAATTCATCGAAATCCCATAGACCTTCCGTCGAAACTAGAGCCTATAGTCAGCCAAGTAAACGATGCGAAGGGAATTGAGCATGACGCGCGCCACATCGCCACTGAGCGCGAGCCTTGCCCCGGGGCTTTACCTTGTTGCCACGCCAATCGGTGCTGCGCGGGATATCACATTGCGGGGTCTCGATATACTGGGGGCGGCAGATATGCTTGCAGCCGAAGATACGCGAACCGCGCGCAAGTTGATGGAATTGCATGGGATTTCACGCGATGGTCGCCAGATCGTGGCCTATCACGATCACAATGGTCCCACTGCGCGCCCCCGGTTGTTGGCAGCCTTGCAGGAGGGAAAATCCGTGGCCTATGTGTCAGAGGCAGGCACGCCCATGGTTGCGGATCCGGGCTATCAGTTGGTGCGTGACGCGCATGATGCGGATGTGCCGGTGTTTGCGGCACCCGGTGCCTCGGCCGTGTTATCGGCGCTGTGCGTCGCGGGATTGCCAACGGATCGGTTCTATTTCGCGGGGTTCCCACCGAACGCGGCCAAAGCGCGTGAGACGTTCCTGAAGGGGTTGAAGTCGATCCCGGGGACGCTTGTTTTGTATGAAAGCCCCAAGCGCATTAGCGAATTGTTAAAAGCCTGTCTGATAGTTTTAGGGGATCGCGAATGCGCGTTGTGTCGCGAGTTGACCAAGAAATTTGAAGAAACACGCCGTGGTATGATGTCTGACGTTTTGGCCTCTGTGATCGATCACCCTCCGAAGGGGGAAATTGTTCTCGTGATCGGTGAGGGTGTTGTTGAGGTCGCCTCTGAGGGGGATATCGAAGCGGCGCTGCGCGAAGCACTTCAAACGCTAAAAGTCAAAGAGGCGGCCGCGATGATCGCGGAGGATTTCTCGATTTCACGAAGGGATGCGTATCAAATGGCTTTGAAATTGGGCGATAAATGAGAAGTCTTACCAATTACTTTGCCGGTTTGGCCGCAGAGCAGTCGGTTGCCATTCGATACATTCGCGGCGGTCACACACTGTTGGGGCATCGCTGGCGTGGTATTGGGGGTGAGATTGACCTCATTTTTGAAAAAGCGGGCACCTGTATTTTTGTCGAAGTCAAGAAAAGTAAAGCGCTTGCACGTGCTGCGGAAAGTCTAGGCCCCCGACAGATCCAACGTCTTTTTGGTGCGGCGGCTGAATTCCTGTCTGGTCAGCCGAAGGGTGATCTTACTCCATCACGGTTTGACGTGGCGCTAGTCGATCAATCTGGCCAAATAGAGGTCATCGAAAACGCATTGTGCGCTTAACGGCGTATACTTGTGCGTTGCGCGGCCCGTCCGACTGCGCCATCTAGGCAAAGATGTTTAAGTGGAGACGGACATGGCGCTGCGTGTAGCATTCCAGATGGACCCGATTACGGGTGTCGATATTAACGCGGATTCCAGCTTTCGACTGGCGCTAGAGGCTCAGGCCCGTGGGCATGAGCTGTTCTATTACCCACCGACCGCATTGGCGTATGACACAGGCCGCATCATGGCCCGTGGCCACGGAATGGAAGTCCGCAATGTGGTGGGCGATCATGTTACTCTGCAGCCTGAAACTGAGCTCGATCTTGCATCCATGGATGTGGTTTGGCTGCGCCAAGACCCGCCGTTCGACATGGGCTACATCACCACAACACATGTGTTGGATCGCCTCAAGGGTGAGGCGCTGGTCGTGAATGACCCGACTTGGGTGCGGAACTGGCCGGAAAAGCTGATGGTTTTGGATTTTCTAGAGCTGACACCGCCAACGATGGTGACCCGCGATTTGGAGACTTTGAAAGCCTTCCGTGCGCGGCATGGTGACGTCATTCTTAAGCCGCTTTACGGCAACGGCGGCGCGGGCGTGTTTCGCCTAACCCCCGAAGATCGTAATCTTAATTCACTGCATGAGCTGTTTTCATCCGTGAATAATGAACCGCTTATTATGCAGAAATTCCTGCCCGCCGTGAGCGCGGGGGACAAACGGATTATCCTTGTGGATGGGGAACCGATTGGCGCAATCAATCGTGTCCCTGCTGAGGGTGAAACGCGATCGAATATGCACGTTGGTGGACGGCCTGAGCCGGTTGGAATGACCGACCGTGACCTTGAGATTTGTGCAGCCATTGGGCCAAAGTTGCGTGAAGCAGGTCAGATTTTTGTCGGGATTGACGTGATTGGCGACTACCTGACCGAGATTAATGTGACTTCCCCCACCGGCTTGCGGGAGCTTGAAGCATTTGACGGCGTCAATGGCGCGGCACTGATCTGGGATGCGATTGAGCGGAAGCTGGCGGACTAAACTTTAGGGGCGGCGACCAGTCGATATGATAACGCCTCACCTATGTGCGGGGTGTCGACATCAACGTCCCCTGCTAAGTCAGCGATGGTGCGCGAAACTCGCAATACCCGGTGATACCCCCGCGCACTGAGCGAAAATCGCTCCGTCGCGAGGTCGAGCATCGCTTGCCCGGCCTGTGTTGGGCGGCACACATCCATCAAGACTTCGCCCTCACAATCCGAATTGGTGTGGGTGTTGTCGATGCTGGCGTAGCGTTCAGTTTGGATCGCGCGCGCGGCGGCAACGCGCTCAGCCACCTCAGCGGAGCTGTCGCCGGTTGGTTCGCGTTTCAGTTCATCGGCAGGAACTTGTAGCATTTCGATCCTCAGGTCGAAACGATCTAGCAGCGGACCTGAGATTTTTTCGATGTAGTCCGCGCCACAGATTGGGGCGCGGCCGCACGCGAGGTTTGCGTCATAGAGGTGTCCGCAGCGGCATGGGTTGGCGGCGGCGATCAGCAAAAACCGGCAAGGATATCGGACATGTGCATTCGCGCGTGAGATGACGACTTCGGCATTCTCAAGGGGTTGGCGTAGCGATTCGAGTGTTTGGCGCTGATATTCTGGGAACTCGTCCATGAACAAAACACCATTGTGCGCGAGTGAGATTTCACCCGGTCCGGCGCCTTTGCCACCACCAACCAGCGCGGGCATTGAGGCTGTGTGATGCGGATCGCGAAAAGGCCGCGTTCGGGCGATGCCCCCTTCACCAAGCAGGCCTGCGATTGAGTGAACCATTGATGTTTCAAGCGCTTCGGCCGGTGTGAGGTTCGGCAAAATAGACGGTAACCGGGCCGCGATCATGGATTTGCCGCACCCCGGGCTGCCGACCATTAGCAGATGATGCCGGCCAGCGGCTGCAATTTCGAGCGCGCGTTTCGCACGGGCTTGGCCTCGAATATCGCGCAAATCGCGATCATGCTGAATGGGGGCGAGGTGGGCCGGATGCGCCTGCGCGAGGGGTTTGGCCCCGGTGAAATGTGCCAGAAGCGCCGCTAAGCTAGACACGCCAAACACCCGCGTGGCGCCGACCCATGCGGCTTCAGTGCTGCATTCTTCGGGGCAGTATAATTCTGTTTCAAGTGTGCCAGCTGTGACCGCGGCAGGTAGCGCGCCCTTGATTGGGATCAGTTTGCCAGAAAGAGATAACTCTCCCAATGACATTATGCGCGCGACTTTATCCTGTGGGAGCATATCAATCGCAGCGAGGATCGCGGCGGCGATTGGCAGATCGAAATGCGCGCCTGATTTTGGCAGGTCCGCTGGGGAAAGGTTGATCGTGATCCGCTTGGATGGCATCGCCACATTCAAGTGCGCGAGTGCGGCGCGCACTCTGTCCTTTGCCTCACTAATGGCTTTGCTGGGAAGCCCAACGATTGAGAATGACGGCAGCCCGGGCGCGAGCGCGCATTCTACCTTAACCGGTCGTGCGACCAATCCATCGAAAGCGACGGTATATGTACTTGCGAGCATTGCGGCCCCTCGATGGCATCTTGGGACAGGATTAGCGGCAAGGTGTTTACGATTGGTAAAGCTTCATGAAGGCTGGCCATGCTTCTGGATCGGCGCATGTTTTGTCTCGGCAAGTTGCATTGCAGAAGCCAAAGACCCGTCCTTTAAGTTCAAGAAAATGGGTTACTGGTTCACCGGAATATGGGCAGATGTCATTCCCCGAGGGACCTTTTGCAACCGGCTGGGCAGAGAGCGATTTTGGCCCAGGCCAGGGTCCTTTGGGGAGGCCCTTGTCGTATTCGCTCAGCGTTCGATTACGTGCCTCACCCATGGCGCGCCAGCGGCGGAAGGAGGGGTCATGTAGATGCGCGCTCACATACTCTGAGGCGGCTTGGTCGACTGGCAGCCCGTATCCCGCGATGCGAGCAGCGACAGGTGCATAGAAGGCATCAACCGCCCCGTATTCGCCAAATAACCAAGGTCCCTGTCCAGCTAGACTGCGCGCGTGATCCCACAGCATGATGATGCGTTTGATATCACGCATAACTGCTTCTGAAGGTCGAAAATCCTGCCATTTATGCCGCAAATTCATGGGGCAGTCACCGCGCAACGCCATGAAACCACTGTGCATTTCAGCCATGAGCGACCGCGCAGCACTCCGACTTTTGGGATCTTTGGGAAGCAATGGCAGCTCAGGGTTCGCCTCAATAATTCCTTCAAAGATTGCGAGGGAATCTGTCCAAACTGCCCCAGAAGGCGCGCGCACCGCAGGGACGGTTGCCGCGGGAAACCACGGCTTCAGGTCTTCCGCAAACCCCGGTTGATAGAACTCAGTGGTGTGAATGTTCACAGGAATCCCAAAGCGTTCAAACAGCAGCCAAGCACGCAGGCTCCAGCTTGAATACGATTTATCGCCGATCAAAAGGTCATATGTCATGAGCTAAGCATAGCCCTGTTAAATGCCGACGCGCCAATGATGTTTTTACGGCATCTCTATCACGGATGGTGATTGGCGAAATCACCCTCGAATTTATTGCCGTCCCATGTGATCCGCGTGATCGAGAGCGGCTCAATTACCTGTCCAAGGGCCTCATATGGTGTGATGTTGAGCGCGCGCGCCCATTGCGTGAGGATTACCCCCATATGGGCAACAATAATAATGTCAGAATAGGTGCCTGTTAACACATCGCAGCCGGCATTTACCCTTTCGGTGACGTCATTCCAGCTCTCGCCACCGGGTGCTTTTTGCGTACCGGGGGCATCAAAGAAGGCACGGCATTCGGGGCTGTCGATTGCGTCAAACGTTTGGTTTTCCCATTCGCCATAGTGAAATTCGCGAAAGCGTTTTTCATGCGTGAGCCGGAATCGCGTGCCTTGTATCGCGTCTGCGGTGGTCCGGGTGCGGAGCAGATCGCTGCTTATAATGGGCGCGTCAGGCAAAGCGGCGCTGACGCGCGCGATCTGATCGGTGTTTGACAGATCGGCTGGTAAATCGGTCCAGCCAACCATCGTCTTTGCATGGGTCGGGCCGTGACGTACCCACCAAAAGCGGGTCATTGCGACACCTTCGGCAGTGTTCCTTTGAGGGCAAAGGGCAGGCCCGACATAACGGCAATCACGCTGTCGGCTTGCCGTGCTGCTGCTTGATTGAAACGCCCTTGGATATTGCGAAATGCGCGCCCCATCGAGGTGTCTGGCACGATGCCTTGCCCCACTTCGTTGGTCACGATGACGAACGGCGTGGGTGACTGGCTAAGGGCACCTAACACTCGCGGGACTTCATCAGCGGGGTCGCCGTCCGCCATAATGATTGCCGTCAGCCACATTGTGGCGCAATCAATTAGGACGGCCTCATCCGGGACCGTCGCGTGGATTGCAGCCACTAGATCAGTGCCCGTCTCAACGGTATCCCAGCCATCGCCTGCACGGCTTGTACGGTGCGCGCGGACTTTTTCCGCCATTTCATCATCCCAAATTTGTGACGTTGCGAAATATTTTTTCGGCAGGCCGGAGCTGGCTATAAGTCGCTCTGCATAATCGCTTTTTCCAGATGCAGCTCCGCCAGTCACTAGGGTTAGCTTTGGTAAAATCAACATTAATTATGCCCCCTGGTGATCCAACGTCGTGTGCCCCCCGTATCACTTACAAAACCAAACCAACAGTCTTCAGGGGGCGATCATGGCCTTGGATTTCAACAGCGATACAACACTATCCCGTCGTGCGATGAAGGCAGAGCTGCTGGATGCCGAAACGGAATTGCAGCTGGCCTACGCGTGGCGCGATCAACGAGACGAGGCGGCCTTGCACCGGCTGATCACTGCGTACATGCGGCTCGCGATCTCAATGGCTTCGAAGTTCCGCCGCTATGGTGCGCCGATGAACGACCTGATCCAAGAGGCTGGTTTGGGTCTCATGAAAGCTGCCGACAAATTTGACCCCGACCGTGGAGTGCGCTTTTCGACCTATGCTGTGTGGTGGATCAAGGCCTCGATCCAAGACTATGTGATGCGGAACTGGTCTATGGTTCGGACCGGTTCGACATCCTCGCAGAAGTCGCTCTTTTTCAACATGCGTCGCGTGCAAGCCCGTCTTGAGCGTGAGGCGCAATCCGCTGGCGAGAACCTGGACCGGCACCAATTGCGCCAAATGATCGCGACAGAGGTCGGTGTGCCGCTGCACGATGTTGAGATGATGGAAGGACGTTTGTCCGGCTCCGATTTTTCATTGAATGCCACGCAATCATCCGAGGATGAAGGCCGTGAGTGGATCGATGCGCTTGAGGATGATGGCGCGCAAGCCGCTGAAACCGTAGAGCATCGTCACGACACCGATACGCTGCGTGAATGGCTGTTGTGCGCTCTCAACGCTCTTAACGAACGTGAACGGTTTATCGTGCGCGAGCGGAAGCTCCGCGATTCACCCCGGACGCTCGAAAGTCTTGGCCAAGAACTGAAGCTGAGCAAGGAACGCGTGCGCCAGCTTGAAGCCGCTGCTTTCACCAAGATGCGCAAGAGCCTTGAAGGTCAGTCCAAAGAGGTTCGAGCCTTTTTCGTATGATTTATAGCAATCTGTTGCTTGTTGGGGTCGCGTTGGCATGTGCAAGCGCGACCCTATCTACGTCTGCTGGGGCGCAAGGTGATTGGATCGCGCGTTTGACTGATGCTGACGTGGCTTTGTTGGGCGAAATTCACGACAATCCGGAGCATCACATGCGACAAGCAGAGGCGATTGCGTCCCTTGCGCCGTCAGCCGTCGTGTTTGAAATGTTGACGCCAGAGCAAGCCAAAACGCTGTCGGCGGGCGTGCCGGACCGGGCCGAGGATGTGTCCGAGCTGTTGGAGTGGAACGCCTCTGGCTGGCCGGATTACACGATGTATCATCCGGTCTTTATTGCGGCGAATGGTGCTGCAATTTATGGTGCTGCCCTGCCACGTGACCAAGTCCGCGCTGCAGTTTCTGGCGATATAACAGCCATTTTCGGTGATGGTGCCGACGCGTTCGGACTGCATCAGCCGCTTGATCCATCTGAACAAAAAGCCCGCGAGGCGATGCAAATGTCGGCGCATTGTGATGCGTTACCAGCCAACATGTTGCCCGGCATGGTCGCGGCGCAACGCTTGCGCGATGCACATTTTTCGCGTGTGACGCTCCAAGCGCTGGATGAAACGGGCGGCCCGGTTGTCGTCATCACGGGCAATGGCCATGCGCGCAAAGACTGGGGCATGCCGGTCTACCTCGCGGCAGCGGCGCCCGAGGTGACAGTGCGCACGCTTGGCCAGTTTGAAGACGCCCCCGCCGTGGACGCGCCATTTGACGTCACCCTTGTTTCAAGCGCGGCAGAGCGTCCCGATCCCTGTCTGGCCTTTCGCTGATCTTGCTCCTTGCGGCGGCGCACCGTAACGTCCAGCCAACTCAACTGCCGCGGAACGCCAGCCATTATGCTCCAAAACAAGAAAATCCTTCTGATCATTGGCGGCGGTATAGCGGCGTTCAAATCCTTGGATTTGATCCGCCGCGTCCGAGAGCAAGGGGCCGAGGTTATCCCGGTTCTAACCCGCGCGGGTGAAGAATTCGTAACGCCCTTGTCAGTGTCCGCATTGGCGGCAAACAAAGTCTACCGCGATCTTTTTGACCTGACCGATGAGGCGGAGATGGGCCACATAGAGCTAAGCCGCGCTGCGGATTTGGTCGTGGTTGCGCCCGCTACTGCGGATCTGATGGCCAAGATGGCTCAGGGCTTAGCGAATGATCTGGCCTCTACGCTTTTGCTCGCGACGGATACGCCCGTGCTAATTGCCCCCGCAATGAATGTAAAAATGTGGGAACATCCTGCCACGCAGCGCAATGTCGCGACGTTGATGGGGGACGGGATTGGTTTTGTTGGGCCGGACGATGGCACAATGGCCTGTGGTGAATTTGGCCCGGGTCGGATGGCTGAGGTGCCTGATATTATTACAGCGATGCAGAGGTTCTTCATTGCGGGACCTTTGGCTGGGCGCAAGGTCCTTGTGACTTCTGGTCCGACGCATGAACCCATTGATCCTGTGCGCTATATCGCGAACCGCTCATCCGGTGCGCAGGGTGTTGCGATTGCTGGCGCGTTGCGGGACTTGGGGGCCGAGGTGGTCTTTGTGACCGGCCCGGCTGCCGTTCCGCCGCCGCATGGGGTAAGGGTTGTGCAGGTCGAAACGGCGGCTCAGATGCTGTGCGCGGTTGAGGCCGCACCGACAGTTGACGCAGCGGTCTTTGCCGCCGCCGTTGCGGATTGGCGCGTGGACAACAGTTCAGCCCACAAGATGAAGAAAGACGGCACTGGCAAGGCCCCGGCTTTGGCGTTTTCGGAAAATCCAGACATTCTGAAAACCGTATCTGGCTGGGGTGACAAACGGCCTAAGTTGGTCGTTGGCTTTGCGGCCGAAACGGATGACGTGGTCGCCAACGCGACCGCGAAACGGACCCGAAAGGGTTGTGACTGGATCGTGGCCAATGATGTGTCCCCCGAAACTGGAATTATGGGCGGCACCGAAAATGCGGTTACTTTGGTCACCGAAACCGGGACGGAGGCATGGCCCCGCATGAGTAAATCAGAGACCGCGCGCAAGCTGGCGGATCGTATCGCAAAGGCCTTAGCATGAATGTTCGGATCGCGGTCGTGCGTGCAGATTGGGCGGACGCGTCTGTCGCTTTGCCCACCTACGCCACACAGGGGGCGGCTGGCGCCGATGTCCGCGCGAACTTCCCGGCCGAGCATCGCGAACAGGGTCGCACCCTAGCGCCCATGAGCCGTGCAATCCTGCCCACCGGGCTGCGCATCGCGATCCCTGAGGGGTATGAGTTGCAGCTGCGCCCACGCTCTGGTCTTGCCTTCAAACAGGGGCTGACGCTGATCAACACGCCCGGCACAATCGACAGCGATTATCGCGGTGATGTGGGTGTTTTGATGATTAATCTTGGGGATGAGCCAGTCACTATTGCGCACGGCGATAGGATCGCCCAAGCCGTGGTTGCCCCGGTGCATCGTGCTGAATTCGATCCGGTCGACGACTTGGATAATAGCGCGCGTGGCACAGGTGGTTTTGGCTCAACAGGGGTCCGCTGATATGATTTTGGTTCTTGGTGTTGCGGCTCTAATTTGGAGCATTGGGCACATTTTGCGGCTGCCTATGCAGGCGCGCTGGTTGATGTTGGGGCTTTTGTATATCGCCGTTCTTGGCCTGCAATTGGCGATGCCTGCTGGCATGCCATTGCGCGAGGCTACGGGCGGCAGTGCGTCCATGTGGTTGATCTTTGGCGGGCTGGTCGGGCTGATTTGGCTTTATCGTGAGGTGCTGAGCAAGCTGCGAGCCCGCGCCGACGAAACCCAGAAAAACATTGCCCAAGAACAATCGCCGCCCCCATCGGCTGGTATGTCTGAGGTTGAGCTGGAGCGGTATGCACGCCACATCGTGATGCGCGAAGTGGGTGGTCCTGGCCAAATGCGGTTGCGTGGGGCAAAGGTTCTGGTGGTTGGCGCAGGTGGTCTAGGCGCGCCGGCGTTGATGTATCTGGCCGGAGCGGGCGTTGGCACGATCGGTGTTATCGATGACGATATCGTCTCGCTGTCCAACCTTCAGCGGCAGATTATCCATACTGACGACCGCTCTGACATGCCCAAGGTTTTCTCAGCCGAGACGGCGATGAAGGCTTTGAACCCGCACGTAAATGTACGCCCATATCAGCGTCGGCTCACCGCAGATATCGCCGAGGAGTTGTTCGCGGATTACGATTTGATCCTTGATGGATCAGACAGTTTTGCCACGCGCCAGATGGTGAATGCAGCGGCCGTGGCCACGGGCACTCCGTTGGTTGCTGGTGCAATTTCCCAGTGGGAGGGGCAGGTGACGGTCTATGATCCCGCCGGTGGGGCTCCGTGCTTGGTATGTATTTTCCCGCAACCGCCTGCCGCAGGGCAGGCCCCATCCTGTGCTGAGGCCGGGGTAATCGGTGCATTGCCTGGTGTTGTGGGGTCTATGATGGCTCTAGAGGCGATCAAAGAGATCACCGGCGCTGGTGAGGCGCTGCGTGGTAAGATGTTGATTTATGACGGTCTATACGCCGAAACGCGCAGCATCAGCATCAAGCGCCGCGCGGATTGCGCCTGCTGCGGAAATATCTGAACCATCACATCTGCGACATCCTGTCGTTCCCTCTATTCTTGGGGTAAAATTTGGCCTATCTGGTATTTCAGAAATTTCTGAAATTACTGTGTGATGGGAAAATAGATGAAAATGGCGCCCCTTCTTCAAGAGTTTGTTCTCCACTTTGGTGAGATGGGCAGTCGTTGGGGGATCAACCGAACGGTTGGCCAAATCTACGCGGTTTTGTTTCTGTCGAAAACGCCGCTCAATGCCGAGGAAATCACCACCGCACTGGGCATCAGCCGCTCAAATACGTCCATGGGGTTGAAGGAGTTACAGGCATGGAACCTTGTCCGCCTGCGCCACCTGCCCGACGATCGGCGTGATTATTTTACCACCCCCGATGACCTGTGGGAGATCGTCCGTACCCTTGTCGCGGAGCGGAAGAAACGCGAAATCGATCCGACCCTGACCAAGCTCCGTGAACTGGAAATGCAGGGCGCACAGGGCGATCCCTACGCCGAAGCCCGCATCGCTGAGTTGCGCGAGTTGATTGAGATGATGTCCACCTTCTATGAGGACATGAACCGGCTTGAGACTGAGCGTTTGGTTCAATTGATGACGCTCGGCGCCAAACTGGGCGGGTTGGTCGAAAAAACCAGCCGCCTAAACCCATTTACCCGCACCAAAGGCTAGACACATGATGGACACCCTCCTTCTGTCGCGCATCCAATTCGGCGCGAATATCTCGTTTCACATTCTGTTTCCTACGATCACCATTGCGATGGGTTGGATGCTGTTGTTCTTCAAACTGCGCTTCCAATGGACTGGCGATGAAAAGTGGATGGAGGCATATCGCTTCTGGGTGAAAATCTTTGCCCTAAGCTTTGCCATGGGAGTCGTCTCCGGCATTACGATGTCGTTCCAATTCGGCACGAACTGGCCAGGATTTATGGAGAAAGTCGGCAATATCGCGGGGCCGCTACTGGCTTATGAGATCATGACCGCGTTCTTCCTAGAGGCGGTTTTCATCGGCATCATGCTTTTTGGGGCGTCTCGTGTGCCGGTTTGGCTGCACACGACTGCCACGTTCCTCGTGGCCTTTGGGACCACGGTCTCAACGTTCTGGATCATCGTGTTGAACTCTTGGATGCATACGCCTCAAGGGTTTGAAATGATTGATGGCGTGGCGCACGCGACCGATTGGTGGGCGATCATTTTCAACCCCTCGATGCCCTACCGGTTTGTGCACATGCTGCTTGCGTCGGGGCTGACCGTGTCCTTCCTGATCGCAGGGATTAGTGCGTTTCGCTACCTTTTGGGGGATCGGTCGCGCAGCGTTGCGGCGACACTGCGCACGGGGCTAGTCTTTGGTGCGCTGCTCATCCCCGTTCAAATCCTTGCGGGTGATTTTCATGGGCTGAACACGCTGGAACACCAGCCCGCCAAGGTTGCCGCGATGGAGGGCAACTGGGACACGCGCTCCAACGTGCCGCTGGTGGTGTTTGGCCTTCCGAATGAGGAAACGCGGACCAATGACTTCGCGATTGAAATCCCGAATCTTGCGTCGATTATCCTGACCCACAAGGCTGACGGTGTCGTACCCGGCCTGAATGATTTCGTCGCAGAGGACGGCACGATTTTGCACCCTCCGGTGGATAAAGTGTTTTGGTCGTTCCGCGTTATGGTTGGCACGGGCATGGCGATGCTGCTGCTAAGCTGGGGTACGCTCGCCCTTATGGCGCGGCGTGATGAACTGGGCCGACGGTTTCAGACTGGTAGCATTCCCACGCCGATCATGCTGTTCATGGTACCCTTCGCCTTTTCGGGCTGGGTCGCGACATTGTCAGGCTGGTACACCACCGAAATCGGCCGTCAGCCATGGCTGGTCCAAGGCGTGATGAGCACGGCCGAGGCCGTGGCCGACGTGCCCGCGCCGATGGTTCTTGGCACTTTGATCGCCTATCTCGCGATCTATGCGGCATTGCTGACTGCGTACATCAGCGTAATTTTCTACCTCGCGACCAAAGCGACCAAGGGCGACAGCATCCGTATGGCAGTGCGTGGTTCTGGTGAAGCGCAGGTCAAAATCCTGACCCCGGCGGAGTAATCCAATATGTCCATTTTTGATGATCCATCCGTCTGGTTGCCGCTCGTTTTTGCGGGGCTTATGGGGCTTTCGATTCTAATTTACGTGGTGCTAGATGGCTTTGATCTGGGCGTCGGCATTCTGTTTCCCTTTGCGGAGGACGCCGAAAAAGACCGCATGATCGCGTCCATTGGCCCGTTCTGGGACGCAAATGAGACATGGCTCGTTCTAGCCGTCGGGCTGCTCTTGGTGGCGTTTCCATCAGCGCATGGGGCTATTCTGACGGCGCTATATTTGCCCGTTTTTGTCATGCTCGTGGGTTTGATTCTGCGCGGTGTCGCCTTTGAATTTCGGGCCAAGGCACGGGCCAAACGCAAGGATATGTGGAACCGCTTCTTTTGGATCGGTTCGACCATGACCTCGCTGGCGCAGGGCTACATGTTGGGCATCTACATCATGGGCTTGCAGCAAACGTGGCTGACGATGGCATTCGCACTCGTGACGGCCGTGTTCCTGACGGTTGGATATAGCTTCATTGGGGCCGCGTGGTTGATCCTCAAAACTGAAGGCGCGTTGCAGCGCAAAGCAGTCGCTTGGGCTAAGGGGGGCGTCTGGGGGCTGGTACTCGGGTTTGGGGCGATCTCCCTCGCGTCTCCCGCGGTATCGCCACGCATTTTCGACAAGTGGTTCAGCTTTCCAGAAGCGCTCTACCTCGCGCCGCTGCCGCTGATGTCGTTGGGGTTGGTGGGTGTGCTGTGGTTCTCGCTCCGTCGTCTGCCAGCCCAAAACGACTACTGGTCATGGGTGCCGTTTGTGACGTCCTGTGCCTTGTTTGTGTTGGCTTTTGTTGGACTGGCCTACAGTTTTTACCCCTATGTGGTGCCCGAACAGATCACGATCTATGAGGCCGCCTCGGCACCTGAATCCCTGATGATCATTCTCATCGGTGCTTGCGTCGTCGTGCCGACAATCCTTGCCTACACTGTCATGGCCTATGTGATTTTCCGCGGCAAAGCGACGGAACTCCGATATGACTGAGTCCGCGCAATAATGCACATCAGCTATATATTCTGAATAGTTGCGTTTGCTTGCAAACATGCCAAATGAAGGGGAAGCAACCCAACTCACCGAAGGCTTCCCCATGACCCAGACTGTTTTGCACATTGATAGCTCTATCCGCGCCGAAGGCTCCGTTAGCCGCGCGCTGTCGCAAAAAATCACCTCTCGCTTTGAGGGCGCGACTGTCCTGCGCCGCGATCTGGCGGACGGCGTACCGCTAATTGATGGGGCGTGGATCGGCGCGAACTTCACCCCGGCTGCCGACCGTACGGATGAGCAAAAAGCCGTGCTGGCCACATCAGACGCGATGGTGGCAGAGCTTCAAGCCGCCGACGTGATCGTCATCGGGACGCCGATCTACAACTTTTCGGTGACTGCGGCGATGAAGGCTTGGATCGATCTGGTCGCCCGCGCTGGCGTGACGTTCCAGTACTCCGAAACGGGCCCCAAAGGTCTGCTGACTGGCAAACGCGCAATTATCGCAATCGCTTCGGGTGGTACGCCCGTCGACAGTGAGATCGACTTTGCTGGCCGCTACATCCGCCACATCATGGGCTTCATCGGGATCACCGATGTTGAGTTTGTGAAAGCTGACAGCCTAGGCAACGGCGGCGATGAAAAGATCGCGGAAGCGAACGCTCAGGTCGACGAAATCGCAGCCTAAAAATCAGCCGTGACGTCCGGCAGGTTCAGCGCGTGGACAAGATCCCGCACTTCCTGCCGGGCGGCAATATTGGACATGTTCATGTTGGCGATGCCAATGTCGCGCAGGTCCAAAAGGGTCATGCCGCGGGGGAACAGCTCGCGAAAGATCACCCGCTCGGTAAAGCCGGGGGCAACGCGAAAACCGATGCGCTTGGACAGTTGATCCAATGCCTCACCCACTTTGCGTTTGTTGTGCATCTGCTGTGCGCCCAAACGGTTCCGCAGCACCAGCCAGTCAATCGGCTTTAGCCCCGCTTTTGCGCGCAGTTGCCGCGCGTGCCAGACCATCTCGGAATAGACCGAAGGCCCCTCAATCTTGTTGGTATCCGGGTCCACTTTGGCCAGTAGGTCAAAGTCGACAAAGCTGTCGTTCAGTGGGGTGACCAGCGTGTCTGCCAGCGAGTGGGCCACCTGGCTCAACCGCGTGTGCGAGCCGGGACAATCGATCACAATAAAGTCGCTGTCTTTTTCCAGCTCAGCCACCGCAAGTGACAGAGATTTGTCGAACGGGTTCTCATTCTCGTTCAACGTCGCCCGATCCACCTTGGGCAGTTCGATAAAGCGGGGCGTGGGCAGAGTGACGCCGTTTTTCTCACCATAAGACAGGCGGTTTTCCATGTATCTGGTGAAACTCTTCTGGCGTAGATCCAGATCAAGCGCGCCAACGCGTTTGCCCATCCGGGCAAGGGCCGTGGCCATATGCATGCAGGAGGTGGACTTACCCGAGCCGCCTTTTTCGTTACCGAATACGATGATGTGTGCCATGCGGGCGTTTCCCCAAGATATGCTTATCAGCCACTATAGGTAGGAAGTGCAGGCGGGGGAAGCGGCTGCACAGTCAGATTACGTCGCTTTTTGTCGGCTTTGGGCTGGGAATGCCGAAAAGAGCCTGCCAGCCTATGACTATTGCACGCCTTTGGAGGGTACGTCATGGCCAACGCCTTCACGGAGTTTCTACATGATACCAAGCTGACGGACATTCCACCCCAGATGCAGGCCCTTGGTCGGCAGTGGTTGTTGGATTTGTTGGGGGTCGCGGCCGCAGGCACGCAGACAGAGCTTTCGCGCGTGATCCATCGTCATGCCACGGCGCATTTCGGGCCGGGGGCGAAATCGGCGACGGTGCTGTTTGACGGTCGCGCCGCGAGCGCGCCGGGGGTGGCCTTAGCAGGGGGCTGCACGATTGATGCCGTGGATGCCCACGATGGACACAAGCTGACCAAGGGCCATACGGGCTGCGGTGTGCTACCGGCCCTTGCCGCCCTCAGTGAGGCCGAAGGGATGGAGGATGACCAAGAGTTCCTCGCGGCGTTTATTGTGGGCTATGAACTCGCGACCCGTGCAGGCATCGCGCTGCACCGAACGGCCAGCGATTATCATACCTCGGGGGCTTGGGTTGCGGTGGGTGTGGCGGGCCTTGGCGCGCGCGCGATGGGGCTGACGGCGGATCAGACGCGCCATGCCATCGGGATTGCGGAATACCACGGGCCGCGCAGCCAGATGATGCGGGTGATTGATCACCCTACCATGCTAAAGGACGGATCAGGATGGGGGGCCATGTCCGGGGTTTCGGCGGCCTATTTGGCGGCAGACGGGTTCACCGGTGCGCCCGCGATAACGGTTGAAGGTGCGGATGTGCAGGACCTGTGGCAGAGCCTTGGCCAACGGTGGTGCATCGCGGAGCAGTATTTCAAACATTTCCCCGTCTGCCGTTGGGCGCAGCCCCCGGTACAGGCGGTTCTTGATGTGCGTCGCGCACATGGGCTGCGGTCTGAGACGGTGGACCATATCGCGATTGAGACTTTTCATCACTCGAAGCGGCTTGCTATGCGGGACCCCAAAACCACCGAAGAGGCCCAGTATTCGACGGCCTTTCCCGCCGCCGTCGCCCTTGTTCGAGGGCGGGTAGACCCGGCAGACGTGGCTGATGCCGCACTAAACGACCCAGAAATCGCGCGGATCGCGCAGGGCATGCGGATCGACGAAGAGGCGGGCTTTACCGCAGCGTTCCCCGAGCGTCGGATCGCGCGGGTGACGGTTGTGCTAAAGGATGGGCAACGCCTGACATCAGCGGACACAGAGGCCCCGGGCGACCCGGAAAACCCTGTTAGCAACGCAGACGTCCGGGCGAAATTCTATGCCTATGCAGAGCCCGTTCTAGGCAAGAACCGAGCCAGTGTGGTTGAGGCGGCAGTGGACGGTTTGGGCAAAGGAGGCGGGCTAGGCGCCCTGCGCGCCGCAATCCTGCCAGCGCCATAGTCCCCAACGCAAAACGCCGCCCCAAAAAGGGACGGCGTTTCGTTAATCCGAAGATCAGCCGTCTTAGAAGCCCAGACCTGCGTATTTGTTTTTGAACTTGGACACGCGGCCGCCGGTGTCCATCAGGCGCGAGTTGCCGCCGGTCCATGCAGGGTGCACGGAGGGGTCGATGTCGAGCGCCAGCTGGTCGCCTTCGGCGCCCCAAGTGGATTTCATTTCTACAACAGTACCGTCCGTCATTTTGACGTTGATCGTGTGGTAGTCGGGGTGGATCTCTTTTTTCATGACAAAAGCTCCTTACGCGTCTGCGGATGCGCTTTTGGGCGCTTTGTAGTTGGTCACTTCGGCGATCCGTGCGGACTTACCGCGACGCGAACGCAAGTAGTACAGCTTGGCGCGACGGACGCGGCCGCGGCGCACAACAGTGATGCTTTCGATGTTTGTCGAGTGCAGGGGGAACACACGTTCCACGCCTTCACCGAAGGAAATCTTGCGCACGGTGAACGAGCCAGCGATGCCGGAGCCGTTCTTGCGGGCGATGCAGACGCCTTCGTAGTTCTGCACACGAGTACGTGTGCCTTCGGTCACTTTAAAACCGACGCGGATGGTGTCACCGGCTTTAAAATCCGGAATGTCGTTGCCGAGCGCAGCGATTTGCTCCGCTTCGATTTGTGCGATCACGTTCATGATACGCTCCTATGCTGATCCCCGTTTTTCGGGAAATATTGGCGCGTCCTCAGAGCTCTTGGTCTTCGCCCGGGTCCCTATCGTGATCTTCACAATAAGCCCGCCAGAGGTCAGGTCGTCGTTGCTTCGTCAGCCTTTCGGCCATGTCCGTCCGCCAGTCAGATATCCGGGCATGGTGCCCCGAGAGAAGAACCTCAGGAATGTCACGCCCCTGCCAAGTGGCCGGTTTCGTATATTGGGGGTGTTCGAGCAGACCGTGCGAGAACGATTCGTCCTCGGTGGAAGCCTGATTCCCAAGTACGCGCGGTATAAGGCGGACGGTGGCATCGATCAAGGCCTGTGCCGCGATCTCTCCCCCGGTCATGACGAAATCACCCAAAGACACCTCTTGGATGCCGTAATGTTCCAAAACGCGCTCATCCACGCCCTCAAACCGGCCGCACAAAAGCGTGACGCCGGGGCCTTCGGACAGGCGCTGCATCATGGCTTGATCCATTGGTTTGCCCCGGGGGCTCAGATAGATGATTGGCGCGTTCCAACCGCGTTGGGCATGCTCAATCGCGGGTCCGACAACATCGGGGCGCAGCACAAGACCCGCGCCTCCGCCCGCAGGTGTGTCATCCACATTGCGGTGTTTCGTCAGCCCAAAAGTGCGCAGATCAATTGTTTCAAGTGCCCAAAGGCCTTTTTGCAGGGCCGTGCCCGTCAGGCTTTCACCCAAAACGCCGGGGAAGGCGCTGGGAAAAAGGGTGATGATCTTGGCGGTCCACGCGCCCTTGAGGCGCGGCGTATCCGTCACAAGCGCGCGTGGCTTGAGGCTGGCCGAGATTGATAGCCGCCCGTGGGATTTGGTGGGCCGAGGGCGGGCGAGGTCTGGCTTGTCGGGGTCACTCATGGCGGGTCTCAATATGCTTGGGCGTCAGACGCGCCATGGCTTGGGGCCGTTAGGATTTGGGCGCGTCGTCTTCGTCGCTGTCGTCAAACAGCCCGGCAGGTGGGTCAATCACCACGCGGCGCGCGGCCAGATCAACTGTGGGCACGACCGCTTGGGTGAATGGAACCAGTATGGTGCCCGGGCCCTTGATTGGACGAAGTTCTAGGATATCGCCCGCGCCGTGGTCATGCACCGCATGGATACGGCCCAGCGTTTCGCCGCCCGTGTCCACGGCTGTGATGCCAATCAGGTCGCTATAATAATATTCGTCATCGGGCAGCTCGGGCAGCGCGCTCCGGGGGGCCCACAGCTTTTGTCCGCGCAAGCCATCGGCGGCTTCCTTGGATTTGACGCCAGACAGGCGCACTGCATAGCCGCCCTTCACGGGCCGCGTGACCGTGAGGGTGTATGTGCGACCCTCATCATCGGTGAGCGTGCCGTAATCACCAATCGCAGATGGGTCGGCGCAAAAGCTTTTGACCCGCGCTTCGCCGCGCACGCCGTAGGACCCCGTGATCGCCCCCAGACAGACTTTGTCCTTCATCGCTCCAGCACCTCCAGCGCCGTTGACCGGTCTTCCCAGCCGAGTTGTTCTAATTCGGGTGTCTCATCCACGGTCTCGGGCCAGCCAACGCATAGGTAGGCCACAAATGCCCAATCCGCAGGCACATCTAGATCGCGGGTTAGTTTGTCAGGGTCTAGGACCGAAACCCACCCCATGCCAAGGCCCTTTGCGCGGGCCTCAAGCCAAAAGAGGGTCAGGGCCGAAACCACCGAATACCGAAGCATTTCGGGCATGGTCGCGCGGCCCAGACCTTTGCCTTTGAGGCCGATTTCATCGCAAAACACAGCCAATTGTACCGGCGCCTCGCGCATGCCCGAAAGCTTGAGCGAGGCGTAGGTGTCGGCATCTGCCCCATCGTAGGTCGCCAGCGCATCTGCATTGGCGGCCTCAAAATTGGCAAGGGCTGCGGCCCTTGCCTGCGGGCTTGCCACGCGTACGATCCGCCAAGGCTCCGAGAGGCCAACAGAGGGGGCAAGCCGAAACGCATCCAGCGCCTCGGCCAGCAGATCCTCTGGTACCGGGTCCGTGCGAAAGCGGCGCACATCACGGCGCCACTTCAACAGGTCCCGGAATTCCTCTTGGAACGCCTGCGAAAACGTCCGCATCTGCCTTACTCGGCAGCAGCTTCCTCAGCGGGTGCGGCAGCAGCTTCGGCGGCCTCAGCAGCTTTGGCAGCTTTTTCTTCAGCGCGTTCCTGAGCGGCTTTGCCCGGTGTACCCTTCTTGGGGTTGTTACGCTCTTTCTTGGGCAGCACGTCGGCGGCTTCCAGGAAACGCGACACACGGTCGGTAGGCTGGGCGCCTTGGCTCAGCCAGTGCTGAACGCGTTCCATGTTCATTTGCACGCGCTCTTCGCTGTCTTTGGGTAGCAGTGGGTTGTATGTGCCGAGCTTCTCGATGAAGCGGCCATCACGCGCCATGCGGCTGTCAGCAGCAACAATGCGGTAGAAGGGGCGTTTTTTGGAACCGCCGCGGGCGAGCCGGATTTTCATAGCCATGGTGTTTCTCCTATCAATGGCGTTTGCAGACGAATGTGTCTGCTATTTCTGGTGTTCTTCGTGGTGTCGGATGACTTCCTGAATGATGAAGTTCAGGAATTTCTTGGCAAACTCGGGGTCCAGATCGGCCTCGGTTGCAAGGGCTTCGAGCCGAGCGATCTGCGTGGCCTCACGGGCCGGATCACTGGGCGGCAGGTCGTGAGTGGCCTTGAGGCGCCCCACAGCCTGCGTGTGTTTGAACCGCTCGCCCAGCGTGTAGACGAGGATGGCATCGAGCCGGTCGATGCTGCCGCGGTGCTCTGCAAGCACTTCGGCGGCGCGGGTTACGACGTCATTAGTCAAGAGCAAAGCCTTTCGGTTTGAAGGTCGGATCTGCGTAGTGTTCGATTTCCATCTCGATCCCATGGGCCAGACGCGTGTTGTCCAGTTCGGCTCGGGACGGGTGGCGGTAGACGACATCGTTGCCATCAACGCTTTGGGCTTCTCTGTCGCGACAGGCTCCCAGACGCTCTGCCAACCGGATGCTGTCTAGGTTTTTCGGGTCCAGATAGCTAACGGCGTTTTCCCAACCAGCTTGGCGATAGAAATAGTCGCGCGCGGCATGGGTGGCTTCGAGCGCATAGCCCTTACCTGCGACTTGAGGCCAGATCATCCACGCCAATTCGGCTTGGGGCCATTTGGCGGGCTGCCATCCACCGGCCATGCCCAAGGTGTGATCCGTCTCACGGTCATGGATCATCCACATGCCAAAGCCGCGAATTTCCCAATGCCCGATTTCCGCAGCATAGAGCATCCAGCTTTCGTAGTCGTTCAATGGCCCGCCCATGAACCGCGCGCGGTAGCTGGTGAATGTGGCTTTGAAGTTGGGGTAATCTTCGGCCTGCGGGCCGCGCAGCTCTAAGCGGCGGGTGCGCAGAACGGGGATATCACGGTGACCCATCGATTATCCTCCGACCTTGGGGTGGCGGTAGATGGTCAGTGTGCCAAGGCGTGCGTGCGTGAACGTGCCCTCGGGCGTGCAGCCGAGGCGCGTGGCCACGCGGGCAGATGCATCATTGCCAATCGCCACAAGGCTGATCGCTGTGTCCCAGCCAAGCGTGTTATAGGCATAGCTTCGCGCAGCTTCCGCTGCCTCAGTCGCATAGCCTTTGCCGGTCGCGCCCTCGAAAAGGTCCCAGCCGATTTCCGGCTCAGGCCAACCTAGTGGGGCCCATAGCCCGACACAGCCGATACATGTGTCGCTGCCCGTCTCGGTCACGGCCCAACGGCCAAAGCCATTCAAGGTCCAGTGCCCGATTTCGCCCGCGAGCGTGCGCCAGGATTGCTCTGCGTTCATGGGGCCGCCCACAAAGGATGAGCGGTCATCGGCATAGAATGCGGCGAACGCCTCGGCGTCTTGGGGGCCAAGCGCGCGCAGTGTCAGGCGGTCAGTGGTGAGGGGCGGTGCAATCATCCGCGCGGTCCCCAATATCTGTATATGCGATTACCGTTCAGAGTGCCGCGATGTTTGGCGCCCAACCGCTCGGCCAACGCAATAGCGCGGGTGTTGCTGGCGTGGATATAGCTGACAAGCTCGGGCAGATGCAGCGTGTCGCGTGCATGCAAAAGAGCGGCTTGGCTTGCTTCGTGCGCATAGCCATGGCCTTCGCCTGCCTCGGTGAACATAAAGCCCAATTCGTGGGCCTCATCCCCGGGTTCGGTCCCTATCCGGACAAACCCGATGGGCACGCTATCGGAGGTCACGGTCCAGATGCCGTGGCCGCGCAGGACCCAAGTTGCGCACATCTGGGCATAGTCGGCCCATGCCTCGGCGCGCGTCTTGGGGCCGCCCAAATGCTTGCCGCGCTCAGAACAGGCGATGCTCGCGTAGACCTCAAAGTCATCAAGGTTGGGTGCGCGCACGGACAAACGCTCAGTCGTCAGGACCGGCAACGTGGCCGAGGTGAAAAATGCCTGTTCATAGCCACGAGGGGTGACGGGGATGTGTGTCGGTCTTAGCATTCGTTCGCAAGCTCAGCGGGGGACCGGGTGATCAGCTTAAAGTTTAGAGCCTTCGGCATCCAAGCAGGAGGTGCTGTGTCTTCCCTCTGTGCGCCGATTTTTTCAGCGACACGAATAGACGCGAGATTTTCGGGAAGAACGTGAATGTGATAGATGGGTACGCCGATAATGCCATCAACGACAGCGCGTGCGGCTTCGCTGGCAATGCCTTGCCCCTCATATGCGCTATCCCACAGGGTCCAAGTCATTTCTGGTGCTGTGGTCTCGTCAAGCAATAAAGGACCAACGTGGCCGATTGGGATGTCATCCTTCGTGATGATATAGCGGCCTATACCGCGTAGGGTCCAATGCCCAATCATCGCCGCAAATTTGTCGACGGCTTGGACCGCGGAGTAGGGGCCGCCGACGAACTGCGCGCGCACACCTGTGCAATAGGCCGTGTAGGCGGGCAGGTCCGTCGCGGCCGGACGGCGCAGCACTAGGCGCGCGGAACGTATGGTGGAAGGGGCGTTCACCGATTACTTCTTCTTGCCAAAACCACTCAGGCCACTTGGCAATCCGCCCATACCGCCGGGCATTCCGGGCATGCCCTTCATGGCGCCCAGTTGTTTACTGGCAGCTTCCAGTGCGGCGGGGTCCATCTGGCTGGGGTCTGGCATACCGCCACCCTTGCCCATCATGGCGGCCATGGCTTTCTTCATCATGCCGCCTTTGCCCATCTTTTTCATCATGTCCGCCATCTGGCGGTGCATCTTGAGCAGCTTGTTTAGCTCAGAGACCTCAAGGCCCGCACCCGCCGCGATCCGCTTTTTGCGGGACGCTTGCAGAACCGCAGGGTTGGCGCGCTCTTTCTTGGTCATCGAGTTGATCAGAGCGACCTGCCGTTTGAGGATGCCGTCATCCATCCCGGCTTTGTCCATCTGCTTGGCCATTTTGCCCATGCCGGGCATCATGCCCATGACGCCTTCCATGCCGCCCATCTTTTGCATCTGTTCCAGCTGGCCCTTAAGGTCGTTCATGTTGAACAGGCCCTTTTGGAAGCGCTTCATCATGCGCTCTTGGGCCTCGATCTCCATGGTTTCCTGCGCCTTCTCGACCAGCGCGACGATGTCGCCCATGCCAAGAATGCGGCCCGCGATGCGCGAAGGCTCAAAGGTTTCGATGGCGTCCATCTTTTCGCCAAGACCGACGAAACGGATGGGCTTGCCGGTGATGGCCCGCATAGAGAGGGCCGCGCCGCCGCGACCGTCACCGTCCATCCGGGTCAGAACAACACCGGTAATGCCGATTTGGCCGTCGAAGTTTTCGGCCGTATGGACCGCGTCTTGGCCAGTCAGGCCGTCAACCACCAGAAGCGTTTCGCGGGGGTTTGCCACGTCGCGGACAGCTTCGACCTCAGCCATCAGCTGTTCGTCGATCGACAGGCGCCCTGCGGTGTCGAGCATATAGACATCAAACCCACCCAAGGTGGCCTGCTGCTTGGCGCGCTTTGCGATTTGAACAGGGGTCTCGCCCTTGACGATAGGCAGTGTCTGAACGCCGATCTGGGTGCCAAGGATTGCCAGCTGTTCCATCGCGGCGGGACGGTTTACGTCGAGCGATGCCATCAGCACGCGCTTGCCCTCACGCTCGGTCAGGCGCTTGGCCAGCTTTGCGGTGGTGGTGGTTTTACCCGAACCCTGCAGGCCGACCATCAGGATCGGCGCGGGCGGGTTGTCGATCTTTAGCTCGCCAGGGTCCCCTTCGCCCGAGAGCGTGTTGATCAGCTCATCGTGGACGATCTTGATGACCTGCTGGCCGGGGGTCACGGATTTGGTGACGGCGGCGCCGGTGGCCTTGGCTGTCACGGCTTTGACGAAATCGCGCGCGACGGGCAGCGAAACGTCGGCCTCTAGCAGGGCGACACGGACCTCACGCATGGCGGTGCGGACGTCATCCTCTGAGAGCGCGCCCTGCTTGGTAAGACGGTCAAAGACACCGGACAGGCGTTCAGAGAGATTTTCAAACATGCCCAAAGGCCCCTTATTCTCGATCAGTTGCTCCAAGCATATGGAGCCGCAGCGCAATACACAAACGCCCCCACGGGCGTAACACGCTGGTGGAGGGCGATCCTTGGCACATAGCCGCAGGACCGGAAGGCAAGCTTCCGGGGATGGGTGGCGTGTACGCCGCGCGAGGGTAGGAGTCAACCAAAGGTGCGAGACCTGGTTAAGTGCGCGGCCTTCGGAGCGTATATTTTATGGACCCTCTGGCCCAGAATCAAAAAGGGCGTCTCGGTTGAGACGCCCTTTTCCATTCGCAGCGAAAGAATCGCTTAGACGATTTCGATGTTAACCGCGCTCTCGCGGCCATCACGGCCAGCTTCAAGCTCAAAGGTAACTTTTGTGTTGTCTGGCAGTTCGCGCAGGCCGGAACGCTCAAGAGCGGAGATGTGAACGAATACGTCCTTGCCGCCATTTTCAGGAGCAATAAAGCCGAAGCCTTTGGTTGTGTTGAACCATTTTACGGTGCCGTTGGCCATTCCGTGTCTTCCTTATATCATGTTGCCCGCATAAGGCGGCAACCCGGCTGTGTATGCACAAGATCGAATGCGCTGTAGCCGATAGACTGGAGACAGGGTCGATAGAGATAACGTAGCCCCTACCGCATGACAGGTTGACGCGGAGGCGTAAAGTGGTTTCGTGAATCTTTACCCGGCGTGCTTAATACTTCGGCAAAATTCCGCGGTGATTACCGTTGTTTCCTGCGTAAATGAACGCAATAGTCGTTTTTGTGTGAACTGTGTGGAGGGTAGCACAATGGCGTTTAACGATTGGGACGAGGTGCGTACCGCATTTCAGGTGGCCCGCAAGGGCACCGTGAGTGGGGCGGCTCAAGTGCTGGGCGTGCACCATGCGACCGTCATCCGCCACATTGATAGCCTTGAGGAAAAGCTGGGCGCCAAGCTGTTTCAGCGCCATGCGCGCGGCTACACCCCGACTGAGGCAGGCGCTGACCTGTTGAACGTTGCCCAAAGCACCGATGATCAGTTGAACCAATTGGCCAGTCGCATCCGTGGGCGCGGCGATCAGGTCACCGGGGATTTGGTGATCACGTCTCTTGCCGTTCTTGCGCCGCTTGTTTCACCCGCGCTGGCGGCATTTCAGGATGAGCACCCCGAGGTCACAATCAAGTTCCTGACGGATGAGCGGTTGTTCCGGCTCGAATACGGGGAGGCCCATGTCGCGATTCGTGCAGGCAACCCACCCGATCAGCCCGACAATGTGGTGCAGAACTTTTACACGCAGCAGTTCGGCCTTTACGCCTCCAAGGAATACGTCGCGCGCTACGGTAAGCCGACGAGCTTTGAGAACTTGGCCCACCACAAATTCATTGGCAGTGCCGATGAAACGCCGCGCGCTCCGTTCTTTGTGTGGCTGCATGATAATGTGCCTGCCGAAAATATCACATATAAGGTGAACCAGATCACAGCCATGCGCCCAGCGATTGAAGCGGGGCTGGGCATTGGCTTTGCTGGTGTATGGGACCGGAATGAAGCGGACGGCCTTGTCCAAGTCTTTGCGCCGATCCCCGAGTGGGAATCAAAGTTGTGGCTGGTGACGCACGTGGACTTGCATCGGACGCCAAAGGTGCAGACGTTCGTTCGCTTTCTCAAGGATTACGCGAAGTCCTGGCCGGCCTAATCTGCGTCGGGCAGCTCGGTCTGCAAGAAACGTTCAAACGCGTCTAGGTTCACGGCCTCGAACTGGCCAAAGCTTTGCATCCACACGGACGCATCGCGCAGGGCCTCTGGCTCTAACTTACACCATTTGACCCGGCCGCGTTTCTCCTGCGTGATCAGGCCCGCGCGGGTCAGGATCATCAGGTGTTTAGATACCGCAGCCAGTGACATTTCGAATGGTTCGGCCACGTCCGTCACGGCCATATCGTCCTCTAACAGCATCGCAAGGATTGCGCGGCGTGTGGGGTCCGAGAGGGCCGAAAATATCGTGTCGAGGGCATCACGCATACACCCTCCCTGCCAGTCGTGCGGGGTGTAGGCAATGTCCAATCACGCGATTATCAACCAGACCGTTGAATATGCCGCAGCCGATATTGAGGGTGCGACAGGATGGTCATTTTAAGCAAAACGCAATTCTATCAGTGACTTACTGATGTCGTATGTGCGTTGACTCTCTCGTCGCCTCTGATAGCTTCCGCTCAAACTTCTGGGGGGTTGGTGCGCATGTCCGAAGGACTTGATCCAAACCGACTGGCCGAACTTGAGGCGCGCATCAAAGCCGCCAAGGGTGACGCAGGCGCCGATCACATGGAAGAACACTATTCGCAGGCGCAACATGCATGGCGGATGGTGACGGAGCTGGTCGCGGGTCTCGGGATTGGTTTCGGAATAGGATACGGGCTCGATGCGCTGATGGGGACAGCCCCATTGATGATGTTGATCTTCACCATTCTAGGCCTCGTGGCCGGTGTGAAGGTGATGATCAAAACGGCGCAAGAGCTTCAGGATGAAAACATGGCGCAGTCTTCGGACGCGCAGGATGAGAGCGAAGGGAAGTAGTCTTGGCAGACGCAACTGACAGCGGAGTCGCATTCGACTTCAAACCGATGGATCAGTTTATCGTCAAGCCGCTCGGCGGGTCGGCAGGTGATCCTGTGAGCATGCTGACGATCACCAACGCAACGCTTTGGCTTGGTATTTCGGTTCTTGCGATCATCGCTCTGTTCGTTTTGGGCACCAGAGGCCGGGCGATCATCCCGTCGCGGACGCAATCCGTTGCGGAGCTGGCCTACGGTTTCGTGTACAAGATGATTGAGGACGTCACTGGTAAAGATGCCGTTAAGTACTTCCCCTACATCTTTACACTGTTCGTGTTCATTCTGTTTTCGAACTTCCTCGCGCTGATCCCGATGTCGTTTTCGCCCACGTCGCAGATCGCCGTCACCGCGGTGCTTGGTTTTTCGGTGTTCTTCGTCATCACGGCGATTGGCTTCATCAAAAATGGCGTCAGCTTCTTGAGCCTGTTCTGGGTATCGTCGGCGCCACTCGCGCTGCGCCCGGTCTTGGCTTTGATCGAAGTGATTTCTTACTTCGTGCGGCCCGTTAGCCACTCTGTCCGTTTGGCAGGCAACGTACTTGCCGGGCACGCAGTTCTAAAGGTGTTCGCAACGTTTGCGGCGTCTGTTCTGGTCGCACCAGTGGCGATCCTCGGCGTGGTTGGCATCTTCGCACTCGAAATTCTCGTGTCAGCGATCCAAGCCTACGTCTTCACTATTCTGACGTGCGTGTACCTCAAGGACGCACTTCACCCGCATCACTAAGAACGTTCAGCAGGAAATCCTGCTGCACATACGACTAACTTCCAATCGTAAGGAGAATACTCATGGAAGGTGAACTCGCACACATCGGCGCAGGTATTGCTGCACTCGGTACTGGTCTGGCTGCAATCGGTGTTGGCAACGTTGCTGGCAACTTCTTGGCCGGCGCACTGCGCAACCCATCTGCTGCTGGCGGTCAAACTGCCACGCTCTTCATCGGCATCGCTTTCGCAGAAGCACTGGGGATCTTCTCGTTCCTCGTCGCTCTGCTTCTGATGTTCGCCGTCTAAGCACTTCAGGTATCCTTACGCGCGGTGGGGCATTTGTTTGCCCCACCGTTGACAGAGGTTTCCCCTAGGAGAGCCCAATGGCAACCGAGACCACTACATCCACAAGCGCTTGCGTGGACGCCTCCGGCGGCGCAATCGGGATGCCCCAACTGTGCCCAGATTGGTTCACAAACCAGATTTTTTGGTTGGTGATTGCCCTTCTGGCTATCTTCTTCGTGCTGTCGAAGATCGCTCTGCCTCGCATCGCTGCGGTTTTGGCCGAACGCTCGGGCACGATTTCAAATGATTTGGCATCCGCCGAAGACCTAAAGCGCAAAGCTGTTGAGGCTGAAGAAGCCTACAACAAGGCTCTGGCTGACGCCCGTGCCGAAGCGCAGAGCATCGCCGCCCAAACACGTGCCGAGATCAAGGCCGATTTGGATGATGCCATCGCTAAGGCCGACGCTGAGATTGCCGCCAAAGCTGCCGAAGGTGAAGCAAAGATCGCCGAGATCCGCGCCGGAGCCATGGAAAGCGTATCTGAGGTGGCCAAAGACGTCGCCGCAGAGATCGTGACCGCACTTGGCCAGACAGCAGATGCAAAGACCGTCGGCGATGCCGTCGCGGCCCGGCTGAAGGGATAAGACCATGAAACGTATGAGTGTTCTTATCACCCTGTTGGCAACAACGCCTGCTTTCGCAGCGAAAGGTCCGTTCTTTTCGCTTGGAAACACAGACTTTGTTGTGACCATCGGTTTCCTCGTGTTCCTCGGGGTGCTGGTGTACTTCAAAGTCCCCGGCATGCTGATGGGTTTGCTGGATCAGCGCGCTGCTGGCATCCAGTCTGACCTTGATGAGGCCCGCGCGCTCCGCGAAGAGGCTCAGTCAATCCTCGCCGAGTATGAGCGCAAGGCCGCTGAGACCAAGGATCAAGCCGAAGCCATCGTTAAGGCGGCCCGCGAAGAAGCGGCGGCCGCTGCCGAGCAAGCAAAAGCTGACTTGGCCACCTCCGTGACGCGCCGTCTTGCCGCTGCGCAGGACCAAATCGCGAGTGCTGAGGCATCTGCCGTTAAGGAAGTGCGTGACACTGCCGTGACCGTGGCAATTGCTGTCGCCGGTGAAGTTGTTGCCAAGCAGCTCAAAGCCGCTGATGCAAACGCAATGATCGCTGACTCGATCAAATCGGTTGGCGCCAAGCTGCACTAAGTACGACCTACAAGAATTCAAAATGCGTCCCGCCAACCAGCGGGGCGCGTTTTGCGTTTATGAAGAGTGTTTAGGTGCCGCGCGGTTTTGCACGAAGGGTTGGGTCCGCCTGTGTCGGGTCCTCTGGCCACGGATGGCGCGGATACCGACCGCGCATGTCTTTGCGCACGTCGGCGTAGGACGTCGCCCAAAACCCCGGGAGGTCTTGGGTCACTTGAACGGGCTTTTGTCCCGGCGACAAAAGAACCATCCGCAGCGGTGTTTGGTTTGGCCCCGTGCAAGGGTGTCGCGTTTCGCCAAACACTTCTTGTAGCCGCAAGGACACTTCGGGCGTGCCGCTGGAGTAATCGATTGGCACTTGGCGCCCCATTGGTGAGGTATAGTGCGCGGGAGCAAGTTGGCCCATGCGCTGGCTGTCCTCCCAGCCCAACCATGCGGTTAGGGCTTCGGTCGGGTCGAACTGTTTAAGGTCGGCCGCAGTACGTTTGCCGCTCAGATAGGGCAGGGCCCAGTCCTCCAACGTTTCGATCAGAGCTTCGTCCGATACATCCCGAACCTGTGAAATGGCGATCCGTGCGCGGAGCCGCTTGGCTTTGGCTGACCAGTTGAGACAGTCCAACCCCAGATCGCGGATGCCATCCAGCAAGGCCTCTGCGATATTCTCGGGCGGGGCTTCGGGCCATGTTTGGTCATTAAGCACCAGCGCCATGAGCCGTTCCTGCCGCCGCGCTTGGACCCGGCGCGCGCGGGCATCCCATTGGCAAATGTTTTGCCACGCGATGGCGTCCCCGTGGGTGGCGCGCAGTTCAGCCTCGCTGAGAGCGAGCGCTTGGCGCACACGCGCCTCTCGGCGGTCACCATCCACGTCTAGGGCTACGATAAGCCGCGCCGTTGATAGGCTATCGCTCACCTCCATTTTAGCTCCGGCTCCGCCTGACAGGTGCCACCGGGGGGCATCGCCTGCGCGGCGCAATCCAATCCGATCGGGATAAGCGCGGGCGGCCTGTTGGGCAGGGCTTTGGCTTGGCTCTTCGGCCTCAAATCTTTGCAACCGTTTAGCTTCTTTGCGGAGGCGGCTCAGCGCGGGATCCGCCCGGCCCGAGTTGATTGCGTCTAGTCGCGTCAGCGTATCAACCCCTGCGCCATGAAGCGGGTCTCGGTCCGACAAAAGTGCGGCGAGCGTCGCGCTGCCTGTCCCACCGGTTAGAACCATGTGGCCCAAACGTGGGTGTAGCGGCAGCTTGGCCAAGGCGCGGCCATGTTCTGTGATCTGGCCATCGCGGATTGCACCGAGGGAGGCCAACAAGGCTTGTGCCTCCCGCAGCGCGCCCTCGGGTGGTGGGGTCAAAAACGCCAAGCCAGTGCCATCTGGCGCGCCCCATAGCGCAAGGTTGAGCGCGAGATCCGACAGATCGGCCGCTGCTATCTCCGGCGGTGGAAATGCCGCTAGCGCACCCTCTTCGCCCTTGGTCCAGTGGCGGTAGCAGGTGCCAACGGCAACACGGCCCGCACGCCCGGCGCGCTGGGTGGCCTCAGCCTTGGTGACGCGTTCGGTTACCAACCGGCTCATGCCACGGGACGGGTCGAACCGTGCCCGCCGTGCGCGTCCACCGTCGACCACCACCCGAATGTCCGGCAGCGTCAGCGACGTTTCGGCTATCGCCGTAGACAGCACCAAATGGCGGCCAGTTTTCGGGGGGCGAGTCGCGGCTTGTTGGTCCTTGAACGGCATCGCACCGTAGAGTTTGTGCAGCGTGACATCAAGCGGCAGGGGTCCCAGCGCTTGGGCCACTTTGTTGATCTCTCCCACTCCCGGCAGAAAGACGAGGCAGGAGCCTTCGGAAACCTCCTCCAACGCGCGGTTCACCAACCCGGCCATCGCGGCCTCATATCGCTGGCCTTGGGGCACGGGGCGGTCGCGGTGGCGGATATCCACCGCATACGCGCGGCCCTCTGCCGTCAGGATTGGGGCATCGTCCAGCATCGCGGCGACGGGGGCTGCGTCCAGCGTGGCGGACATCACTACGATCTGCAGGTCATCACGCAGCGCGCCTCGGACCTCCCACGTGAGCGCGAGCCCTAGATCCGCTGTCAGGGAGCGTTCATGGAATTCATCAAAGATGACCACATCGACACCCGGTAGGTCGGGATCGGATTGGAGCATCGCTGTCAGAATGCCCTCGGTGATAACCTCGATCCTGGTCGATTTGGACACCTGCGCATCGCCGCGCATCCGGTAGCCGACGGTTTGGCCCAACGGCTCACCCAGTGTTTCGGCCATCCGGGCGGCGGCCCCCCGTGCCGCGAGGCGACGAGGTTCAAGCATCAGGATTTTACCCGCAACATCCGGCAACAAAGCCAGCGGCACACGCGTGGTTTTCCCAGCACCCGGTGGGGCCTGAAGCACAGCGCGCCCAGTGCTGCGCAACGCGGCGCGCAGATCAGGCAGAATGGTGTCGATCGGAAGGTTGGTCATCGGCGGCGCAGCACGGCGTCTCCGTATACTGTGGGCACGCGCACTTCGGTCACCCGTAGTTTGTCCGCCATCGGCTGTAGCCTCAGGGTCATCGGAAAGACCGAGCGTTCTGCCAAATCCTCAGGTGAGAAGCCGCCCAATCGCGTGTAGTCGCCCGTGCACGTCGCGGTTCCGTCCGGCTGTACCGTTGGCGCGCCAAGTGTCAGCTGCGTCCTGCGGCGACCATCGAACAAGGTTAGGCTGGTGCTGCAGGCGCTCTCGCGGGGTTGGTCACGGAGGACCGCGAAGATCGCGGTCAGCGGATCAACTGTGCCGCCTTGGGTTACGGGATCAAGATCATATGGGGCGCGGCCGCGTGGTGGGGTGATCTGGGGTGGTTGGGGCACACCTGCGCTGTAACTCATTTCTGCGCGAGCCTTTCGGCCCCGGCGGTCGGTATCTTGGCTGTAAAAGCTGGGGCGGAAGCCATTGGGGGTTACGGTGCCGCGCGCGGTGGCGTCGTAGCGAAACGTCAAAAGGGCCGCGACGATCCCTGTGCTTTGGACCTTCCCGGCCACGGCATATCGCCCACCGGCCTGTTCGGCCTTAAACACCAACTGTCCCGCAGGAATACCGCGTAGGATCACGTCGAAACGGCCCTCATCCACCTGCTGGGCGTGCAGGGGCAGGCCTAGCAGGCCAAGAACAAGGGCAATCGCGAGGGTGTGTCGCATCAAAAGCGTTCCTTTCGCCGTGCAGACGCACTGGACTTTCTGGGGTCAGACAAGGCAGGTATCTCCGGAAGGGTCAACCAAAAGGCCCGTGAACTGGGCGAAAGCCTGCCGCAAAGGACATATTTCGTGAACGACGCCGATCTTGCGCCTGATCCGCTGTTGGAGCCCGTTTTGCAAGGGCAGCGCCGGTCATTGGCCCGTGCGATTACCCTTGTCGAAAGCACGCGGCCCGATCACCGCCGTCGCGCTACTGCCCTGTTAGAGGCGCTGCGTGGCCATGGGCGCGAAAGCCTGCGCATCGGGCTGTCGGGGACGCCGGGCGTCGGTAAATCCACGTTCATTGAGGCCTTTGGCCTGATGCTGACCGGGCAGGGGCTGCGCGTTGCCGTTTTGGCGGTGGACCCGTCCAGCACCCGCTCGGGTGGCTCGATCTTGGGCGACAAAACCCGGATGGAACGGCTGTCGCGGGACCCGCTGGCATTTATTCGGCCCTCGCCTTCGCTGTCACATCTGGGTGGGGTGTCGCGCCGGACCCGTGAAGCGGTCGCGCTGTGTGAGGCTGCTGGGTTTGATGTCGTCCTGATTGAGACTGTGGGCGTGGGCCAGTCCGAAACGATGGTCGCTGAAATGTGCGATCTGTTCACTTTGCTGATGGCGCCTGCGGGTGGGGATGAATTGCAGGGCGTCAAACGCGGAATCATGGAGATCGCTGATCTGATTCTGGTGAACAAGGCGGACGGTGACTTGAAACCTGCTGCCAGTCGCACTGTGGCGGATTACGCAGGCGCATTGCGGCTGTTGCGCAAACGGGCGCAGGACCCTGAGGGCTTTCCCAAGGCGTTGCCGGTTTCCGCATTGGCCGAAGAAGGGCTGGCGGGCGCATGGGCCGATATGCAGCAACTCGCAGAGTGGCGTCGCGCCGAAGGGCATTGGGCCAAGCGTCGTGCGGCACAGGCAACCCATTGGTTTGAAGAAGAAGTTCGTAGCGGTTTGTTGGCGCAATTGACCGATAATCCGCGAGCACGCGGCGAAATGGCGGCTTTGGCGGCGCAAGTGTCAGAGGGGCAGCAGTCACCAGATGCGGCCGCCGCGCTGATGTTGGCGTATTTGCGGGGTGAATCGCTTGACAGCCCCCCGCAGAGAGCCTAGTACCGCGCGAACCGCGGGGCCATCAGGCCCCTGCTTTCTATCTGAATTGTATATAACTGAGGTTGGGCCATGTCGCGCGTCTGTGAACTCTCCGGTAAAGGGCCGATGTCTGGCAACAACGTCAGCCACGCCAACAACAAAACAAAGCGTCGGTTTTTGCCGAACTTGAACGACGTAACGCTCCAGTCCGAGACACTCGGTCGTGGCGTAAAGCTGCGCATCTCGGCGTCTGCCCTGCGCACCGTCGATCACCGTGGTGGCCTTGATGCCTACCTCGCGAAAGCTAAGGACGTTGAACTGTCCGACAAAGCGCTGAAAATCAAAAAAGAGATCGCAAAAGCCTCTGCCTAAGAGAGCCTGCGATTGATGCAAGAGCCTCGGGGTTGCCCGGGGCTTTTTGCGTTTTTTGGTGGGGCGTGTTGCCCCAAGCTGCCCGGTATAGGGAAGATGTCAGCACGACGGCTCTAGCCGCAGCGTCGTTCGGCAAGGGACGCAAAGTCCCGCCAACGCTGCCAGAGCCGCTCATCACTTGTACGGTTTGATTGTCGGGTGTCTTGGGCCAGTTGCGGGTCCGCGAAGAACTGCGCCGTGCGCCGCTGTTCGTTGCGCCGCAATGACGCGTCAGCCACCCCTTGAATGCATGCACACAAGGCGCGACTGGCCGCTGCGCGATCAGATTGAAGACAGGCGCGTTCAATAGGGCCTGCATACGTGAGAGAGGGGAGGACCGCTACACAAGCGGCGAGCATCCAAGATTTCATCATAGCCTCATACCGCATCGCTCCATTCATTGGGGCATACGCAGAAATGATGTCAGAAACCTTAATTCGGCTCAACATCTGCGGTGCAAACGGATCTGCACCGCAGGCGTGTCGTTTTCTACGCGGCGTCTATGCGGCGGATTTGCTGCGACCGCCACCGGAGGGGCGTTTATTGCGACGTGGACCGCCAGGCTTGCCCTGTGGTTTGGGTTTGCCAGCCTTGGGTGCGCCACCCTTGGCCGGGCCGCGCCCTTGACCACCGGGGCCACCACGGCGTCCGCCACCACTGCGACCCGAAGGCTTAGTGGCATCCCCATGCGACGGTTCCCAGCGACGGCCAGAGGCCACGGGGATGTCTAGCTTGATGACCTTCTCGATGTCTTTCAGGCAGCCGATCTCATCAGGGGCACAAAATGCAATAGCCGCCCCATCACGCCCAGCTCGTGCTGTACGACCGATGCGGTGAACATAGTTTTCGGCCACGTTGGGCAGATCGAAGTTGTAAACGTGGCGCACGCCGGGAATGTCGAGACCACGAGCCGCCACATCAGTGGCCACCATGATCATGGCTTCTTCAGCCTTGAAGGCCTCAAGCGCGCGGGTACGTTGGCCTTGGGATTTGTTGCCGTGCACCGAAACAGCCGTAAAGCCCGCGTTCACGAGGCTTTTCATCAGCTTCTCCGCACCATGCTTGGTGCGGGAAAACACGAGCGCGAGTTCCTTGCGGTGCTCACCCAACAACTCAATCAGGAGTTTGGATTTTTCAGCCTGCGCGATGAAGTGAATTTTCTGCGTCACCTTGTCGGCGGTTTTGCCAGGGGGCGAAACCTGTACGCGGACAGGGTTGGTCAGGTACTTGCCAGCAATTTCTTCCATCTGCTTGGGCATTGTGGCCGAAAACAGCATGGTCTGACGTTGCGCGGGCAGCAGAGACGCGATTTTGCGAAGTGCGTGGATAAAGCCGAGGTCCAGCATTTGGTCCGCTTCGTCCAGCACGAGGAACTGGGTTTCATCCAAGCGCATCGCCTTGCGATCCAGCAGATCGAGCAGGCGACCGGGGGTCGCGACCAACAGGTCGGCACCGCGCTCTAGGCGTTTGACCTGCGGCCCAAGGCCGACGCCGCCCACAACTAGCTGTACTTTCAGGTGTGAACCTTCGGTGTAGGCGCGCAGGTTGTCGGTGATCTGCTTGGCCAGTTCGCGCGTTGGCGCAAGGATCAAACCGCGCACAGTTTTCGCCTCTGGCTTAGTGCCCGCGGTCAAAAGCGCGTGGATCATAGGCAGGCCAAAGGCCGCCGTCTTGCCGGTGCCTGTCTGCGCAAGGCCCATTACATCCTTGCCGTTCATGGCATGGGGAATGGCTTGGGTCTGAATGGGGGTTGGCTGTGTAAGGCCTTGATCAGCCAGCGCACGTGTGAGGCGGGGCGCAAGGCCCAGCATGTCGAAATCCATCAACGGTATCCTTAGATGTCGGACGTCTTCTCCGACACCGAGCGCCACATGGCACTCTCGGGAGACGTGATTGAGTGGCCCTAATGCGGCAGCGCAGCGATTATGTCAACAGATACTGGACCGCGTACAGGGTCACGATCCCGCTGACGATGGCTCCGATAACGTTCTTGGTGAGGATGCCAACCGCAAGTGCAGCCCCCGCCGCGCTAAGCCGCGCAGGGTCGGGTTGGCCCCCGGTTGCGGCGGGCCACAAGACCAAAGGCGCAATCAACCCGGGCATCACCGCAACGGCTGTATATCGCAGGTGCCGTAGCAGCCATGCAGGCATCTCGCGGTCGCCAACAAGTCCAATGAAAACAAATCGAAGCACGAACGTCCCCAAAGCGAGGCAGACGATGATGAGCCAGATGGTTGGGGTGGAATAATTCATTGCCGACGCTCCAGCCAAAGCTCAGACTGCGCGCCTGCAATCATTGCGAAAACGGCCGCGATAATCAGCCCGAGGTTGTAGGGCACCCAGACAAACGCCAGTGCGAGGGCCGCGGAAATGACGGCTGCAATGACGTGGGGTAAGGTGCGCAACGCGGGTGCGATAATCGCAAGGAATGTGATCGGAACCGCGAAGTCGAGGGCGTATTCTGGCGGGATCGCCATGCCCAGAACCGCCCCCGCATAGGTTGCGATATACCACATTGGGGCGACGGTGCTGATGCTTCCGACGAAAAAGGCGACCTTTTCCGGGATGGTCAGATTGGGCCTGCTTTCGTATTCGTTGATTGAACAGGCGTAGCTTTGATCCACGCACAGATAGGCGATAAAGGCCCGTTGCCACAGCGGGGCTGCCCCCAAATGCTGGGCCAGCGACGCCGAATACATCGCCATGCGCAGGTTCACGGCCAACGCCGATATGATCACGATTATGGTTGGGGCCTGTTCGGTCATCAACTGAACGGCGGTGAACTGCGCGGCCCCCGCGATCACAAGGACCGAGAACGCCATGACCTCTAACAGGGGTAGCCCGGCTTCGGTCCCAACAACGCCAAAAAGCGCCCCAAATGGGACGATAACCAACAGAAATGGCGCGCCCGCGCGAAAGCCGCGCCAGTATGCTGTTTTCGGGTTGGAAATTGCCATGAAACGCCCCAAAGTTGTGCCTCAGTCGGCGCAGTTGCGTCCGGTGTACGCACCCACCTTCGGAGAAACAAGCGCATGATTATTGCCCCCGATCCTTCTTTGCCGCGGCTCACGCGGGCCGTCGTTGGGCGTGATCAGACCGGGGCTGAGGTTGATCTGCGCGTGGTCGAAGAACGCCCCCTGACGATTTACCTCAATAGCCGCGAAATCGTGACCTCGATGACGATTGGGGATTATCCCGAATACTTGGGGCTTGGGTTTTTGGTGAACCAAGGGATGGTTGGCCCGGATGATGTTGTGACGGGCGTTGACTACGACGAAGAGCTCGAGGTTGTCGTTGTGCGCACTGAGGTTGAGACGAACCATGAAGCCAAACTGGCCCGCGCCACCCGCACAAGCGGTTGCGCTGTGGGCACCGTTTTTGGTGACATGATGGAGGGGTTAGAGGGGCTGGAGCTGCCCGCCACACAGGTGCGGACCTCGGACCTGTATTCTCTGTCAAAGGCGATCAATCAGATGCCCTCACTCTACCTAGATGCGGGAGCGATCCATGGCACGGTTCTATGCCAAGGTGACCAACCCTTGGTCTATATGGAGGACGTTGGCCGCCACAATGCGGTGGATAAAGTCGCGGGTTGGATGAGGTCCACAGGAACGCCTGCGGGTGACAAGACGCTCTATACGACCGGGCGCCTTACGTCCGAGATGGTGATCAAATGCGCATTGATGGGCATCCCGGCGCTTGTGTCCCGGTCGGGCTTTACCGCTTGGGGTGTTGAAATCGCCCAAGAGATTGGTCTGACGGTTGTGGGGCGTTTACGTGGGCAGCGATTTGTGTGCCTTAGCGGGGCGGAGCGGTTGGTATACGACGCTGATCTCAGCGCGGTTTCGGACGAAAGCAGCAAGCATCGCCGCAAGGGAGCACAGGCATGATCCAACCTCATGGGGTGATCCTTGCGGGTGGTTTGGCCACACGTATGGGCGGCGGTGACAAAGGTCGCCTCCGCGTCGGTGGGCGCAGTTTGTTTGCGCGTGTCATTGATCGGCTAGAGCCGCAGGTTGACCGTATGGCTCTGAATGCCAATGGCGACGCGACCCGGTTTACTGATCTGGGCTTGCCGGTGCTGCCCGACAGTGTGGATGGTTTCGCGGGTCCCCTCGCGGGTGTTTTGGCTGGGCTGGAATGGGCCGCCGAAACCGGCGCGCCGCATATCGTGACGGCTGCTGCTGATACGCCATTTTTCCCCGCTGATCTGGTGCCGCGTCTATTGCTGGCTGCGGGTCCCGAGGGTGTGGCTCTTGCCGCGACCCGGGATGAGGATGGCAAGCTGTGGCACCAACCGACGTTTGGGCTGTGGCCCACTGCGTTGCGCCATGACCTGCGTGCAGCCCTCGAAGGTGGGCTCCGCAAAGTGCTGCACTGGACCGACCGCCACGGCGCTGGCATGGCTGAGTTTCCGGTCACAGGGCTTGATCCGTTTTTCAACATCAACACGCCAGATGACCTTGCGACGGCTGAGGCCGCCCTATGAAGCACTATGGCATTACGGGCTGGAAAAACTGCGGCAAGACCGGGTTGATGGAGCGATTGGTCACCCATTTCACGGGCCAAGGTCTGCGCGTGTCGACGATTAAGCATACGCACCATGCGGTCGACCTTGAGGTCGCGGGCACCGACACGCATCGTCACCGTGTGGCCGGGGCGGATCAGGTGATGCTGGCCTCTGCCAGTCGTTCCGCGCTGCTGACCGAACATCGCGACGCGCCTGAGCCCGAATTGCGTGATCTCTTGGCGCAGATGGCACCCGTTGATTTGGTGCTGGTTGAAGGGTTCAAATCCAGTGATCATCCCAAGGTTGAGGCGCACCGCGCCGCAGCGGGCACATCCGCACTGTTGGCCGAGACCAACACGACCATTCGGGCCGTGGCCAGCGACAGCAACCCTAGCGCGTCCGTGCCAGTGTTTGACCTCGATGATACGGCGGCCATCGCGGCGTTCATTGCACAGGATCTGGGCCTTTGACCTATGATCTGGTGATCGCGGTTGATTGGTCCGCACGGGCCAAGCCGGGGCCAAAGGCTCCGACCAAAGACAGTATCTTTATCTGTGCCGGACGGCCCGGTGAAATCACGCACCCCGTTTATTGTCGCACCCGCATGGACGCGATGGCACATATTCATACCCTTCTGGATGCCGCCCTCGCAGCAAAGGAACGGGTGTTTTTGGGCTTTGATTTCGCCTTTGGTTATCCCGATGGTTTTGCCGAAACGCTGACCGGCCAGCGCGGCGCGCTTGCCGTGTGGGATTGGCTTGCAGCGCGCGTGTCGGATGCGCCTGACAATGCCAACAACCGATTTGAGGTCGCCGCCGAAATGAACCGCGCCTGTTCTGGTGTTGGTCCCTTTTGGGGGTGCCCTGCGCAGGTTGAGCTGCCGGACCTACCGGCCAAAGGCACGGCGCGGCACGGGCATGGCATGGCCGAACGCCGCCGGGTTGAGGCCAACATCCGCAGCGCGCAGCCCGCGTGGAAGCTGTTCACCACGGGGTCGGTCGGCTCTCAAAGCTTGTTGGGGCTGCCGCGACTTGCAGCACTCCGGGCGCGGTACGGTGATGACCTATCGGTTTGGCCCCTGCAAAGCGGGTGGCAGGCACCCGAGGCCGCAATCACTGTGGCTGAGATCTATCCGTCGATGCTGGCCCCAAGCGATCCCGGGGCGTTGGATTTGGAATACCCCGGCGCGGGCTATGACATCCTCGATGCCGCGCAGGTCCGTTGGGTGGTTGAGGCGATCCTGACAGCCCAAGCAAATGGTACGCTTGAGGGATGGTTCCATGGTGAGGGCGATCCCGCCGAGGAGGGGTGGATTTTTGGGGCAAATGCCGCGCGTGCGCCGGTGGCGCCGCCCCTCAAGAACGATTGTTTTGCCCTGCCGCCCGGCGTGCATTGGACCCCCGTGGACGAGGCGTTGGACCACCTGCGCGATGGATTAAGCCGAGTTGTAGCCGCGGAGGTCGTGGAGCTTGAGCACAGCCTTGGTCGTGTTCTGGCACAAGATATTGTCGCCCTGCGAGACAACCCACCGACCGCGAATGCGGCCGTTGATGGCTACGGCTTTGCCCATGCCTCGGGCGCGCTGCGGATGCCGCTGTTGGATGGGCGTACGGCGGCTGGTGTGCCCTATGACGGGATCGTACCCCCCGGGCATGCGGTGCGCGTTCTGACGGGTGCACCCGTGCCTGCGGGCGTGGATACGATCGTGATGCAAGAGGACGTCGCGCTGGATGCGGGTGCCTTGCACCTGTCCGCGTTGCCAAAGCCCGGCGCAAATACCCGCCGCGCGGGTGAGGACCAAAAAGCCGGCGCGCCGATTTTCGATGCGGGTCACGTTGTCCGCGCACCGGATTTGGCGACGCTATCGGCGCTTGGCCACGGCAGTGTTCCGGTGTGGCGGCGCCTGCGTGTGGGTGTGCTGTCTACGGGCGATGAGCTGGCTGCCCCCGGCGCGGCCGTGGCACCTGCGCAGATTTATGATGCGAACGGCCCTATGCTGCGTGGTTTGATCGCGGGTTGGGGGATGGAGGCTGTCCATTTGGGCCGTGCCCCTGATGATCGCGATGCCTTGCGCGCGCTATTGAATGATGCGGCCAGTCGGTGCGACGCGATCCTGACGTCTGGCGGTGCCTCGGGCGGGGATGAGGATCATATGTCCGCACTCCTGACGGCTGAGGGGCAGCACACTCTATGGCGCATTGCGGTAAAACCGGGGCGTCCGCTTGCGCTGGGCCTGTGGCAGGGCGTGCCGCTATTTGGTTTGCCCGGCAACCCGGTTGCGGCTTTTGTCACGGCGGCCATCTTTGCCCGCCCCGCGCTGGCAGTGCTTGCAGGCGCGGGTTGGCGCACACCACGACCCACGTGGCTGCCCGCACAATTTGCCAAGGGCAAAAAAGCGGGACGTCGTGAATTTTTGCGCGCGAAAATCACGCCCCAAGGGGTTGAGGCCTACTCATCCGAAGGATCGGGCCGGGTGTCGGGGCTGTCTTGGGCGGATGCGTTGATCGACCTGCCGTCGGACGCGCTAGAAATCCAGCGCGGCGACATGGTGCGAGTGCTGCCCTACGACGCGCTTTTGCGGCTATAGCAAACCGCGCCGCTGGATTTCACATTCCAGCAGGCGTTTTTCGGTGATCTCGCTGTCTAACGGCGCGAATGTGACGGCCTGCATTCTGGAATACAGGTGCAGGATTTCTGCATCGCCCTTGCCGGTTTCCAGCGCGTTGAGCGCGCTGCGCACATTGATAGCATCGGTGTCAATGCCGTTGGCGCGTGCTGCGGTCACCCGCGCGTTTTCATTCATTTGTACCGCTTCAAGGCCACCTTTACAAAGGTTGCCCACAAAGGTCTTGCGGATGATCGATCCGTTTAGGTCCGCCTCGGTGGTTACAGCCAGACCATCTACACCGGTACTGACGGTTGAAACCACTGCGATACCCGTCCCGACCAGGGCAGCGGTAAGCACCACCCAGTCCAGCGTCAGCGCGCCGGCATCGTCATTTAGGAAGTCGCGAAAAAACATAATAAGCCACTCGTTAAGGTTAATGTCCTTTCAACATAGCGGCTGAGGTTGGCAAAATTTGGGCACTTTGGCCGGTATTTGCGAATTATATCGGGATCATTAGGTCCTGAATGAGCAACAAAGCGCAGTTTCTGCACCCATTATGTCATTAATTTGCCAGTTCGCGCGCTGGGCCTCTAATTGTTCATTTACCTTAAAATTAGGTTAACGGGCGCCCCCAAAACGCGCCCGTTGACGGTGTCAGCCCCTTACAGGTTGTCGGGGTGCGGCATGCCCATCACGTGATAGCCGCCATCAATATGCACGACCTCACCCGTGGTGCAGGCCCCCATCTCAGATGCGAGGTACACGGCTGTGCCGCCCACAGCCTCAAGCGTCGCGTTAGAACGGAGCGGCGCGTTTTGTTCGGTATGCCGATAGGTTTTGCGCGCGCCACCGATGGCCGCCCCCGCAAGGGTTTTCATCGGGCCGGGCGACAGGGCGTTCACGCGGATCCCGTCGGGGCCCAGATCAGCGGCAAGATAGCGAACCGATGCCTCAAGCGCCGCCTTGGCCACGCCCATCACGTTGTAGAACGGTGTGACGCGTTGCGAGCCATCAAAGGTCAGCGTGAGCAGCGTGCCGCCATTGGGCATCATTTCAGCAGCCCGGCGGGACACTTCGATGAACGAATAACAGGAAATATCGAGCGAATTTTTGAAATTCGACCGGCTGGTGTTGACGAAACGGCCCGTCAGTTCCGACTTGTCCGAGAACGCGATGGCATGGACAAGGAAATCGAGGCTGCCCCAGCGATCTTTGAGGGTGTCAAAGGCGGCGTCGAGTGACGCATCATCGGTGACGTCCGCATCCACAAGGATGTCTGAGCCCAATGACGCGGCAAGCGGTGCGACCCGTTTGCCAAAGCCTTCGCCTTGGTACGTGAACGCCAGCTCGGCGCCTTGCTCTGCCATGGCCTTGGCGATGCCCCACGCAATGGAGCGCTCGTTCGCGACCCCCATGATCAGGCCTTTTTTGCCGTCCATCAGTCCCATGGTGTCTCCTTTTTCACTATTTAGAGTGAGCGGTAGGGGACGGGCGCGGGGCGGTCAAGCTTTGGGCGGCATTTGAAGGGCGGGCACGCTGATAGGCCGCGCCCAAGCCGGGCACGGCACTTGGAAGTTAGCGGAGCGCTTAGTCGCGATGCTTGGAGATGATGACCGTGCCGTTGGTGCCGCCAAAGCCGAACGAGTTCGACAAGATCGAGTCGATCTCAGCGTTTTCCTTCAGCTCGGTGTTGATCTCGGCAGGGGCGAGGTTTTCGTCCAGATCGTTGACGTTGATCGAGGGCGCGATGAAGCCCTTGTTCATCATGATCATGGAATAGATCGCTTCCTGCACGCCGGTCGCGCCGAGGCTGTGACCTGTCATGGATTTGGTCGAGCCGACCGGGGGCGTGTTGCCCTCACCCCAGATGTTGCGGCAAGCCACGATTTCTTTGATGTCGCCCACAGGGGTCGAGGTGCCGTGGGCATTGATGTACCCGATGGAGCGGTCCTCAGGCAGTGTGCTCAGCGCCAAACGCATCGCACGTTCCCCGCCTTCACCGGAGGGGGCAACCATATCATGGCCGTCGGATGTTGCGCCGTAGCCAGTAACTTCGCCGTAGATTTTGGCGCCACGGGCAATCGCGCGTTCGCGTTCCTCTAGGACCACAACACCGGCGCCGCCGGCGATGACAAAGCCGTCGCGGGTGCTGTCATAGGGGCGGGACGCGGTTTCGGGGGCGTCGTTGTATTTGGACGACATGGCGCCCATTGCGTCGAACAGGCACGAGAGGGTCCAATCGACTTCCTCACCGCCGCCGGCAAACACGATATCTTGCTTGCCGAATTGGATTTGCTCCGTCGCGTTGCCCATGCAGTGCAGCGATGTGGTGCAGGCGGATGTGATCGAATAGTTCACGCCCTTGATCTTGAACGGCGTCGCAAGACACGCCGAGTTCGTGGACGACATACAGCGCGTGACCATGAAGGGGCCCATGCGCTTGGGGCTGCCCTTGTTGATCACGGTGTCAAAGGCGGTAAAGAAATTTGAGGTCGATGGCCCACCGGACCCCATCACAAGGCCTGTGCGCTCGTTCGAGACTTCGTTTTCCGCCAAGCCGCTGTCTGCAATCGCGCGTTCCATCGCGATGTAGTTGTAGGCTGCACCCGGCCCCATGAACCGCAGCTGCCGTTTGTCGATGTTTTCGGCCAGATCGATGTCCGGCACGCCGTGGACTTGGCTGCGGAACCCATGCTCGGCATAGGATTCTGAGAATGTGATACCGGACTTGCCTGCGCGCAGGCTCGCTTCGACCTCATCGGGCGTATTGCCGATGGGGGACACGATGCCAATACCTGTGACAACAACTCTACGCATGGGGTTCTCCTCGATCCGGTCGCATTTGTGTTTAGGCGAGGGGTCGTGGAGGAGCAAGGCCCGGGTGATCTAAAGGTTGGTGTGCGGAACGCAGAATCAAGTCACCCGCGGGCTTGCGGGTGACTGAAAGGATACGAATTATCGGTGATGCCGCAGGCGCGTTAAGTCTCGCTCAGCGCGACTTTCATGTCTTTGACCTGATAGATCACTTCGCCGTCGGCCTCGACGATGCCGTCAGCTACGCCCATGGTCAGGCGGCGCGTTTGGATCGCTTTGGTGAAATGCACGTGGTATTTCAGCATCTTGCGGTCAGGGCGCACCATACCCGTCAGTTTGACCTCACCCACGCCAAGCGCATAGCCGCGTCCCTGCCAGCCGCGCCAGCCAAGGTTGAAACCGGTCAGCTGCCACAGCCCATCCAGACCCAAACAGCCGGGCATGATTGGATTGCCGGGAAAGTGGCAATCAAAGAACCAAAGGTCGGGTGTGATGTCGAATTCTGCGATCACGTGGCCCTTGCCGTGCGGTCCGCCGTCACCCGAAATCTCGGTGATCCGGTCCATCATCAGCATGGGCGGAGCGGGCAACTGGGCATTGCCAGGGCCAAACAGCTCTCCGCGTGAGCATTGCAGGAGGGCTTCCTTGTCGAAAGAACTGGGGAAATCGGCCATGGTCAATCCTTCGAATGTGTCGCGATTAACCGGGCTTAGCATTCAAGGTTTGGGGTCCGCAAGGGCGCGTGCTACTCCCCGTTGTGTGCGTCAGTGCGCCCGGCACAGGCCCATTGAAAATTGGTCGCAACTCGCACTATATTAAGATCATGGAGAAAACGGACATCAAAATGGCCCCTGAGGCGCTGACACGCGGAGCAGATTGGCTTTCGGGCGCGGGGCTGCGACCAACGCGCCAGCGCGTGCTTTTGGCTGGTATTCTGGTGGGTGACGGGGCGGATCGCCATGTCACTGCCGAATGGCTGCACGATGCGGCGGGCCGTGTGGGTGATAAGGTCTCGCTCGCGACGGTTTATAATACGCTGCGGGCTTTCTCTGATGCCGGGTTGGTGCAGGAAATCACTGTTGATGGCACGGGCTCCTACTTCGACACACGCACCGAAGATCACCCGCATTTCTACTGGGAGGGGAGCAATTCCCTCACGGATGCCAGTGCGGATGAATTGCAAATCGCGCGCCTGCCATCGCCCCCCGAAGGGATGGAGATCGCCAAGGTCGATGTTGTCATTCGGCTGCGCCCCAAAGCGAACTAGCCGCTTGGGGTCATGTAGGCGATTTGCGCGCCGAACGGATCCTTTAGAATTGTCATGCGTCCGACACCCTGCACCTCAAAGGGTGGCTGTATGATTGTCGCACCGGCGGCTTCTGCCTCGGCTGCCGTGGCATCCACGTCCTGCACCCCGATATAGCTGAGCCAATAGGGTTCAACGTCCTCCATCCCCTCAGGCATGCCCATGATGCCGGCCACCATCGTGTCGCCTATCCGCGCGACGTGGTAGGGGCCCGTGCCCATATCAACCTCTTCAACGGTCCAGCCCGCGGTTCGGTTGTAATACGCGGCTGCGGCGTGGGGGTCCGAGGTCATCAATTCGGTCCAAAGGATCGTTCCGGGAATAAATGTCATGGCAATCTCCTAATGTGATGGGAATGTATCACATCTCGTGGCTTGAGTGTGGGCTTTGCGCGATGCAATGTGTGCACCTTGAGGGAGCACACGATATGCCAATCACAACTTGCATCTTTGATGCCTACGGAACTCTGTTCGACGTGGCATCCGCCGCGCGCGAGGCTGCAGCCGAACCCGAATTCGCCATGATTGCGGAGACGTGGCCAACCATTGCCAACGACTGGCGGCTGAAGCAGCTGCAATACACGTGGTTGCGGGCCATCACGGGTGAGCACACAGATTTCTGGGAAGTCACCGGCAACGGTTTGGACTGGGCGCTAGAGCGCTCCGGCCTTGCGGGTGAGGCCGCGTTGCGCGAACGCCTCATGGCGCTCTACTGGGAGTTGTCTGCCTATCCAGAGGTGCCCGGTATGTTGGATACGTTGACATCAGCGGGCTTCAAAACGGGCATCCTGTCCAACGGCTCGCCCGAGATGCTGGCCGGTGCGGTCAAATCCGCCGGGATTGCGCGGCACTTGGACCACGTGCTGAGCGTAGAAAGCGTCGGCATCTTCAAGCCCGCGCAGGCGGTGTACGACATGGTCGGCACAGCATTCGATTGCGCCCCAAACGAGGTCTTGTTTGTGTCGTCCAACGGCTGGGACGTGGCGGGGGCAACCGGCTATGGGTTCAACACCGTTTGGGTGAACCGCGCCGCCGAACCTGTGGACCGCCTACCGCATCGGCCCGCCCATGTGTTGGACGATCTGACCCCCATCCCTGATCTTGCAAGGACGTTCTAAGCATATGCCCGAATTCACAACATCCGATGGCTTGACCTTGCACTACACAGATGAGGGGGCCGGTACGCCGATCCTTTGTTTGGCTGGGCTGACGCGCAACGGCACCGATTTTGACTACGTTGCTCCCTATCTGGATGGGGCACGCTTGATCCGTCTGGACTATCGCGGGCGGGGCAAAAGCGGCTGGGCCAAGGATTGGAGCACGTATTCCATCCCGGTTGAAGCGCGCGATGTGCTGGAGCTTTTGGATGAGCTGGCCTTGGATGAGGTGGCGATTTTGGGCACCTCGCGGGGCGGTTTAATTGCCATGGCGTTGGCCGCGACCGTGCCGGACAAATTGTTGGGTGTTTGCCTGAACGACATCGGCCCTGAAATTGCGGAAAGCGGGATGGAGGACATTCGCGACTACCTCGGCATCCCGCCCACAGCCAAAACGTATGAGGATGCAGTTAAGGTCCGCGCCAGTCTTCTGCCCGGGTTCGACGATGTCCCCGAGGAGCGTTGGCGCGAGGAGGTCGAGAAGCACTATGTCGAGACCGAGGAGGGGCTTGGCCTGAACTACGATCCAAGCCTGCGCGACGCGATCCTTGAGGCAGGCGCGCAACCCATTCCCGACCTTTGGCCGCTGTTTGACGCGCTGACGCCTTTGCCCTGCTGCCTGATCCGTGGGGCTAATTCGAACTTGCTCACGGCCGAAACGGCCGCCGAAATGCAAGCGCGCAACCCCGACATGATCTATGCCGAAGTGCCCAAGCGCGGCCATGTGCCCTTTTTAGATGAAGCCGAAGCGCTGGATGCTCTGAACGAATGGATGATGCTGCTATGAGCGATTTGACCATGATCTGCGCCGCAGCGGAGCGGCTGAAGGGCCATGCCCGCGTCACGCCTTTGTTGAACTCGGCCTTCCTGGATGAGATCGCTGGCCGGCGTGTGTTCGTAAAGGTCGAGGCCTTGCAGCACACTGGTAGCTTCAAGTTCCGCGGCGCATGGTCGGCGGTTTCGGCCCTGTCGGAGGCCGAGCGTTCCAAGGGGATTTTGGCCTTTTCATCGGGGAACCACGCGCAGGGTGTCGCTATGGCGGCGCGCAGTCATGGGGTGCCTTGCGTCATCATTATGCCTGCCGACGCTCCTCGTGTGAAAATTGAAAACACCCGTGCGCTGGGCGCTGAGGTGGTGCTGTATGATCGGGACACTGAGGACCGGGACTCCATTGGCGCGTGCCTCACGGTTGAGCGTGGCATGACCCTCGTGAAACCGTTTGATGAGCCGTTGGTGATCGCTGGTCAAGGCACCTGCGGGCTAGAGATCGCGGCCCAAGCGGCTGATCTGGGTGTCACCCCGCAAGAGGTGTTGGTGTGTTGCGGTGGCGGTGGGCTGACCTCTGGCATCGCGTTGGCGCTTGAGGCGGAGATGCCCGGTGTAACCGTTCGTCCCGTGGAACCTGAGTTTTTCGATGACGTCACCCGCAGCCTTGCGACGGGCACGATCCAGCGCAATGCGCGCAGCTCTGGCTCTTTGTGTGACGCGATCATCACGCCGCAACCCGGTGATATTACATTTCCAATCCTGCAACGCTTGTGCGGCCCCGGCATCGTTGTGCCCGAGGATGATTGCCTGCGGGCAATGGCACTCGCGTGGGACCGGCTCAAGGTGGTGCTGGAACCCGGCGGGGCAATCGCGCTTGCGGCCGCTTTGTTCCACAGCGAAGGCACGTCTGATATCGTGGCCGTTGCCTCCGGTGGTAACGTGGACCGAGACGTGTTTGTGAACGCGCTAGAGAGGTTTGGCTAGCGTGCGCCTGCCGGGCCGCTGACCCGTAGGCCCATCGCATAAATCGCCCCCGCAACCGCCATCAAAACCGCGGCGGCCATAAACGGCGCACCGGGCAAAAAGACGGGCGTTGTGGGGGCGGTGAACTGCCAAAACACTTGGGTAAAGACCAAGGGTGCCACGATCATCCCGATCGCATTGATCGAAGACATCACCCCCTGCAATTCGCCCTGCTGGTTGTCAGCGGCCCGTTGCGACATCACCGATTGCAGGGCAGGTGCCACAACCGCGCCAAGGGCAGATAGCGGCGTCAGCGCAAGCAGGAGCCAGCCGCTGCCGATGAACGTGATGACCGACAGCATCACAGCGTTGTACCAAAGGAACACGTAGACCGTGCGCATTTCCCCCAAACGGGCGATGATCACACGGATCAATCCGCCTTGGACCAGCGCCATTGATATGCCGTAGCAGGCCAGCGAAATGCCCACCATGCGCGGCCCCCAATCAAACGCGGCGCTGGTGTAATAAGCCCAGACAGCTGGGTAGACCATGTTCGCAATCTGGTAGAAAAAATAGCACGCAAGCAAGATCCCCACACCGGGAATAGCGGTTACATATTTCAGCGCGCCAAAGGGGTTTGCACGTTTGATCTGAAACGGGCGGCGGGTACGATCCGTGACGGTTTCAGGCAGGATCAACAGCCCATAGAGAAAGTTCGCACCCGCGAGGATTGCGGCGGCGACGAACGGCGCGCGGGGTCCTAATTCTGCTAACAGCCCGCCAAGAACGGGGCCAAGGATAAATCCGATCCCGAAACAGGCCGAGATCAGACCAAAGTTCGCGCTTTTCTTTTCAGGGGCTGAGATGTCGGCCATGTAGGCAATCGCAGTTGCGTGGGTGGCAGCGGCGATCCCGCCAATGATCCGCCCAATGAGCAGCCAGCCCAACGTGCCCGCCAGTGCCATGATGACATAGTCCAAACACAGCACCGCCGTTGAGATTAGTAGTACCGGGCGCCGTCCAAACCTGTCCGAGAGTGACCCAATTGTAGGCGAAAACAGGAACTGCATCACGGCATAAACAGCCGACAAAACGCCTCCCCAAAGGGCGGCCTTGGCGACATCTGATGCGCCAACCTCCATCAGCAGATCTGGCATGACCGGTAGGATCAGGCCGATCCCCATGGCGTCTAAAACAACCGTTACAAGGATGAAGTATACAGGGGCCTTCGCGGATGCGGCGGGTTTGGTCATGATCGAATATTGCCCCTGTCGCGGGCATGTGCGTTCCGCGTGTTTCGGCTGATGTGTCAATGCAGCCTTACACCTCAACAGCGGTTTCACGCAAGTGCCGGGTATGGCGGAAAAAGTTGGCCAATTAGACCCTCAGGCGTCGCTAAAGGACAATCGAGCGGATAGGGACGTGCCAACGTGCGAGAAAAGAACAGGAGCCTTGTGATGGCAAAAATCAAAGCCGCTGTGTGCCATGAATTCGGTACGTCCCTTCAGATCCAAGAGGTAGATCTACGCACCCCAGAAGCCGGTGAGGTTGAGGTCACGCTTGAGGCCTGTGCGATCTGTTTTTCAGACATCTCCTTCATGGATGGTGGTTGGGGCGGAACGCTGCCAGCGGTGTTTGGGCATGAAGCTGCGGGCCGCATTACAGCCGTGGGCGCCGATGTGCGCGGCTACGAATTGGGGCAGGCGGTCTTGGTCACGCTGATCCGGTCCTGCGGGACCTGTGCATCCTGCGCCTCGGGTGTGCCGGTGCAATGCGCCGACCCGGATGCGTCCGAGCCGCTCAGCCTCGAAGGTGCGCCTTTGCACGCGGCAATGAACTGCGGGGCCTTTGCGGAAAAGGTCGTCGTGCATCCATCGCAGCTTGCCGCGATCCCGGATGATATGCCCATGGATGCGGCTAGCCTGTTGTCTTGCGGGGTCGTGACGGGCTTGGGCGCGGTGGTGAACACTGCCCAAGTGCGGCCGGGCCAAGTGGTTGTTGTGATCGGCGCCGGCGGCGTGGGGTTGAACGCGATCCAAGGCGCGCGGATCAGCGGTGCCTCGCGGATCGTGGCCGTAGACATGACGGAGGACAAGCTCGCGGATGCCCGCGAATTTGGCGCAACAGACGGCATTTTGACGACAGACCCCGCCCCATGGGACCGTTTGGCTGAGTTGACAGGTGGGCGGATGGCGGATGCGGTCTTTGTGACCGTCGGCGCGATCCCCGCCTATGATGCAGCGCCCAAATACCTCGCGCGGAGCGGTGGTGTTTATATGGTGGGCATGCCCCATGAGGGCGAACATATGACGATTGAGCCGGGCAATATCGCGGCCTACGGGCAGTCCTTGGTTGGCACAAAAATGGGAGACGTCGTTCTAGCACGCGACATTCCTTGGCTGGTTGAAATGTACAACCAAGGGCGGTTGAAGCTGGATGAGTTGGTTTCGGGGCGCTATCCGTTGGAGGACATTAATGCCGCGATTGCCGACACAAAGGCCGGAGCGGCCCGCCGCAACGTGATTGTGTTCAAATGAAACTCGCTGGTCTTGAGATTTTCGTTGTGGCCCCCCCCGCACCGGGTTGGGGTGGTCAATACTGGATTTTCCCTAAGCTAACGACGGCCTGCGGGATCGTGGGGTATGGCGAATGTTACGCCTCTACGGTTGGGCCAGAGGTCATGCGCGCCGTGATCGAGGATGTGTTTGCGCGACACATGCAGGGCGAAAACCCAGAAAACCTCGAAAAAATGTTCCGCCGTGTCTATTCCAGCGGCTTTACGCAGCGGCCCGATCCGACGGTCATTGGTGCGTTTGCCGGGCTCGAAATCGCCTGCTGGGACATTCTTGGTAAGGCGCGGGATCGGCCTGTTTGGGCACTGCTCGGTGGGCAGATGAACGACCGTTTGCGCGCCTACACCTATTTATATCCGCAGCCGGGGCAGGCTTTGCCAGAATTCTGGACTTCGCCCGAAATGGCGGGCGAGGCGGCAATCGCGATGGTTGAACAGGGCTATACGGCCGTTAAGTTCGATCCCGCGGGCCCCTATACAATGCGCGGCGGCCACATGCCGGCGATGTCCGACATCTCAATGTCGGTGGCGTTCTGCAAAGCCATCCGTGAGGCCGTGGGTGACCGCGCTGATCTCTTGTTCGGTACGCACGGGCAGTTCAGTGTCGCGGGTGCGATCCGTCTGGGCCAAGCGATTGAACCCTATAGCCCGCTATGGTTCGAAGAACCCATCCCGCCGGACGCACCGCTGGATATGGCTCGCGTGGCACAATCGGTGCGCATTCCGGTGGCTACCGGTGAGCGGCTGTGCACCAAGGCCGAGTTTGCGACGCTCTTGCGTGCGGGTTCTGTTGAAATCCTGCAACCCGCTTTGGGGCGTTTGGGCGGTATTCTTGAAGCCAAGAAGCTGGCGGCTATCGCCGAAGTCTTTACCGCGCAGATGGCACCGCATTTGTATGCAGGGCCTGTGGAATGGGCCGCGAATGTGCATCTGGGCGTCTCTATCCCGAACCTTCTGATGGTCGAAAGCATCGATACGCCGTTCCACAACGCGCTGATCAAGAACACTGTAAAGGTTGAGGGTGGGTTTGTGCCTGCGCCCCAAGCCCCCGGTCTGGGCATCGACTTTGACGAAGATCTTGCGCGCGCGCATCCGTGGACTGGCACGGGCCTGCACCTGAACATGCAGGACGCGCCTTGCGACTACGTCAATGGGAACAGCTTTGGGGGCGGCGCGCTGGTTAAAGAGTAAATCCTAGCGCGCTTGCTCGTGCTCAAGCCGCTTGCGGGCGATCAGCTCGTGCTTGTCGGCCTCGGTCTGGTCCTTAAGGCAGGTTAGAACGAAGGTCAGATGCGCTTCGACGGCGGCTTGGGCTGCGTCTGGATTGCGGGCTTGAAGCCCATCGTTGATGGCGCGGTGTTGGTCCAGCAACAGTTCACGCGTGGCGCGCTGCTTGAACATCACGGTGCGGTTGTAAAACACGCCTTCGCGCAAAAGATCCATCATCGACCGCATCATATGCAGCATGATGACGTTGTGGCTCGCCTCAATGATCGCCAGGTGAAATTCCGCATCAAGGGTGGCTTCATCAGTCGGGTTTCGCTTGGTGTGGGCGGCTTCCATCTTTTTGAAAACGGTATCAACCACGGCCAAATCCGTGTCCGAACCAAGGCGGGCTGCGCGGGCGGCTGCCAGCCCCTCCATGTCGCGGCGAAACGCGATGTAGTCAAAAACGGCGGCGTCGTGGCTGGCAAATAACTTGACCAGTGCAGGTGAAAACGCTGAGCCCAAGACATCGGCCACATAGATGCCTGCACCCGCTTTGGCCGATAGCAATCCGCGCTCCTGCAATTCGCCCACGGCTTCGCGTAGCGAGGGGCGCGATACGCCAAGCCGTTCAGATAACTCACGTTCTGAGGGCAGGCGGTCCCCTGGGCGCAGGATGCCGCGCAGGATCAAATCCTCAATTTGGCGCACCACGGCCGTCGACAAACGCTCGGATTCGATTTTGGCAAAAGGCACGGGCATACTCCTGAATTGGCGAAAGAATATGACCGCGCCGGAGGCTTTGCAACCATTGGGGGCTAGGCGGTTGGCTGAATAACGATCTCCACCCGGCGGTTAAGCGCCTTGCCGTCCTCCGTCAGGTTGGTGGCAATGGGGTCTTCCTCTCCAAAGCCTTGGGGGATGACGCGCGATGGGTCGACGCCGCTTTCGTACAGCACGCTGGCCACCGCCGTGGCCCGCCGCGCGCTGAGCGCGAGGTTGTACTGCGATGTACCCGTGCTATCGGTGTGGCCCTGCACCTCGACCACACTGTTTGGGTACTGTTGCAAGTTATCCGCCAGCGCCTGCAAATCGCCGACAAGGCCCGGGGCCACGATCGCGCTGTCGGTGGCAAACAGGATGTCTTGCGGTAGGGTCACGATCAGCTCGGACCCGGTGTTTTCGATGCGGACGTCGGGGTTGTCCAATTGTGCCTCTAGATCGCGGGCCTGACGGTCCAACGTTTGGCCAATGGCGGCGCCAACACCTGCGCCAATGGCCCCACCGATGACCGCACTTTTGAGCCGATCATCATCATTGGTAAGGCCCGCTGCCGCCGCCCCAAGGATGGCCCCAATGGCCGCGCCGCTTTTGGTGCGTTCACCGTTGCGAACCGGCTCATTTGAGATCGGGCCAGAGGTACATCCCGCCAAAGCAATCGCACTGACGGACATAAGGACAAGAAACTTGGAAAAACTGCGCATAGATCACCTGTGATTTTTCACCATTTTGCAGAGGTGCCGCGATCTTTGCCAGTTAATTTCCGCGAACGCGCGAGGAAGTGATCATGCCGATTCCAATTTGGCCGTTTCAAATGCAAGCATCGCGCGTTTGACGGGCAGGCCCCAGTGATAGCCGCCCAAACCGCCCGATTTGCGCAGGGCGCGATGGCAAGGGATCAGCCATGAAATAGGGTTCCGGCCGACTGCGGTTCCCACCGCGCGCACGGCCTTGGGGTTGTCGATAGCCTGTGCGATTTCGGAATAGGTCGTGACGTGGCCCGAGGGGATTTTTAGCAGGGCTTCCCACACCTTGATCTGGAATGGCGCGCCGATCAGGTACAAGGGCGCTGTTCCGCCCTCGACCTTGCCAAAGGCTGCATCAACCCAAGGGCCCAACCGCATGGGGTCTTCGACGAATGTCGCCTTGGGCCAGCGGGATTTTAGGTCGGCAAAGGTCGGCTCGGCTCCGGCTTCGGCGCCGAAACCCATGCCGCAAATGCCACGGTCTGTCCCCATCACAAGGGTCGGGCCAAAGGGGCTTTCGAACCAGCCCCAAAAGATGGTGAGCCCCGCGCCACCAACGGCGTAATCACCGGGGGCCATCGCCTCCCACCGGACAAAAAGGTCGTGCAATCGCCCGCTTCCCGACAGCCCGATGGTTGCCGCCGTTTCCAGTGTGGTGTGGCGCGCCCGCAAAAGCGTTTTGGCGTGGTCTAGCGCAAGGTATTGCCCATATCGCTTTGGGCTGAGCCCCGCCCATTGCGAAAACACCCGTTGCAGGTGCGCGGGGCTCATCCCCAATTCTTTGGACAGGTCTTCAAGCCGGATGCCCGCACCCTGTGCGTCGATGATATCCAGCGCACGGCGCACAACGCCGTAGTGGTAAGTTTCCTCGGGGGTGTCGGTCATGGCGGTCTCCTTGCGGGAAACTTTAGGGTGCTTGGCCCGCCACCGCGACCCGAACCTTGCGCATTACCGCACCTTTTGTCGCGAATGATTTGCCGCGGGCTTGGCAGGCTGGGCCGGGTGGGGCATAGACGTCGGATGGCAAAGCAGATGGACTACAACACCCTTACCCAGATTTTTGAGCGGTTTCAGGCCCATGAGGCGGAACCCAAGGGTGAGCTTGATCACACCAACGCTTACACGCTTGTTGTGGCCGTGGCGCTGTCGGCGCAATCGACGGACGTCGGCGTCAATCGCGCCACGCATGAGTTGTTCAAGGTGGCCGATACCCCGCAAAAGATGCTCGACCTTGGCGAAGAGGCCCTGATCGAGCATATCAAGACGATCGGCCTGTACCGGAACAAGGCCAAGAACGTGATGAAGCTGAGCCGCATCCTCGTGGATGACTACGGCGGTGAGGTTCCATGTTCCCGCGCGGCCCTTGTGTCGTTGCCCGGTGTGGGGCGCAAAACGGCGAATGTTGTGCTGAACATGTGGTGGGGGCATCCATCGCAGGCCGTCGACACCCATATATTTCGCATTGGCAACCGGACGGGCATTTGCCCCGGCAAGGATGTCGATGCTGTGGAACGCGCGATTGAGGACCATGTCCCCGTGCCCTTCCAACACCACGCCCATCACTGGCTGATTTTACACGGCCGTTATATCTGCAAAGCGCGTAAGCCGATGTGCCAAACCTGCATCATCCGCGACCTTTGCCCCTATGAGGACAAGACCCAATGAGCCAATTTGACGTCATCGGCATCGGCAATGCGATTGTGGACGTAATCTCAACTGCGCCTGATACGTTTCTCGACCAGATGGGGATCGAGAAGGGGATCATGCAGCTGATTGAGCGTGACCGTGCCGAGTTGCTTTATGCTGCGATGGATGGTCGGGTTGAGACCCCGGGCGGATCGGTGGCCAACACGATTGCGGGCATTGGCGCGCTGGGCCTCAAGACCGCGTTCATCGGCAAGGTAAAGGATGACGCCTTAGGCCAGTTCTATGCCGATGCGTTGGCGGAGTCGGGCACCGCGTTTCCCAACCCACCCAAGGGTGTTGATCTGCCGACCTCACGCTCGATGATCTTTGTGTCGCCTGATGGTGAGCGGTCGATGAACACCTACCTCGGTGCGGGGGCGGATCTGTCGTCTCAGGACGTGCCAGAGAACGTGTTTGCGGGCGGTGGCTTGTTGTTCCTTGAGGGATATCTGTTCGACAAGGATGAGGGGAAAACCGCGTTCTCTGAGGCCGCGAAGGATATGAAAGCCGCCGGTGGGCGCGCCGCGATTACCCTGTCGGACCCGTTCTGCGCCGACCGTCATCGCGATGATTTTCAGCGCCTCATCGCTGAGGACATGGATATTGCTATCGGCAACGATCAGGAGTGGATGACGCTCTATGAAACTGACGATCTGAAGGCGGCACTGACCAAGGCCGCAGCCGTGTGTGACATCGTCGCTTGCACCCGCTCCGGTGAGCCGGTTTGGGTCTGGGCCAATGGTGCGCAGATCGAAGTGCCGGTCAAAACCATCACCCCGGTCGATGCGACAGGCGCGGGCGATCAGTTCGCGGCGGGCTTCCTCTATGGTTTGTCGACGGGCAAAGACCTTGAGGCGGCCGCGAAAATGGGTGTCATTTGTGCGCACGAAGTGATTGGCCACATTGGACCCCGCCCCGAGGTGGACTTGCTCGCGGTGTTCCGGGATCAAGGCCTCGTTTGATCGGGCCGTCGGACCCACCCAAATTGTTTGCTAATTGAGAGACCCGGATGCCTTATACCTACGACACCCAGAACATTTTTGCCAAAATCCTGCGCGGTGAAATTCCCAATAGCACCGTGATGGAGACAGAGCATACGCTCGCCTTCAACGACATCACCCCGCAGGCGCCGCATCACGTCCTGGTCATCCCGAAGGGGGCATATGTTTGCTATGATCACTTTGCGCTCGAAGCGTCAGAGGCTGAGATCGTCGATTTCACCCGCACCATTGGCAAACTTTGCGCCGAACTGGGCGTTCAACCGGGTGAGGGCGGCAACGGGTTCCGGCTGATCACCAACGCAGGTGAAGACGCCATCCAAGAGGTGCCCCATATGCACATCCACCTTGTGGCTGGGCGCGGTCTTGGGCGTATTTTGCAGCCCGCAGGCTAGTGCCGTTTAGTCAAACGTTCCGGTCACGCGCCCTAACAACATAAAGGCGCGGGCCGTGCGGGTGTTGCCCAGCTGGGTCAATTCCACGTCGGTCATGCGCGGCTCTGCTTGCGCGAGCGTGCGGTCAAACTGGCGCAAAAAGTGATGCACAGTGTCCTTGAACACTGGGTCCGAGCGCATCCGCCCCGCACAAAGCGTGAGCGAGGACCGGTCCCTGATACCGCCCAGAGACGCAATTTCACGACCGCGTTCGCCTTGCGCAAATTGGCGCCAAATTTCGGGGCGCGCGCGGTCTGGCGTGAGGTCATCCATATAGATGCCCTCTTGGCTCATTAGGGTCAGCACGTCTTGGGCGGCGTTGATCAACCGCGCTGCAGCCCGGTCCTTGAGAGCGCGGCGGAGGGTGCGAAAGCCCTCTTTGTCTTTCTCGTTTTCCGGGAAATTCACGGCGCGAATAAATTCACCCATCGTGAGCGGATCCCCTGCGGGCAGGGCCTCTGCAGGGGTGCCTAGCGCGAGGGGCGGCTGATCGGTGATCTCCATCTGTGGGGCGGCTTCGGCTGTCACCTCAGGGGCCGCTGGTTCCGGGGCCGTTGATCTGGCCATGCCTGCGATTGCGGCTTCAGCCCGCTCCTGCGCCTTGGAGATCGAATCGATTTTAGCTTCCATCGAGCGTTTGATCGACATGCCCGCCATCTGCTGCTGCTCAACATAGGCGTGACGCATCCCGTCGATGGCGGCCTGAAGACGTGCGCTTTCTTCGCGCATGGTGCGCGCAGTACGCGCCGCAGACGCCCCGATCCAAATCACGGCGAGCGGTAGGATGACGCCAACCATGGTCATCAAAGACGTTAGTGGGGCTTCCTCGCCGCCTGCGGACGGATCAGCCGTCAGATAAAAGTAGCTGATGACCAGCACCCATAGGACGCTCAGCACAATGGCCACGATCTCAATGGTTGAGATCAGGCTCGGCGCATCGCGCTGGCCATAGGTGTTAAGCCCCATTGATGCGATTCGCTTTGCTGCCCCAGAACCAGTGCCAGTGTCATCACTGGTTGGTTTTGGCGGCTGTGGGGCTGAGCTGGTCATAGGAAGCGCCTATTTGAATGCGACGGTCAGGATTTCGTAGTCTTTGACGCCACCGGGTGTGCGTACCTCGACGCTGTCGCCTTCTTCCTTGCCAATCAGGGCGCGGGCGATGGGCGATTTGATGTTCAGCAGGCCGTTTTCGATGTCAGCCTCGGTTTGCCCCACAATCTGATAGGTTTTTTCCTCGTCGGTTTCCTCGTCCACGATGGTGACGGTCGCGCCAAATTTGATGGCGCCCGACAGGGTGGCCGGGTCAATCACCTCAGCTAGACCAATGGTGCCCTCAAGCTCCTTGATGCGGCCCTCAATGAACGACTGCTTTTCGCGCGCAGAGTGATACTCGGCGTTTTCCGACAGGTCGCCGTGTTCCCGAGCCTCGGCGATGGCCCTGATGATAGCGGGACGCTCGACTGATTTGAGCTGTTTGAGCTCTACGTTAAGCGCCACGAACCCCTTGGGGGTCATTGGGAATTTTTCCATGAAACGTCTCCTACCCGGCCGACCTGACCAGGACTTCACGTTAACTGTATGATTGCGCCGTGCGCGTTGCAACGCCCGCTAGGGCGCAGCACGCATCAGTTGGTCGAAACGACCGTTTTTTCGCCACCCGAGGGCGGTTTGGGGGCGCCATCCACGCCACATGCGGCGAGGATGACCATGCATAGGATCAATGCAGCAGGCTTCATGCGTAGATACCCTGCCAGCGTTTGACCTGCGCGCGCACGTTGACGGGTGCGGTGCCGCCATAGGCCGTGCGGCTGGCCACAGAATTGTGGACACCCAAAACGGTGAACACATCGGCGGTAATTGCACCGTGTACGGCCTGCATATCCTCAAGCGTAAGGTCGGGCAGATCGCAGCCTTTGTCCTCGGCCATCTTAACGAGTGTGCCTGTGACGTGGTGCGCCTCCCGGAAGGGCATGTCGAGGGCCCGTACCAGCCAATCCGCCAGATCGGTCGCGGTTGAAAACCCGCTGGACGCGGCAGCCTCAAGGCTTGGAACATTGGCCTGCATGTCCGACACCATGCCGGTCATTGCCGCAAGCGACAGCATCAGGTTATCGGCGGCGTCGAACACCTGCTCTTTGTCCTCTTGCATGTCCTTGGAATAGGTCAGCGGCAGGCCCTTCATCACCATAGTGAGGGCGACTTGCGCCCCGAAAATCCGCCCGATTTTGGCGCGCATCAGTTCGGCGGCATCGGGGTTTTTCTTTTGGGGCATGATCGAGGAGCCAGTCGTCCACTTGTCCGACAGTTGCACAAAGCGGAATTGGGCTGAGGACCAGATGACCAGTTCCTCTGACAGGCGGCTCAGGTGCATCGCGGTGATTGACGCACAGCTCAGGAATTCGAGCGCGAAATCGCGGTCAGATACCGCATCGAGTGAGTTGGCGGCAGGTCGATCAAAGCCCAGCTCATTGGCGGTCATCTCGCGGTCAATCGGGAATGATGTGCCCGCAAGCGCGGCGGCGCCCAAGGGGCATTCATTCATCCGCTCGCGGGCGTCCGCAAAACGGGTCAAATCGCGTGAGAACATCTCAACATAGGCCAGCATATGGTGGCCCCACGTCACAGGCTGTGCCGTTTGTAGGTGGGTAAAGCCGGGCATAACCCATTCAGCGCCCGCCTCGGCCTGCGCCACAAGTGCTTTGCACAGCGCGCTTAGTGCGTCGATTGCGGCGTCGGCTTGGTCGCGGACCCACATGCGAAAATCGAGCGCGACCTGATCGTTGCGCGACCGTGCGGTGTGCAACCGCCCCGCTGGTGCGCCGATCAATGCGGTCAGACGCGCCTCCACGTTCATGTGGATGTCTTCCAATTTGGTTGAGAATTCGAACGTCCCGGTCTCAATCTCTGACAAAACCGTGAGGAGGCCTTCCCGGATCGCTTCTGCATCGGTATCTGAGATGATGCCTTGGGCGGCTAGCATGGCAGCGTGTGCGCGGCTCCCGGTAATGTCCTGGCGCGCCATGCGCTTGTCAAACCCGATGGAGGCGTTGATGGCCTCCATGATTGCGTCGGGGCCTTCTGCAAAACGCCCGCCCCACATCGCGTTGGAGCTGGCGGCATCGTTGGATTGGGTCATGGAAGTGGTCCAGAAATGGGAGTGAAACATGCGGACAATTTGCGCCGGACTGCTATACGGTGCCTTGGCCTTGGGTGCAAACAGCGCGCTGGCCGGCGGCTTCGAAAAGCTACAGGTCCATGCCGCGCCCAAAGCGCCCGCTGTGACCTCGTTCGTGACAATTGATGGGGTGCCAATGGACCTAAGTGCCTATGCGGGCGCCGTGGTTGTCCTTAATTTCTGGGCGACTTGGTGCGCCCCGTGCAAGCGAGAAATGCCCGGTTTGGACCGTTTGCAGGCCATGATGGGCGATGAGGGCATTGAGGTCGTTACGATGGCCTTTGGGCGGCACAATCCGATGGCGATGGAGAAATTCTGGGACCGTGCCAACATTGAGAACCTGCCCCTGCACCGTGATCCCACCACTGAGTTGGCGCAGGCTTTCGGGGTTAAGGGGCTGCCGCACACGGTGATTCTGGATGCCGAGGGCAACGAAATCGCCTCGCTTCCGGGTGAGGCTGAATGGGACAGTGCCGAGGCGATTGCGCTTTTGGAGGGGTTTGTTACGGATTAGGCCAGCGCGGGCCAGAGTGTCGCCATTAGCAGCGTGGCCATCGTCCAATTGAAGGCGCGCAACCGGCTTGGGTTGGTCAGGACGCGCTTCATTTGTTGGCCGAGCACCGTCCACGTCGAAACCGATGGCAGGTTTACCGCGCCAAACGCGAGGGCCACGGCCCCGATCGCCCAAACGGACCTATCTGGCGCGTAGATCGTGATTGCTGTCAGGGCCATGGTCCACGCCTTTGGGTTCACCCACTGAAAGGCCGCCGCCTGCAAAAAGGTCATGGGTTTTGGGCCCGCGCCTTGTTCCTTTGGGGTGCCGGAATGGGCAATTTTCCATGCGAGCCAGCATAGGTACGCTACGCTCGCGATCTTGAGGACGGTGTGCAGCACCGGAAACGCGTCAAACACCTGCGCCAAACCCATCCCCACTAGAAATATCATCAGCGTAAAGCCGATCCCGATGCCAAGCATATGCGGCACCGTACGGCGAAATCCAAAGTTCGCGCCGGAAGCCATCAGCATCAGGTTATTGGGCCCCGGGGTGATGGAGCTGACAAAGGCAAACCCGGTCAGGGCAAGGAGGATTTCATAACTCATGGCGCAATAAAGAACGAAAAGACTGTGCATGTGCTTGCGTTTTCATGGGTTTATCCGCTAATTTTGCAATATATGATGAAGATTGATGCTATAAATGCGCATATATTGCGCGTACTTTCCGATGATGGGCGCGTGTCCAACATTGATCTGGCCGAACGCGTGGGATTGTCGCCTTCCGCGTGCCTGCGCCGCGTCCAAGAATTGGAGCGGAGCGGTGTTATCACTGGCTACCGTGCGGTGGTAAATCCGCTGAAAATCGGGCGGGGATTTACGGCCTATATTACCGTCGGTTTGAACGATCACACAAAGGCCAGCCAAGAGGCTTTTGAGCGTGCGATTTCCCGAAGCCCTGAGGTGCGGGAGTGTCACAACATCACTGGCTCGGTTGAATATCTGCTACGCGTCGAGGCTGAGGATTTGGCGGCCTACAAAGTGTTTCACACCGAAATTTTGGGAACACTGCCACAGGTCCACGCGATTACCAGCTATGTTGTGATGGGCTCGCCCAAGGATGAGCGCGCCTAGGCTGTGTCTATGAGGTCGGCTGCATGGCGGCGACCTCAGCATGGCGAGGGCAGCTGACCAAATGGTCGTTCACCATGCCGGTTGCTTGCATGAACGCATAAACAATCGTGGGGCCACAGAATCGAAATCCGGCCTTCTTGAGGTCCTTGCTGATCTGAGTCGAAAGCGGGGTATGGGCTGGAACATCCGCCAAACTCGCCCAAGAATTTTGTAACGGTTTGTTCTCCATATATCCCCAAAGGAACGTATCGAACCCTTCGCGCTGCTCGATTTTCTGCCACGCGCGGGCGTTGCCGATGGCGGCTTCAATCTTGCCTCGATGCCGGATAATTCCCGCGTTCTGAACAAGAATTTCAACCTCTTTTTCACCCCAAGTTGCGATCTCATTGGGGTCGAAGTCTGCAAAAGCAGATCTAAAATTATCACGCTTTTTCAAAATGGTTATCCAGCTAAGGCCTGCTTGGAACCCATCTAAAATCAGCTTCTCCCATAGGGCGCGACTATCCCACTCGGGAACGCCCCATTCCGTGTCGTGATAATCCACGTAAACGGGGTCAACTCCGCACCATCCGCAGCGATCCATAGAGGTCTCCTTCATTTTAGGGAAAGGTGAAGCAAAAAGAACAAAAATAAAACATTTAATAATTCAGAAAGGGTTTCGGAGCCATGATTGCTGTGAATTTGGTGAGAGGGATAGCACATTATGGCACAAGAAATTATGAGACCCGATCAGGAACAATCCGCCGGTACGGACGCCGTGCAGAGCGATCAAGCCATATTGTCTATGGTGGTTTCCGCGCTCGAACGAGGCGATTTCATGTTGGCGTTCCAGCCTATCGTTCAGTCGCAGAAGCCCTATCACCCCGCGTTCTATGAGGGGTTAATTCGTGTCTTGGATAGTGCTGGTCGGATTATTCCTGCGGCTGAATTCATGCCGCTGGTTGAGCATCATGACATCGGGCGGGACATCGACTGCGCCGCACTTCGCTGTGGCATTGATGCACTTCGCCGCAAGCCCGATTTGCGTTTGGCGATCAACATGTCCACCCGCTCAATTGGTCATCCGCAATGGACGCGCATACTGGAGCATGCTTTGCTCAATGACCCTACTTTGGGTGAACGTTTGATCCTTGAGATCACTGAGAGTTCAGCCATGCGAATACCTGAGGCGGTGATGGCCTTCATGCAGCGGTTTCAGGCACAGGGCGTGACCTTTGCATTGGATGATTTTGGGGCGGGTCATACCTCGTTTCGCTATCTCAAAGATTTCTATTTCGACATCCTCAAAATTGATGGGCAATTCACGCGCGGTGTTCATCATGATGCGAACAATCAGGTGCTGACCGAAGCCCTTATCAAGATCGGTCGACAGTTCGATATGTTCACCGTGGCCGAGGCAGTTGAGACGCAGGAAGAGGCTGATTTTTTGGCGAAGGCGGGCATCGATTGCATGCAGGGCTATTACTACGGTCGCCCGGAAACGAACCCTTTTTGGTTACAGCAACCTGAGCAAAAGCATAGCCAAATGTCAGCTTAGCTATGCGCTGGGCGCATGGGACCTATCGGCAGGTATGCGCCGGGTGAGACACCGTGTCCGCTTACTCCGTTCAAAGACTCGCGTTAACCAAACCCTAGGACATGCGCGAGGGCTTGGCCCACTAAGGGGTCGGGGTGGTCGCGCCCTCAGAAGGGTAAGATGAATGACGAATGTTGTGATTGCTTCAGCTGCGCGGACCGCGGTTGGCAGCTTTGGAGGGTCGTTTGCCAACACCCCCGCCCATGATCTTGGTGCTGCTGTTATCGAAGCTGTGGTTGAGCGGGCCGGCGTGGACAAAGCCGAAGTTTCCGAAACAATTCTGGGCCAAGTGCTCACCGCGGCCCAAGGCCAAAACCCTGCACGTCAGGCGCATATCAATGCAGGCCTCGCGCAGGAGGCTGCTGCTTGGAGCATTAACCAAGTATGTGGTTCCGGTCTGCGTGCTGTCGCGTTGGGCGCGCAGCATATTATGCTTGGCGATGCCGAAATGGTTGTCGCTGGCGGTCAGGAAAACATGACGCTTTCGCCCCATGCCGCTGCAATGCGTGCCGGTCAAAAAATGGGTGATATGAAGTTCATCGACACGATGATCCGCGATGGCCTGTGGGATGCTTTCAACGGCTACCACATGGGGCAAACCGCCGAAAACGTCGCTGAGAAATGGCAGATTTCGCGTGATCAGCAGGACGAATTCGCGGTCGCTTCGCAGAACAAGGCAGAAGCGGCGCAAAAGGCTGGCAAATTTGATGATGAAATCGCGGCCTTCACCGTGAAAACCCGCAAGGGTGACATCATCGTTGATAAAGATGAGTACATCCGTCACGGCGCCACGCTGGAAGCGATGCAAAAAATGCGCCCCGCTTTCACCAAAGATGGCACAGTGACTGCGGCGAATGCCTCTGGCCTGAACGACGGTGCTGCCGCGACATTGCTGATGTCTGCCGATGCAGCCGAAAAGCGTGGCATTCAGCCGTTGGCGCGCATCGTATCTTATGCAACTGCCGGTCTTGACCCGTCGATCATGGGCGTCGGCCCGATCTACGCGTCGCGCAAGGCGCTCGATAAAGCCGGTTGGTCGGTCGGTGATCTTGACCTTGTCGAAGCCAATGAGGCTTTTGCGGCGCAAGCATGTGCTGTGAACAAAGACATGGGCTGGGACCCGGAAATCGTAAACGTTAATGGCGGCGCTATCGCGATTGGTCACCCCATTGGTGCCTCGGGTTGTCGTGTTCTCAACACCTTGCTGTTCGAAATGCAGCGTCGTGACGCCAAAAAAGGCCTCGCCACGCTTTGCATCGGTGGCGGCATGGGCGTCGCTCTGTGTGTTGAGCGTCCCTAATCATCAAAAACGGGCGGGCTGAAACCCGCCCTTATTTCTAGATTTCTGAGGAGAAAATCCATGGCACGAGTTGCACTGGTCACCGGCGGATCGCGCGGTATTGGCGAAGCGATTTCCAAAAAACTTAAGGCTGACGGCTACGAAGTTGCGGCAACCTACGCTGGTAACGATGAAAAAGCGGCTGCCTTCACTGCCGCAACTGGCATCAAAACCTACAAGTGGGACGTGGCGGATTACGCAGCTTCTGAAGCTGGCATCGCGCAGGTCGAAGCCGACCTTGGCCCTGTTGATGTCGTGGTGGCAAACGCCGGCATCACTTGGGATGGCTTCTTTCACAAAATGAAGCCCGAGCAGTGGCAAAAAGTCATCGATACAAACCTGACAGGTGTGTTTAACACTGTGCGCCCCGTGTGGCCCGGCATGCGTGAGCGTGGCTTTGGACGTGTGATCGTGATCTCTTCGATCAATGGTCAAAAAGGCCAAGCCGGTCAGGTTAACTACGCCGCGACCAAGGCAGGCGATCTGGGTATCGTTAAATCGCTGGCTCAAGAGGGTGCCGCCAAAGGCATCACAGCCAACGCTGTTTGCCCCGGATACATCGGCACCGAAATGGTGCGCGCAATCCCTGAGGAAGTGTTGAACGCCAAGATTATCCCGCAAATCCCAGCGGGCCGTCTGGGTGAGCCAGAAGAAATCGCACGTTGTGTAGCGTTCCTTGCGTCGGATGATGCGGGCTTCATCAACGGTTCGACGATTTCTGCCAATGGTGGCCAGTTCTTCGTCTAAGGGTTGCGAGGATAAGAAATTCAAAAGGACCGGCCATGTAGTGCCGGTCCTTTCTGCGTTAAAGCTGTACTTAAGTCGCTTGCATAACGGCTAGCGGGGCGAATGTTGCGCGAAGCCCGAACCAATTTTTCCAAACTGAGGCAAAGGCAGCGGCCCGTTCTTTGTGGGCGTTTTCAATCGCTTGTTGCAGCGGTATTGTGTGCAATTGGTGTTCCATGTCAGTATTCCTTAGCATGTTGCAATTTCTAGGGCTCAACATGCGCCTCAACGTTCTTTTTCACAAACGAGACTTTCAAACGCGTCAGATAAGTTATATTTAACTGATATGATGGATCGCCTTCCTCCCCTTACCGCTTTGCGGGCCTTTGAAGCTGCTGCGCGGCACATGTCATTCGCACGGGCTGCGGATGAGTTGAACGTCACCCCAGCGGCGCTGAGCTTTCAGATTAAATCATTGGAAGAACACTTCGGCGCGCCCTTGTTTCGGCGGCTCAACCGCGCGGTTGAGTTGACGGAGGCTGGCAAGGCGCTCGCGCCGGGCACAACGGACGCCTTTCAAATGCTGCAAGCCGCCTGGCGGGCGGCGGGCAGAACGGTGGATACAGGCGTGCTTACGGTCACCGCTGGCCCAGCTTTTACGGCCAAATGGTTGGCACCGCGGCTTTTTGATTTCGCTCAGAGCCACCCAGAGATCGAATTGCGGTTCGCGGCCAGCCTGCGACTGATGGATTTTGAGCGGGATGACATCGATATCGCCATCCGGTTTGGCTTCGGTGGGGATGATGGCCCGAATCTTTACAGTGAAAAAATCGTGGGTGAATGGCTCACCCCAATGATGCATCCGGACCTTGCTGCGCGGTTTCCAACGCCTGAATCCTTATTGAACGCACCGTTGCTACACCAAGATGACATCGCGTGGCTGCGTCCGGCCTGTGACTGGACCGCTTGGTTTCGGGCAAATGGCTTAGAATTGGGCGAAATCCATGGCGCACGTTTCAGCCAGGCGGATCACGCCATTGATGCCGCCCAAGCCGGGGCAGGTGTTGTCTTGGGGCGGATTACTTTGACGGATCGGGCGTTGCGTGATCGACGCTTGGTTGCACCGTTTCAGACAGCGATCTCAACGGATGCGCATTTTCGGGTGCTGTGTCCAAAAGGATCCGAGGAAAAGCAGCAATTCAAAGCGTTTCTCGAATGGCTTCGGGTCGAAACCTGCAAAATGCGGGACCACGGCCAAGGTCGGCACATGGTCCGCGCAGATAATATTGGGGGTTAGGCGGAGAGGCGCTCAATCTCTTGTTTGAGCTGTAGCTTCTGCTTTTTCAAAGAGACGACTTCAAGTCCGTCCGTTCCGGGACTTCGTTGGGCTTCTTCCACTTGTTTTGAGAGATGCTCGTGCTTTTTGCGTAGGCTCTGCAGATGCGACGTCAGCGACATGTATATCTCCTCTCTAGTGATGAATATTAAAAGCTCACCACAAGAACTGAGTCCTGTCACGTAATTTTGTTCGGCATCCGGGCGACGAATATAACAAGTTTTATCTATTTTAGGTGAATTGCCGCGCCGCCGCGTAAAACGTCTGAGGCGATTTTGGTAAAATCATCCCCATCTTCAAAATGTTGCGGCCCTTCATGCAACACCATTGGGGGGCACATTTGCAGGCCTGCGCGCCCGCCTTTGCGGCTGCAGAATATTACACGCTGCGCCGGTTTTTGGGCCCGAGGTGTTAACGGAAGCACGATGTGACTGCCCATTCGTGCGTCGATGGCTTGGAAATAGCTATCCAACCGGTCCGCACGCAGGATCATGGTTAAGGTCCCCCTGGGTCGCAGGCGACGGGTCGCCACGTCGATCCATGTGGCCAGTGACACATCCTCACGCAATGCGGTTTCGCGCGACGCGTTGGTCGATGCGGTCCCGGCCTTGGGGGCGAAATAGGGCGGGTTACAGATGACATGATCAAAGTTGAGTGCGGACAATTCCGCAGGCGGCGCCGCCACGTCGCCTACAATTACCTCAAACGGCAGGCCTTGGCCGTTGCTTCTGGCCAAGGCCGCGTAGTCCGGTTGCAGTTCCAAGCCGGTTACCTGCGCTTGGGGCACCCGCGCCAAAAGGCATAAGCTGGCGACACCGACGCCGCAGCCAAGCTCCAACACGCTTTCGCCAGCTGCGGCGGGGCACGCGGCGGCCATCAACACAGGGTCCGTCCCGGCCCGGTAGCCGTCGCGCGGTTGATGCACCTGCACCTTGCCGCCCAAAAAACTATCAAACGTTGTCTCGATCACCCGGTTACCGTGATGCCGTTGTCGCGCAATGTCGCGCTTGCCATGAAATAATCGCGCTCCGCCACCAAAAGCCGCCGCGGCAATACGCCAATGCTTCCTTCTAGGACGCTCATATGGACGTCCATTTCAAACCACTCTATATCCTCCCCCTGTAAGAGGGCCTTGGCAAAGGCAATGGCGGTTGGGTCATTGGTGCGAAGGATTTCTTTCATACCCATCAGTTAGGCGCCGGTTAGGGCGCTGTCGAGCCAAAGGTCGCAAAGATGAGTTTGGATACCGCTGTCCAAAAGCCCCACGAACGTCTGGCGATTACGCTCGCCGCTGATCTGGAGGCTGTTAACCACCTGATCCGTGCGCGTATGGCGTCTGAACATGCCCCGCGCATTCCGGAGGTCACGGCCCATCTGGTCGAGGCTGGCGGCAAACGTGTGCGCCCTATGCTAACGCTCGCCTGCGCGCGGATGTTTGGCTATGAGGGTGAGCATCACCAAAAGCTCGCTGCAACCGTTGAATTTATTCACACCGCGACCCTGCTGCACGATGATGTGGTGGACGAAAGCGGTCAGCGTCGGGGCCGTCCAACGGCGAACCTGTTGTGGGACAACAAATCCTCGATCCTAGTTGGTGACTATCTGTTCGCGCGTGCGTTCCAGTTGATGGTCGAAACCGATAGCCTGCGTGTGTTGGATATCCTCGCCAACGCATCTGCAACTATTGCTGAGGGCGAGGTGCTGCAACTGACTGCGGCCTCCAATCTGGCGACGACTGAGGCGATCTATCTGCAAGTGATCCGCGGCAAAACAGCGGCTTTGTTCCAAGCCGCGTCCGAGGTTGGCGGTGTGATCGCAGGCCAAGACGACGCGACCGTTGCAGCCCTGCGCACCTTTGGTGACGCGCTCGGCGTGAGCTTTCAGATCGTGGACGACTATCTGGATTATGGCGGCGCGGGCACGACCCTCGACAAAAACGTCGGCGATGATTTCCGGGAGCGTAAACTGACCCTGCCAGTCATCCGCGCCGTGGCACAGGCCACCGATGAAGAACGCGCGTTCTGGGTCAAGACGATCGAAAAAGGGCGTCAGGATGAAGGCGATCTTGAACACGCCATGGCGCTGATCGAAAAATACGGCACGCTTGAGCAGACCCGCCAAGAGGCTCTGCGTTGGGCTGAGGTTGCGAAATCTGCGATGGCGTCCATGCCAGAGCATCCCTTGCGCGACATGTTGATTGATCTTGCCGATTACGTGGTCGCGCGCGTCCGCTAAAGCACCTTTGCGGCGCGGGTCCACCAGTTGGACCTGCTCAATTGCGCGGCGGCCTTGTTCGCAGCAGCCTCTGATGGGTACAACCCAAAGCACGTAGCGCCTGAGCCGGACATCCGCGCAAGCCCTGCATCAGTGGCTGTGATCGCAGCAAGCACCTCAGCTATTTCTGGGCACAACGTTCGGGCCGGGGGTTCTAGGTCGTTACGCTGTTCTCTGAGCCAAGCCAGTTGATCGTGCAGCGATGCAAAGCGGGCCACCGGCCCCATGGGCGGATTATTCTTGGTCGGTAGGGCGTTGAAAATCGGCCCCGTCGGCGTGGGAACACCGGGATTAACCAGCACCACCCACATGGGATGCAACGTCGCGACTGGGGTGACGTCTTCGCCAATTGAAGTCATCCGTTGTGGCCGCGGTGACAGGCACACGGGCATATCCGCACCCAATGGCAACAGCGCCTGTGGTGGGGGCAGGGGTTGGCCCGTTAGGCGACACAAGGCGCGTACCGCGGCTGCGGCATCTGCGGACCCACCTCCGATCCCGGCAGGGTGGGGTAGGTTTTTTGTCAGGTGAAACTGACCTTCGACCCCAAGCAGTGCTGCGGCCTTGAGGATTGAGTTTTCTGGCCCCGTCGGCACGCCCTGCGCAAACGGCCCCGTTACAGACAGGGATGGGCCGCCCAACTGAGCCGCCAGCCCATCGCCCACGTCCGCAAAAACCACGAGGCTGTCGAGCAGGTGGTATCCATCGCTTCGCTGTCCCGTGACATGGAGTGTGAGGTTAATCTTCGCGGGCGCGAACTCTTGGGTAGTGGCTGTCAAGAAAAAGGCTCAGTCCTGCGCGGCTTTGCGCGTAGCTTCCGCTGCGGCAGCCTTTTCAGCCAATGATGGCGCGCCTTCTTCCTTCAGGACGCGGTCTAGGCCGATCTCTAACTTCCGGCGCATTCGATCTGGATCAGCCTCGCTGTCTGTGTCGTCGGGGTCCACGTTGGATAAGGCACGACGCCACTGAAACTCAGCCTCGCGCTTGCGCCCAACAGCCCAAAACACATCGCCGAGGTGATCGTTGATAACCGGATCAAGCGGCTCTAGGGCGACGGCACGTTCCATGGGGGCAACGGCCTCATCGAAACGGCCAAGGCGGTAAAACACCCAGCCAAGACTGTCGGTGATGTAGCCATCATCGGGGCGCGCAGCCACGGCCTTTTCGATCATATCAAGCGCTTCGACCAGATCGCCCTGCTTTTCGATCATCGAATACCCAAGATAGTTCAGCACATGCGGCTGTTCAGGGTTCAATTCGAGCGCTTTGCGGAAATCCGCCTCGGCCAGTGGCCAACGGTTCGTGCGTTCATAGGCGATGCCGCGCACATAATAGAGGAACCAATCGCGGGGTGTCGGCTCTTGGACCAAGGCAACAGCGGCCTCATAGGCGTCTGCGGCTTCACGGTGACGTTCCAGCCGGCGCAGAGTGTCGCCAAGGGCGGTGTGAACCTGTTGGATATCGCCATGCGTCCGCGCGAGCGATTTGAGAACCTCGGCCGCCGTATCCCCCCGGTCGTCGCTGTATAGCAGGCCCGCGCGTGAAATCTCTGCGAGGTAGAATGACGGATGATCAATCGGAACGGCGTCCAGCACCGCCCCGGCAAGGGCGTATTGTTCCTGTTCCTCTAGCAGGTCCGCGGTCAAAAGGATCGCATCCACATTGGTGGGGTTCAGGACAAGTGCCGCACGGCTGTGCAGCAGCGTATACGTGTGCGAGGCCTCTCCGTTGACGACGGCCGCGAGCGTGGCAAACGCCTCTGACATGCCCTCAAGCGGGGTGCGAATAATGTCGTAGCTGACCGCGTCACCGTTTTCGATCCGGGTGAGCAGCGCCTCTAGCTCCGGGGAGGAGCCGCGTTGCAACGTTTGAGCCAGAAAGGCTGCCGCATCGTCTGGACGGTCCAGCTGCACAAGGATTTGCGCATAGGCCTCAAAAGCTGTGATGTTCAGGCTCAACTCGCCGTAGGTTTCACCGCTCAGGATGGCTTCCGCGCTTTCGAAATCACCGACCATCGCGAGGGCGAGGGCCTTGTGGATGTAGGCAAATGAGCGGAACGCGCGGTTTTCCGAAAGGGCCTCAAACGCGGTGACGGCTTCGGACATATTGCCCTCGGCCAGTTCCACCCAGCCCAGCAGCAGCCCGTCGAGCAGGGGGCCGCCGACCACACCCTCCATCAGGGCATCCTTGGCCGCAGCCGTGTTGCCCTGCGATACGTCGCGCACCAAGCGGACCATCTGCGCAATCTGCATGTCCGGCTCAAGGCTGATGACCCGCGCTGCGGCATCGCCCGCGCGCTCAAAATCACCGAGCATGGCAAAGCTGATCATGGCCGCGTCAAGGATTTCAACTTGGCTCGGATCGCGCTGCAACAATTGGCCGTAATATTCGGCGGCGGCGGCGTAATCACTGGCAAAGCCCGCAAGCCGCGCGGCCAAATAGGGTCCTGCAATACCGTCTTGGGCAAAGCTCGGAGCGGGTGTCGCAAATGCAAAGGTGCTGGCAAGTAGGGCGCTTTTGAGGATGTGCAGGCGCATTGGCTCTCCGGTCTAGTTTCCTCAAAGGTAGTTTGCCCCAGCCCCAAGAGCAATGGGGCGCCCCGCAGGACGCCCCATCAAGTTGATCACATGTTCGGGTAGTTCGGCCCGTCACCGCCCTGCGGTGTGACCCAAGTGATGTTCTGGCTTGGGTCTTTGATATCGCATGTTTTGCAGTGCACGCAGTTTTGGAAGTTGATCACAAAGCGCGGGTCTTTGTCCGGCTCGCTCACCACTTCGTAGACGCCGGCAGGACAGTATCGCTGCGCGGGTTCCGCGTATTTGGGCAGGTTGACGCCCACCGGGATCGACGGGTCCGTCAGACGCAGGTGTGCCGGCTGGCTTTCTTCGTGGTTGGTCATCGAAAAGCTGACGTTGGTCAGGCGATCAAACGACAGCACACCATCGGGTTTGGGGTAATCGATGGGTGCAAACTTGGCGGCCTCGCCGGTGGCATCGGCGTCGTTTTTGCCATGACCCAAAGTGCCCAGAATGTTGAAGCCGGTCAGGTTGGCCGCCCACATATCGGCGCCACCGCCCATGAGTGAGGCAACAAGCCCATACTTCGACCACAGCGGTTTGACGTTGCGCACGCGCTTGAGGTCTTTGGCGATAGGGCCCGACCGAACGTCGGCTTCATACGTGGCCAGTTCATCGCCTGCGCGGCCTGCACCGATCGCCTCAAACGCGGCCTCAGCGGCGGCTTTGCCGGACAGCATCGCGTTGTGATTGCCCTTGATGCGCGGCACGTTGACCATCCCTGCAGAACACCCCAGCAGCGCCACGCCGGGGGCCACAAGTTTCGGCATGGATTGCCAGCCGCCTTCGGTGATGGCCCGCGCGCCATAGGCCACGCGTTTGCCGCCCTTCAACAGGTCGGCAACCATTGGGTGATGCTTGAACCGCTGGAATTCCATGTAAGGGAACATGTGCGGGTTTTCGTAGTTTAGATGAACCACAAAGCCCACATAGACCTGATTGTTATCAAGGTGGTAGATGAATGATCCACCGCCCGCGTTCTTGCCCAAGGGCCAGCCCATTGTGTGGGTCACGGTGCCTTCTTTGTGCTTTTCTGGATCGATTTCCCAGATTTCCTTCATGCCAAGACCGTATTTCTGCGGCTCGGCATCCTTGGCGAGGTCGTATTTCGCGATCACCTCCTTCGAGAGGCTGCCCCGCACACCTTCGCTCAGGAACACATATTTGCCGTGCAGTTCCATGCCGACTTCGGTGTTTTCACCGATAGAGCCGTCTTGTTCCAACCCGAACACACCGGCCACAACGCCCTTCACTTCGCCGTTATCGCCGAACACCAGCTCGGAGCACGCCATGCCGGGGAAAATTTCAACGCCCAGCTCTTCGGCTTGCTCGGCCATCCAGCGGCATACATTGCCCATCGACACGATGTAGGTGCCATGGTTGCTCATCAATGGGGGCATGATCGACGTGGGGATGCGCAGCGAACCGGCCTCACCCAACATGTAAAAGTTATCCGACGTCACGGGCACATTGATCGGCGCGCCCTTTTCTTTCCAATCGGGGATCAGAGAATCCAGACCGGTCGGGTCCAAAACGGCGCCAGACAGGATGTGCGCACCGACCTCGGACCCTTTTTCCAGAACGACCACATTCAGATCTGCGTCCAACTGCTTGAGCCGGATCGCAGCCGACAGGCCCGCAGGACCCGCCCCGACGATTACGACATCGTATTCCATGGCTTCGCGTTCAATTGCAGACATATCGGTCACCCCGTTGGCTTTGCTCGATTCCAAACTCAAAAAAGGTTATGGGGACAGAAGCCGGAGGCGTCAATTCCGACGCCACATCATTTCGCCGCACTGCCGCAATTCCGTAATATTATGTCGCGGCGGGCACATTTTTCATTCAATCAGCCGCAATAACAGCACATGGTTGGCCTTTGGGCTTTTCCCACTACGTCTCGGCCAAAGGAGACTTCCATGATGACCTTCGTCTATATCGCCCTCGTGATCCTCGGCACGATCCTGCCGTGGCGCCATTTCTATGCGTGGTTCCAAGAGCATGGGTGGGAACTTGGCCCCCTGATCGATGCTTGGTACGTCAACGAAAGCACAACGGGCCTGACCTGGGACCTGACGATTGCGGCTGTGACGCTGACGCTCTGGATCCTCCATGAGACGATCTCACGCCGCAATTGGCTGGGACTTTTGGCGATCCCTGCGACCTATGGCATCGGCATCTCTGCGGGCTTGCCTCTTTACCTTTTGCTCCGGGCGCGGCAAAGCCGCTGACATGGACCATTTTCTCTACAAAGACGGCGCGCTGCACGCCGAAGATGTCTCCCTTGCGCAGATCGCAGCGCAGGTGGGCACGCCCTTCTATGTCTATTCCAGCGCCACGCTGACGCGACATTTCAAGCTGTTCAACGAAGCCCTTGAGGGGCTGCCGCATCTTGTGTGCTTTGCGATGAAGTCGAATTCCAACCAAGCGGTGATCAAGCTGCTGGGGGATTTGGGCGCAGGCATGGATGTTGTGTCGGGCGGTGAATACGCGCGCGCCAAGGCGGCGGGCATTCCTGGTGAGCGGATCGTGTTTTCGGGCGTGGGCAAAACCCGGGCCGAGATGCGGATGGTTCTTGAGGGCGGTGTGCGGCAGTTCAACGTCGAAAGCGAACCAGAGATGGAGGCGCTGAGCGCCGTAGCCAGCGAACTGGGTGTTGAGGCGCCGATCACGATCCGGATTAACCCGGACGTAGACGCCAAAACCCATGAGAAAATTTCCACCGGCAAATACGACGATAAATTCGGCATCCCGATTTCGCGGGCGCGCGAAGTTTATGCGATGGCGGCCAAGCTGCCGGGCCTCAAGGTCATTGGTATTGATGTGCACATCGGCTCTCAGCTGACCGAGCTTGCGCCATTTGAGCTGGCCTACAACAAGGTGGTCGAACTGACCCACCAGTTGCGCGCGGATGGTCACACGATTGAGCGGCTCGATCTGGGGGGCGGTCTTGGCATCCCCTATGAACGTTCCAACACCGCGCCGCCTTTGCCCATGGAATACGGGGCGCTAATTAAAAAGTGTGTCGGTGATCTGGATGTTGAGGTCGAGATTGAGCCGGGTCGTCTAATTTCTGGCAACGCAGGTCTGCTCGTGACCGAGGTTATTTATCTCAAGAACGGAGAAAGCCGCGATTTCCTGATTGTCGATGCGGCGATGAATGACCTGATCCGCCCGGCAATGTACGGGGCACATCACGATATTGTGCCCGTCGTTGAGCCCGCCCCCGGTGTCGAAACATCTACCTATGATATCGTTGGCCCCGTTTGCGAAAGCGGCGACACCTTTGCCAAACAACGCACGCTGCCGCCCTTTAAATCAGGTGATCTCATGGCGTTCCGCAGTGCGGGTGCCTACGGCGCGGTTATGTCGAGCGAGTATAATTCGCGCCCCCTCATCCCCGAAGTTTTGGTGCAGGGCGATCAATACGCGGTGATCCGCGCACGTCCCACCTTTGACGAGATGATAAATCGAGATACCATTCCAGAGTGGCTCTAAGCGGAAACCCCGCGGAAGGGCGCATCCATTGTGAACCTTCCGGGGGTTGAATGACCTTACCAAAAACCCTGCGCTGGCCCTATTCGCTCACGTATTTGGGGCTTGTGGCTGAGCGGATCACCCAAGCGGCTTGGCCGCTTTGGAGCGTTCTGTTCGCGGCATTGGCGCTGTGGGGTTTGGGCGTTTTGGCGGCTTTGCCGACGCAGGCTCTGTGGCTTGCGGTCGTAGTGCTGCTTGCGGGGGTCGCCTATGGCGTCTGGTATGCGCGACGGTTGCGTTGGCCCACCCGGGCCGAAGCGCTAGAGCGTCTTGATGCGGCCTTGCCGGGACGCCCTATTCAAGCCCTATCAGACACGCAAACGATCGGCGGCACGGACGCGGCATCTGTCGCGGTGTGGCGCGCCCACCTTGCCCGAATGGAACAGAAATTGCGCGCCGCCAAAGCGGTTGAGCCTGACCTGCGTGTCGCACGCGCCGATCCGTATGCCCTGCGGTACATGGCTGTTCTTGGGCTTGCGCTTGCGCTTTTGTTTGGGGGCGCGTGGCGCGGTTCTGACCTTGCGGCGGGCTTGGGCGCTGGGGCCGCTGATGCGCTGCCCGCAGGCCCCGCGTGGGAGGCATGGCTTGAGCCGCCCCGCTACACCGGCAAACCAACTCTTTATTTACCCGATATCGCGCCGGGCACTTTGGAAATCCCCCAAGGATCGCGCGTGACATTGCGGCTTTATGGGCAAGTGGGCGCATTGGCCGTCACCCAAACCCTATCGGCGACACCCCTGCCGGACCCATCCGCCGTCGCGCAGGATTTTGAGGTCACGCGCTCGGGCAGTTTGACCATCGCGGGTGGGGAGGATGACCAAACATGGGACATCGTGATGTTGGCCGATACCGTGCCCAGCATCACCATTGATGAGGCTCCCACCGCACAGCCCCCATCACAAATGGAGATGGCGTTCACCGTGGTCGACGACTACGGCATGGAGATCGGCCGCGCCGTTATTACCCGCGATCTGGCCAATACGGACCGTCGTCATGGCCTCGCGGTCGATCCTGACCCGAGGGCCCCTCTGTCACTGACACTGCCCTTGCCGATTTCGGGTGATCGTGCGGATTTTTCCGAAGTTCTGATTGAGGACGTCTCAAAGCACCCCTTCGCGGAGTTGCCCGTCGCCCTGACGCTAGAGGCGGAGGATGCGCTGGGCCAAACTGGGCGCTCGGATACGATGCAGGTGGTGTTGCCGGGGCAGGGCTTTTTCGACCCGCTGGCACATGCGCTGATCGAACAGCGGCGCGATCTGTTGTGGGCTCGTGCGAATGGCCCGCGCGTGGCCCAAATTCTGCGTACGCTGACCCACCGCGCCGATGATACCTTTGTCGATCCGTCTGCTTTTATTCTTGTGCGGATGGCCATTCGCCGGCTTGAGGCCAACGCCGATCTGACGCCTGAGGTTCAAGAAGACGTTGCCGAAATTCTGTGGCAAGCGGCTCTCAAGATTGAGGAAGGGACACTTGAAAACGCCCTTGAAGAATTGCGCCGCGCCCAAGAGCGTTTGTCTGAGGCGATCCGCCAAGGCGCGGATCAGGCTGAGATTGATCAGCTGATGCAAGAGCTGCGCGAGGCGATGAACAACTACATGCAGCAACTGGCCCAAGAGGCCATGCGCAACCCTGACAGCCAGCAAAGCCAGAACCAACAGGGCCAGCAGGGTGAGAGCGAGCAGGTCACCCAAGACCAGCTTGATCAGCTGCTCGAACGGATTGAGGAGTTGATGCGCGAGGGCCGCACGGCGGAGGCGCAGCAATTGTTGCAAGAGCTTCAGCAGATGATGGAGAACATGCAAGTCACCCAAGGTGAGGGCGGCCAGGGCCAGCAAGGCGAAGGTCAGCAAGCTATGGAAGACCTGCGCGAAACCCTGCGCGAACAGCAGGGCCTGAGCGATGAGGCCTTCCGCGATTTGCAGGAGCAATTCAATCAGCCCGGTCAGCAGGGTCAACAAGGCCAACAGGGCCAGCAGCCGGGCCAACAACCCGGACAGCAGCCGGGACAAGGACAAGGACAGGGTCAAGGTCAGGCAGAGGGGCAACAACCCGGCCAAGACCAACAACCTGGACAGGGGCAAGGTCAAGCACAGGGCGGCCAACAGCCCGGCGGCGCACCCACTGCCGAAAGCCTCGCACAACGCCAAGAGGCCCTGCGCGATCAGCTTGGCCGCTTGGAACGCAACCTCCCCGGTCAGGGTACCGAAGCGGGCGACGCCGCGCGTGACGCATTGGGCCGCGCAGGCCGCGCAATGGACAATGCCGCCGACGCGCTCGAACAGGGCGATCTGCCCGGAGCGATCGACGATCAGGCGCAGGCAATGGATGCCTTGCGTGAGGGGATGCAAAACCTAGGCGAGGCGCTCGCACAGGAACAGCAGAACAGACAGGGGCAGCAAGGCTCTGAGTTCGGGCAAAACGGTCAGCCGCAACAGCAAGACCCGCTTGGTCGCAGCCAAGGCACCACGGGCAGGCTTGGTACGGATGAGAATATGCTTGGGGCAAATGACCCGCGCCAACGCTCTCGCGAGTTGCTGGATGAAATCCGCCGCCGCTCCGCTGAGCAGGAACGTTCCGAGCAAGAGCGCGACTACCTTAACCGCCTGCTGGATCGTTTCTAAACCGCGCGGTTACGCGCTGTGCCCGACGGTTAACGCCAGCACACCTACCAAAACGAGGCTCAGCGCCCAGGCGACATCAAGGTTGAACCAGCCCTTGGATAAAAACCGCAGCCCGAGCCAGCGGTATACGCCAATGGCGATCAAACCACCCGACAGCATCATCGCGCCCGTGTGCACGAACGCCACGATCAGCGCGATCTCTACGTCGCCCGTGATCAACCGCGCCGCGGCGGCATGGCCCGCATTTGTGTCGATTGTTTTGCAGATGCCCAGATAGATCGGTACCAACATCAGCCCTGCGCCATGGGCCATCGCCGCCAAAAAGGACCACAACGCCAACCGCGTCGGTGGCACGCGTGCCAGAAACCGGGGGTGGCGTCGGTTGATCAACAAATAGACCCCCAACGCGATCACCAAAACGGCCGCGGCCACTTGAATCTCATGCTGCCATTGCACCAGCACCAACAGCGCGGAAAACGGCAGCAAGATCGTGATCATTGCCAGCAAATGCCCTGCCGCCAATGCCAGAAGGGCGCGCAACAATGACCCGCTCGTTTTTGTCATCAACGCTGAGGACACCGCCAAGGGCCAGCCCATGCCGGGGTTCACACCGTGATAAATGCCCGATGCAACGACAGCCCACCAAAGGGCCGTCGTCGTGTCAAAATCTAGCACCGATCAGGTGTTCGGATAGCAAAAGCTATCGGTTGAGCAATCGCCGCCCTCTAGCCGGATTTGGTGGCTGCGGTAGCCTTTGGGGAACTCCACATAGAAATCTGGATCCAGCGTGAGCCCGCCATTTTCGCCCACATGGGCCATGACCATCTGGCCACCGTCTTCGCCGGGATAGAATTGATCGTCCCACGTAGAATAGAGCGAGTTGGTCCAATAGACGCGCTTTCCGTCGCGGCTGATCTCAACCATCTGCGGGCCATAGACAAAGGGCTTGCCGTTGGGATGTGCTGCACCGCGTGCAATGCCGCCCAACTCAACCTTACCCGCCAACACCGGGTTCATCGGGTCCGTCACATCGTATTGATGCATCTCGCCCAAGCCCCAGCAGGCCACATACAGGTATTTGTCATCAAGGCTGAGGTCGATGTCTGTGACCAAAGGGGGCACCGCGCCGAAACCCTGCAAAAGGGGCGGCAGGTTGGCAGGGTCCTCGGGGCGCGGATCAATGGTCAGGACCTTCTTGGCGTCAAATGTGCCATCCTCCTTCTGCCACCAAGTGAAAATCGCGCCCTGAAGGTTGGTGGTGTCTACGACCACCCCGCAAAATCCGTAATCCTTGGCCGGGTCATGTGCAGGGCGGATTTCCAGCGCCATCTGATGGTTCGCGCCCAGATCAATGGTTTGGACATTCTTGCGCGCCCGCAGGTTCCAGAAATGGATCGAATGGCCGTATTTGTTGGCCAAAAGGTCCTCAGCTACGATCCCGTTTTCGAATTGCGGCGGCAGGCCCCATTCTGAACTGACCATGTAGTCACGCGGCAGGTTCCACCAAAAATCGTAATGCTTGTCCTGCGCGCCGCGGTCCATTTCGTAGCGGCCCAAGATTTCAAAGGTCTCACAATCCATGATGAAAATGCCGGGGGGACCGTCGGTGCCATCCTCGCCGCCGCCACCAAGGGTCGAGACATAAATCCCCTCCGGGCCACAATGGATGGTGTGAGGGCGCGAATAACCGGTTTTGTCAAAGACCTCCTCCGGCTCAATGATTTTGTGGATCTTGGCCTTGAGCGGTTCTTTGACGTCGATGATATAAATCCGCGAGGACCGGATGCCGGGAATGATCAGATAGCGGCGTTCCAAAAACGCATGACCCGATAGGGGCGACAAAGAGGATGAACACGCGTTCCAGCCAAAGTGGTGAAATTCATCGCCTGTATTGGGCATGATCACTTGATGGACGATCTGACCAAAGGTGGGGGACTTTGGGTCCACATCAACCACCGCAAGCCCGTCGGGCTGGGTGCCATCGGGACTGAGCATCAGGGTAAAGGCAAGGGTTTCGGCAGGGGCCTCCATCGCCATGCGAGGAGACGGGTGAAACGTTGGATCAGGTCTTAAATTCATGAATGGGTCCTCCCTTGGAAAAAGAGGTGCCGGTCAGTTGCTGATCTCTGACACCCCGAAGGGAAGCCTCGCACGACTCATGACGCTGCGTAAACTTATTTGATTTATCGGCTGTTTCGTGGGCGCCGCGGCGTTTTTTTCGAGTTATATTCACGCTGTTTACGCCGGAATGATCTGCCGCAGTCTTTGCTTTGAACGGCTGAGTAAGGTTCAATGAACCTGCCCGGACCCCACACATGAGTACACTCCCATGCCCGCACAATCCGAAACACCGCCCATCCAAACCGCCCATGACGACCCGCATTTGATCCACCGTCAGGGGTGGCTCAGGGCATCGATGATGGGGGCGAATGACGGAATACTATCGACGGCTGCGTTGATCATTGGGGTCGGCACTGGCGGGTTGGGCGCGGACGGCGTTGTGATCGCCGGCATCGCGTCAGCCGTGGCAGGGGCCATGTCGATGGCCGCGGGGGAATACGTTTCCGTGGCCAGCCAGTCCGATCTGGAAAAAGCTGATATCGACCGAGAGCGAGAGGCCCTGCGCACCAATCCCAAAGGCGAATTGGTCGAGTTGCAAAGCATCTATGAGGCCCGTGGGCTAGAGCCCGACCTGGCACATCAAGTGGCGCAGGCCCTGACCAAGAAGGACGCCCTTGGCAGCCATATCCGGGATGAGTTGGGATTGGATGAGACACTGCGTGCCCACCCAGTTCAGGCGGCGGGGGCCTCGGCAAGCGCGTTCGCGCTGGGCTCACTGCCGCCCATATTGGTGGCGGCTTTCGTGCCTTATGACTACTTGCTGCTGGCTGTTGGGTTGGTCACGATTATCGCGCTGGCCACGCTGGGGGCGCTGGGTGCGCACGCAGGCCGGGCCGCGCGGGGCAAAGCGGCGGGCCGTGTCGTGCTGTGGGGTGTACTGGCCATGGGCGTGTCGGCGGCGGTTGGCGCCTTGGTGGGGGCGGTTCTTTAGCGGATTGCGCCCACCTGATCCCACTTGATCCCTGTTGGGACCTTCGGTAACAGGACGCGTCGCTGTCCGCTCTGGGGCGACCATGTCTCCGACTACCATGTGAAAAACGGATCATATCTATGACAAGACTTCTTCCTGGCGTTCTCGCCATGGCGGCCATCGTCGTCGCCTCGAACATCGGCGTTCAGTACATCATCGCGGATGGTTGGCTGACCTATGGTGCCTTTACCTATCCGCTCGCGTTCCTCGTCAATGACGTGATGAACCGTGTCTACGGGACCGATGCGGCCCGCAAGGTCGTGTTTGCAGGCTTTGTGACCGGCGTGATCTGTTCGCTGATCGGCAGCCAAATCATGGGTGAGTTTGGCCCGCTTGTGACATTGCGTATCGCGATTGCGTCTGGTTCGGCTTTCTTGATCGCGCACCTGATCGATCTGGTGATCTTTAACCGCCTTAGGGATCAGGCATGGTGGCGGGCGCCACTGGCCTCAACCCTTGTGGGGTCGACCATCGATACGGCGATCTTCTTTTCGCTCGCGTTTGCAGCGGCGTTTACGTTCATCGAACCGGCCAACGATGTGAGTTGGGCGAATGAGGCGCTGCCCCTGTTCGGGGTCGGACCTGAACTGCCCTATTGGGTCGGTCTCGCGATTGCTGATTATGGCGTCAAACTGATGATTGGATTGGCAGCTTTGGTGCCATTCCGGGTGCTCGTTCACAAAACGATTACCAAATCGGCCTAAAAAGTTTTTGACTTCCACAAAATATATGGCACGGTCACCATATCGGCAATTTATCGAAAGGAGGTGATCCAGTGTCTAAGAAGGTGTTGGAGAATGCGGTCGGGACAACTTTGGAGGGTCTCATCTAAGGCAGTCCTTGGATGACTGAAACTCCGAGGTGGAGCCTGCTCTAACCGGCCCCCTCCTGAACTTCACGGAAACGCCGCACCCATTGCCGGGGGCGGCGTTTCTTATTTCTAAATGTGCGCTGTGCGCGTTACATGTTTTAGGGGGCTCTGTCCCCGTCCTTCGGACTCCCCCGGAGGTATTTGGGGAACAAAGGAATGCTGCGGGTCTCAGAGGATGTCAGTCTTGAAGAGTGGGAGTTGACGGAGAGTTTTACCCGCGCCTCGGGGCCGGGGGGGCAGAACGTCAACAAAGTCGCTACGGCTGTGGAGTTGCGGTTTGAGGCGGCGCGGTCGCCCAATTTGGCCGGGTCGGTTAAGGCGCGGCTGAAGCGCTTGGCAGGCCGGCGCTGGACTGCGGATGGGGCGATTGTGTTGCGTGTTGAGGATACGCGGCATCAGGCGCGCAACCGTGAAATCGCGCGCGATCGGTTGGTAGAGTTGATCGCCAAGGCGTTGGTCGTACCCAAGCGCAGGGTCGCAACAAAGCCGACAAAGGGGTCCGTCCGGCGAAGGTTGGCCGGAAAGGCGCAGCGCGGTGCATTGAAAGCCTCGCGTGGGCGGGTTACCGATGATGAATGACGTCTGATTTGCTTTCTCGACGTGCGGCGGCCCTTGGGGGACATGTGCCGACGTTTTACCGCCAGCCGCTAGAGATTGTGCGCGGTGCGGGTGTGTATGTGTGGGATGCGCAGGGGCGGCAATATCTGGATTGTTACAACAACGTACCGCACGTTGGGCATTGTCATCCGCGTGTGGTGGAGGCGATTGCCCAGCAGGCCGCGACGTTGAACACGCACACACGGTATTTGCACCCGATGGTTGTGGAATACGTTGAGCGGCTATGCGCCAAGTTTGATCACGGTTTGACGCAGGCCATCATGGTGTGCACGGGATCTGAGGCGAATGACGTCGCGTTGCGCATGGCGCAGGCGGCAACGGGTGCGCGGGGCGTGATTGCGACCGATGCGACCTATCATGGCAACACGTCAGCGGTTTCCGCGTTGAGCACTCGGCGGCCGCCAATTGGGGGGTATCCGGCCCATGTGCGGTTGGTGCCCGCCCCCGAGGCAGGGATGACCGGCGCAGAATTTGCGGCGAACGTGGCTGACGCCATTGCAGAGCTTAAAGCCGCTGGTGAAGGGTTTTCAGGGCTAATGCTGTGCCCTTTCTTTGCCAATGAGGCGTTTCCGACCGTTGCGCCGGGGTTTCTACGCGCGACGGAACAGGTTGTGCAGGATGCAGGCGGCTTGATCATGGCTGATGAGGTGCAGCCAGGATTTGGCCGGTTGGGCAGTCATTGGTGGGGGCATGATTGGATCGGGTTGGTGCCGGACATTGTCACGCTCGGCAAGCCCATGGCCAACGGACATCCGGTGGCGGCTGTTGTGACGCGGCCTGACATAATGGAGGCGTTCCGCAGTGCTTTTGGTTATTTCAACACCTTTGGCGGCAACCCCGTGAGCAGCGCCGCCGCCCTTGCGACCCTTGATGTGATAGAGGATGAGGCGCTGGTCCAAAACGCCGCCGCCGTGGGCCCGCATGTGACCGAGATGTTGCGCGGGTTGGATCATCCATTCCTGCATGAGGTGCGCGGCGCGGGTCTTTTCTTTGGCATCGAGTTCCGCAAAGACGGGGCCCCCGCCACGGATTTTGTCGGTGAGCTGGTCGAGCAAGTCGTGGCGCGGGGGGTCTTGCTCAACAAGATTGGGCGGCATGGAGAGGTTCTTAAGATGCGGCCACCTATGCCGTTTTCGCACCAAAACGCCGAGCATTTGGTGCAGGTGCTGGACGATGCGCTGAGGGCGACACCGCTCGATGCATGATGTGATGACCCCCGAATCCGCAGCCGCCGATTGGGGCGCACATTCGCCGGTTCTGCTGAGCCATCGCGAGAACGCCGTTTATGCGGTTGAACGTGGCGGGGAACGCGCGGCGCTGCGGCTGCACCGACCGGGGTATATGTCGCGCCGGGCGATTTCGTCGGAACTGTGGTGGATGCAGTCGCTGGTTTCCCAGGGTTTTCCGTGTCCCGCGCCCGTGCCGCTGCCCGATGGGTCATTGGTGCGCAAAGTCGGGGACCGGATGGCCACGATGGTCACATGGGTCGAGGGCACCGCCATCGGCGAGGGTGGCGCGCCGTTGCCGGGCACTCTGGCCGATCAATCCAAACTGATGACGCAGATCGGCGGGCTGATGGCACAGATGCACAGCCTGAGCGATGGGATGGTGCTGCCCGAAGGGTTTGAGCGGCCCGCGTGGGACATGGACGGGTTTCTGAGCCACCATCCAACTTGGGGCCGGTTTTGGGAAAACCCCTGCCTGACGGATAGGGACCGCGCCCTTGTTAACGAAGGCCGCATCATTGCGCGCCATGCGCTGAGCCGTGATGTGCCAGACATCGGGCTGATTCACGCGGATCTTCTGCGGGAGAACGTCTTTACCGGGCCGCAGGGCCTGACGTTCATCGATTTCGATGACGCAGGCATTGGCTACCGGCTGTATGATATCACGACGACCCTCACCCAAAGCCTCGAAGACCCCGAGCTGCCGGACCTCGCGCAGGCGTTGCTAAGGGGCTACGATGATGTGCGGCGGTTGTCGGATCTAGATCTATCGCTGATGCCTGTTGCGTCGCTTTTGCGGTCTATGGCGGCTCTGGGGTGGGTGATGTCGCGGTACCCGGCCAACCACCCCAAGATGCCGATTTATATCGCGCGGGCCACGCGCTCGGTTGAGGCGCTGCAACAGGGGCGGAACTTCTTTCTTGAGGGGTTTGGGTGACCGCCTAAACGATCACGTCCATCGGCTCTTGGGCGTCTAGGTCGAACACGCGCTTGTAGCGTTCCACCTCGGCCTTGGGACCCATCGCTTTGTTGGGGTTGTCCGACAGCTTGACCGTGGGCTGCCCGTTGGCGGCCACCGCTTTGCACACCAGCGAAAACGGCGCGAGACCTTCGTTCGGCACCAATCCGCGAAAATCGTTTGTCAGCAATGTGCCCCAACCGAACGACACACGCACGCGGCCTTGGAACTGTTTTTGCAGCTCTAGGATTTTGTCCACATCCAACCCGTCCGAGAAAATCACCAGCTTTTGGGTGGGGTCCTCGCCACGCGCTTTCCACCATGCAATCGCACGCTCCGCGCCGGTGGCGGGATCACCGCTGTCGATGCGCATGCCGGTCCAGCCAGCCAGCCAATCGGGCGCGCCTTGCAGGAACCCTTGGGTGCCGTAGGTGTCGGGCAGGATGATCCGCAGATTACCTTCATGTTCGTCCTGCCAATCGGCCAGCACTTTGTAGGGGGCGTCGCGCAGGGCCGCGTCATCCTCTGCCAGTGCGCTATAGACCATCGGCAGTTCGTGCGCGTTGGTGCCGATGGCCTCCATCTCGCGGCGCATTGCGATCAAACAGTTGGAGGTGCCGACAAAATGCTCGCCCAACCCTTCGCGCATGGCCTGCACGCACCAGTCTTGCCACAGAAAGCTGTGGCGCCGCCGGGTGCCAAAATCTGCCAGCCGCAGGGTGGGCAGATCGCGCAGTGTTTCGACCTTTTCCCAGACTTTTGTCATCGCGCGCGCATACAACACTTGCAGCTCGAACCGGCCCATATCGCTCAGCACAGCGCGGGACCTTAGCTCCATCAAAATCGCGAGCGCGGGGATTTCCCATAGCATAACCTCATGCCACTTGCCTTCGAACGTCAGCTCATATTGTCCGTCGCGTTTTTCAAGATGATAGGGGGGCAGGCGCATGCCCTCGAACCATTCCATGAAATCGGAGCGGAACATCTGGCGCTTGCCGTAAAAGGTGTTGCCGCGCAGCCAAGTGCTTTCACCCCGGCTCAGGGAGAGGGACCGCATGTGATCAAGCTGTTCCCGCAGCGCACCCTCATCAATGATATCGGCAAGCCGGATCGATTTACTCCGGTTGATCAGCGAAAAAGTCACGTTTGTGTCGGGTTTATTGCGAAAAACCGATTGGCACATCAGGAGTTTATAGAAGTCCGTATCGATCAACGACCGCACGATCGGATCGATCTTCCACTTGTGATTGTAGACCCGCGTGGCGATATCAACCATGGTGCGCTCCTTTGGTTAATGGCTTTAGACCAAACGCCACGCGGGAAAGCAATCAGGCCGGGCGCAGGTGTGGCTCTCACACCATTGTGTCTGGCAATTCGGGCCTATCCCCCTTTTCATAAGGCCTCAAAATCGGCACATCAGAGACATCGTCCAAGGAGAGACCCGTGACCAAACCTGTTTTTTCCCGTCGCTCGCTGCTGTTGACCGCTGGTGCCAGTGTTCTGGCCGCCCCAGCCATTGCGCAGGACCTCGATTTTGAGGTGCAGGACCGGTCCATCACGGCCGTGACGCGCCGCAACACATCCAGCTTCCGGCAGCAGTCTTGGCAGGATCACTTTGACACGCTGGGTGTCGCGACGATCGTCTGTGATACCGGGTCCCGGGCGCTGCATTACTGGAACGCGGACGACACAGATTACCGGATTTATCCGACGTCCGTCCCCATGAGCGAAGAGCTTACCCGCCGCGGCTACACCACGATTGTACGCAAGAAAGAGGGCCCCACATGGACGCCCACGGCCAATATGCGCCGCCGCGACCCATCCCTGCCTGAGTTTATGGAGGCAGGTCCCGGCAACCCGCTGGGCACACATGCCATGTACCTCGGCTGGCCCGCCTACCTGATCCACGGGACCCACGACACGCGCAAAATCGGGCGTCAGTCGTCATCGGGCTGCATTGGCCTGTATAACGAAAAGATCGAAGAGCTATTCGCGCTCGCCCCAATTGGGACGCAAGTGCGCGTCATCTGATCTTGGCCGCTTAGCCCGCCAGAACAACACCCGCCGCCGCCATCCCGTCCCGCGCGGCGGCCAATGAACCGTCGAAATCAATCGCGCGGCATAGGTCCATGCGGACTGCGACCTCAAAGCCCAACTTAGCTGCATCCACGGCTGAATAATTGACGCAAAAATCGGTGGCCAACCCCACAAGCGTCACTTGGGTGATCCCGCGCGTGCGCAAATACCCCTCCAGCCCCGTGGGCGTTGTGTGGTCATTCTCAAAAAACGCAGAATAGCTGTCGATGGCGGGGTTAAACCCTTTGCGGATGATCATGTCGGCACGGTCTGTGCGCAGATCAGGGTGAAAATTCGCGCCACGACTGCCTTGGATACAATGATCGGGCCACAAAACCTGGGGGCCGTAGGGCATCTGGGTCAGGCTCATGGGGGCCGCGTCATGGCTGCTGGCAAAGCTGGAATGCCCTGCGGGGTGCCAATCTTGGGTCAGGATTACGGCGTCGAAATCAGCCATCAATGCGTTGATGCCGTGAACAATCGCATCGCCGTCCGGCACCGCCAGCGCACCACCGGGGCAGAAATCGTTCTGGACGTCGATCACGAGCAGGGCGTGGGTCATGGGGGCCTCCGGGCATGGGTCTGCGACCAGCTTACGCCTTGAGCGGTGCCGCGCAACCGCGTATGCGATAGCCCATGTATACAGTAGCTGCACTCTATCACTTTACCCCGTTTGCGGATGTCGCCGCGCTTCAGGATCCGCTGCGAGACGCCTGTGAGGCGGGCGGCGTTGTTGGCACGCTCTTGCTTGCGCCCGAGGGGATCAACGGCACCATCGCCGGGCCGCGCGCCGGGATCGACGCTGCCTTGGCCCATATCCGCGCCCTTCCGGGATGCAGCGACTTGGAGTGGAAGGAAAGCACCGCCGCCGAGCGCCCCTTCAAAAAGCTCAAGGTGCGCCTCAAGCGAGAGATCGTCACAATGGGCCAGCCGCAAGTGGACCCCCGCGCAAGCGTGGGCCACTATGTGACGCCCGCCGACTGGAACGACCTGATCTCTCAACCCGATGTCGCCGTGATCGACACGCGCAACGATTACGAGGTGGCCATCGGCACGTTCGAAGGCGCCGTTGACCCCGAAACCAAAAGCTTTGGTGAGTTCCCCGCATGGTGGGAGGCCAACAAGGCCCGCTTTCACAACAAGCGGATTGCGATGTTCTGTACAGGGGGTATTCGCTGTGAAAAGTCTACGAATTACCTGCTGGGCGAAGGCGTCGAGGAGGTGTTCCACCTCAAGGGTGGCATCCTGAAATACCTCGAAGAAGTCCCCGAGACGGACAGCAAATGGGACGGATCGTGCTTTGTGTTTGATCGGCGCGTCAGCGTGGAACACGGCCTGCGCGAAGGACCCCATGTGCTGTGCCACGCTTGCCGCCGCCCCCTAGACCCCGCCGATACTCAGCGCCCTGAGTACGAGGCCGGAGTACAGTGCCACCAATGCGTGGACGACTATACCGAGGCCGACCGCGTCCGTTTTCGCGAACGCCAGCGCCAGTTAGAACAGGCCAAGTCATGACCCAAGATGAACGCGGCGAACTGCTTTTGCGGACCATGGCCATGCCCGCCGACACCAACGCTTCGGGCGATATTTTTGGTGGCTGGCTACTGAGCCAAATGGATATCGCGGCGGGTATCATTGCCAGCCAGAGGGCACAGGGCAGGGTGGCAACCATCGCGATTGAGGCGATGAAATTCATTCGTCCCGTCCATGTGGGCGACGTGCTGTGCATCTACGGTCAGGTCACGCGCGAAGGCCGCAGTTCCATGGGGATCACCCTAGAGGCATGGGTCCTACGGGACCGCATCGGCGCGCGTGAAAAGGTAACCGAGGGCCTGTTTACCTTTGTGGCCATTGATGACGAAGGCCGCAAACGGACGTTGCCCTAGCACGCCCCATGGCTAGTGTGGTCCCCAAAGGGGAGGGGCCTCATGCAGCTTGAATTTCACCACATCAACGTTGTGGGCGATGACATCGATCGCTTGCACAACTTCTACACCAACGTCCTTGGGCTGGCGGATATGCCGGTCGAAATGTTCCCCCGTACCGAGGCGCGGGCGGGGGCCGGCTACGATGGCGATATCAAATTCGCAACGGACGGCGGCATGCAAATGCATCTGGCCCAACGCGACCTAACCGTCGCCTTTCGCAACGGCCAATCACTTAATCCCGTCGCGCGGGGGCACATCGCGTTTCGCACGGATGATTTGGCGCAGGTTTTGGCAGAGCTAGAAGCGGCGGGTGTGCCCTATGCCGACTACGGCACCGCGTTCTCGGCAGAGTGGCACCAAGTCTTTTTCCAAGACCCCGAGGGCAATGTCATTGAGGTCCATCAGCAGGTCGCGAAGGCGTAACCTGCCGGGTCAGTCGTAGGGCGCGCAGCGGCGCACCCTACGGTTTTATATCGGTCTAGCGCGTGAATTTCTTGTATTTCACGCGTGTCGGTTCCAGCGCATCCGGGCCAAGGCGACGCTCTTTGTCTTCCTCATAGGCTTGGAAGTTGCCCTCAAACCATTCCACATGCGCCTCACCTTCAAACGCAAGGATGTGCGTGCACAGCCGATCGAGGAAGAACCGATCGTGCGAGATGATAACCGCGCAACCCGCGAAATCGTCCAGCGCATCTTCGAGCGCGCGCAGCGTTTCAACATCCAAGTCGTTGGTCGGCTCATCGAGCAGCAGCACGTTGCCGCCGGATTTGAGCAGCTTGGCCATGTGCACGCGGTTACGTTCACCACCCGACAATAGGCCGACCTTTTTCTGCTGATCGCCGCCCTTAAAGTTGAACGAGGAACAATAGGCCCGGGAATTCACCTCTGCGTCGCCGAGTTTGATCAACTCCGCCCCGCCTGAGATTTCTTCCCACACTGTGGCATCGGGGCTGAGCGTGTCGCGCGACTGATCCACGAAGGACAGCTTAACCGTATCACCAAATTCAACCGTGCCCTCATCGGGCTTTTCCACGCCCGTCAGCATGTTGAACAGCGTCGATTTACCCGCGCCGTTCGGCCCGATCACACCGACAATCCCACCCGGAGGCAGCGAGAACGACAGGTCTTCAATCAACAAGCGGTCGCCAAAACCCTTCTTCAGGTTTTCGACCTCAATCACCTTGTTGCCCAGACGCGGGCCGTTGGGGATGACGATCTGGGCGCGGCTGATTTTCTCACGCTCGGACTGGCCTGCCATTTCTTCGTAGGCGGCAATCCGGGCCTTGGATTTGGCTTGGCGGGCCTTGGCCCCGGCGCGAATCCACTCCAGCTCTTTTTCGAGGGCTTTGGTCTTGGATTTGTCGTCCTTGGCCTCACGCTCCAGCCGTTTGGCTTTTTGCTCCAGCCAAGCAGAGTAGTTGCCTTCGTAGGGAATGCCCCGACCCCGGTCCAACTCAAGGATCCAGCCGGTGATGTCATCAAGGAAATAGCGGTCGTGGGTCACGATCAGGATCGTGCCTTTGTAGTCGATTAGGTGGCGTTGCAGCCATGCAATGGTTTCCGCGTCCAAGTGGTTGGTCGGTTCATCGAGCAGCAGCATGTCAGGCGCTTCGAGCAACAGTTTGCACAGCGCCACACGGCGCCGTTCACCGCCCGACAGGTTTGCGGGCATCGCGTCATCAGGGGGGCAGCGCAGCGCCTCCAGCGAGACGTCGATCTGCGCGTCCAGATCCCAGAGGTTCTGCGCGTCGATCTCGTCTTGGAGCTGCGCCATCTCATCGGCGGTCTCATCCGAGTAGTTCATCGCCAACTCGTTGTAGCGATCCAGAATGTCTTTTTTGGCCTTCACGCCCAGCATCACGTTTTCACGCACGTTGAGGGCTTCGTCCAAGTGGGGTTCCTGCGGCAGGTAGCCAACTTTGGCCCCCTCGGCGGACCACGCCTCACCTGTGAAATCCTTGTCCATCCCGGCCATGATTTTCATCAGGGTGGATTTACCTGCGCCGTTCACGCCAACGACGCCAATCTTCACGCCCGGCAAAAAGCTCAGGCGGATGTTCTCAAAGCACTTCTTGCCACCGGGATAGGTCTTGGACACGCCGTCCATGTGGTAGACATATTGATAAGCCGCCATTGGGGTCCTCCAAACGTTTCACAGGGATGTAGCCGGGGTGCGCCCAGAGGGCAACAGTCGCCGCATGCGCCTTTGCCATTGCATGCGCCCCCCGGTCCGGGGCAAAAGACGCGTAGCGGTCCCTTAGCTCAACTGGATAGAGCAGCTGACTTCTAATCAGCAGGTTTGGGGTTCGAGTCCTCAAGGGATCGCCACATCACATCCAATTCACGCGGGCGGCTCGGCGTTTTGTGGCCATGTATCGGCGGCAGACCGCGCGCCATAAGCGGTGGGCCGCGCAGGATTATTCCCGTGGGCGTAGCCCTTGCAACGTAACGGCCGCCGGGCGACGACATCCTCAGAAGGGTGTGTTTTCCAACGGGGGACGGACGATGGATACGACCAAACGCCCAACGCTCAAGACCATTGCCGGGATCACCGGATTGGCTGTACCGACAGTCTCTAGGGCACTGAAAGGGGCGCGGGATATCAGTCAGGCGACCAAGGATCGGGTGCGCCAAGTGGCCGATGAAATCGGCTATGTGCCCAATCACGCGGGTATTCGCCTGCGCACGGGGCGTAGCCATGTCGTCACGATGCTGATGTCCACGGAACCTGAGCTGATGACCCAAACGGCCCTCTTTGTGCGGGCGGCGGCAGCGGGCTTGCGGGCCTCTGATTATGCTTTGTCCATTGCGCCTAGTTTGCCCGACGGTGACCCGCTGGCACAGCTGAAATACGTCGTGTCCACGCAGATGGCAGACGCGCTGATCCTTGACCGCGTAACTCTTGATGACCCGCGGGTGCGGCACCTGATGGACATTGGCCACCCGTTCGTGACCCACGGGCGCAGTCGCTGGTCCGCGGACCACGCCTTTTTCGATGTGGATCATGCGCAACTGGGGGCCGAGGCTGTCGCGCGGCTGGTGTGGAAAGGCCGTCAATCGCTTCGGCTGGTGGCCCCATCCGCTGACCAATACGCCGCCGCCCATCTGCTTGAAGGCGCGCGCCTTGCCGCGGACACCTACGATGTCGAACTTGAGCTCATCTCAGGCTTTGACGCAGACAGCCCCGGGGGCCACATTCGCGCCCTTGCCCAAGAAATTGCGGTGGGCGGCGGCGCAGGGGATGGGTGGATTTTCGCGTCAGCGGCTTCGTGCTTGGCCGCGCTCAGCGGGTTCGCGGCCGCAGGCATAGAGGCGGGTTCCGATTTCGACGTGGTTGTCCATGATGCGCCGTCCTTCGTGGGTTGGGCGCAGCCGATGGTGCACACCGTTCCCAGCCGGGCCGAGGCGGCGGGCGCGTTCTTGGCCCGCGCAGCCATCGCCCGGATCACGAACCCAACTGCTGCGCCGCTGCAACACATCGACCGCCTGCCCAACCTTGATGACCCTTTCACACAAACGTGAGCCACTCATTCCGCTTCGAACGGCTAAAATCAAACCCACATGCGGTGGGGCGCGTGATCGGAGGGACAGATGGACCGCAGAACTTTTTTGATGTCAGCCGCAGGGCTTGGTGGCGCATTCGCCACTGGCCAAGCAGCGGCATATGAACCCGCCGCGAACTTGCGCCCAACGCTGGTGCAGGTCCGCGCGGATTTTGCCCCCGGCAGCATTGTTGTCGTGCCCAAGGCACACTACCTGTACTGGATCCAAGAAGGCGGGACCGCCATGCGCTACGGCGTAGGGGTGGGGCGCGCGGGCCTCGAATTTCAGGGCGACGCGGTGATCGCGCGCAAAGCCAAATGGCCCAACTGGCGCCCCACGGATGAGATGATCGAACGCGACCCCCAAACCTATGCCCGCTTTGCAGAGGGTGTGCCCGGCGGACCCGAAAATCCCCTCGGGTCGCGCGCGCTGTATCTGTATCAGGGTGGGGTCGATACGTATTACCGCATTCATGGCACGACCCAGCCGCGTTCCATCGGGCAATCGGTGTCGAACGGCTGTATTCGGATGATCAACGCACATGTTGAGGACCTGTATGACCGGGTGCCGGTGGGCACGCGTGTCACGGTCCTTTAGGGGCGGTCCTAAGCCCTACTTACCCTTGCCCTTAAACGGCGCCATGCCGGCGCGCGCCAGTTCATCGGCGCGCTCGTTTTCGGGGTGCCCCGCGTGGCCCTTGACCCATTCCCACGTCACGTCATGACGGGCCTGCGCTGTATCTAAACGCTGCCACAGGTCCACGTTTTTGACGGGCTTTTTGGTCGATGTCTTCCAGCCGTTCTTTTTCCAACCAAACAGCCACGCGGTGATCCCGCCCTTTACATAGGCGCTGTCGGTCACGACCGTGATCACGCTGGGCCGCTCTAGGGCTTCTAGGGCATTGATCGCAGCCAAAAGCTCCATCCGGTTGTTGGTCGTGTCGGCCTCACCGCCCTGCAAGGACCGCTCCTTGACGACATCTGCGCCGTCCTTGGCCTGCAACAATGCGCCCCAACCGCCGGGCCCGGGGTTTCCGCTGCACGCGCCATCGGTATAGGCATAGAGCTTATTCATGGATGGCCACCATCATCGCAACGGGGTCTATCGTTCCGGCAAAGCCGCGCTCTCGTCCGGTTTCTTGCCAGATCACTTTCATGCCCACGTCTCCCAAGGCTTTGTGCAGTTCCTCAACCGTGTGAAAGCCATAAAGCCGACCCATCGCGTCGCGGAAATCCTCTGTGCCCAGCTTCATGCTTATATACAAGCGGCCATCGGGGCGCAGGGCGCGGACCGCACGGGCCAAGACATCGGGAAATTCTGCACGCGAGGCGTGTAGCAATGAAAACGAGGCCCAAACCCCATCATAAGCGGCATAATCATCCAGCTCGAAAAAACTGCCCAAACGCGCGCTCAGGCCCCGCTCGGTCGCGGCGGTGACAAAGGCAACCGAGGCATCCAGCCCGGAAACCTCAAATCCTTGGCTGAGGAACGCGGCCCCATGCAGGCCCGGCCCACAGCCCAAATCAAGGATATGCGCGCCTGAAGGCAGCCCCTCGACAAACGCCGCCATAGAGCGGATTTCACTGTCCGGCAGCTCCAGCGCGGTGTATTCGGCCGCGCGTGCATTATAGCAGTCGATCGTTTCACGGTCGCTCATAGAAACACCCCAACGCTTAGGCAGATCACAACGATAGCGGTTAGCAATACGCGCAGGTGCATCCACCAGGGCGGCGCTAATTCTTGCTTCCAAAATAGCCAATCAATGCCCAGCAGCCCGATGAACCCGGCCATCAGGGCCATGCCCGCACTAACCGGACCGCCCCCCGTCATGAAAAACGCCCACAGCGCAGGCAGCACCGATAACGCGTAGCCGGTAGTGGCCACGGGGCCGGTGGTCTTGGTGGCAAAGCCCCACAACACGCCGGACATGAACGACAAAATGACCGAGCCGTAGAACAATTGCACATAAGGCCCCACAAATCGCGGCCCCAAGGCATGCGCGCCCCACAGTTGCAGGTCGGTGTTTGACGTGGTCATGGCCCCCCACACAAAAGGGATCAGCCCGGCAAGGCCGAGCAAAAGGGCGCTGCGGGGTATCTGTGTCATGCGCGCTCCGTCGCGAGGCGGGCCGCGAGCAGGGCAAACACCCCCGCAAACCCGCGGTTCAACCAGCGCATGACCCGCGCGCTTGACAGTAGCCACACCCGGGCGGCCGCTGCGAACACGCCGTAGGCCACAAAGACCGCAAATGTCATCGCCATGAAAATCGCGCCCATACCTACCATTTCCGCTGTAGCGGTTGCGGGGTTCCCGCTCAGGAACGGGGGCAGAAGCGCGAGGAAAAAGATCGACAGCTTCGGGTTCAGGATGTTGATTAACGCACCGCGTTGGGCGATCCGCAGGCCCGGCTCAGTGGTGCGCGTGGCCGATACCGCCAGCGCGCCGTCACTGCGCAGCGCGCCCCATGCAAGCCACAACAAATACGCAACGCCTGCGAATTTGACGATGTTGAACAAAACGGCCGAGGTGTGCAGCACAGCCGCCACGCCCAGCGTTGCGGCCAACAAGTGCGGTACGATCCCAAAGGTGCATCCCAGCGCGGCCCAAATCGCCGCGCGTCGCCCCTGACCCAAGCCAAGAGCCAGCGTGTAAATCACCCCAGTTCCGGGGGCGACAACAACCACCAAAGCGGTGACAAGGAATTGGACTGAGATCATGGCGTCCTCGTGTTAACCTAAGTTTACGGCCATTGCCCGAATGCGAAAAGCCTCTTTTGGAACCGATTTAGGGCCGCGGTGTCCCCGTGGTAGGCACATCTGCAACCGCATAAATCGTGTCGATCGGGCGGGTACATGTCGGCACGCGTCTAGGGCGTGGGGCTGCGCCTAGGCGGGTTCGCGCAACACGCGTGGGACTTTGAATTCGACGTTCTCAACGGCAGTTTCCACCATTTCGACGGTCACGTCATAGCGGTCCTTGAAGGCGTCTACGACCTCATTGATCAACACCTCAGGTGCGGAGGCACCCGCCGTGATCCCCATCGATGAAATCCCCTCTAGCGCGCGCCAATCAATGTCTGTCGCACGTTGCACCAATTGCGCGTATTTGCAGCCCGCGCGGGCGCCAACCTCGACCAAGCGCTTGGAGTTGCTTGAGTTTGGCGCACCGACCACCAACATCGCATCGGCCAAGGGTGCCATGGCCTTGACCGCCTCTTGGCGGTTCGTCGTCGCGTAACAGATGTCTTCCTTGTGGGGGCCAACGATAGCGGGAAAGCGCGCGTTCAAGGCGGCGACAACCTCGGCGGTGTCATCCACGCTCAGCGTTGTTTGCGTGATATAGGCCAGTTTTTCTGGGTCGCGCACGTCTAGGCCCGCTACGTCGTCTGGCGTTTCGACCAGCAAAACCTCACCTTCGGGCAATTGCCCCATCGTGCCCACAGTTTCGGGGTGACCCGCGTGCCCGATCATCACCATCTGAAGCCCGGCATCCGCATGACGCGCGGCCTCAATATGGACCTTGCTGACCAGCGGGCAGGTAGCATCCACATAGACCATTTCGCGGGCCTGCGCCGCAGCGGGCACGGATTTCGGCACACCATGGGCCGAAAAAATAACGGGTCGGTCGTCGGGGCATTGGTCCAATTCCTCAACAAAAACAGCACCCTTGGCCTTGAGGTCATCAACGACGTATTTGTTGTGCACGATCTCATGGCGGACATAGACGGGCGCGCCCCATTTCGCCAAAGCCATCTCAACAATCTTGATCGCGCGGTCGACACCGGCGCAAAATCCGCGCGGCGCGGCCATATACAGCGTAAGAGGGGGCTTGGTCATGTGGGGTCTCCTTCTCCCAAAGGGGTAAACCGCCCCTTGCGCGGGGTCAAACACTAGCCGTCAGCCGCGCCAACGAAAAAGACCCGCCACTGGGGGCGGGTCCTTCGCAAGCATGACGTATGATTTAGGCGGTTTGACGACGCCGCGCCGCATATCCTAACCCACCAAGGCCCAGCAGAACCAAGGGCAGGCTCGCAGGCAGGGGCACGGCGGCCAGCGTGATGTTGATGTCGCCACCATAGCTGGGCTGACAATTGCCGGTACAAGCCAGATCGGTAAAGTTGATCCATGTCGACAGACCAAGCAGATCCCAGTTTTTGTCGTTGGCTCCCACCCCGACTTGAACCGCTTTGGTCATGTCCATTTCCGTCAGCTTAAAGCTCGCCAAACTGCCCGCGCCCAAATAGGTCAGCGTGCTGTCGATGGATGTGCTGATGGAATAAAACGTCCACGCGCTGGTATCGATGCTTTGACCGGCGGGAACCGGCGGCAGCTTCAGGCTCGCGGGGGTGCCCGTAGCCTCCATGAACAGGCTCAGCGCATATTCATCGCCACCTGCATTTTTGACATTGCCCGTCAGAGTCGCGGTCCCGTCGTCAAACTGTGTGAACACACCGTTACCGGGCATCGCGTTCTCAAACAGGAAGTGGTTGTTTTTCGGCCCGCTAGAGCCCGCCGGATTGTGCCCACCTGCAAAATACACCGAATGCTCGGGCGTCGCCTGCGCCCCAACGGTATGGCTAAAGGCTTTGTATTGTTGCGTAATTGTGGCCGCGTGGGCGGCGCCAGCAATGCACGTTGCGGCCAACATGGCCGCCGCAAACCGAATTGCTTTCATGACTGTCCCCTAAGCAAATAGATATTTAAAATCTCTTTAGTTGATACTTAATATCTATCGTATTGTTAACACATTTGCAATCCATCCTAAAAGATCGACCTAAATCGATAAAAATTCTTAAAAATGGCTGGTTTAGAGGCGAATGGCCAATTGGCCCGATGTCAAAGAGAGATCAATATCCCCCGCGCATCCCTACTTTCGCCACCGTGTCGGCACAATTGCAAGCGCCCCGATTGAGCTGGCGATGGCGTTAAATCCGGGCTGGCGAAAGCCGATGCCGAACATGATCTGCACAAAGTAGAAACATAGCGCCCCACCAACACAAATGATGATCGAAGGGATGATACCGTTGGTCGTAAACCCCGTGCGCTCGCTTGCGTAGCCGATGATGCCCGCGATGATGATGGTGCCGATCATTGTGGGAAACATTGGCCTAATCCCCCAGTCGCGCGCTGGATTTCAGGCCTGCGCCATTGACCCAAGATGCCGCATCCATCCGGCCTTTGCCTGCGGGCTGGACCTCTAGCAATTCAATCGCTCCGGTGCCACAAGCCACGGTTGGCCCTTGCAGTAGGGTGCCGGGTTCGGCCGCATTTGCATCGTCCAACGCGCGCGCCCGCAATAGCTTGAGCCGCGTTTCACCCCGCATCACGAATGCGCCCGGAAACGGCGACAACCCATTGATATGACGTGCAACTTCCGCCGCAGGCCGGGTCCAATCAATGGCGGCCTCTGCCTTGTCGATTTTGTGGGCATAGGTCACGCCCGCGTCGGGCTGAACCTGCGGCTCCAGCTCTGGCAGGCGCTCCAAGGCTTCGATGATCAGCCGGGCGCCCATCGCGCTCAGCCTGTCGTGCAGCGCGCCGGTGGTTTCCGTGTCACCAATGTCCAGGGCCTCACGCAGCAGGACCGGCCCAGTGTCCAGCCCGGCCTCCATCTGCATGATGCAAACGCCGGTTTGCGCGTCCCCCGCCATAATGCTGCGATGGATCGGCGCCGCCCCCCGCCATCGTGGCAAAAGCGAGGCGTGGATGTTCAAACACCCCCGCGCAGGCGCATCCAAAACGGCCTGCGGCAGGATCAAACCATAAGCCACAACAACCGCTACATCCGCGTTTAAAGCCGCAAAAGCCGCCTGTTCTTCGCTTGATTTCAGCGACGTAGGGTGGCGAACCTCAATCCCCAAGGCCTCTGCCCGCGCCTGTACCGGCGATGGGCGCAGCTTTTTGCCCCGGCCCGCTGGGCGCGGCGGTTGGGAATAGGCACACACGACCTCATGCTCAGCCGCCAAGGCTTCAAGCACCGGAACCGAAAACTCCGGCGTGCCCATGAAAACGACCCTCATTTGCGGGCCTTCTTGATCAACATATCCCGCTTCAACTTGGACAGGTGGTCGAAATACATCTTGCCGTTCAGGTGGTCGATCTGGTGCTGCACGCTGGTCGCCCAAAGCCCGACAAAGTCTTGCTCCTTACTCGCACCCGTTTCGTCCAAAAAGGCAACGGTCACGGCGCGGGGCCGCGTGATCCAAGCAAACGCACCGGGCAAATTGGGTGACGCTTCTTGGTGATCGTTGGTCTTGATGCTGGCATGCAGGACCTCGGGGTTGGCCATGCGTATGGGGGCCGTTTGATCACCCGCATCCACCACCGCCAGCCGCAGCGAGATACCCAGTTGCGGTGCCGCAAGGCCCACACCGGGCATCGCATACATCGCCTCAAGCATTTCGTCCCAGATTGCGCGCGTCTCGTCGGTTACGGCCTCAACAGGGGCCGCAGGCGTGCGCAAAACCTTCGCAGGCCAAGGGACAAAGGGGCGATGCGCCATGAGGTACTCTCCAAATAGTCCAATCGGATCAGCGGCCCCTTGGGGCCGCAATACACGCGCCTAAGGCCGCGCCAATTCCCGTTTCAGCTTTTGCATCTTGCGGGTGATCATCTGACGCTTGAGCGGTTTGAGGTAGTCGATGAACAGCTTGCCGTCCAAATGGTCAATTTCATGCTGCACACAGGTCGCCCAAAGCCCGGTAAACACTTCGCTCTTGGCAGAACCGTCCACGTCCATCCACGCGACTTCCACCTCGGCAGGGCGCGTGACATCCGCGTACTGATCCGGGATCGAAAGGCAGCCTTCCTCGTAAACGCTCGTCTCATCGGAGGCGGCAATCACCCGTGGGTTCAGCATCGCCAAAGGCCGGGGCGCCTCGCCCTCTTCCTTCACGCAATCCATCACAATCAGCCGCTGGCCAATCCCGATCTGGGGCGCGGCCAAGCCAATGCCCGGCGCATGATACATCGTCTCCAGCATGTCCTCGGCCAACGCGCGCAGGTCATCACCAGAATCCTCAACAGCCGCAGCAATCGCCTTCAATCGCGGGTCCGGATGGATAAGAATGGTCCGTTTTGTCATACCCTTCACGTAATCCAGACGCCCGCAAATCGCAATGCGCCGCCCTCTCCTTTGTTCCCAAAATACTCCCGCCGGAGGCGTCCCAGCGCCGCACCCCTTGCGTCCGCCCCGCATTTCACTAGCTTCCCCGCCAAAGGAGACCTGCCCATGACCGCCCATTCCGATCTCGACCCAAGGTTCGATCCCATTATCAATCGCGTGGGCACCAGCTGCTCTAAGTGGGATGCGATGGAGAGCCTTTATGGCGTCTCCCCGCAGGATGGTCTGGCGATGTGGGTCGCGGATATGGACTTCAAACCGCCGGCATGCGTCGCGGACGCGCTGGCGGCGATGCATAACCACGGCGTCTACGGCTACTACGGCGATCAAACCGCCTACAAAGAGGCGATCTGCTGGTGGATGCAAACCCGCCACAACTGGCACGTTGATCCGGCCTCCATCTTTACCACCCATGGCCTCGTGAACGGGACGGGCCTGTGCGTGGATGCTTTCACCAAACCAGGTGACGGCGTTGTCCTAATGACCCCAGTCTACCACGCCTTCGCCCGCGTGATTGAGGCCGCAGACCGCCGCGTTGTCGAATGCGAACTTGCCAATACCGACGGGCACTACAGCCTTGATACCGCCGCGTGGGACGCCCAACTCGATGGGTCCGAGACGATGCTCGTCTTCTGCTCGCCCCACAATCCCAACGGTCGCGTCTGGTCCCGGGCCGAACTGCAAGAGGTCGCCGATTTCGCCAAGCGTCACGACCTGATCCTTGTGTCCGATGAAATCCATCACGACCTGATCTATCCCGGCTTCACCCACACGCCGATGTCCGCGCTGGACGGGATCTCGGACCGGTTGGTGATGATGACCGCAAGCACCAAAACCTTTAACATCGCGGGCGCGCATATCGGCAACGTCATCATCGCCGATGAAGGTCTGCGCGCACGGTTCGCAAAGCGGATGGGGGCGCTGGGCCTTTCGCCAAACTCCTTCGGGATCGTCATGGCGCAGGCGGCCTACAGCCCTGCAGGTGCCGCTTGGGTGGACGATCTAATGGTTTATCTTGATGGCAATCGCCAAATTTTCGACGCCGGGATCAACGCGATCCCGGGCCTCAAATCCTCCCGGCTGGAGGCGACGTACCTGTCATGGGTCGATTTCGCGGACACCGGCATGGACCGTGATGAGTTCACCCGCCGCGTGCAACAGGACGCGAAAATCGCGGCCAACCACGGGCCGACATTCGGCAAGGGCGGAGAGAGTTTCCTGCGCTTCAACATCGCGACGTCCCGCGCGGTGATCGAAGACGCGGTTGAGCGGATGCAAAAGGCCTTTGCTGACCTTCAGTAGTAGGCCTTAGCGCGCGTTAAGGGTGTTCACCAGCGTCGTAAGCTGCGTGAACACCTCATTAAGCTGCACGCGCAAATCATTTACCCACGCGACATATACCGTCAGAACCGGGGCCGCATCTGGCACGGCTTGGGCCAATGATCCGGCGGTCACGTATGCGATAGCCGCGATCACGACCGCCGCCATCACAAACCCAAACCCGAACCGACGCCCGGCGCGCTGTGGCGATGCGGGCCGCCGCGTTTCGACGACAGCTGCGATGTCCTGCTCGCGTGCAACGTCATCGGGACGAAGGGTTGAGTTGATCTCTTCGATATCCGGCAACAAATCGCGCCGCTGGGCAGCGGGGTCGGCCTCTGCTTCAGCGGGCTTGCCCGGTGCAATCGTGGGGGGCTGTGGGGCGGGGGCTAAATCGGGTGCCGTGTCCGCTTCTGGTTCCAGCGTTGCCCCTGGGGCCAGATCAGCCTCAACCTTAGCCGTGGGGGGCTCAGCCTCGGGGCGGGCCAGCCCGGCAATCTGCGCGCGTGCTTGACGGCCCCGCTCAGCGGTGTCGGCGGGCATGTCCAGCGGCATTTCTTCTTGGGTCTCAAGCGCCTCAGCGGCGCGCATCCGCGCTTCGCGGGCGGCCTCTTGGCGGATGATCTCAAGCGCGCCAGCCGATGTGCCCTGACGGCGCGGTTGCGGCGGCTCTGTCGGGGCGGGAATGGGCGCAGGCACGTCCTCGGGCACTGCATCAACGGGTATGCGCGCTGCCGCAGGGGCCTGATCAACGTCATGTTTTCCGGGCTGAAACCACGTGGTCACACAGTTCGAACACTGCACGTCCCTGCCGTCCGCCGGGATCATGGCAGCGTCTACTTCGTACTGCGCCCCACAATTCGGGCAGATCAAACGCATGTGCCACTGCTCTCCAGGCGAAATGTCCTTGAACCTTATGTCTATCAACGCCTTGTCGCTTTTCCAAGCGCCTTGTCCACAGGTCCCTGCATCGCCCAAAATTCGGGAACCGGGCCAAACCCGGCCCCACGCGGGACAGGCGCATTGCGCCGCTCGCGACCCTAGGGCAGAAAGACCCCAACACGGGCGGGAGCATATCGTGATTGAGTTGCATAAGGCGGGCTATTCCTACGGTCAGGACGCGATCTTGCGGGACGTGTCGTTGCAGCTTGCGCCCGGGTCGTTCCACTTTTTGACGGGGCCAAGCGGGGCGGGCAAATCCACCCTGCTCAAGCTGTGCTACGGCGACCTTTTGGCCAATACGGGTACGGTTAAATTGCTGGGCCAAGACGCCCGCGATCTGAGCCGCGATGCGCTGGCCAAAGTACGCCAACGCATTGGTGTGGTGCACCAAGATTGCCAGTTTTTGGATCACCTCAGCATCACGCAGAACGTGGCGCTGCCGCTTGCGGTCTCGGGCCGCGATGTTGAGGCTGAGGCCGAGAACCTTGCGCAACTTCTGGCGTGGGTCGGGCTAAGCCCGCGCGCCCATGCCTTGCCGCCCGAACTCTCGGGGGGGGAACGTCAGCGCGCCGCCTTGGCCCGCGCGATCATCATGGGGCCTGACGTGATCTTGGCGGATGAACCCACCGGCAACGTCGATTGGGAGATGTCGCAGCGCCTTCTGTCGCTATTGGTCGAGCTGAATAAGATGGGCAAAACGGTCCTCATCGCGACCCATGATTTGGGCCTGATCCGCGCGGCCAAGGCGCAAGTGTCGGCCCGGGTGCTGCGGCTTGCGGGTGGGGCGGTTCAACTGGCGGGAGCGGATCTGTGAAGCAAATCTGGGCCATTTTGTCCGGTGCGCCGGATGCGGACCGCGTTGTCCCGCCGACGGGATTTACCGTTTGGTTGACGGTGTTTAGCGCGGCTGCGATGGCGTTTTTGGCGGTGTTCGCCTTGGCCTTGTCGCTGGCAACAGAACGGCTAAGCGTGCGGTGGGGCCAAGAGTTGGCACGCACCTCAACGGTGCGCATTTCCGCCCCCGCCGCGCAGGAGGCGCTGCAAACCGCGGCCGCCCTCACCGTGCTGGAAACAACCCCCGGCGTGGCCCGTGCCCGCGCCCTAAGCGATGCCGAGCAAGAAGCGCTTTTGGCCCCATGGTTTGGGGTTGACCTGCCGCTGGATGCACTCCCGATCCCGCGCCTGATTGAGGTGGTTGAGGCTGGCGCCGGCTATGATGCCGAAGGCTTGCGCGCGCGTCTCGCGGCAGAGGCCCCGGGCGCGATCTTGGATGATCACACGCGCTGGCGCCGCCCCTTGATCGAGGCGGCCAATCGGTTGCGCACAATCGGCTGGGTGTCATTGCTTTTGATTATGCTGAGCATGGCGGCGATGATCACGCTTGCAGCGCAATCGGCGCTAGCGGCGAATGCGGGGGTGATCCGAACGCTGCGCCTGGTCGGGGCACGCGACAGCTATATCGCGCGGGCATTTGTGCACCGGTTCACGATGCGCGCGGCGTTGGGCGCGGGCCTCGGGACCGTGTTGGCCATGGGGGCTGTCGCGGCATTGCCAACGGCGGATGTGGCGGGCGGATTTCTGACTGGGTTGGGATTTTCGGGGGCAAGTTGGCTGTTGCCGTTGCTGATCCCGCCGCTCGCGGGGGGCGTGGGCTTTGCCGCCACCCGCGCCGCCGCCTTGCGCGCCCTGCGCAAAATGCCATAAGGGACGCCATGCAATTCCTTCGTTCCCTCTTGTTCAACATCCAAATGTATCTGGCGATGCCGGTCGTTGGGATCCTGTTTTTGCCATGGGCGCTGGTGTCGCGCCGGGGCGCGCACGCGGGCTGTCACGCCTATGCGGGCTACGTGATCTGGTCGGCGCGTTGGATGGTTGGCCTGCGGTGCGAGGTGCGTGGCACCCCGCCGAGCCAAGGCCCCGTGATTGTGGCAGCCAAGCACCAAAGCTTTCTCGATATTCTCATGATTTATCACGCCATTCCGCGCGGTATTTTCATCATGAAGGACATCCTGAAATACGCCCCCGTCATTGGCCAATATGGGCTACGGCTGGGCTGTATTCCGGTGAAGCGTGGGCAGCGTGGCGTGGCGATCAAAAAGATGCTGGATGACGTGGCGAGTGGCCGCCAGCGGGGCGGTCAGTTGATTATCTACCCGCAAGGCACGCGGGTCGCGCCGGGTGTAGTCAAGCCGTACAAAATCGGCACTGCCGCGATCTATGATCAAATGGCTCAGCCGGTGTATCCGGTTGCGGCGAATGTCGGGATGTTCTGGCCCAAGCGCGGCGTGACCCGCAAACCGGGTGTTGCGGTCATCGATTTCCTGCCGCCGATTGAGCCGGGGCTGAGCAAACAAGATTTCATAAAACGCCTTGAGCATGATATCGAAACCGCGTCGGATGCTCTTTTGGACGAGGCGGGATTTCAGCGTGACACGGGTCAACTCGATCGCAGCGCTTGAGGCGCTGTATAGCCAATCGCCGGGGGCCGCATCCTTGGCAAAGGTCGCGCGGCGGCTGACGCCTCTCTATCGGAAATGGATCATGGCATCGCGCTTTTGCGTGCTGACGACCGTTGGCGCGGAGGGCACGGACGGAAGCCCCCGTGGCGACGATGGCCCCGTGGTCGCCGAGCTGGACCCCGGGACGCTGTTGATGCCCGATTGGCGCGGCAACAACCGGTTGGATAGCCTGCGCAACATTGTCAGTGATGGACGGGTGTCCTTGATGTTCATGGTGCCGGGATCGGCGACTGTTGTGCGCGTTAACGGGCGCGCGCACCTCAGCACGGATGCCGCTTTGCGCGAACGGTTCGTGCAAAAGGGGCGGCAGCCCACGACGGTTATCGTGATTGAAATCGCTGAGATTTATACCCAGTGCGCTCGGGCGATTATGCGGGCAGGATTGTGGACGCAGGGCGATCAAAGTGCGGGGTTGCCGTCAGCGGGTGAGGTCCTGCATGAGATGACCGAGGGGGAGATTGATGGTGCCGCATATGATGCGGCTTGGCCCGCGCGCGCCAGGGCGAGCATGTGGTAGACGGCCGAGTTATTAGGTCAGTCTTACTGCTGTTTTGTTGCGCGTGCGCAACAATGGGTCAGTCTACGTGACTGATAATAAAGGTTAATCCAACCAGTTGGCGCTTGCGCGACGGGGCCGTTCTGTGATCGATTCGTGCGCTTTTGGGTTGGGGTGGCCTAAGCGGCCAGCCCCTTGGACCCGATATCGAGGAACTTTTGCCGCCGCATCGCCACCAGTTTTTTGGGTGAAAATCCGGACAGCTCATCGATCATGGTGTCGATGTTTTTACCAACGGTTTCCATCATCTGCGTCCGGTTGCGTTGTGCGCCGCCTTGCAGTTCGGGGATAATCCGGTCGATGACGCCCAGCTTGTGCAGGTCTTGGGCCGTGAGGCGCAGGGCCTCGGCGGCGTCGCGCATTTTCTCGGCGTCTTTCCATAGGATCGATGCGCAGCCCTCGGGTGAGATTACGGAATAGACCGAGTGTTCCAGCATTGCGACGCGGTTGGCTGTAGCAAAGGCCACAGCTCCGCCGGAGCCGCCTTCGCCGATGACGACGGACACCAAAGGCACGCCGATTTGCAGGCATTTCTCGGTCGAGCGGGCAATGGCCTCGGACTGGCCGCGCTCCTCTGCGCCCTTGCCGGGGTATGCGCCGGGGGTGTCGATCAGGGTCACGACCGGCAGGCCAAAGCGGTCGGCCATGTCCATCAGGCGGATCGCTTTGCGGTAGCCTTCGGGGCGGGCCATGCCAAAGTTGTGGTGCAGGCGGGATTTGGTGTCAGCGCCTTTTTCGTGGCCGATCACGACGACTGCGCGATCTCCGAGCCGGGCGAGGCCGCCCATGACGGCGTCGTCTTCGGCAAAGTTCCGGTCACCGGCGAGGGGCGTGTATTCGGAGAACAGCGCCTCGATGTAGTCTTTGCAATGGGGGCGGTTTGGATGCCGGGCCACCTGACATTTGCGCCACGGTGTGAGGTCCTTGTAGAGGTCCTGCAACATCTGGGCTGCTTTTTTGTCGAGGGCGACGGCCTCTTTTTCGAGATCGACGTCCTCATTGGTGCGTGCCATGGCGCGCAGCTCTTCGGCTTTGCCTTCGATCTCGGCGAGAGGTTTTTCAAACTCGAGGTAGTGGTTCATGCGGCTGCCCTTTTGCTTCGCCCACATATGGGACAAGGCCGCGCGGGATGCAACGGGGGGCTGTGCTGGGAACCGGGGTGCGCAGTTGGACGCGAGGGGTCACCGGAGCGCGGGCCAGAGCCCTGTGGGCTCCGGTCCGCGCTCCGGTGCTGTGGCGTGTTAGCCCGCAATCATTTCGGATTGCTTGACGATCACTTCGGCCTGTTTGATCGAGGCGATGTCCACGAGGCGACCTTTGTAGACGGTTGCGCCTTCGCCGTTCGCCTTGGCCTGTTCCATGGCGGCGAGGATTTCACGGGCTTCGGTCACAGCGGCCTCGGAGGGGGTGAAGACCTCATTCGCGAGGGCGATTTGTTTGGGGTGGATTGCCCATTTGCCCACCATGCCCAGCGTCGCCGAGCGGCGCGCCTGTGCGCGGTAGCCATCATCGTCCGAGAAATCGCCAAAGGGCCCGTCCACGGGCAGCACGCCGTTGGTGCGGCAGGCCGCGACGATGGCCGCCTGTGCCCAGTGCCATGGGTCTGACCAGTGCTGTGCACCGTCCCGCAGCATGTAGTAGTTTTCCTGTGTGCCGCCGATGCCTGTGGTTTGCATCCCCATGGAGGCCGCGAAATCGGCGGCGCCAAGGCTCATGGCTTGCAGGCGGGGCGAGGCGGCTGCGATAGCGTCGACGTTTGCGATGCCTGCGGCGGATTCGATAATGACCTCAAGCGCGACTTTCTTGGTGCGGCCCATCGCGGCTTCGATCGCGGTGATCAGGGCGTCGACGGCATAGATGTCTTCGGCGCAGCCCACTTTGGGGATCATGATCATGTCCAAACGCTCGGACGCCTGTTCCAGCAGGTCCACCACGTCGCGGTACCAATACGGGGTGTCGAGCGAGTTGATCCGGACCGACACGGTTTTGGTGCCCCAATCGATCGTGTTGATCGCCTCGATGATGTTGGCGCGGGCCGTGGCCTTGTCGGAGGGTGCGACGCTGTCCTCAAGGTCCATGTTGATGACGTCTGCCGCCGATGCCGCCATTTTCGCGAACAGTTTGGTGTTGGAGCCGGGTCCGAACAGCTGGCAGCGGTTTGGACGGGCGGCGGGCGTGGGTTGCAGGCGGAAGCTCATGGCGATTCTCTTTGGGTTAGAAAGTTTCGTCTTGTTCGGCTTGAGTGTTAGGATATTGCGTGAGTGGGTGCAAGCGCTGCATTGCAGCGAAAGTGGCGCGGCGGCTAGAGCGGTTTTGAAAACACAATCTTGTCGTCGCCCTTGGCCCAATAGTCCGGAATACAAGCGACTTGGTTGTAGCCGATATGGCAATAAAACCCTCGCGTTTGGGCAAAGTCATCCGTGCCAGAGGTGTCCACGATGATCAGGCGTTGGCCCTCAGCGCGGAGCTGATCCTCCAGTGCGCGGGTGAGCGCGGCGCCGAGGCCTTCGCCCTGATACTGCGGGTGCAGCGCGAGGGCGCGCATGTTCCATGTGCCGTCCGTCAGCTCCTCAGGTTCTGCAAAGCACAGGCCGATGGCCACGCCGTCCCGCTGACATGTCAGCCACCGCGCGGGGCTGTCGCCTGCAAGCATCGGGGCGAGCATGTCGGGCAGCATCTCACTGGGGAACAGGTGTGTTTCGTCCAGCACGCGTTGGAGCGCTGGAATATCGGCGGGCGTGGTCATTTCAAAGGTTACTTTGGTCATGGGTTTTGCCTTGAATATCCAATGACAAACCCGCCCGGTGGTGTGCCGAGCGGGTCGCAATGTGTAGGCCTAAGCGGGCGGTGCGCGCCGCAAAGCGCCGCTATACCCCCGCCGCGATGATCGCGTCCGCAAGGATTGGCACGGTCTGGGCGTTGAGGCCCGCGATATTCAGGCGGCTGTCGCCGACCATGTAGATCGCGTTGTGTTCACGCATGGCTTCGACCTGTTCGGGGCTGGCGCCGAGGCGTGAGAACATGCCGCGGTGCTCGGCGATAAAGCCAAACCGGTCCGAGCCGGAGCGCTCACGCAGGGCATCAGCCAGTTGTTGGCGCAGGTCCAGCATGCCAAGGCGCACCTCTTCGAGTTCCTGCATCCAGTCCGCCTTGAGTGTTTCATCGTTCAGGATGATCGACACCAGCCGCGCGCCGTGATCGGGCGGGAAGCTGAAGTTCTGACGGTTCAGGAATTGCAGGTTGGTCTGGGTGAGGCTTTGCTCGGCCGAGGACGGCGAGAGCGCCATCAGAACGCCCGTCCGCTCGCGGTAGATGCCGAAGTTCTTGGAGCATGACGCCGCGATCAGCATTTCGGGCACTTTGGAGGCGATGAGGCGCACGCCAGCTGCGTCCTGTTCCAGCCCGTCGCCAAAGCCCTGATAGGCGATGTCGATGAAGGGGATCGCGCCGCGCGCGTTCAGGAAATCGGCCACTTCGCCCCACTGCGTGAGGTTCAGGTTTGCGCCCGTTGGGTTGTGGCAGCAGCCGTGCAGCAGGACCAGATCGCCTGCCTTTACGCCCTCAAGATCAGCCATCATGCCCGCGAAATCGACCGCGCGCGTGGCGTTGTCAAAGTAGCGGTATTCGCCCATCGGCACGCCGAGGTATTTCATGATCGAGGGGTGGTTTGGCCACGTCGGGTTGGACAACCAAACGGTCGCGTCGGGCGAGGCCATTTGGATCAGCTCAAGCGCCTGACGGATCGCGCCGGTCCCGCCCGGGGTGGCGACGGCAGCGAACCGCTCGCGCGGGTAGTCCGTGCCGAGGATCAGGCCGGCCATCGCCTCAGAGAACGCGGGATCACCGGCCAGCCCGGTGTAGGCTTTGGTCTGTTCTTCATCGACGATACGCTGTTCCGCCACCTTGATGGCGCGCATCACGGGTGTCAGGCCTTGGGCGTTTTTGTAGACGCCAACGCCCAGATCCACCTTGGTGTCGCGCGGGTCGGCGCGATAGGCGGCGGCGAGGCCGAGGATCTTGTCGACGGGTTGGGCCTTTAGGTTGCTCAGCATGGGCTATTCTCCCGTTTCGATTTTCAGGTCAGGGTACATGCCCCACTCGGCCCAAGAGCCATCGTAGAGCGCATGTGCGTCATGGCCGATCTGGGCCAACGCAAGGTTAATAACAGCCGCCGTTACGCCGGAGCCGCATGTGGTGATCACGGGTTTGGACAGGTCCACGGAAGCATCGGCAAACACCTCACGCAGGGCGGGTGTGGGCAGCATCGTGCCGTCCTCAGCCAGGAGCGAGGTGTAGGGGATGTTGCGCGACCCGGGGATGTGGCCTGCGCGCAGACCGGCGCGCGGCTCAGGCGCTTCGCCCCGGAAACGTGCGGGCGCGCGGGCGTCCAGAATTTCGTGTGTGCCCAGTTTGGAGGCTTGGGCGACTTGGGTGACATCCTTCAACAGATGCGCCTGACGGGACACGGTCATGTGCCGGTCGCGCATCATGGGGGGCATGTCCTCAGTAGGGCGGCCCTCGGCCTGCCATTTGGCAAAGCCACCGTCCAGCACGGCCACGTCCTGCTTGCCCATCAGTTTGAACAGCCACCACAGGCGTGCGGCCGAAAACAGGCCCGCGCCGTCATAAACGACGACTTGGTGGCCATCCCCCACGCCCCATTTGCGCATGCGAGACATGAACTTTTCAACCGGTGGGGCGGTGTGTGGGATTGCGCTGCGCAGGTCCGAGACTTCGTCAATCGGGACAAACCGTGCGCCGGGAATGTGGGCGGCGTCGTATTCCGCCTTTGGGTCGCGGTTTGCGTCGGGCAGGTACCAGCTCATGTCCAGAACACGCAGGTCCGGGTCGTTGAGATGGGCCTCAAGCCAGTCGGTGGATACGAGGATGCGGGGATCGTCAGCCATTGCCATCGCCTCTTTACGTCGGGGACCTTCCTACGCCGGGCTTGGCCCCCGTGCAAGGGCTCTGCAAGGGCCGTTCAAAAGCGGTGCGGACTAGCCGCGTTCGCGCAACAGGCGGGCTTTTTGACGGTTCCAATCGCGCTTGGCAGAGGTCTCACGCTTGTCGTGATTTTTCTTGCCCTTTGCGATGCCGATTTTGAGTTTCACCCGACCCGTGTGGTTGAAATACATAACTAGTGGCACGAGGGTGTAGCCCTCTCGCTGGGTGGCGTTCCACAGTTTGGCCAGTTCCTTGCGCGATACCAGCAGTTTGCGGCGGCGGCGTTCTTCGTGGGGGAACATGCGGGCCTGCGGGTAGGGTGCGATATAGCTGTTCACAAGCCACAATTCGCCCTCATCCACCGAGGCATAGCTTTCGGCGACATTTGCCCCGCCTTCGCGTAGCGATTTGACCTCAGACCCCTGAAGAACGATGCCGCATTCGATGTCGTCCTCGATGGCATAGTCGTAGCGCGCGCGCCGGTTCTCGGCGACGACTTTGTAGTTCTTTTCCTCGGGGGTCTTGGGTTTGGCCATAACGGGGATGTATGCGCGCGGCTCTGGGATGTCTAGCCAGAGAGCCTGCGTGACAGCATGATATGTGCGATTGCCAGTGTCGCGGCGAGGCCGCTGGCCAGCCCCAGCGCCTCAATCCCGAAGCGAGCGATGACCACGCCGCCCATGCCCGACCCGATAGCAGCACCAGCATAGACTGCGGCGGCATTGAGCGACAAAAGTACCGGGGCCGTTTGGGGGGATAGCGTCACAAGGCGGGTTTGTTGCGGCGCCATAAAGGACCAGCCACAGACCGACCAAAGTGCGACCAGCACCACAAACACCGGAAGCGGCAGGGGCAGCAGGCTGAACGGGACCATAAGCGCGGCCTGCGCACAGGACAGGACCAGCAAGGTGCGGGCGGGTCCGAGCCGCATGCTCATCCGGCCGCCCATCCAGTTGCCAACAACAGCGCCGACGCCAAAGACGATCAACGATGCGGTTACCATGTTTCGCTCAAAGCCCATTTTGGCCTCTAGGAGGGGGGTGAAATAGGTGTAAAGCGTGTAGATTGCGCCAAGGAACGTTGCCGTGAATAGCACCGCAATCATGGAACGGGCGTCGCGCAGGGTTCGGCCCAGATCGCCAAGGCGCACGGGTTGGAAGGACAGGCCAGCTGGGACGCGGAGCCACAAAAGCGCGAGCATCGGCAGGCCCAATGCCGTGACTGTCCAGAACGCCGCGCGCCAGCCGAATGTATAGGCGATGAAGCTGCCTGCCGGTACGCCGATGACCTGCGCCATGGTCATGCCAAAGAACACGCCGGCCAAGGCTTTGGCGCGGGCTTGGGGCGGGGCAAGGGCCGCCACGACTGCCGCCGTGATGGGCGTTGTGATGCCCGCCCCAGCTGCGGCCATCACGCGGCTGGCCAGCAGCAGTGTTTCATTTGGGGCAAGGGCGGCGACCAGGTTCGACAGTGTGAACAGGGCGAGCCCCGCAACCAACACGCGCCGCCGTCCGATCCCGCCTGTTAACGTCACCAACAGGGGCGACAGAACCGCATAGGATATCGCGTAGACGGTCAGCAGGAGGCCCGCCTCACCCGGGGTGAGGCCTAGGTCACTGGCCAATGGCATCAGCCCGCCGATCACGACAAAGGCGCCCATGCCGATGATGAAATTGGTGGCTGACAGTAGCGGGATCAGCCCTTTGGGGATACCCGCTGTTGTACCTGTCATGGAGGGCTGGCTCAGTTCAGCAGTCCCGCGTGACGCAGGCCCGCGCGCAGTTTTTCGCGTGTGGGTTCGGTCACGGGCAGAAGGGGTAGGCGCAGTTCGCCGTCGATCAGGCCCAGCTCTTCGAGCGCGGCCTTGGCACCGGCCAGACCCGGCTCGGTGAAGATCGCGTCATGCAGGGGCATCAGGCGGTCCTGAAGCGTGAGCGCGGTTGCGTAATCACCCTTGAGGCAGGCCTCTTGCAGTTGGCTGCACAGTTTGGGCGCGACGTTTGCCGTGACCGAGATACAGCCCGTGCCGCCTTGGGCGTTAAAGCCGTGTGCAGTTGCGTCCTCACCTGACAACTGGATGAAATCCGGGCCGCAGGTCTGGCGCTGGGCGCAAACACGGGCCAGATCGCCGGTCGCGTCTTTGACCCCGATGATGTTGGGGTTCTTGGCCAAGTGCCCCATCGTTTCGGGCGTCATATCCACGACGGAACGGCCGGGGATGTTGTAGATGATGATTGGGATGCCAATTGCGGCCAGCGCCTCGAAGTGGGCGATCAGACCGGCTTGGGTCGGCTTGTTGTAGTAGGGCGTTACAACAAGGGCAGCGGTCGCGCCGACGTCATGGGCGTGGCGGACCATCTCATAGGCTTCGGCCGTGTTGTTGGAGCCTGCGCCCGCGACAACCGGAATGCGCCCTGCGGCGGCGGTCACGACGGCCTCAACCACTGCGTAGTGTTCTTCGTGGCTGAGCGTGGGGCTTTCGCCGGTGGTGCCAACGGGGACGAGCCCGTGCGAGCCTTCGGCGATGTGCCATTCGACCAGCTTCTTGAGCGTATCGAAGTCCACTGCGCCGTCTTTAAACGGCGTGATCAGGGCAGGCATGGAACCTTTGAGCATGATACGCTTCCTTTGATGAGGTGTGGTCGTGTGTGAATCGCGCGGAAACTAGCCGCGATGTGGGTCTTTAACAAGTTCGCTATTTGGCTTCCGGTGCGCGGGGCCTTAGCTATGTCGAAACAAGCGCGAATGCGGAGTGGTACAGGCGATGATTTTACGGGCTTTTCTGGGCGCAGTGATGGTGTGTGCGTCTGTTGCCGGGGCTGCGGCGGACGCAAATTTGCGCGCGGCGATGGAAGCGGTGCGCGCACAGGATTGGGATGCGGCGCGGGCGGCACAGTCGCGGATCACTGACCCCGCGGGGCGTGACGTCGTGAGCTGGTCGCTTTTGCGGGCGCGGCAGGGCAGCTTTGCGCAGGCGCAGGATTTTTTGGCGCGCAACGGTGATTGGCCGGGCCTGCCGTTGCTGCGCGCGCGGGTCGAGGCTGCGATTGCCCCCGACGCAAACCCCGATCAGGTGTTGCGATATTTTGCGCCTCGACCGCCCAGCACCGCCCAAGGCGCGCTGCGATTTTCCGAGGCTTTGACGCGGCTCGGGGAGCGTGACGCCGCGCGGGCCGTGTTGATCCGGTATTGGCGCAATGAACCCATGGGGCCAGAGGACCACGCCCTGTTCATCATGGAGCACGGCGCAACGCTGGCCGCCCACCATCAGGTGCGGTTGGACAATATGGCATGGGCTGGTGCGCAAGAGGCAGGTGCGTTGATGCTGCCGCTGGTGCCGGACGCGCAGGCCGCGTTGGCGCGCGCGCGACTGGCTTTGCGCGCTGATCAAAACGGTGTGGATGCGTTGATCAATGCGGTGCCTGCATCGCTGCGTGATGACCCCGGGCTTGCCTATGAACGGTTCCGTTGGCGTCTACGCAAGGGCCGTTTGGATGCCGCGATGGATCTGTTGTTTGAGGCCAGCCGCAGTGCAGAAACCTTGGGGCGCCCCGAAGTGTGGGCCCAACACCGAGAGCGCCTTGCGCGGCAATTGATGCAGGACGGGCGTGACCGCGATGCCTACCGCGTGGCGTCCGAGCATCGGATGACGGATGTGTCTGAGGTGGCGATGGCCGAATGGCTTGCGGGCTACATCGCCCTGCGCAAACTGAACGACGCCCCCCGCGCCGTGCAACATTTTGAGCGGTTCACAGCCGCAGTTGGCACCCCCATCAGTTTTGGTCGTGGCGGCTATTGGCTGGGCCGCGCGCAGGAGGCTGCGGGCAACCCAGAGGCCGCAGCGCAGGCCTATGCCTTTGGCGCACGGTTCCAAACCAGTTTCTATGGCCAGTTGGCAGCGGAACGCGCGGGGCTGGCCCCCGACCCGCTGCTGACGGGGCAAGAGGCGTTTGAGGATTACCGCAGCGCGCCTTTTGCCGATAGCTCCATCTTGCGCGCGGCACTGGTGTTGCGCGATGCGGGCCAAGACGTCCTTGCGGAGCGGTTTTTCACCCACCTCACCGAAAGCTTACCGCGCCGCGAAGTGGGTCAGTTGATTGAGCTGGTCCTAGAGCTAGAGGAGCCGCATATCGCCATCATGATCGGCAAACGCGCGGCCCAAGCAGGCGTGGAATTGCACCGGGGCTACTATGCCGTGTTGCCAAAGCTGGTGGCCATGGATGGCCCTGTTGCGCCCGAATTGTCCCTGTCGATTGCGCGCCGCGAAAGCGAATTTGACCCCGTCGTGGTGTCACCCGCAGGGGCACGAGGGTTGATGCAATTGATGCCCGGCACCGCAAAAGAAATGGCGCAAGACTTGGGAGAGGCCCATTCGCTGAGCCGTTTGCTGAGCGATCCAGTCTATAACGCGCGCCTCGGCACTGCATATCTGGCGGAGCTTCAGCGCGAGTTTGGCGCGAATGTTGTGCTGGTGTCCGCGGCGTATAACGCAGGGCCCACACGGGCGCGCCGCTGGGTCAAGGAGTTGGGGCACCCCGGTGATCCGTCGGTTGATGTGGTCGATTGGATCGAGCACGTGCCGTTTACCGAGACGCGTAACTACATCATGCGCGTATCCGAGAGCCTTGCGATTTATCGCGCGCGGCTGTCGGGGCAAACCGCGCCGCTGGGGCTGGGGGCTGCGCTTACGGCGCGCTGACCCGTTCGCGCCACAGGGTGAACAGGCCTGCGCCAATCACCACTGCGGCACCGATGACCAGCGGCCACGACAGGCTTTCGCCAAAAATCGTAAGTGCGATTGCGGAGGCAAAAACCAGTTGCAGATAGGCAAAGGGTTGCACGGCGCTTGCCTCGGCAAAGGCGTAGGTTTTGATCAGCGTGTAGTGGCCTATGGCGGCGGTGACGCACAGGATGCACATCCAAACCCAGTCCGAGCTGCTCATCGGTTCCCAGAACCAGATGCCGATGGTGGTGGTAAAGACCGCGCCCACCGTGCCGGTCCAAAAGAACGAGGTGGCCGCACTGTCTTTGCGGGCGGCCAACCGGGTCAGCAGGTTATAGAGCGCGAACATCAGGGCCGCGAGCAGTGGGATCAGCGCGAGCGGTGAGAACACTTTTACCCCCGGTTGCAAGATGATGACCACGCCGACAAAGCCGATCCCGATCGCGGCCCAGCGGCGCCAGCCGACGGCCTCGCCCAAGACGGGGCCAGAAAGGGCCGCAACCAGCAGCGGATAGGCCGTGAAAATCACATGGCTTTCCACAAGGCCCAAAAGGGTGAACGCGGTAATCATTACACAAATCTCAGCCGCAAGCAGAAAGCCCCGCACGGTTTGTAGCACGGGCTGTTGGGTGGCTGCGGCGGCGCGGATGCTGCCTGCCTGACGCTTGGCGATGGAGATCACAAAGGCCGCAAAGAACCAGTAGCGGATCATTACAATCATCAGAACGTTGTATTCGCCCGCAAGGTGCCGGGAAATCCCGTCTTGGGCGGCAAAGATGATGGTCGTGATGACCATCAGCCCGATGCCTTTTTGGGTGTCGGTCATGGTTTGGTCCCGCGGGTCATGTGGCGTTTGCGGCCAAAGCCCTCGGTGCGTGTGATGTCAAAGCCTGCCGCCTCTAGGGATTGGCGGACGTGACCTGCGGCGGTGTAGGTCGCACAGGTGCCTTGCGGCGCGGTATGTGCGCCGACTTGGGCCATGAGGTTCGGTTCCCACAGCTCGGGGTTTTTGGCGGGGGAAAACCCATCCAAAAACCATGTGTCCGCCGCGCCCGACCATAGGGGCAGCATGGTGCGCGCGTCACCCTTCCAAAGGGTCAGGGTGATGGGGCCGAAATTGGCGCGGCTCAGGGGCCACGCTTTGACCAATTGCTCGGCCAAGGGGGCCAGCTCTGGAAACGCCAAAAGCGCTTGGGCCATGTCGTGGGTGTCCAGCGGAAAGGCCTCAAAGCTGGTGAAATGGATTTGCCCGCCGTGGGTTTTGTAGGTGTCTGAGGTGATCCAAGCCTGCCACAGCGTCAGAAACGATAACCCGGTGCCAAAGCCCAGCTCGGCCACTTGGAACCCGTCGCGCAGGCGCGCGGGCAGACCGTTGCCGTCCAAAAACACATGCCGGGTCTCGGCCAAGCCCCCTTCGAGCGAAAAGTAAGGGTCGTCAAAGCGATCGGACACCGGGGTTCCGTTTTCGCGCCAGCTGAGGGGGTTTTCGTTGGTCATATCGTCCTGTAGGCCCATCTGAACAATGCGGCAAGAGGTGTGGCGATGGTCGATGTAACAGTGCGTGGCGCAGGGATTTTTGGGCTGTCGGTGGCATGGGCCTGCGCGCGGCGGGGTGCGCGCGTGCAGGTGGTTGATCCTCATGGCGTGGGGGCAGGGTCGTCGGGGGGGATTGTCGGGGCATTGGCACCGCATACGCCCGAAAACTGGAACTCGAAAAAGGCGTTTCAATTCGACAGTCTGATGATGGCGCAGGCGTGGTGGGATGAGGTCGCGCAGGTCAGCGGCCTGCCCACCGGTTATGCGCGCAGCGGCCGCGTTCAGCCTGTGTTGGATGCGCGCGGGCTGGAACTGGCGCAGGCCCGGGCCGAGGGCGCCAAGACGTTGTGGCAGGGTAAGGCGGTTTGGTCCGTTGAGGCCGCCTCGGGGGAATGGTGCCCGCAATCGCCCACGGGCATGGTTATCCGCGATACGCTGTCGGGGCGGTTGCATCCGCGCATGGCGTCGCAGGCTTTGACGGGGTGTTTGCCGCCCGTCGTGGCCGAGGCCCCGGACCAAGGCGCAGTCGTTTGGGCCACGGGGTGGCGCGGGTTGTTGGACCTGTCGGAGCGGTTTGGCCGGATGATGGGTGCGGGCGTCAAAGGGCAATCCGCGCTCTTGCGTTATGATGCCCGCGATGCGCCGCAGTTGTTTGCCGATGCGCTGCACATTGTGCCCCATGCGGATGGGACGGTGGCGATTGGCTCAACATCCGAGCGGGAGTTCGATGCGCCCGATACCTGTGACGATCAGCTGGATGATGTGATTGCGCGCGCGTTGTCCGCGTTTCCGGTGCTGGAGGGAGCGGAGGTGATTGAGCGATGGGCCGGTGTACGCCCGCGTGCCCGTAGCCGCGCCCCAATGTTGGGCGCATGGCCCGACAGGCCCGGGCACTTTATCGCCAATGGTGGGTTCAAAATTGGCTTTGGCATGGCCCCCAAGGTGGCGGAGGTCATGGCCGATTTGGTGCTTGAGGGGCGCGATACGATCCCCCAAGGCTTTCGGGTTGAGGATAATTTACCCGCTTAGGTGGCTGCTGCCTTAAGCGCGTCCATCAACCGTTTTAGCCCGTCCAGCCCGCGCCCTTCCTTGAGGCGTCCATCCTCGGTGAACTCATTGAAGTTGCTGCCGATCAAGACCTCGGGCCCCGGCAGAACATGCGCCTGAAAAGGCATCAGGCACAGGCGCGTGGCGTATTGCGCGCGTTCTCCGCCGGAGCGGCCCGCCGTCGCTGATAGGATCGCGACAGGCTTGCCCGCCCAAGGGGCATCCTTGGTACGGCTCACCCAGTCGAGCGCGTTTTTGAGCACGCCAGACAGGGACTTGTTGTATTCTGGGGTCACGACCAGCACCGCGCTGGCGGTTTTGATCTGGTCGGCAAGGGTCTGGACATCCGCCGGAATGCCCTCGGCCTCTTCTAGGTCGCCGTCATACAGCGGCAGGCGCAAATTGCCCTCAACAAAGGGGCCGCCGTACTGCAACGCGGCCTCGCGCATGAGTTTGAGGTTAAAACTGTCGCGGCGCAGTGATCCGCAAAGTCCCAGAAGATGTGACATGGTGTTTTCCTTACCCGTTGGCTGTGTCACAGATAAGCCAAATGACGGGGAGACAAGGTTCATGCGCCACGGTGGAAAAATCCTAAGCGATCAATTGGCGATACAGGGCGTCACGCGCGTGTTTTCTGTGCCGGGTGAGAGTTTCTTAGCCGCTTTGGACGGTTTGTATGACAGCGGCATCGCCAATGTTGTGTGCCGCCAAGAGGGCGGGGCCGCTATGATGGCCGAAGCCCATGGCAAGCTGACGGGTCAGCCGGGCGTGCTGTTTGTGACGCGCGGACCGGGGGCGACCAACGCCAGTGCGGGTCTGCACGTGGCGATGCAAGACAGTACCCCGATGGTGGTGTTTGTGGGCCAAATCGCCCGGGATCACCGTGACCGAGAGGCCTTTCAGGAGGTTGATTACCGCGGGCTCTTTGGCGGCTTGGTGAAATGGGTGGCTGAGGTCGATCAGGTTGAACGCTTGCCCGAATACATCGCGCGGGCGTTTTCCGTGGCGCAAGCGGGGCGGCCGGGGCCGGTGGTTTTGGCCCTGCCGGAGGACATGTTGTCCAGCGCGGCTGAGGTTGCGGACCGCGCGCGCGTTGTGGTGCCGCGCGCCGCGACACCCGATGTTGCCCCGATCCTTGAGGCTTTGCGCGAGGCGTCGCGCCCGATGATCATCGCGGGCGGCCCGGGGTGGAGCGCGCAGGCCGCGCGGGACCTAGAAACCTTTGCGCAGGCCGCGCAAATCCCCGTGGCAGTGGCCTTCCGGCGGCAGGATTACATGGACAACCGTGAGCCGAGCTATGCCGGGGACCTGAACGTGGGGCCGAACCCTGCGTTGATGGCGCGGTTGCGTGCGGCGGATGCGTTGTTGGTGTTGGGTTGTCGTCTGGGTGATATCGCAACGCAGGGTTATACTGCGCTGGACCCTGCGGACCCGGGCAAAACGATCGTGCATGTCCACCCTGATCCCGACCAGATCAACACGACATATCAGGCTGAGGTGCCTGTGGTCGCGGACGCAGGCGCGGTGGTGGCCGCCTTGGCCCCGCGCGGGGGCGAATTGCCCGGCTGGCCTGCTGAGGTCGGAGGCGCGCGCGCCTCCTATGAGGCGTGGATCACGCCCAAGCCCACCCCCGGTGCCGTGCGCCTAGAAGAGGTCATCGCGCACCTTGATGCGGTTTTGCCCGAGGATGCCATCCTGACCAACGGAGCCGGAAATTATGCCGCGTTCCTGCACCGCTATTACCGCTGGCGGCAGTATGGCACGCAGTTGGCGCCTACCTCTGGGTCGATGGGGTATGGCTTTCCGGCGGCGGTGTCGGCGGCCTTGCATGCGCCGGACCGTACCGTGGTTTGCCTTGCGGGGGATGGGTGTTTTCAGATGACCCTCAATGAGATGTCCACAGCGATCCAACATGGTGCGACACCGATTGTAATCGTGGCTAACAATGGCCGCTACGGGACGATCCGCATGCATCAGGAGAAAACATATCCCGGGCGTGTGTCTGGCACCGCGCTGGCCAATCCTGACTTTGCGGCGTTGGCCCAAGCCTATGGCGGCAAGGGATGGGTCGTAACGGAACAGGCGCAGTTTGCACCCGCCTTTGAGGCCGCGCGCGCCTGTGGAACCCTTGCGGTGATCGAGCTGAAACTGGACCCAGATATGCTGAGCACCGGCCAATCGCTCAGCGATTTGGCGGGGTCCTGAGGGCCGGGGTGAAGGCCCTCAGGGGCGTTGAAGCTAGGCCTGTTTCGGCAAGAACGCCTCAACTGCGGCGGTGGCGATGGTTGTGACATTGCCGCTGTCGGGGTTCGTGATCGACAGCCCGCCTTGCACGGCAGTCACAGTGGCGCGGCCACGGGGCAGGTTGGCCTTGAGAGCCTCTGTGTCGGTGGCCGCTGGATCCGGCACGCCCACGGTGACCTGAACACGCATCTCATCGTGTGAGATATTGAGCGCCTCAAACATCGGGATTGAGGAATGACGGATCGCATCCTCAATCGCGCGGGCGGCGGCCTTGGTCATATCTTGGCCATAGAGGTCGTTGCCCATGCCCATCTCAATGATAAAACGTTGATCTGTCATGGCTTATACCTCTAGTGCGACGGAAATTGCGGCGTTCGCGATGACGGTCGGATTGCCATCGGGCCGGGGCACATCCAACCCGCCAAGAACGACGCGCACGGTCACATCGCCATAGGGAAAGACGGCCTTACACGCCTCGGCATCGACAGCATCGGGTTGCTGCACGCCGATTTCGGCGGTGATCTGCATGGCGGATTTCGGCTTGTCGAACAGCTCCGCTAGGTTGATCGAATTGTGCCACAGCGCGTCCTTTAGAGCGCGGGTCGCGGCCTCGGTGTAGTCTTGGCGGCGCAGGGACGTGCCCATGCCGAATTCTGTCAAAAGACGTGGCATCAGATGCCCTTTCTATAGCCATTTATGATAGCGGAAAAATACGAAGAGTGCGGCGGCAATGGCCACACAGGCGGCGCATAGCGCGGCAAAGGCCCAAGGTGCGGTCAGCCCTGGCATGCCCGCGATATTGACCCCAAACAGCCCCGACAGGAACCCTAGCGGCAGGAACACAGCCGCGACCACGGACAGGATATAGCCGTGTCGTGACACGATGGCGCTTTGCTGGGCGTCCAACTGGTTTTGCAGCACCGCAAGGCGGTCGCGGTTGGCCTCTAGCTCCTCGACGGAGCGGGCAGCAGCGTTGGCCCATTCGCGCAAGGCCGCGCGGGCGGGGGCGTCCAGCCATGGGATGTCGGCCTGTGCCAGCCGGGCCAGTGCTTCTCGTTGGGGGCCAACGTATCGGCGCAATTTGATGATACGGCGTTGCAATTGGGCAAGGTTTGCAGCCGTTGAGCCACCGTCGAGCGAGACGTCCTCTAGGGTGTCCACCTGATCCTCGAGCGCGAGTGAGACGGTTTCAATCCGGGTGATCAAGCCTGCGATGATCATCGTCAACGCGGCCGCGGGTGTGGCGGGTACGGGGGCGGCTGGATCGGCAAGCGCGCCCTGCAATTCCTGCACGGCCATCAGTCGCCGCAACCGGACCGTGACCAACCCGTCGGGGCTGAGCCAACACCGCAGCGACACCATATCATCGACCTGTGCGCCGGGGTTCATGTTGACCCCGCGCAGCACAATGATGGACCCTTCGGCCATATGATCAGCCCTTGGGCGCGTTTCCTCAGCCATCAGGGCCTTGGCCGCGACGGTAGGCAAATGCGCCGCCACCCAGTCGCGAGTGCCCGGTGCGTTCAGGTCTAGATGCAGCCACCGGTAGCCCTGCGGTGATTGGGGGGCGGGCCATGGGTCATCCACGGGCCGCGCCGCCCCGTCCACCACGTCAAAGGCAGCCAGCGGCATGAGCGCCTGCGCCATGGCTTAGTATTCCACGCCGATCTGCGCCTTGATGCCCGCGCGGAAGGGGTGTTTGACCAGCTCCATTTCGGTGACCAGATCGGCCAGTTCAATCAGCTCATCCTTGGCGTTGCGCCCGGTCAAAACCACATGGGTCATCTCGGGCTTTTCATCGCGGAGGAACGCCACGACTTCGTTCACGTCGATGTAATCATACCGCATGGCGATGTTGATCTCATCCAGCAGGACCATTTTGTGGCTGGGGTCGCGGATCAGGTCCTTGGCCTTGGACCACGCGGCCTGCGCCATTTCGATGTCGCGGTCTTTGTCCTGGGTTTCCCATGTAAAGCCCTCACCCATGGTGTGGAATTCACAGATATCGCCAAACTTAGCGAGGATCAGGTCGCGTTCGCCGGTGGACATGCCGCCCTTGATGAACTGCACCACGGCGCATTTCATGTCATGCGCGATACAGCGGAAAATCATCCCAAACGCGGCAGAGCTTTTGCCCTTCCCCTTGCCGGTGTGCACGATCACCAAGCCCTTTTTATCGGTCTTGGTAGCCATGATCTTATCGCGGGCGGCCTTTTTCTTGGCCATCTTGGCATTGTGGCGCTCTGTGTCTGCTGCGTCGGTCATCGCGGGCTCCCTTTTCATTTGGTGCCCAGAGTGCCTGCGAGAGCGGCAGATGAAAAGGGGGTGTAGTTGTTAACCAAGGCTTAACTAAGTTTGGTGCAAACTAGGACATGAAGGCCGTAATTCTTATCCCCCTTGCGGCTTTGGCCGCCTGCGCTTCACCGCATCCTCTATCCGGGCTGCGAGATCAGGTCACCGTGGACGCAGGCGGCTACTCCTTCGCAATAAACTACTCACAAGACCGAGCCGAGGTGACCCGGCTCACCCGCGTGTGGCGTCCTGATTATGCGGACGTACAGGCCGCAGCGGTGGCCGCCGTAATCAAGGGGACCGGCTGCGCGCCGGACCTTGGGTCTGTGTCCGGCGATGTGGCTTTGTTGCGGATGAAGATCGACTGCACCGAAGGCGCAGAGCTGAAATTGCCCCCGCCTCGGGATGGTCCCAAAACATCCTGCGTGGGCAATTTGATCCCGTTTGACCTTTCGACCGGGGTGTTCGATCTGGCCATCGACTGCGACTAGGCGTTGTTCGCGGGTTGACCGCTGCCCAATTGCTCCAGCAATGCGCGGGCTGAGTTGGACCGCGGCGTCCATAGCCCGCGGTCAATCGCCTCTTGCAGGCGGTCCGCGATGTCGGCGAGGGCTGGCGCGTTGTGATCGGCGATAAAGTCGCGCGTGTCTGTATCCTCCAGCATCGCGGCGTGGACCATGTCAAAATGGTGGTCCCGCACAGCGCCTGTCGTGGCGGCAAACGCAAACAGGTAGTCCACCGTGGCCGCGATCTCAAACGCGCCCTTGTAGCCGTGGCGTTTGACGCCCTCGATCCATTTTGGGTTCACCACACGGGACCGTACAACGCGCCCAATCTCATCCTCTAGTGTGCGGATAACAGGTCGTTCGGGCCGAGAGTGGTCGTTGTGATAGACAGGACGGTCGCGCCCTTGCAGGGTGCTGATCGCGGCGGCGGCACCGCCTTCGAATTGGTAATAATCGTCGCTGTCGAGCAGGTCGTGTTCGCGGTTGTCTTGGTTTTGCACGACGGCCTCAGCTTGGCTTAGCCGTTGTTCCAACCCGGCGCGGTCGCGCGTGCCTTCGGCGTCAGCGCCATAAGCGTAGCCACCCCATTCGAGGTAGGCCTCCGCGAGGTCGGATTTGTCGGCCCAAAGGCGTTCGTCGATCATGGCCTGAAGGCCTGCGCCATAGGCCCCCGGTTTTGATCCATAAACACGGGCCGTGCTTTCGCCTGCGCGGGCGCGGGCGGCGGCGGGGTTGTCCGCGTCCGGCTCATCAAGCGCCTGGATCGCGCGGGCGGCGGAATCGATCAGTGCGATTTGCTGCGGGAACGCGTCGCGGAAAAAGCCCGAAACCCGCAGCGTGACGTCTACGCGCGGGCGACCCAAGACGCCTTGGGGCAGGATTTCAAACCCCGTGACCCGGCGGTTTGCGGCGTCCCACTTTGGCTTGACGCCCATCAGCGCGAGGGCCTGCGCGATGTCATCGCCGCCCGTGCGCATGTTGGCCGTGCCCCATGCTGTTAACAGCAGGGCGCGGGGCCAGTCGCCGTGGTCCTGTAGGTGCCGCTCGATCAATAGGTTGGCGGATTTCCAGCCCAGCTTCCATGCGGTGGGGGTTGGAACAGCGCGGCTATCGACCGAAAAGAAATTGCGCCCTGTGGGCAGGACGTCCAGCCGTCCGCGCGTTGGTGCGCCTGACGCACCCGGGGCGACGAAGTGCCCTGATAGGGCGGTGAGAAGGCCCGCCTGTTCCGCCGGTCCGCAGGCGCGCACGGTGGGGGTGATATGATCGCGGATTGCGTCCAGCACAGGGGCGGATGCGGTGAACTCTGCCGGTGTTTCGGTCCAGCCGAGGGCGGTTTGCGCCAACAGCTCCAACCGTTCTACGGTGTCGCCATTGCTGCGCCACGTATCCGCGCTTACGTCCGCGAGGATCGCGGGACGTTGGCCTTCGTATGTCGCGGCCATGTCGCAATCCAGCGGATCAAACCCTGCGCCGCAGTCCTGTGCCAACGCTCGCAACAAGGATGCGTCCGCGTCTTTGCCCTCACCACGTGGAATGCGGGCCAATGCGATGACCAGATTTCGCTCTAGCGTGCCCTCGGGCGAGGCCCCAAAGATATGCAGGCCGTCGCGAATTTGGGCTTCTTTCAACTCGCACAAGTATGCGTCCAGTTTGGCCAGATCGCCGGCCTCATCGCCGTCAAAACCTGCGTCTTGGTCCAACCCGGTTGCTGCCGTCAGGCTCAGGATTTCGCGGCGCAGATGTTCGATCCGGCGCGGGTCGACGCCCGCAGCTTCATAGTATTCATCGACCAACGCCTCTAGGTCGCGCAGCGGTCCGTAGGTTTCGGCGCGGGTCAGCGGTGGCGTCAGGTGGTCAAGGATCACCGCCTGCGCGCGGCGCTTGGCTTGTGTCCCTTCGCCGGGGTCGTTCACGATGAACGGATAGATATGGGGCGTTGTGCCCATCACGATCTCGGGCCAGCACGTGTCCGACAGCGCGACTGCCTTGCCGGGCAGCCATTCGAGGTTGCCGTGTTTGCCCATATGCACAATTGCGTCTGTGGCCCAGTGGTGGCGCAGCCAAAAGTAGAACGCCAGGTAGTTGTGCGGCGGAACCAGATCGGGAGAGTGATAAGTCTCGGTCGGGTCAATGTTGTAGCCGCGCGCGGGCTGTAGGCCGACGACGACATTGCCAAAGGTGTGGATGCCAAGCGCAAAGCCGTCCGTGTCGCAAAACGGGTCCGTTTCGGGTGTGCCCCAGCGGTCCTCCATCTGGCGGCGGACCTCCCACGGGAGGGCGTCGTAGTGGCGGCGATAGTCGGCCATGGTCAACCGCTCACCGCCCGTCCGCTCAACTCGGTCCGTCAACCAGTTGGTGGGACCAGCCATAAGCCGCTGCATCAGGGCATCACTGTCTGCAGGAGCGTTTTCAACGGAATACCCGTCGGCGCCCAAAGTCTGGAGGGCAGCTACCGTGGCCGCAGGCGTATCAAGGCCCACACCATTGGCGAGCCGTCCGTCTCGGTTGGGATAGTTCGCCAGCACCAGTGCGACCTTGCGATCCGCCGTCTTGGCCCGGCGCAGGCGTGCCCATGCGAGGGCCAGTTCCGCCACATAACCGATCCGGTCGCCGCGTGCCTTGTAGGTGGCGATGGCGCATTCGGTTGCTTCATCGAAATAGGCCTCGCCCTTGAAGCTGATGGCGCGGGTCAGGACACGGCCATCCACCTCCGGCAGGGCTACGTTCATCGCGATGTCCCGCGCGCTCAGGCCGGTGAGGCCTTCTTCCCACGCTTGTTCGCCTGAGCCTGCGAGGACGACCTGAAACACTGGGGCTGCGTTGCACCATTCGGCGGCCAGCGGGTTTTCGGCCCCGTCCCCGTGGGGGCTGCCGACGGCGAAGGAGGTGGCGTTGAGGATAACCTCGGGCGGCGCTTGGGTGAACAGCGTCTGAAGCGTCGCGACCGAGACTGGATCTTTGAGCGAGGCAACAAAGACCGGCAGCGGGTTCAAGCCCGCGCGCAGGAGCGCTTTTACCATGCGGTTGATCGGGTTCAGGCCCGCGCCTTGGACCAGCGCGCGGTAAAAGATCAGCGGCACGACGGGCGCACCTTCGGTCCAGTTGGCTGTCGCGGCGTTTAGGTCCGCGATCCCGGCACCGGGCCAGTAGACGCCCGCGCGCAAAAGGGGTGTCGCGGCTTGGGGGCGCTCAGATTTATCGAGAAAGGCACGGGTGTAGGCAAGGAAGTTGGCGGCATTCTGGGGCCCGCCTTCGACTAGATAGGCCCAGAGGGCGTCGTAATCCTCAGCCGGGACGGTCGAAAGCTCCCGCAGTTCGGGGTCGGGTTTGTCATCACCGGGTAGAAAGGCCACGGGGATGTTCGCGGCACCCAACCGGGCTGCGTATTGTTCCACGCCGTAGCGCCAATAGCCCATGCCCCCAAGAACGCGCGCAATGACCAGCCGGGATTTGGTGGCGCAGGCTTCTAGGTGGAGGTCCACCGACATTGGGTGGCGCAGATGCATCATGTTGGCCAGCCGCAGTGTGCCGTGAGGCGCGTCGGCATGGGCCGCGGACAGGGCGGCGAGTTCCGTATCAGCGGCGGAAATAATGACCACGTCGGCGGGCGTTTGGCCGAGGTCAACGGGTTCTTGGCCGTCGTCGATTTGTCCGGGTGTTGCTGCGAGCAGATGCATGGGCGCTCCTGTTACGGTTTTTCTGGCGAAAAACCGGGCCTCCGGCGGGAGTATTGGGGGAACAAAGGACTAGAGCCGTTTTTCCATGAATGTTGACGTTGGCACATCGAGGTAGTCTGCGAAGGGGCCGCGACGGCGGTATCCCATACGTTCATACAGAGTGCAGGCGGCGACAAGAAGATCACCTGTTTCGAGCCGCATGAGAGTATGGCCGTCCGCTTGCGCGTCCTTCTCTAGGCGGGCCATTAGGGCTCGGCCCAGTCCGGTGCCTTGGGCGGGTGGCGTGACGAACAGGCGTTTGATTTCGACGTAGTCGCCCATATCAACGGAGGCAACGCAGCCTAGTGGGGTGTCTTGGGCATCGCGTGCGATGTAAAAAATGACGCCCGGCGCCGTGAGTTCCTCTGGCGAATAGGCAAAGCTTTCTTCGGCCGTGTAGAATTCACGCAACGCCTGTTCAGACCCTTCGATCAAGGCGAGGCCCTCGGGGCTGAGCGGATCGCCGGGCGCGATGATCATGCGACGAGGGCGGCCGTGATGGCGGCGCGGTCGAGCCCTGCCTCACCGATGACAACCAAGCGTGTTTCGCGTGGGTCACTGCCCAAGGGGCGATCGAAGTAGGTGTCGACGCGCGGACCAACGGCTTGGAGCGTGAGCCGCATGGGTTTGTTCGCGACGGCGGCAAAGCCCTTGAGCCGAAGGATACCATGGGCGCGGATTACATCAGCGACTTGTTCGGCGAAGGCTGCGGGGTCAGCGATTTCGGAGCGCGTGACGATAAAGCTCTCGAATTCGTCGTGCCCGTGTTCGTGGGCGTGATGGTGATGGTGGTGGTGATCGTGATGATGGTCGTCATCGTGGGCATGATCATCTTCGTGGTGGTGGTGATGCACCTCATTGCGGGCGTCTAGATCGGCTTCGGCGCCGACGCCTTGGCCCAGAAGGACGGAAACAGGGAGCGCGCCCATGGACGCTTTGACCACCTGCACGCCGCCCCGAGCCTCATCCTTGAGGCGGGCAACAAGGCCGTCGGCCTCTGCGGTGTCGAGCAGGTCGGCTTTGTTCACGACAATCATGTCAGCGCAGGCCACTTGGTCTTCAAACAGCTCAGACAGGGGTGTTTCGTGATCAAGGTTTTCGTCCAGCTTGCGCTGTGCGTCCACGGCTGCGACGGAATGCGCGAACTGCCCATCGGTCACGGCGCGGCCATCCACGACCGTGACAACGCCGTCCACGGTGACACGGGTCGAAATGCCGGGCCAGTTGAAGGCGCGCACAAGGGGTTGGGGCAGGGCAAGGCCAGACGTTTCGATCACGATGTGATCAGGGGGCGTGTCACGATCCAGCAGTTTTTCCATCGTTGGGATGAAGTCATCGGCGACGGTGCAACAAATGCAGCCGTTCGACAGTTCCATCACGTCGTCCTCGGTGCAGGTCTCGATGCCGCAGCCCTTGAGGATATCGCCATCGACGCCTAGATCACCGAACTCATTGATGATCAGCGCGATGCGCTTGCCCTCGGCGTTTTGCAACATGTGACGGATGAGCGTGGTTTTGCCCGCGCCCAGAAATCCCGTGACAACGGTTGCTGGAACTTTGCCTGCCATACTCGTTTTTCCTTTTCGTGTCTGAACGCGGTGCGCCAAGCCTGCCTGGTGGCGAAAGGGGCGCGCCGAATGATCAAGGGCCAGCGCCGAGTGGGCGCTGACCCGAATGGTTGGTTTAGGCGGCCTCACGCGTGTAGAAATACGCCGCAAAGAACCCGAGGGCAGCCCATCCGGCGGCCGCATATCCCAGCGACATCGCTGAGAATTGTGCCGCAAGTTCCGCCGGTGTCACCCCAAAGTAGGTGTCGAGCGTTGGCGCACCTACAAGCTGGGGAGCCAGCAAAAGAGGCACTGCCAACAGGGGCAGCAAGCCACGGCCAAACGCTAGGAGCCACATGGCCAACCCTGCGGTGAGCAGCGTTGCCATCCACCATGCTTGGCGCGGACCAATGTCGGCCCCGATAGAGCCGGGCAGGACCGGTGGTTGCCCGATCGCGGGGGCCAGTTGGATCGCGATGAACCCGGCAATGCCCCAGATCAACCCTTGGCGTGGGGTGATTTTGGTCAGGCCGCGTGCCTCAGCCAGGGCCATAAGCGCCACCAAAAGGAACCCGAACCCTACGTAGGTCACCACGTTGAACGCCATGGTCATCACGTAACGCATCGGCTCTGCGGCAAAGTCGATCTCTGCGCCGCCACGAGGGCTTTGTGGCGAGCCATCGACGGCGAAGTGAACCTTGGCACCGGCTTCGTAAAGCTCGCCCTCAAGCAATGAGGACGTGACAAATGTAAATTGCAGCAAAGCGGCAATCAGCCCTGCAGCAACACCAGCGAACACCGCGCTGGTCAGCAATTTCATCGGCATGGAGCTAAGCGCTGCCTAGTGGCAGGGGAATGCCATAGCGTGACGCTGATCGTGGGCGGCGTCATGCAGGATTGTGGCTTGTGCGTAGCCCGAGAAGAACAGCAGCATCATGCCAGCGGCTGCGGCAAAAACGATGGAAGCTGTGGAAGTGTTGGTCGTTGCGACTGTTTGGGTCGTCATGGGTCTTTCTCCTATGTCCGTCCACCCGACGGCAGGGGTTATCAAAATCGCTTGGCCGGTCTCCTGGCTTGCGGGTCGATGCGCGGACCGCCTTCCCGGGGGAACCCCAGTGGCATGTGGCCTTTGCTCACCGCTTACAGTCGCGGGGGCGGCTGTGGCATCTGGCCCCGACTTGGGTCACCGTCACCACATTCCCGTTTCAGACCCCGTCGCGCTTTGCGCATGGGGCCACCAAACTGCACCCGTTGTGCGTGTTCGGTGCGGGTGGGTCAACAATGAAAGCGTCATCTGGGGGCGGCATAACGGCATCTGTTCTGCGCGAGGGCCTATATATTGTGGATAACCTGGCACGAGTCGCGAAATATGCGATGCCTCGCCTTGACACAATGCGCGCGCCTTTCCGAGACTGCCATTGATATTGCGTTATTTCTTGAAGTGAGTCGCCCTTGCGTTTCGCCCGTCTTCGTCTGAATGGCTTTAAAAGCTTTGTTGATCCCACCGATTTGGTCATTGCGGATGGGCTGACGGGGGTGGTGGGCCCCAACGGATGTGGCAAATCAAACCTGCTTGAGGCTCTGCGCTGGGTAATGGGCGAAAATCGCCCCACGGCGATGCGTGGCGGCGGCATGGAGGACGTGATCTTTGCGGGGGCGGCTACACGTTCGGCCCGCAATTTCGCCGAAGTAACGCTGGGCATGGACAACAGTGAGCGCCTTGCGCCGGCGGCGTTCAATGGTGAGGAAAACCTCGACATTATCCGCCGGGTCACGCGGGATGTTGGCTCTGCCTATAAGGTGAACGGCAAGGACGTGCGGGCGCGCGATGTGCAAATGCTCTTTGCGGATGCCTCGACCGGGGCGCATTCGCCCGCGTTGGTCCGGCAGGGGCAGATCAGTGAGTTGATCAACGCTAAGCCCCAGAAACGTCGCCGCGTGCTAGAGGAAGCGGCTGGCATCTCGGGCCTGTACCAGCGGCGTCATGAGGCTGAGCTAAAGCTGAAGGGGGCCGAGACGAACCTGACCCGGGTGGATGATGTTTTGGAGCAATTGGCCGCACAGTTGCAGACCCTTGCGCGGCAGGCCCGTCAGGCTGCGCGCTATCGCGAAATCGGGACAAGCCTGCGGTTGGCCGAGGGGCAATTGTTATACCGTCGCTGGCGCGAAGCAGAGGAGGCCCGCGCAAAGGCGGAGGCGCAGGTGCGTACCTTGTTGACCGAGGCCGCGCAGGCAGAGGGGGCGGTGACACGCGCCGCCAGCGCCCGTACGCAGGCCGAGGACAAGTTGCCCCCTCTCCGCGAAGAAGAGGCCGTGTCAGCAGCTGTTTTACAGCGCGTTTTGGTGGCCCGCGACACGCTTGAGGCAGAAGAGACCCGCGCGCTGGAGCGGATAGAAACGCTGACCGGGCGGATTGAGCAACTGGCCCATGACCAAGCCCGCGAAGAGACGCTTAACACTGATGCGGGCCAAACGATCGAGCGTTTGGATTGGGAAAAGACGGAGCTGGAAAAGGCGGACGCTGGCCACGCCGAGGCCCTGGCCACTGCGCAAGCCGCCGCCCATGAGGCTGCCGAAGTGCTCGCGGAACGTGAAAGCGACTTATCGCGGCTAACCGAAGATATGGCGCGGCTGGCGGCGCGGCACCAATCGGCGACGCGCCTGATCGGTGACAGCCAGTCGCGGGTCGAACGGCTGGAGGCCGAAGCAGCCAAGGCACAAGTTGCCGTGACCGAGGCGCAAGCAACTTTGGACGGTGCGCAAGCGGCATTGACGCAGGCCCAAACCGCGCAACAGGCCGCGACCCTGCTGGCGCAACAGGCGGATGAAGCGCTTTCGGCTGCGGAGGCTGCACGCGCCGAAACGCAGGAACGAGAAAGCCGCGCCCGCGCCGCACGATCCGAAGCTGAAGGTGAAGCCACGACCTTGCGCGCTGAGGTCACTGCCCTGACCAAGCTGATTGCGCGCGACAGTTCGGAAGATGAGCCACTTCTGGATCGGTTGACCGTTGAGCCGGGGTTTGAGGCTGCATTGGGAGCGGCTCTTGCGGATGATCTGCGCAGTTCCGAGACGGAAGGCGACACCGGCTGGGCGCGGTTGCCTGACTATGACGCCCCGCAAAAACTGCCTGCGCAAATCCGCTCCATCGCGGAGCATGTAAAGGCCCCGGCGGTTTTGACGCGGAGGCTGGGACAGATCGGTGTCGTGGATGCGGATGAGGCGCCCAAGCTGCAACACATGCTGTTGCCCGGGCAGCGGTTGGTCAGCCAAGACGGGGATCTGTGGCGCTGGGACGGGTTCCGGGCCGCATCTGAAACCGCGCCGTCCTCGGCCGCGTTGCGTTTACAACAGATCAATCGACTTCAGGCGCTGAAGCGTGACCTTGAGGAGGTCGAGGCCCGTGCTGATGGCACCCGTGCCGCGCATGAGGCGCTGACGGACCGGCTTAAGGAATTGACGACGGCTGATATAGCGGCCCGCGATGCCCGCCGTGCTGCGGACAGGGCTGTGGCCGATGCATCCCGCGATGTGTCCCGCGCCGAAAGTGCGCAAAGCATCGCAGAGAGCAAGCTGGAAACCGGGCGTTTGGGTGTTGCACGGTTCGCCGATGAAGGGGCCGAGGCGCGGACCGCTTTGACTGAGGCGCAGGCGGCACAAACTGCGCTAGAGCCATTGGACGCGGCGCGCGGCGCGGTTGAAGACATTAAACTGACGGTTGAGGCCGCGCGCCTGACCATGTTGCAACGGCGCGCTGCCTCGGACGAATTGAAGCGCGAAGGCGATGCGCGCACCCGGCGTCGGCAAGAGGTTATCAAAGAGCTGAGCGGTTGGCGCCACCGCTTGGAAACCGCGACGACCCGTATCACCGACCTGACGGAGCGGCGCCTCAAGGCCGAGGCGGAGTTGGGTGAGGCACAGGCCGTGCCGGAGGCATTGGCGGCGCAACGTGCAGAGCTGTCGACACAGATCACCGCCGCCGAAACCCGCAAAGTAGCATCCGCAGAAGCGCTTTCGTTGGGGGAGGCCGGACTTCGCACAGCCGCCGAAGCTGAGCGCACCGCAGAGCGCGCGGCTTCAGAGGCCCGAGAGGCCCGCGCCGCAGGCCAAGCCCGCCTTGAGGCTGCTGCTGAGGCTGTGGAGGCGGCTGCGAACCGGATCAACGAGGACCTTGAAACCACGCCCAAAGCGCTTTTGGCGCAACTGGAGGTGGACCCCGTGAACATGCCGACTGCTGCGGCCCTAGAGGCGGATGTGAACCGCCTGCGCCGTCAGCGCGATGCGCTGGGCGCGGTCAATCTGCGTGCCGAAGAAGACGCCCGTGAGGTCCAGACCGAGCATGACGAGTTGCTTGCCGAAAAGACCGACCTTGAGGAGGCGATCAAGGCCCTGCGTGCCGGGATCGCGGGTCTGAACAAAGAGGGCCGCGAGCGGCTTTTGACCGCGTTTGAAACGGTGAACAGTAATTTCTCGATGCTGTTTACGCACCTGTTTGGTGGGGGTGAGGCTCGACTGGCCCTCGTCGAAAGCGATGACCCGTTGGAGGCAGGCCTTGAGATCATGTGCCAGCCGCCGGGCAAGAAACTGTCTACGCTGTCGCTGTTGTCGGGGGGAGAGCAAACGCTGACCGCGCTGGCTTTGATTTTTGCGGTGTTCCTTGCGAACCCCGCGCCTATCTGTGTGTTGGATGAGGTCGATGCGCCCTTGGATGACGCGAACGTCACGCGGTTCTGCGACATGCTTGATGAAATGACCCGTCGCACAAACACGCGGTTCCTCATCATCACGCACCACGCGGTGACGATGGCGCGGATGGACCGTTTGTTTGGGGTGACGATGGCCGAACAGGGTGTCAGCCAGCTGGTGTCCGTTGACCTGAAAAAAGCCGAAAGTCTGGTGGCTTAGAGGCCTTCAGAGCGCGTCCAATAAATCTGTCGTGGGCCAAGCGTCCGCCGGAAGGCCAAGGCGCTGCTGCTCAGACTGCACAGCGGCGCGAGTTCGCGCGCCCAAGATGCCGTCGATTTTGCCAACATCATACCCGCGCGCGGCCAGCTTTTGTTGTAGGCGTTTCATCTGGTTGTCCTCCAGCCCAGCCTCAGCCGCGCGGGCATCAAACACAGGCGCGCCGCTGAGCCGTGTGGCAAAGTAAGCAGCGGTCGTCACATAGGTAAAACTCTGGTTCCAATCGAAAAATACGCGGTAGTTGTCAAAAGCTAAAAATGCAGGACCTTTGTGGCCTTGGGGCAATAGCAGCGAGGCTTGCAGCCGCCGCGGCAGGTCTGTGCCTCGCGGTACGACGCCCAATCGTGCCCATTCCGCGACGCTCTTTTGGGTTTCAAGCCCAGAGACGCTCCAATCCATTTCGGCGGGCACGACAACCTCTGCCAGCCACGGTTCATCGCGCTGCCAGCCGAAATCGGCCAACATACGCGCGCCTGACATCAACGCATCCGCGACAGATGTTTTGAGGGTGACGTGGCCATCGCCGTCGCCGTCTACGCCGCGCTCTAGGATGTCGCCGGGCAGCATTTGGACCATGCCGATTTCTCCGGCCCATGCACCTGTCGTGCGGGCCGGGTCGAAATCGCCCGCCTCAAACAGCTCCAGCGCGGCGAACACCTGCGGGCGGAACAATTCCGGGCGGCGGCAATCGTGGCTCAGTGTCACGAGCGAGTTGAGCGTGTTGAAGTCGCCCTGTACCGCGCCAAAGTCAGTTTCAAGCGCCCAAAATGCCAACAGGACCCCGCGCGGGACACCGTACTCGGCCTCAGCCCGGTCAAAGATGGCATCGTAGCGATCTGCGTTGCGGCGCCCGTTGGTCAGTCGGCTTTGGCTGATGACCCGGCGGGTGAAGTCGGTAAAGGGGATGCGGAACACCCCTTGGGATCGGTCGGCGCGCAGAGTGCGGTCGTCTTGGGTGACGGAGGCAAAGAATTCTGACACCGATGCTCGGTTGTGCCCACGGCTGATGGCTTCGGCCTTTAGGTCTTCGACAAAGCCCGAAAAGCTGCCCCCGCATGTGGCGAAGGCCGCGCCGGGCAGGCACAGTGCCAAGCTGATGGCGAATGAAAGTCGGCGCATGGTGCTGGTCCTAGCTATCCCCTTGCGGCCACCTCACATCATCAGCGCGCCAATGGCAACCGCGCCGAACAGGCCCGCCCAGACGCGCCAAAGCACATTGCACGCCGCGTCGATGTCGCTTGGGCCGATATCGCGGCGCCCTGCGGGGTGGACGAAGGGGAACTCCTCCATCCGACCATCATAGCTGCGCGGCCCTGCAAGCGCGACGTCTAGCACCGGCGCAATTGCGGCTTCTGGCCAACCGGCATTGGGAGAGCGGTGTAGCCGCGCCTCAGCCATCACGCGGCCCCACGCAGCGCGATCCAGTGCGCGGCCCGAGACCACCATAATGGCAAGTGCGGTCAGGCGCGCGGGCACCCAGTTCATGACATCGTCCAGCCGCGCGGCAGCCCAGCCAAAGTCGCGGTATCGCTCCGTCCGGTAGCCAATCATGCTGTCGGCTGTGTTCACGATTTTGTAGATCAGGATGCCCGGCAGCCCGCCCACAAAGAACCAAAACGCAGGGGCCATGACGCCGTCGCTAAAGTTTTCGGCCGCGCTTTCGATGGCGGCGCGGGTGACGGCGGGTGCGTCCATCGCGGTCACATCGCGCCCGACGATCATGGCGACAGCGCTGCGCCCCTCGGCCAGCCCTGTGCGGAGCCCGTCTGCCACGGCGCGCACATGTTCGATGAGCGAGCGGTGCGCCAGCAGGATCGCGGCGCCGATGATTTCGAACACCCAGCCGAGGGGAAGGGCGGCCAGCACCATCCCCAAAGCGCCCGCGCCAATCACAAGGATTGCGACGGCCAATACACCGGCGCGGCGTTGTGTGGGGGGATGGTTGAGCCGTTGATCAAGCGCGCCGACCGCACGCCCCATCACGACAGCGAGATGCGGCGCGCGGTTCCACAGCCATTTGGGTTCGCCCAATGCTGCGTCCAGCGCAAGGGCTAGGGCGAGCAGTCCGCTCATGCGTGGGTGTCCGATCGGGGGGCGGCTAGGGCGCGTTCCAAGTGGTCCCATTGGGCGGACGTGCCGGGCAGGCCGAGGCGCACCCAACGGCTGGAATAGGGAAAGATCCGGCTCCAGACATGATGCATGGCCAGTCGGTCCTGCCATGCCTTTGCATCGCCCACATCGTACAGTCGAAACAGGGACGTGCCGCCGACAACGGGCGCGTCAATTAGCGCGTCCAGCCGCGCGGCGTCTTGGGTGAGCCTGTCCCGGGTGGCTGCGGCCCAATCGTGATCCTCAAGCGCGACGGCCCCGATGCGCAGGGCTGGCCCCGACACAGCCCACGGTCCAATCATGTCGCGCAGGCGTGCGATGGTCGCCGGTTGGGCAACTGCAAACCCCAGCCGCATCCCCGCAAGGCCCCAGAATTTGCCAAAACTCTTGAGGACGACGACCCCATCGCGCGCGGCCAGCTCGATCATTGATGCCTCGGGCGTGACGTCGCAGAAGCTTTCATCGATGATGGTGAGCGGGGCGGTGATATCCTCAGCGGACCAGAGCCGCCCGTCGGGATTATTGGGATGCACCAACACGCGGGCGGACGGGGCCTGATCCGTGATCTGCCAGCCATGAGCACGGAAGGCTGCCGCATGTTCGTTGTAGGTGGGGGCAGGGATGTCGACACGTCCAACCGGGGCCAAGACCGGCATTTGGGCAATAAGCGCAGAGGCGCCGGGGGCTGCCAAAACCTCGGCTGAGGCCGGGACATTCCAGAATGTCCGTGCGGCTTGCGTGAGCCTGTCTTGTGCCGCTGCATCGGGCAGGCAGGCCCAGTCAGCGTCTGTTAACTTTTGTATCGGAAACGTTACCGGGTTTATGCCGGTAGAAAGGTCTAACCATGCGTCGCGTGCCCCGCCCCAGCGGGCAACAGCGGCATCAAGACCTCCGCCATGATCGCGGGGCGTTTTGGGGCAAGCCGAGGGGGCAGGCGCGAGGGTCATTTTACGCTCAGGCGTCGGGCAGTGGTGGGATGCGGGTGATGAAGTGGCCCTTGATCGCTTGGGGCCACTGCTTGAACGGGACTTGTCCGCTTTTGCTTTCGGCGTGCAGGGCGGCATAGGCAACAATCCCCTCGGCAGCCTCTGCCGTGGTTTCGAATTTTCCCAACGTATAGGTCAGTTTACCCGCGGCTTGGAGCGATACGTTACAACCGTGATTGCACCCCATAAGACAGGAATGACGCCGTGTCTCGACACCAGCAACGCCTTCGGCTGCGGTTTCGACAAGTGTGGCCAAGGCCTCACCATCGGTCAGCTCAACCCCATCATTGGCCGCGCGTTCGGCCCAGTCATCGCGTTTGCAAGTGTCGCAAATGGTGATCACGCTCGTCATCAGGCGCTCCCTTTATCGTGCAGATGTGTGCGTCAATATAGGGCGCGCAAGCGAGTGCATCCCCTTTTGCGACCCTTCAACAGCAATTCGGAACGCTCTGCAAGAAACCGCGCATCGGGGGCTGCCACGCGGCACTGTTAATCCTCTGTTAGGGTTCGTGGACTAGCCATAAAGGACAGCCACTCAGAACGAGTTCATTAGGTCGATACACCGCAGAAGGGGTAAACGGGCATGCAGGTTCTTATTGTCGAGAGTAACGCGAATTTGGCCGCACTTTGGCAAAGACCGCTGTCGGCTTGGGGGCATGGCGTGACCATTGCGACGGGGCAGTTGGATGCCGTGCGGCACCTGTCCACCCACGATTTTGACGCAATCATTCTAGACCTAAAACTGACCGAAGGCAGCGCCATGGCGGTGGCGGATTTTGCGAATTACCGCCAGCCGCAGGCCCATATTATCGCGGTCACCTCTGATCGGTGTTTTTCTGATGGGTCAATCTTTGCCCACCTTGGCAACGCGCGTGTGTTGTTGCCAAGGGCCACCTCGCCCGACGATCTGGGCAAGATGGTCGAATATTACGCGGCCTGAAGCCCGTCACGCCCATGGGGTTCCATCCAGTCGATCTGTGCATTGATCGGAAGGATGCGGTTCGGGTTAATCGTGTCGTGACTATAGTGGTAGTGGCGCACGATATGCTCCATTCCGACGGTCTCTGCGACGCCGGGCACTTGGTACAATTCTCGCGTATAGGCCCACAGGTTGGGGTAATCGACCAGCCGCTTGCGATTGCATTTGAAATGCAGGTGATAGACCGGATCGAACCGTACAAGTGTGGTGAACAGGCGCCAGTCTGCCTCGGTGATTTGATCGCCCGCAAGATAGCGGCGGGTGCCGAGCAGGGCCTCCATCTCATCAAGGGCGGCGAACAAGGTCGTGACGGCCGTGTCGTAGGCCCCTTGGGTCGTGGCAAAACCTGATTTGTAGACGCCGTTGTTGATCGGCTCATAGACGCGCTCATTGATCTGATCGATCTCGGAACGCAGGGCCATCGGATAGAAATCGAGCGTGTTGCCCGTGATTTCGTTAAATGCCGTGTTGAACATGCGAATGATCTCAGAGGATTCGTTGCTCACGATGGTTTGGCGCTGTTTGTCCCACAGGATCGGCACGGTCACGCGGCCCGACACGCCGGGGTCCGCGCGGGTATAGATGTCACGCGCAAAGGGCAGCCCATAAAGCGTATCGCCGGTTGCACCATCATCGTCAGTTTCAAACGTCCAACCGTCAGACAGCATGTCGGGATGCACCACTGAGATGTTGATGAGGTCAGTCAAACCCTTGAGTTTGCGAAAGATCAGCGTGCGGTGCGCCCACGGGCACGCAAGGGAGACATAGAGGTGATAGCGGCCCGCCTCGGCTTTAAATCCGCCTTCACCCGTGGGGCCTGCGCTGCCATCTGCGGTGATCCAATTGCGGAACCCGGCCGTTGAGCGGACGAACTTTCCGCCCGTGGATTTCGTGTCGTACCAAGTGTCATGCCAGACGCCGTCAACCAATTGGCCCATCGTTCATCTCCTTTTGTTGTGTCCCGAATAGACCGCTTGCATTCGCGCATCTAGGTCGCGTTCAGCGCAGGGCCTGCGCGCATACGCACAAACTGGGGGAAAATGAGGCTAAAACCGGCTTTGAATCCCGTTGCGCCCTTGTCACCCGCAGGCTAGGCAGTGGCAGACGACGCCTCGTTTCGGGGCCGGACAGGTGGATCACGGGCCCCGCCGACCCAGACAGGGGGCGGACCGCGACATCGTCATCCCGGCCACGGCAGCGGGGCATGCGAATGATGGAGCGTGCCTTGAGACCTGTTCTTTTCCTTATCCTCTCTGCTTTTGCGGGACCGGCTGCGGCGCACCCCGGTCATATCGCGGACCTTGCTGGCCATGACCATTGGGTTGCGGGTGCTGCGATTGGTGCGGCGATCGGTGCTGCGATCTGGGGGCACCTAAAGGGCAAAAAGGCCGAGGCCAAAGACGAAGAGCCCGAAGATACCGCCGAGGAGGCCACCGCATGAGCACCACTTCCCCCCAGAAAACCGGCGTTATGATTTGTGGGCACGGTTCGCGCTCGCAGTCGGCGGTGGATGAATTCGCGACACTGGCCGAAAAACTGCCCGCCCACCTGCCCGCGGAGTGGGAGGTGGACTATGGCTATCTTGAGTTCGCCAACCCCGTCATTCGTGACGGTCTTGATGCCCTGCGTGCCAAAGGTTGTACGCGGATTTTGGCGGTGCCGGGTATGTTGTTCGCAGCGATGCATGCCAAAAATGACATCCCCACTGTTCTGAACACATATGCCCAGAAAAACGGGCTACAGGTCAGCTATGGGCGTGAGCTGGGCGTAGACCCCAAGATGGTGTCCGCGGCGGCCGCACGTATTCGCGAAGTCGCGGGTGATGGCCCCTATCACGACACCTGTCTGGTGGTTATTGGCCGCGGCGCAAGCGATCCTGACGCCAATGGCAACGTCGCCAAAATCGCCCGGCTTTTGCACGAAGGCCTTGGCTTTGGCTGGTGTGAGGTTGGCTATTCCGGCGTGACGTTCCCGCTGGTGGAACCTTGCCTGCAACACGCGGCCAAGCTGGGTTACAAGCGGATCGTCGTGTTCCCGTACTTCCTGTTTTCGGGCATTTTGATCGACCGGATCTATGGCTTCACCGATCAAGTCGCGGCACAGCACCCCGAGATTGAATTCCTCAAGGCCGGTTATTTGGGCGATCACGTGGATGTTCTGCGCACCTTTGCCGAGCGTGTGATTGAACAAGACAGCGCGACCCCACCCCCCAACTGTGGGCTTTGCGCCTACCGTGAGCAGGTGCTTGCGTTGGAGGATGGCCGCCATCACCACATCAAGGCCGAAGACCGCCAGCACCCCGCGTTTGGCGCGGTCCCGCCGTCCACTTGTGTGATGTGCAAATACCGCACGGCCGTTCTGGGTTTTGAGGCTGAGGTGGGGGCTGTCCAAGAAAGCCATCACCACCATGTTGAAGGGCAGGGGGCCAATGCGCCCGGCTCAAACGTGGCGGATTGCAAGCTGTGCGATACGTTCTGCACGGGCATGTGCCGGTTGGAAATGCAGGATGCGCACGCGCATCACCACCATCATGACCACGGACATGGACATGCGCATGACCATGATCACGGGCATCACCATCACGCGGAATACCCGCACGCTAAGCACCCTCATGGGCCCGAAAGCGCGCGCAAACGGGTTAAGCCCTAACTCCGAACCCGCGCCTGATTATCTGCGTCCCGTCCGGCTCAACCGCTCCGAGAGGATTTCGCCCTGCGTCCCTACGAAAAAGACCCGAAGGCCATCTATGCGGCCAGCTTTGCCACCGTTCAGGCCGAGGCCAATCTGGACCGGTTCGATAGTGGTATGCAGGCGCTGGTCACGCGGCTGATTCATGCGTGTGGCATGGTTGAGGTTGCGGATCGCATCGCACATTCACCCGGGGCTTATCTGGCCGGGCACCGTGCTTTGGCGAATGGCGCGCCTGTTCTGTGCGACTGTGAAATGGTCGGCGCAGGCATTATCCGCCGGTATTTGCCCGCGCAGAATGAGGTCATCGTGACGCTGAATGACCCCAGCGTGCCGGACCGCGCGGCCGCGATCGGTAATACACGATCTGCCGCCGCAGTGGAGTTGTGGGCAAACCATCTGGAGGGCGCTGTTGTCGCGATTGGTAATGCGCCCACGGCTCTGTTTCACTTGCTTGAACTGTTGGATCAAGGCGCGCCCAAGCCTGCCGTGATCCTCGGGTTTCCGGTGGGGTTTGTCGGCGCGGCGGAATCCAAGGCCGAATTGGCGGAACGGCCCCGGGGCTGTGACTTTGTCGCCCTGCGTGGGCGGCGGGGTGGCTCGGCGATTGCCAGCGCGGCCGTGAATGCCTTGGCCGCTGGGCTGCCGGAACTCAACGCATGAGCGGGCACGTCGAAACGTCCGCACCTTGGTTGCATATCGTTGGCATCGGTGAGGACGGTCTGGACGGGCTGACCCCCGCCACACGCGCCGTGGTTGAGGCCGCAGAAATCCTGATCGGCGGAGATCGTCACCACGCCCTTGCGCAAACAACTACGGCCAAGCGCTACGCATGGCCCAGCCCGTTTGATGCCCTGATCGATCTGTTAAAACAGCACGCGAACCAGCGTGTTGTCGTCCTCGCGACAGGCGATCCGCTGTGGTTTTCGGTTGGGGCGCGGATTGGCCGCTCAATCCCCGCAGGGCAGATCACATACCATCCGCAACTGTCCGCGTTTCAGCTGGCAAGTGCGCGCATGGGCTGGTCGATGGCCGATGTAGAGACGTTGACCGTTCATGGCCGCCCTGTTGAGCAGATGATCGCGTTTATTCAACCCGATCAGCGGCTTATCATCCTGACCACCGGGGCTGAGACGCCGGGCCAGATCGCGCAGTTCCTGACGGAACGCGGTTTTGGCGACAGTCCGATGACTGTTTTGGCCAACATGGGTGGCGAAAGGGAGCAGCGTTTTGACGGGATTGCACGCGAGTGGTCCCATGAGGTGCCGCCGTTCAACACCCTTTGCGTCGATTGCCGCGCCGCCTCTGATGCGGCCCTTTTGCCACGTGTGCCGGGCCTGTCAGATGACATGTTCCAGCACGACGGCACCATGACAAAGCAAGAGGTGCGCGCTGTTACGCTGGCCAAGCTGATGCCGATGCGTGGCGCGCTGTTGTGGGACATCGGGACGGGCTGCGGGTCCGTCGCGGTCGAATGGATGCGTGCGGCGCGCTACGCCCGCGCCATCGGGATTGAGCCGCGCGCGGACCGCCGCGCCATGGCCGCCGCGAATGCGTTGTCGCTTGGAGTGCCCAAGCTAGAGCTGATCGATGGACAGGTTCCAGAGGCGCTGGATGGGTTGGAAAAACCTGATGCCGTGTTCATCGGCGGGGGCCTGTCGCCCGAGACATTCGATGCCGCCTTCGCCGCGCTCCGGCCTTTGGGTCGGTTGGTCGCGAACGCCGTAACGCTGGAATCTGAGGCGACGCTGGTCGACCTGCACAAAACCCACGGGGGGCAATTGGTTAAGCTCTCTGTTAACCGCGCTGAACCCGTGGGCCGCCTGACGGGCTGGCGCCCGCTGATGCCGGTCACGCAATGGAGCTTGGTAAAGAGATGACGGGACGATTTATTGGTGTGGGCTTGGGTCCGGGTGACCCGGGGCTCATCACGCGTAAGGCTGCGCAATTGATTGAATCGGCTCAGGTGATTGCCTACCCCACGCTCGCTGGGGGCGATAGCTTTGCGCGCAGCATTGCCGCCGATCTGATCCGCGCAGAGGCCCGCGAAATCCGTATGGATGTGCCGATGACCCCGGCCCGCGCCCCGGCCCAAGCGGCCTATGACCAAGGCGCCGCCGAAATCGCGGCAGCCCTTGATGCAGGTCAGGATGTCGTCTGTCTGTGTGAGGGGGACCCGTTCTTTTACGGCTCTTTCATGTATCTGTATGCGCGGCTCAGCACCAAGTACGACACCGAAATCGTCCCCGGCGTGACCTCAGTCACGGCCTGTGCGGCCCGCGCGGCGATGCCGCTGGTGGCGCGCAATGAAGTGATGACCGTTCTGCCCGGCCCGCTGCCAGAGGCAGAATTGCGCGCCCATCTTGAGGCCGCAGACACGCTGGTTATCATGAAGGTCGGTCGCCACCTGCCCAAGCTGCGCGCGCTGCTAGACGAGGCGGGCCTGACGGACAACGCCACCTATGTCGAACGCGCGACGCTGGGGGCTGAGGTTATCCTGCCCCTCGCGCAAGCGCCCGAAACTGCACCCTATTTCTCCATGATCCTGATCGCGAAAGGCGCCGACCCATGGCTCTAGATCCCATTGTCCTGTGCCTGAATCGGGCCGGCGAACCCACGGCACATCTTATTGCGCAGGCGCTTGGCGCGCCGGTGCATGGCCGCGAAACCCGCGTTGATCAAGCCGACGTGTTTTTTGCCAATGCGTTGGATCACATCCGCACGTTGTTTGCGGCGGGCACGCCCGTCATTGGAGTATGTGCCAGCGGCATTCTGATCCGCGCTGTGGCGCCTTTGTTGGTCGATAAATCGATTGATCCCCCGCTCCTGAGCGTGTCGGACGATGGGGCAATCGTGATCCCCTTGCTTGGCGGGCACCGGGGCGCGAACCGGCTTGCCGCAACCATTGGGGATGCCATCGGCGCCACCGCAGCCGTCACGACGGCGGGTGATGTCGCCCTTGGGGTGGCCCTTGATGCGCCGCCCGTGGGTTACCGCCTTGCCAACCCAGAGGATGCAAAAACCGCTATGGCCGCGCTGTTGTCGGGCGATGGGGCAACCTGTCTTGGCGCGCCATTGTTCGATCTGCCAAAGGGCACTGCGGCCACCATCGAAGTTACCGAAAAGCCCGCCCAGACTGGGCCGGAGCGGTTGGTCTACCACCCGCAGACCTTTGCATTGGGTGTGGGCTGTGCGCGTGATGCGGACCCGACTGAGTTGTGGGACAACGTTCAAGCCGCGATGGCCGAGGCGGACATCGCACCGGGTGCAATCGCTTCGGTCAACACGCTGGACCTAAAGGCCGATGAGCCCGCAATGAACCAGCTTGCCGAGCGCTTGGGCGTTCCGCTTCGGGTCTATTCCGCCGCTGAGTTGGAGGCTGAGGCCCCCCGTTTGGCCAACCCTTCAGACGTGGTATTCGCCGAAGTGGGCTGCCACGGTGTGTCCGAAGGCGCGGCCCTTGCTGCGGCCCCCGATGGTGCGCTTGCGGTTGCCAAACGCAAGACCGCCAACACGACCTGCGCACTGGTCCGCAACCCAGTGCCCATCACTGAACATGCAGGCCGGTCGCGCGGGCGGCTGTCGATCGTAGGGATCGGTCCGGGGCAAGCCACATGGCGCACGCCCGAGGTGTCAAAATTGGTGGCCGATGCCGAAGAACTGGTGGGCTACGGCCTTTATATCGATCTTCTGGGTCCGCTCGGCTATGGCAAGGCTCGCAGTGACTTCCCGCTCGGCGGTGAAGAAGCGCGTTGCCGTTATGCTCTAGAAAAGGCCGCCGAAGGGCGCAACGTGGCGCTGGTGTGTTCGGGGGATGCGGGCATCTATGCCATGGGCGCGCTGGTGTTTGAATTGCTCGACCGGGGCGCGGATGAGCTGGGCGTAAGCGACGCGGCCAAGCGGGTGGATATTGTCTGCTCACCCGGTGTGTCGGCCCTGCAGGGGGCTGCGGCCCGCGCCGGTGCCCCGCTGGGGCATGATTTCTGTGCGATTTCGCTGAGCGATCTGCTGACCCCGCGTGAAGACATTATCAAACGTCTGCACGCAGCGGCTGAGGGCGATTTTGTCATCGCCTTTTACAACCCCGTGTCGCAACGCCGTCGGACTCTGTTGGCCGAGGCGCGCGATATCCTGTTGCAGCACCGCCCACCGGAAACGCCCGTTATGCTGGCCAGTTCACTTGGTCGTCCCGAGGAATACATCCGCTACCGCCGCCTTGATGCCCTTGAGGTAGACGAGGTCGATATGCTGACTGTTGTTCTGATCGGCTCCAGCCATTCAAAGCTGGCGCATTTGGGTGAGGGGCCGCGCATGTACACGCCACGTGGCTATGCGCGCAAAATCGATGGCGATTTGGCGCAGGCGACCAAAGAGGGTCAGGGGTGAGCGCGCGCGCTCTCCCGCGCTGGTACGAAACTGTTTGGGCCGCGCTTTGTCGTGCCGCCTGTCCTTCGCAAGGAACACTACTATGACTGTCTATTTCATTGGCGCAGGCCCTGGGGACCCCGAGCTGCTAACGCTCAAGGCGCAACGTTTGATCCGGGCCTGTCCGGTCTGCCTCTACGCGGGTTCGCTTGTGCCGGAGCAGGTCGTGGCCGAGGCGCCAGAGGGCGCGCGGGTGTTGGACACCGCCTCGATGACGCTGGACGAAACCCACGCAGAGATTGTTGCGGCTCATGGCCAGGGCCAAGACGTGGCGCGTGTGCATTCCGGTGATCCATCGCTTTATGGTGCAATCGCAGAGCAAATTCGTCGCCTGAAAGCCGATGGCATTGACTACCAAGTGGTTCCCGGTGTGCCTGCCTATGCCGCGGCCGCCGCCGCCTTGGGCCAAGAGCTGACAATTCCTGAGGTGGCGCAGTCGATCATCCTGACGCGGGTGAGCATGAAGTCCACCTCTATGCCGCCCAACGAGACGTTGGAAAACTTTGCGCGGACGGGGGCCACGCTGGCGATCCATCTAGGCATCCGGAACCTGCGGGAGATTGAGCGCGTTTTGACCCCGCATTACGGTGCAGATTGTCCCGTGGTTGTGGCCTACCGCGTTGGCTGGCCGGACCAGATGTTTGTAAAGGGCACAATCTCGGATATTCAGCCCAAGATACGCGCCGCCAAGATAACGCGCACCGCACTGATTCTGGTCGGTCCCGCCCTGCGGGAGGTCCAAGATTTCCGCGATAGCGCGCTCTATGACCCGGCGATGCCTCATGTCCTCAGGCCAAAAGCGCGCGCCTGAGGTTTTTCTGCAGGTATTAAACCCGCCCTTAACGAATGGCGTGCCACGTTGGTGTTCATAAGAGAGGACCAACCATGAGCACGCTTATTCAAGACCATTCAAATGTTCACGTCCGTGTCGGGGATGCGTCCCTGCCGGTCTATGCGCTTACTGAAAACGGTCTGGATATGGATATAAAGGACGCCCCGCTTTTGCGGGGTTTTGTTTTGGTTTTCGATGGTGAGCAGTTGTTGTCAGAGGCCTACATCGATGCGGTCGATGAAGCGCGCGGCTTTCTGCGATATGTTTTTGGGCGTGATACCGCCCGCACCTAAATCGGCACTGGCCCGTAGTGGGCAGCCTCCGCACCGGTAATGCGGGCCCACATTTGATCACCCAGCGAAAAGTGCCACCACTCCGTCGGGTTGTTGGCAAAACTCGCCGCATCCATCACCCAAAAGAGCATGCGCCGGTTGTCCCGTGCCTCAATCGCCGAGAAAGACATGGCGTCTGAGGCGGTTTCAAAATGTGCGGTGTTCGATATTTCGGTCACATCGTCAAAGATTGAACCCATGAATAATGCGTCCCCCCCGATCCTGCGCAGCGTCAGGTCTACGGCGGCCCCTGTGGCGTGGGGCGGCGGTGAGGTTGGATCAATCATGCCGCCGGGCGCGCCGCGTGCCCAGTATTTCTCCACTTCCGCCTGAAGTGGGGCACCCTCAAGGCTTGGATCATGGTGGCGCAAATGCGCAGGCATCCAGTGGTCATGAAAATAGTTTTGCACGGCGATGGGCCGCCACGCATCAAACACCCACAGCTCTAGCCCGTATTGGGCGAGGACCGTGTTGACGTTTTTTAGGCGTTCTGCGAGCGGGGCGCGCAGCAACAGATCTGGCACGGAGCCGTCGATTTTGGTGTGATACGGCGGGTTGTGCAGACTGTGGTAGTAGTTCTCGCCCGCGATCCCCGATGCGCGCAAATCCACCATAGCGTCGCGTTGCGCCGGGGCGCTGACGTCCACCGGATGGTCGCGGTAGCCGGGGCGGAGCGCTTCGGCGCGGGCCACGCGCTCCGCAATGGATTGAGTGCGATAGGTGCCAAGAACACCTTGGGTAACAGATTGGATCATGGCGCCTTTTTGCGGCCTTGTGACCCTTTCGGCAAGGCTGGACTTGACGGTCTGGCGCGGGCGGGCACATAACCGTGCGACCCAATCAGGAGGCTTCCCCATGTCCAGAACCGTCTATGTGAACGGGGCCTATGTGCCCGAAGAAGACGCCAAAATTTCCGTGTTCGACCGGGGGTTTTTGTTCGCGGACGGGGTGTATGAGGTCACGAGTGTACTGGGCGGCAAGCTGATCGACTTTGAGGGGCACGCCAAACGGCTCGAACGCTCATTGTCTGAGTTGGACATGCCCGCGCCCTGCACGATGGACGAATTGTTGGAAATTCACCGCGAATTGGTGCGGGCGAATGGGATCGACGAAGGCTTGGTTTACTTGCAGGTCACGCGCGGGGCGGCAGATCGTGATTTTGCCTATCCGGTAGATGCCGCGCCGTCGTTGGTTTTGTTTACACAGTCCAAGCCCGGATTGGCGGCGAACCCTGTGGCGGAAAAGGGGATCTCGGTCATTTCGATCGAAGATCAACGCTGGGGCCGGCGGGACATTAAGACCGTGCAGCTATTGTACCCGTCGATGGGCAAGATGACGGCCAAGGCTGCGGGTGCAGACGATGCGTGGATGGTCGAGGATGGCGCCGTCACAGAGGGCACGTCTAACAATGCATACATTGTTAAGGGCAACACGATTGTAACCCGCCATTTGGGCAACGAAATTTTGCACGGGATTACCCGTGCCGCCGTACTGCGCATGGCACAAGAGGCGCAGATGCAGGTAGAGGAGCGGTCCTTTACACTCGAAGAAGCGGCGGCTGCGGATGAGGCGTTTGTGACCTCGGCCTCGACGTTTGTGATGCCGGTGGTGTCATTGGATGGGGCGCAAATCGGAACCGGTAAGCCTGGGCCTGTGGCTGCGCGTTTGCGTGAGATCTATCTTGAGGAGAGCCTTGCAAAGGCCATCTAGTGCTGCGCTGGAGGAAGCCTCCGGCGGGAGTATTTTGTGAACAAAGGAGGGGGGCGTCGCGGCCCCCCTTTTTGTTTGTTCAGCCGTCTTTATTGGTGACGTTTTCTTTGAAAGATGTTTCGAACGCGGCTTTCTGTTCGGCGGTGGCCTCGGTCTGGTGCTTGGCCTTCCATTCGGACATGGGCATGCCGTAGTAGGTTTCGCGCGCGGCGTCCTTGGTCATCTCGATCCCATGTTCTGCGGCGGCCTCTTGGTACCAGCGCGACAGGCAGTTGCGGCAAAAACCTGCGAGGTTCATCATGTCGATGTTTTGTGCGTCTGGACGGTCTTCGATCAGGTGTTTGCGGAGCCGGCGGAAGGCAGCGGCTTCGATTTCGATGCGGGTTTGGTCATCCATGGGTAGGCTCCTTTAGGGCGGCGCGCGCGTGTTCGAGTAGCGGGGCGAGCCGTATGGCCCATGCCTTTTGTTGCGCGGCTGTTTCGATCAGATCGTTGCGGATTTCGATGAGTGTGTGCAGGCGCCCGGTGCGCAAACCATGCCGGTGCAATGCATCCTCGGGTAGGTGCCCGTGATAGGGTTCATTCACGCCGACGCAAAGGTTTTCCTCGGCGTTTAGGGCAGTGATCAGCGCGCGAGACAGCCTGTCGTCTGTATCAGAAAACAGGACGCTGATTTCCCATGGTCGGGGCGCGCGGCCTTTGAGTTGAGGCGTGAAGGAGTGAATGGCAACGATCGCCGCGTCGGGCGTGGCATTGATCGTTTGTGCCAGCGTGTCGTGATAGGGGCGGTGATAGAGGGCGAGCCTCCGCTCACGTTCTGCCTCGGTGGCGTGGCGGTTGGCGGGTATGATCGAGCCGTCGTAGAGGCGCATCATAAGCGTCGGGTCGTCCTCGCCTCGGTTGGGATCAATCACCAAGCGCGAATAGGTCGACAACACGGCAGGTGCGTTTAGATGCGCAGCCAAGTGTCGGGTAACGCCGGCGGCCCCCACGTCGTAGGCGATATGCCGCCCCATGTCTGTTTCGGGCAGGCCGAGGCAGCCGATTTCTTCGGGGATACGGTTGCTTGCATGGTCACACGTGATAACCCACCGGGCAGTCGCCGGACCAGGAAGCGTTTCGTAAGGCGGGGAGAGGGCTCTTGTCATAGGGCTGATATAAAGGTCTTCTATGGCGGTGACCAGTTGTGCCTGACCCAGACTTCGGGCATTAAAGCGGTAATGTTTGCGCTAACATTTTGATGTGTTGGCCGTGGATGAGACGAAATTAGAAGGAACGAGCAGAATGCGCCGGCATCGGAATGTGAAAATCGTGGCTACTTTGGGGCCCGCATCCAACGACTATCAGACGATTAAGGCGTTGTTTGAGGCGGGCGCGGATGTGTTCCGCCTGAACATGAGCCATGGTGATCATTCTGAGATCCGGGCGCGCCACGCGATGATCCGCGATCTGGAGCGTGATACCGGCCGGCCCATCGCGATCCTTGCGGATTTGCAGGGGCCAAAGCTGCGGTGTGGTGTGTTTGCAGGCGATAGCGCCGAGATCGAGGCCGGTGCACCGTTTCGATTTGATCTGAGCGATGCACCCGGCGATGCGACCCGTGTTCAGCTGCCCCACCCCGAGATTTTTGAGGCCCTTCGCCCTGGTGCCACGTTGCTGGTGAATGACGGCAAACTGCGGCTTACGGTTGATGATTGCGGGCCCGATTTCGCACAATGCACTGTTGTGATCGGTGGTACGATTTCAAACCGCAAGGGCGTGAACGTGCCTGATGTGGTGCTGCCCTTGGCTGCGTTGTCCGAAAAAGACCGCAGCGATCTTGAGTTCGTATGTGAGTTGGGTGTCGATTGGTTGGCGCTGTCGTTCGTGCAGCGCGCGGCCGACGTGGACGAAGCGCGCGACTTGGCAAAGGGCCGGGCCGCACTCCTGTCGAAGATCGAAAAGCCCGCCGCCGTAGAGGCCTTTGAAGAAATCCTTGCCGCGTCAGACGGTATCATGGTGGCGCGCGGTGATCTGGGCGTTGAGCTGCCGGTGCAAGCTGTGCCCCCGATCCAAAAACGCCTTGTGCGTCGCTGCAGGAGCGCGGCAAAGCCCGTGATCGTTGCGACCCAGATGCTGGAGAGTATGATCGACAGCCCCATGCCCACGCGGGCCGAGGTGTCGGATGTGGCGCAGGCCATCTACGAGGGCGCGGACGCAATTATGCTGAGCGCGGAATCTGCCGCAGGATCGTACCCGCTGGAAGCGGTCAGCACGATGAACAACGTGGCTGTTGAGGTTGAAAGCGACCCAACATACCGCGAGATTATTGAGGCGAGCCGCACCGCCACGCGCACCACAACGGCCGACGGCATCGTGGCCGCGGCGCGTGAGATCGCGGAAACCACGGACATCAAGGCGATCTGTTGCTTCACGCACTCAGGTACGACGGCCGTCAAGGTGGCCCGTGAGCGGCCGCGCGTGCCGATCATTGCGTTGACCCCATTCGCCAACAGCGCCCGGCGTATTTGCCTGACGTGGGGCGTGCACACCGTCATCAGCCATGAGGTAGAGCGGTTCAAGCTGGCGGTTGTATCAGCGGTGCGGGCCGCAAAAACGGCGGGCTTTGCGGAGGAGCAGGATCAGGTCGTCGTGACTGCCGGTATCCCGTTCAACCAAGTCGGCTCGACCAACATTCTGCGCGTCGCGCCTTGTGACGAAAAGCTGATCTACGCAGGCGAGGGTGACTGAGCTACCGCCCATCGGCGACCCGGCACTGTTCATCGTTTTGATGACGGTGCTGATGGCGCTGGGGGCATCGAGCGTCATGTCCGGCTGGGCCGAGCGTCGGTTTCCATGGCTTGGCGTGTTGGTCACGATCGTCGCCTCATGCGGGTTTGCATGGGTCGGATCGCAAGAGGGGATCGCGCTGGACACGATCCCGGTGGCCTTTGTGGAAATCCTTGCGCGATTGATCCGGTAGGATCGTGCGCATTGGGCTTGCCAAACCTTCTGCGTCTCCGTAAAGGAGGCGCTCTAATCCGCGAGACCGGCGCAAGTGGCATGCCGAGTCGCGCGGCAACACGTATCCGATAGGAGACCGAAATGCCCAAGATGAAGACGAAATCGAGCGCCAAAAAGCGCTTCAAGATGACCGCCTCCGGGAAGGTCAAAGCTGGTCAGGCAGGCAAACGCCACGGCATGATCAAGCGCACCACCAAATTCATCCGTGACGCCCGTGGCACCACGACCCTGTCCGCTCCTGACGCACGTATCGTCAAGAGCTACATGCCCTACGACCGCTAAGCAGGAGTTCGAGATATGAGCCGCGTTACATCTGGTAAAGTCACCCACGCCCGTCACAAGAAGGTCATCAAGGCCGCCAAAGGTTATTACGGTCGCCGTAAGAACGCCTTTCGGACTGCTACGCAGGCGGTCGACAAAGCGAACCAATACGCCACACGCGACCGTAAGAATCGCAAGCGCAATTTCCGCGCGCTGTGGATCCAGCGGATCAACGCTGCTGTTCGTTCGCACGACGAGAGCCTGACATACTCCAAGTTCATCAACGGTCTGGCGAAAGCTGGAATCGAAGTTGACCGGAAAGTTTTGGCTGACCTCGCCGTTCACGAGCCCGACGCGTTCGGTGCGGTCGTGGACCAAGCGAAAGCCGCATTGGCCTAAGCCGATCTAGTAATAGTTTTTAAAAGGCCCCCGCGGAAACGTGGGGGCCTTTTTGTTTTGTCCAGTTTGAGCAAGACATACGGACAGGACGAGCGTAGGTGTGATACACGGGGCGTCGATCATAGCTGATACCAAGTTCAAGGTTCGGGACGCGCCGATCTGAAAGGAGTGACGATCATCACCGATCTCTCTCAAATAATTTATGTATCTCAGCCCTTCGGATATGATGCGGCCATTCTCAGCAATATTCTGCTCGATGCCCGCCGCTGTAACGAACGTGATGGTGTCACGGGCGCTTTGGTCTGCCGTCACGAAATTTTCCTACAGCTGCTTGAGGGCTCCACCGCAGAGGTTGAGGCAACCTATGCGCGCATCCTCCGTGATGATCGGCATGTGAGCCCTCGCAAACTGGTCTCTCGGTCGATCTCGCGCAGGATGTTTGCGGATTGGGCGATGCTGCATGATCCGGCCAAATCTCTCATTTGGTCCCGACAAGAGATAGCTGATGGAGCGCTGGATAGGGCGACGCCATCCGATGTCATCAAAGTGTTCGAAGCTCTGGCGGAGAATGTGGAGCGGGCAGCAGACACTTAGAAAGCCATTCAAGCTCTTGTTTGGGGCGACTTTGGCTGGGGCATGCGCAATCCACATTCGACTAGCTTCAAAAAAGCTCCCGCACGGATGCAGGCGCTTTTTCGGTGATCAAGCGTGCTGATGCGCTGATTAAAAGTCGAAAATCTCGCTCAAGAAGCTGTCGCGTTTTTTCTTTCTGGGGCGCTCTTCATAGCCTTGGTTGTAACCACGTGGCGGCGGAGGGCTGGCGGTGGCTGCGGCCGGGACGCTGCGTTCGATGATTTTGTCTGACTCGCCGCGATCGAGCCACACGCCACGACACTGCGGGCAATAGTCAATTTCGACCCCATTGCGATCTGACATCATGAGCTGAGTACCGTCTACTGGGCATTGCATAGCGTCTAAGTCTTTTCCAGATTTAGGGTTTGGAGTGGCCCGTACAATGGCATCGGCGAAACCAATATGCGTGCGATAGGGTGGCTAAATCACTGTGAGTGTTAGGGGCATTTGCAGCTTAGCGGTGGGAGCATTCTGAACGCGGCGCGTCCCCGACCCTTGCACCCAACCCCCATCCCCGGTAGCACGCTCATCAGCCAATCCGGAGACGTCTGATGCAAGAGTTGCGCGACACATACCTGACCCAAATCGCGGCCGCCGCCGATGAAGCCGCGCTTGAGGCGATCCGCCTCGCCGCTGTCGGCAAAAAGGGCGAGATCGCTCTTAAAATGCGCGAACTGGGCAAGATGACAGCTGAGGAACGGCAAGTTGCCGGGCCTGCCCTCAACGCTCTCAAGAATGAGGTTAACTCGGCCATCGCCGCCAAGAAGGCCGCTTTGGCGGATGCCGCGCTCGATGAGCGTCTGCGCAGCGAGTGGCTGGATGTGACACTGCCCGCACGCCACGCACGTCAGGGTTCCATCCACCCGATCAGCCAAGTGACCGAAGAGGTCACCGCGATCTTTGCTGACATGGGGTTCTCCGTGGCTGAAGGGCCGCAGGTCGAGACCGATTGGTACAACTTTGACGCCCTGAATATTCCCGGCCACCACCCTGCGCGCGCCGAGATGGACACGTTCTACATGGCGCGTGCGGAGGGTGATGATCGCCCACCCCATGTGCTGCGCACCCACACTAGCCCTGTGCAAATCCGCTCGATGGAGAAACAGGGCGCTCCCATTCGGGTGATCTGCCCCGGTCGCGTGTATCGCGCCGACTACGACCAAACCCACACGCCGATGTTCCATCAGGTCGAGGGTTTGGCGATTGATACCGACATCTCGATGGCGAACCTAAAATGGTGCCTTGAGGAGTTCGTGAAGGCCTTCTTTGAGGTGGACGATGTTGAGCTGCGCTTCCGCGCCTCGCACTTCCCGTTCACCGAACCATCGGCTGAGGTGGATATCCGGTGTTCATGGGAAGGTGGCCAGTTGAAGGTGGGTGAGGGCGATGATTGGCTCGAAATCCTGGGCTCTGGCATGGTCCACCCCAAGGTGCTGCAGGCCGGTGGGATCGACCCGAGCGTCTATCAGGGTTTTGCATTTGGTGTCGGCATCGACCGGATTGCGATGCTGAAATACGGCATTCCCGACCTGCGCGCGTTCTTTGATAGCGACCTGCGGTGGTTGCGGAACTATGGGTTTGCATCGCTGGATGCGCCCAGTCTGCACGCGGGCCTTAGCCGCTAAGGTGACACGCGCCGCCTGACGCCTATGTGTATGGGCATCAGGACAAGGGGCGGGACATGAAGCTGCGCGGATGGTTGGTCACTGGGTTGGTCGTTTGCATCGTGTTAGCGCACGTGGCTTTGTGGCGCTCTGGGATGGACACCTCGACCAAGCTGGCCTTCACCGTTTTGAATGCCATCGGTTGGACCATCGTCCTTGCGCCTATCTTGCTGGTGGACAAATGGCTCGATGCCAAGCGTGGACAAAACCAAGACCGTGATTGATGGCCCGCAAGGGGCGGTCAATCAGACTATTTCCACCGCCCAAGCGGCGCGTTTGTGCAGCAGGTCTTTCCCCTGTGCGGCCAATGGGCTAAGCACGCCGCGACTTGGCTTAAATTCATAAGGCACGCCCCATGAAATTCACGCTCTCGTGGCTCAAAAGCCACCTCGACACCAATGCCACTCTGGATGAGATCGTTTACGCGCTCACGGACCTTGGGCTTGAAGTGGAGGGCGTTGAGGATCGCGGCGCCAAGCTGGCCGATTTTACCATCGGCAAAGTGATCTCAGCCGAAAAGCATCCCGATGCGGATCGCCTGCGCGTGTGTCAGGTCGAAACGGACGAAGGTCTCAAGCAGATCATCTGCGGCGCGCCCAACGCGCGTGAGGGCATCACGGTCGTGGTCGCCAAGCCCGGGGTTTATGTGCCCGGCATTGATATCACGATTGGCGTGGGCAAAATCCGCGGGATCGAGAGCTTTGGCATGATGGCCTCCGAGCGGGAGATGGAGCTGAGCGATGAGCACGATGGCATCATCGAGCTACCCTCCGGTGACGTGGGTGATCGGTTCGTCGATTGGCTTGCGGCAAATGATCCGGCCAAAGTTGACCCCGTCATTGAGATTGCAATCACACCCAACCGCCCAGATGCGCTGGGTGTGCGCGGGATTGCCCGTGACCTTGCAGCCCGTGGCCTTGGTACGATGATCGCACGCGATGTGACGCCTGTGGCTGCGACGTTTGCTGCTGACATGGCCGTTAGCATTGATGACGATACGCTTGATGGCTGTCCGCTGTTTACGGGCCGTCTGATCCGGGGCGTGAAAAATGGCCCTTCGCCGGAGTGGTTGCAGGACATGCTGCGCGCCATCGGCCTACGCCCGATTAACTTCCTCGTCGATGTGACGAACTTTTTCACCTACGATCTGAACCGCCCACTGCACGTGTTCGATGCAGATAAAGTCGCGGGCAACCTGCGGGTGCATCGCGCTGCGGGCGGCGAAGAGATCGTTGCGCTGGACGACAAAACCTACACGCTGCAATCTGGCCAAATGGTCATCTCGGATGACAACGCGGCCGAAAGCATTGCTGGCGTTATGGGTGGCGCAGCCACCGGTTGCTCGGACGAAACGGTCAACGTGTTCGTCGAAAGCGCCTATTGGGATCCGGTGCAAATCGCCTACACCGGGCGCGCTCTCAAGATCAATTCGGACGCGCGCTATCGGTTTGAGCGTGGGATTGACCCGGCCTTTACGGCTGAGGGTCTTGAGCATGCGGTGCGGATGATCGTGGATCACGCGGGTGGCGAGGTGTCTGAGGTGATCAGCGCAGGCGCGGTGCCGGATGTGGCGCGTGCCTACAAACTGGATACCGATCGTGTGCAAAGCCTTGTGGGCATGGAAATCCCCGCGGAGACGCAGCGCGCGACGTTGGAAACCCTTGGCTTTGTGCTGGAAGGTGACATGGCCCATGTCCCATCGTGGCGGCCTGATGTTCGGGGCGAAGCGGACCTTGTGGAAGAGGTTGCGCGGATTGCGTCGCTCACGAAACTTGTGGGCAAGCCGATGTCGCGGGTGGCGGGTGTGCCCAAGCCGGTCCTGACGCCAATGCAGCTGCGCGAGCGCGCGGCGCGGCGCACGATCGCGGCGCTTGGGTATAACGAATGTGTCACCTACAGCTTTATCGACGCGGATGCGGCCAAGGTGTTTGAGGGCGGCACAGACGCGACGAAGTTGGAAAATCCGATCAGTTCTGAGATGAGCCATTTACGCCCCGCGCTGTTGCCCGGGCTGTTGCAGGCTGCGGCGCGCAACCAAGCACGCGGCTATATGGACTTGGCTTTGTTCGAAGTCGGTGCTGCGTTCCAAGGTGGTGAGCCCGGTGAGCAGCACGTATTGGCGACCGGGCTTTTGGTTGGCCATTCCGGCCCCAAAGACCTGCGTGGAGAGCGGCGCGGTGTTGATGTGTTTGACGCGAAAGCGGACGCCGAAGCCGTTCTAAGTGCGATTGGTGCCCCTGCCAAAGTGCAAATCCTGCGCGGTGCGCCCTCGTGGTGGCATCCGGGACGCTCGGGCAAGATGTGCCTTGGCCCGAAAAAGGTCATGGCAGAGTTCGGTGAAATCCACCCCAAAGTGCTGGATGCGCTGGATGTGAAGGGGCCTGCGGTCGGCTTTACCGTCTACCTCGCAGAGCCGCCTTTCCCTAAAGCGAAATCCACCACGCGTCCTGCGTTGAAACTGCGTGATTTGCAGGCGGTGGAGCGTGATTTCGCGTTTGTGGTAGATGCTGAGGTTGAGGCGCTGACGCTGGTGAATGCGGCTGCTGGTGCTGATAAGGCTCTGATCGAAGACGTTCGCGTGTTTGATGAATTCATTGGTGGCGCGTTGGGTGAGGGTAAGAAATCCCTTGCGGTGACGGTGCGCCTGCAGCCCACAGATGCGACCTTGACGGAAAAAGATATCGAGGCCGTGTCTGAGAAGGTGATCGCAAAGGTGTCCAAGGCGACGGGCGGCGTGCTGCGCGGCTGATGCCTGGTTCTGGCTGATGGCGGCGGTGCCTCCGGCGGGGATATTTGTGAACCAAAGAAGCGGAGGAAGTTTGAGATGACGTTGAAGGTTTATTTGTCGGGCGAAATTCATACCGATTGGCGCGAGCAGATCACGGAAGGGGCTGCCGCGTTGGATGTGACGTTTGAGAGCCCGGTGACGGATCACGACGCGAGCGACGATTGTGGTGTCGCGATTTTGGGTGCGGAGCCGAACAAGTATTGGCACGATCATAAAGGCGCGATGGTTAATGCGATCCGGACCCGCAAGGGTATTTCGGATGCCGATGTCGTCGTTGTGCGGTTTGGTGAGAAATACAAGCAGTGGAACGCCGCGTTTGATGCAGGGTATGCTGCAGCGTTGGGGAAATCACTGATCATTCTGCACGGGGCGGAACATCAGCACCCTCTGAAAGAGGTGGATGCCGCGGCGCTTGCGGTGTGTGAAGAGCCGCGGCAAGTGGTTGAAATCTTGAACTACGTGTTAACCGGCAAGTTGCCCGGTTAACGTGCGTTAGCCGTCGCGGTCGGGCACGTTGAGCCCGACTTGCACGGCGGGACGGGCGAGAAATCGCTCAAGATATGCGATAAGGGCTGGGTGGTTATCCCACCCGACAGTGTCCTTTACGCCATAGAAATCGAGCGCGCGTAGCCAAGGCGCGATTGCCATATCAGCGATGGAATACTCCCCTGCAATCCAGTCGCGTGTGCTTAGCTGAGCCTCTAACACTGCTAAAAGCCGCTTGCCTTCGTCGACGTAGCGCTGCCGGGGGCGGTGGTCTTCTATCTGGGCGCCTGCGAATTTGCTGAAGTAACCAAGCTGACCAAACATGGGGCCAAGACCACCCATCTGGAACATGAGCCACTGTGTGATGCGGGCCTTTTCAGTCGGTGTGTTTCCACCGAATTTTCCTGACTTTTCAGAAAGGTACAGGAGGATTGCACCGCTTTCGAATAGTGCGGTTTCGGTTTCGGGATCAATGATCGCTGGGATTTTGTTGTTGGGATTGAGCGCGAGAAACTCGGGGCTTTTGACGTCGCTGTCGGAAAGAGTGACGAGATGCGGTTCGTAAGGGATGCCCATTTCTTCGAGGGCGATGGATACTTTGACCCCGTTTGGCGTGGGAAAAGAATAGAGTTGCAATTTCGACGGATCAGATGTGGGCCAGCGGTTGTTAATGGGGTGATTTGTAATGAACGACATGAGTGTCTCCTTGGGTTGGAACTACACCTAGCCTCTTTTTCTTGGGACAAAAGGCGTGACACCTGTGCGTTTTTGGACAGAGTGGTATGCGGTGGTGTTTGGGGAACACGAACAGCGCCGTTACATTGTGAGCAAAAGGGATAGGGAAAAGATGCTTAACGAATTCAAAGAATTCATTGCCAAAGGCAACGTCATGGACATGGCGGTGGGGATTATCATTGGTGCCGCGTTTACTGCGATTGTGACCTCATTGGTCGGGGATTTGATTAATCCTCTGATTGCGCTCTTTACTGGGGGGATCGATTTCTCGGGTTGGTTCTACTCGCTCGATGGGGAGACATATGCATCCTTGAGCACCGCGCAGGAAGCAGGTGCACCGGTCTTTGCCATCGGGAATTTCATCATGGCAGTGATCAATTTCCTAATCGTGGCTTTTGTTGTGTTCATGTTGGTTAAGACTGTGAACCGCGTGAAAGCTGCTGCGGAAAAAGAGCCTGAGATCAAAGAGGAAGCGCCTAAGGGGCCTTCTGAAATTGATGTTCTTTTGGAAATTCGGGACGCCTTAGCCAAGCAAAAGGCTAGCTGAGCCAAAAGCCAACTAAGCAAAAGGCCCGCCAATCCGGCGGGCCTTTTCTATTTCAACTATGATGTTTCGCAATTAAGCGGCCAAGACCGAGCTTGGATCGACGCTTGCGAGGTTCAGCGCCTCACCCACTGCGGCATAGGTCAGTTTTCCGGCATGCACGTTAAGGCCGTTGCGCAGGTGCGGATCGGCCAGGCAGGCCTCGCGCCAGCCCTTGTTCGCCAAGGCGATCATAAACGGCATCGTGGCATTGCCGAGGGCGATGGTCGATGTGCGGGCAACCGCGCCAGGCATGTTGGCCACGCAGTAGTGCATGATCCCGTCCACGTCATAGATTGGGTCGGCGTGGGTCGTGGCGCGAGATGTTTCAAAGCAACCGCCTTGGTCGATTGCGACGTCCACGATGGCCGCACCCGGCTTCATGGTGGACAATTGTGCGCGCGATACCAGCTTGGGGGCCGCAGCGCCTGGCACGAGAACCGCACCGATAACCATGTCGGCCTCTGCGACCAGCTCGGCGGTGTTCCCGGAGGATGCGTAGCGCGTGCGGAACACAGAGCCGAAGGCATCATCAAGATACCGCATCCGGTCAAGCGACATGTCCAGCACGGTCACATCCGCGCCCATACCTGCCGCGATGCGGGCCGCGTGGGTGCCCACAACGCCGCCACCGATCACGGCTACCTTTGCAGGGCCCACGCCGGGTACGCCGCCCAGCAGGACGCCGCGGCCGCCGTTGGCCTTTTGCAGTGTGTAGGCGCCGACTTGTGGGGCCAAACGTCCCGCCACTTCGGACATGGGCGCCAGCAGGGGCAGCCCGCCACGTGCGTCGGTGACGGTTTCATAGGCGATGCAGGTCGCGCCGGATTTCAGCAGGTCGTGGGTCTGCTCGGGGTCGGGTGCAAGGTGCAGGTAGGTGAACAGAAGTTGGTCCTCGCGCAACATCGCGCGCTCAACCGCTTGGGGTTCTTTGACCTTTACGATCATGTCGGCTGTCGCAAAGATTTCTTCCGCGGTGTCAGCCATGCGTGCGCCAGCGGCCACATAGTCGGCATCTGCAAAGCCTGCGCCTGTACCGGCACCGGCTTGGATCACGACTTCGTGCCCATGACGGACGGCTTCCATGGCCGCAGCTGGCGTCATGCCGACGCGGAATTCTTGGGGTTTGATCTCTGTTGGGCAGCCGATGAGCATTGTGATGTTCTCCCTAAACGCATCGTTGAGTCTCGTTGCTCGCACAATAGGAGAGGCCGAAGGCAATTGCTTTGAATTGATCGGCGTGTCAGGATAGCTAAACGCAAAATTTTTGCGTTATACGTTATTCAATCGGGATCAAATGTTGTGAATGAAGAAATGGACGCAATTGATCGTCGTCTGCTGACATGTTTGCAGCGGGATGGACGAATCTCCATGCAGGCATTGTCCGAGATCGTGCATTTATCCCCCTCCGCGTGCCATCGGCGTATTCAGCGGTTGGAAAAGGCGGGGGTGATCCGGGACTATGTTGCTCTCACGAATGCGCGAAAACTTGGGCGCTCAACCACGGTGTTTGTAGAGATCAGCCTTAGCGGGCAGGCGGATGAGCTGTTGGATCGGTTCGAAAAAGAGGTCGCGTTGATCCCCGACGTGCTGGAATGCCACCTGATGACCGGGCGCTATGATTACTTGCTCAAGGTAGTCGCCAAAGACACTGAGGATTTCGCGCGCATTCACCGGCAATCGCTTGCGCGGCTGCCCGGGGTCGCGCAGTTGCAGTCCAGCTTTGCGCTTAAGACGGTGTTCAAAACCACCGCCATCCCCGTGGATTGAGGTCTAGGCCCTAGACCTCTTCAACCATCGACACACCGGGCAGCGATTTTAGCGCGCCTTTGATTTGGGGCGAAACAGGGAAGGGTTCAGGCAGGATCACCTCCACCTCACCGGGCAGGTCAGGAGCCATCAGGCACAGGTGCACCGGCGCACGCCCTTTGGTTTTGCTTTCGGTTTTCATCCGCTCCAACAGGTTGGCGACAGAGCTCACCGCTTCAGTCTGATCGACGAAAACACGCAGCCCCATGGGGCCTTGGCCCATTTCGACCACGTCATCCACGGGTGTCACACCGCGCGCGAGCAGCTTGAGCTGATCTGCCTCCAACGTGGCCTCAACCTGTACGGTGATACGATTGCCCGTCTCAAGGTGGTCGCGCGATGCCTCAAGCGTGTCTGAGAACATCGTTGCCTCAAACTGACCGGTCGGGTCGCTGAGTTGGATAAACGCAAAGCGGTTGCCCTTGGCGGATTTGCGTTCCTGTCGTCCGGCCACAACACCGGCCATTCGTGCCACCAACGGGCCGCCACGGGTCAAATCCATGATCTCGGCCAAGGTTTTGACGTCCTTGCGACGCAGCGCGGGCATGTAGTCATCCAGAGGGTGCCCGGACAGATAGAAGCCGATGGCCTTGAATTCCTCGGCCAAACGCTCTGCGGGCAGCCAATCGTTCAGCTCACGCATACGCGGTTCGGGCAGGTCGTCGCCCGCCTCCCCAAAGAGCGAGACTTGGTTTGACGCGCGCTGCTCATGGATCGCGGCGGAGTATCCGACCAACCCATCCAGATTGGCCAATACGCGAGCGCGGTTGGCATCGATTTCATCAAACGCCCCAGCCCGCGCGAGCATTTCAAGCGGGCGTTTGCCAACCCGCTTGAGGTCCACACGGCGGGCAAAGTCATACAGCGTGGCAAAGGGTTTGCCATCGCGTCCCTTCACGACAAGCTCCATCGCATCCACGCCGACATTCTTCAATGCGCCCAACCCATAGATCAGGTGCCCCTCCCGGGAGGAGAACCGCGCATCCGAGCGGTTCACGCATGGCGGCACAATCGTCAGGCCAAGCCCGCCCCGTTCGGTGGGCTTGCGGACCTCTTCGGCATAAACCGACAGCTTATCCGTCAGGTGGATATCGCAGTTCATCACACCGGCCATGAACTCAACCGGATGGTTCGCCTTAAGCCATGCCGTCTGATAGCTGACCACCGCGTAGGCGGCGGCGTGCGATTTGTTAAAGCCGTAGTTGGCGAACTTATCGAGCAGGTGCCACACCTCAAGAGCCTTGGCCTTGTCGACGCCATTCTTGGCTGAGCCTTCAAGGAACTTGGGGCGTTCGGCGTCCATCGCCTCTTGGATCTTTTTACCCATCGCGCGGCGCAACAGGTCGGCGCCGCCAAGGCTGTAGCCGGCCATTTCCTGCGCGATCTGCATCACCTGTTCCTGATAAACGATGATGCCCTGCGTCTCATCTAGGATGTGGTCGATCGACGGGTGCAGCTTGTCGCGTTCGCTCTTGCCGTTCTTGACCTCACAGAACTTGGGGATGTTCTCCATCGGGCCGGGCCGGTACAGCGCCACAAGCGCGATGATATCCTCGATGCAGTCGGGTTTCATGCGCCGCAGCGCGTCCATCATGCCGCTCGATTCCACCTGAAACACGGCAACGGTGCGCGCGTCGGAATACAGCTTGTAGCTGGCCTCATCATCCAAGGGGATCGCGTTGATGTCGCCCTCAGTGCCGGGCGCGGGCACGTATAGCTCGGTCCCATCCGCACCAAGGTGAATTTCGCGCCCCTGCGCATGGATGATCTCAATCGCGTTTTCGATCACCGTCAGGGTCTTTAGACCCAGAAAGTCGAACTTCACCAACCCGGCCTGCTCAACCCATTTCATGTTGAACTGGGTGGCGGGCATGTCCGAGCGGGGGTCTTTATAGAGCGGTACAAGCGCGTCCAGCGGACGGTCCCCAATCACAACACCGGCGGCGTGGGTCGACGCGTTCCGCAATAGCCCCTCAACCTGCTGGCCGTAGTTCAGCAAGCGTGCCACGACTTCCTCGTCACGGGCGGCCTCGCGCAAGCGCGGCTCATCGGCCAGCGCCTTTTCGATGGACACAGGCTTCACGCCCTCCACCGGGATCATCTTGGACAGACGATCCACCTGACCATAAGGCATCTGAAGCACCCGGCCCACATCACGCACCGCAGCCTTGGACAGAAGCGCACCAAAGGTGATGATCTGGCCCACTTTGTCCCGGCCATATTTCTCCTGCACGTATTGGATCACCTCCTCGCGGCGATCCATGCAAAAGTCGATGTCGAAGTCGGGCATCGATACCCGCTCAGGGTTCAGGAACCGCTCAAACAGCAGCGAATATCGCAGCGGATCAAGGTCAGTAATCGTTAGCGCATAAGCCACAAGCGACCCCGCGCCCGACCCCCGGCCAGGCCCCACGGCGATGCCCTGATCTTTGCCCCACTGGATAAAGTCGGCAACGATCAGGAAATAGCCCGGAAAGCCCATGCCCTCGATGATGCCCAACTCAAAGTCGAGCCGCGCTTGGTATTCCTCAAGCGTGGCGGCATGGGGGATCACCGCAAGCCGCTTTTGCAGGCCTTCATTCGCCATCCGGCGCAGTTCGGCGACCTCATCATCGGCAAATTTGGGCAGGATCGGGTCACGCTTGTAGGCTTTGAAGGCACACCGCTTGGCGATCTCCAGGGTGTTTTCGATCGCCTCGGGCAGGTCCGCAAACAGGGTGACCATCTCGGACTGCGATTTGAAATAATGCTCCGCGGTTAGCCTGCGGCGGTTAGCCTGCTGATCGACATATGCCCCCTCCGAGATACAGATCAGCGCGTCATGCGCCTCATACATCTCAGTTTTGGGGAAATAGACATCGTTGGTCGCGACCAGCGGTAGGTCGTGGGCATAGGCCAGCTCGACCGTCTCTGCCTCTGTCGGGTGGACACCACCGTGGCGTTGCAATTCAACATACAAACGGGTGCCAAAAGCGGCCTTGAGGCGCGTCAGCAGCGCCTCGGCCTTGGGCATTTGCCCCCCGTCAATCAGCCGTCCCAAGGCCCCATCCGGTCCACCGGTTAGGCAAATCACTCCAGCGGCGTATTTTTCCAACTCATCTACCGTCACCTGCGGCAGCATCTCGGGCCGCTCAAGGTACAGGCATGAGTTCAGCTTCATCAGGTTTTCATAGCCTAGCTCGGATTGCGCCAGCAAAACCATCGGCGCAGGGTTGCGTGGCTTCTGGCCGGGCTCGGCGGGATCATACATCACATCGAACTGACAGCCGATAATCGGCTGCACGCCCGCCTTGCTTAGGCCCTCTGAGGCCTCAAGTGCGGCGAACATGTTGTTCGTATCAGTGATCGCCACGGCAGGCATCTCAGCCATCTCACACAGGCCCGGCAGCTTCTTTAGCCGCACAGCCCCTTCCAAAAGTGAGTATTCCGTGTGCAAACGCAGGTGAATGAATCGCGGTTTTTGTGCCATGCCGCCACCATATGTAGGGTGCGCCCCTTGGAAAAGCGTGAAAGCACTTGCAAGAAGCCCAAACGCCCGCTTTCCTGTGGGCAGTTCCTCCCGCGCTCTCTACGCCGCATCGACAGCGCACGACCGGAGGTCATTAACCGAGTAACGCGGCGGGCATATAATATGGAGATCACGTTTCTTCTGAACGGAGAAACCACCCGGGTTTCGGTAAGCGACCCGACGGTTACACTTCTTGATTGGCTCCGCGAGGACCGCGGCCTGACCGGCACCAAGGAGGGCTGCAACGAAGGCGATTGCGGCGCCTGCACGGTCATGGTGACAGACCCCCAAGGTGCACGCGCATTAAACGCCTGCATCCTGTTTTTACCACAGATCGACGGTAAAACCGTCACAACGGTCGAAGGCCTCGCCGCCCCAGATGGCACACCCCACCCGGCTCAAGACGCCCTCGTTACCCATCACGGCAGCCAATGCGGCTTTTGCACACCTGGTTTCGCGGTCTCGATGGCTACGGCACATGTTAACGGCGCGACGGACCACGACGACCAACTCGCTGGTAACCTCTGCCGCTGTACCGGCTACGCGCCGATCCTGCGCGCCGCCAAATCCATCGAAAACGCCCCCGTTCCCCCCCACATCAAACCTCTCTTTGGTTCCGAAATATCCCAGGGGGAGGCGAATAGCCGGGGGGCAGAGCCCCCATATGCCCACCCCGAAACAATCGATGCGCTGGCCGAGTGGTACGCCGCTCACCCCAAAGGCACCCTCATCGCGGGTGCCACCGACGTCGGGCTGTGGGTGACCAAACAACATCGCTCATTAGGGCCTGTGGCCTTTTTGAACCGTTGTGCAGACCTGCAAGAAATCTCCATTAATGATAGCGAAATCCGGATCGGCGCAGGCGTAACCCTGCGCGATTTACGGCCCGTGATGGCGCGCTACCATCCCGCCTTCGCGGAGATGATCCGCCGCTACGGCTCTGAGCAAGTGCGGGGCGCTGCGACCATCGGCGGCAATATCGCGAACGGCTCGCCTATCGGCGATAGCCCGCCCGCGCTTATCGCGCTTGGGGCCACGTTGCATTTGCGGCACGCAAACACACGGCGCAGCCTCCCGCTTGAGGATTTCTTCATCGAGTATGGGAAGCAAGACCGCGCACCCGGTGAATTTGTCGAGGCTGTCAGCATTCCGCGCCAACCCGACACCCTGCATGTTTACAAGCTGTCCAAGCGGTTCGACCAAGACATCTCAGCAGTGTGCGGTGCGTTCAATTTAGTGATCGAAAATGGCCGTGTTGCCTCCGCTCGGATTGCGTTCGGGGGCATGGCGGGCACTCCAAAGCGGGCCTCGCAGGTGGAGGCTGCTCTCACGGGGCAGCCTTGGACCGAGGCGACCGTTGATGCTGCGATCGACGCCTTCGCGCGTGATTTTGATCCGCTATCTGATATGCGGGCCAGCGCGCAGTACCGGCTGAAATCCGCGCAAAACATGCTGCGGCGGATCATGGCGGAACATTCAGGTCACCGAACCAACGTGTTGGAGGTCCGATCATGAGCGTTGCCAAACCCCTCCCCCACGATGCAGCCGCGCTTCATGTAACGGGTGCTGCGCGCTACGTAGATGACATCCCCACACCCAAGGGCACGTTGCACATCGCCTTTGCCTTGTCGGACGTGGCCCACGGCAGGTTAAACGGCCTGGACCTAACGGCTGCGCGCGCCGCGCAGGGGGTTCACGGCGTTTGGTCAGGCGATGATATTTCGCCCATGCCGGACTGCTCGCCCTCTGTCCATGATGAGCCGCTTTTGTGTACGGGTGAAGTCCAGTTCCTAGGGATGCCGCTGTGTATGGTTGTGGCCGATAGCCACCTGAATGCGCGCAGAGCGGCGGCCTTGGTCTGCGCAGATATCACGCCCGCCCAGGCGATCCTTAGTATTGAGGACGCAATGGCTGCCAAAAGCTGGTTTGACGGCGGTCCGCGGGTTTATGCCCGTGGTGATCTGGATCCGGCCTTAAAAGCTGCACCCCACCGCCTGAGCGGTGCGATTGAGATGGGCGCGCAGGAGCATTTTTACCTTGAGGGCCAAGCCGCCCTCGCGTTGCCGCAAGAGGGCGGCGATATGGTTGTGCACAGTTCAACTCAGCACCCTACGGAAGTGCAGCACAAAGTGGCCCATGCTTTGGGCGTGCCTATGCATGCTGTCCGGGTCGAGGTCCGCCGCATGGGTGGTGGATTTGGCGGTAAAGAGAGCCAAGCCAATGCGCTGGCCATTGCCTGTGCCATTGCCGCCTCCCGCACGGGGCGCCCCTGCAAAATGCGTTATGATCGTGATGACGATTTCATGGTCACGGGCAAACGGCATGATGCGCGGGTCGCTTATGAAGTGGGGTTTGACGATGACGGCAGGCTGCTAGGCGTGCGGTTCACGCATTTCGTCCGGTGCGGCTGGGCGCAGGATTTGAGCTTGCCGGTCGCGGACCGGGCCATGCTGCATGCTGACAATGCCTATTTTCTGCCTGCGGTCGAGATCACGAGTTACCGTCTGCGCACGCATACGCAGAGCGCGACCGCCTTTCGCGGGTTCGGTGGCCCTCAGGGGATGCTTGGGATTGAGCGCGTGATCGAGCATGTCGCCCATCATTTGGCACGCGATCCCTTAGCCGTACGGCGCGTTAATTTTTATGACGAGGCCGGAGGGGCCAGCCCCCCCGGACCCCCCCGGGATATTTCGGAACCAAAGAGAAATACTACGCATTATGGGCAGGAGGTGTCTGATTTCTGTCTAGGTGGGTTGGTTGCTGACCTTGAGGGTCGGGCTGGGTATGGGGCACGCCGCGAGGCGGTGGATGCGTGGAATGCGCGTGAGCCGATCTTGAAGCGTGGTCTTGGTTTGACGCCGGTGAAATTTGGGATTTCGTTTACTCTGACGCATCTCAATCAGGCGGGTGCCTTGGTGCATGTGTATCAAGATGGTTCGGTGCATTTGAACCATGGTGGAACGGAGATGGGGCAGGGATTGTTCCAAAAGGTGGCTCAGGTCGCTGCGCACCGATTTGGTGTTGGTCTTGAGGCAATCAAGATTACCGCCACCGATACCGGCAAGGTGCCAAATACTTCGGCAACTGCGGCCTCTAGCGGGTCTGACCTGAATGGGATGGCGGTGCAGGTGGCGTGTGACAAGATCAAGGCTGCGATTGTAGATTGGTTGGGTGATCCGCAGGCGCGGTTTGTGGATGGTATGGTTATCGCTAAGGGCGAGGCGCGGCCTTTTGCGGAAGTGGTGAATGCGGCCTATCAAGCGCGTGTGCCGCTGTCGGCGACTGGGTTTTACAAGACGCCTGATATCGCCTGGGATCGGGACAAGGGGCAGGGGCGGCCGTTCTATTACTTTGCCTATGGGGCGGCTTTGACGGAGGTCGTTGTTGATACGCTGACCGGTGAGAACCGCATTTTGCGCACGGATATTGTGCATGATGTCGGGGCGTCTTTGAACCCTGCGCTGGATGTGGGGCAGATTGAGGGCGGGTTTGTGCAAGGCGCAGGTTGGCTCACGATGGAGGAGTTGGTGTGGGATGACGCGGGGCGGCTGCGCACCCATGCGCCCTCAACCTACAAAATCCCTGCCGCTAGCGACCGGCCCGCTGAGTTTAACGTGCATCTGTGGGATGGGGCCAACCGTGAGGACACGGTGTATCGATCAAAGGCTGTTGGGGAGCCGCCTTTTATGCTGGGCATGTCCGCCTTGATGGCGCTGTCGGATGCGGTGGCCGCCTGTGGTGATCGTTTTCCTGCGTTGGACGCACCCGCCACGCCGGAGCGGTTGTTGGCCGCGATTGAGGCCGTCCGGGCATGAGTTTCGACCTTGAGGCGTTGCAAGCCGCACTGGCCCATGCGGGCCGGGTCGTGCGGGTGGTTGTTACGGACGTGCGCGGCTCGGCGCCGCGTGAGGTAGGGGCATCGATGCTGATCTGGTCGGGCGGGCAGTCCGGCACGATTGGCGGGGGGCAGTTGGAATGGGACGCGACAGAGATTGCGTTGCAAACCCTGCGCGATGGGACGCCTCGAGTGCGGCGCTTTGCGCTGGGTCCGGAGCTAGGACAATGTTGTGGTGGGGCGGTGCAGATCGCTGCGGTGCTTTATACGCCCGAGAGTGTGCCTGCCCCGGGGATTGTTGCCCAGCCGCTGGAGACAGGCGTTGTGCGTCCGGCCGCGCCACTTGCTCTGCCCGGCATCAAGGGTGGGTGGTTTTTCGAGAGCACTGATGCCCCCGCCACACCCGTCTGGATTTATGGCGCGGGTCACGTGGGGCGGGCGATTGTTGATGTGTTGAGCCTACAGCCGGGATTTGGCGTGATGTGGGTTGATACCGGCGTCGATCGCTTTCCCGAGGCGCCCAAGGTTCGCTGTTTGCCAGCGCAGGACCCGGCGCGAGCGTTGGGGTTGGCGCCCAAAAACGCCCATCACCTGATCTTGACGTATAGTCATGCGATGGACCTCGCACTGTGTCATGCGGCGCTGGGCCACGGGTTTGCGAGCGCGGGGCTTATCGGGTCGCAAACAAAATGGGCGCGCTTTCGCAAACGTTTGCGCGAATTGGGGCATGCTGAGGATGCAATTGCCCGAATTACTTGCCCGATTGGGGATCCAAAGCTGGGACGGCACCCGGAGGCCATTGCGCTTGGCGTTGTCGCTGGCCTAATCTATGCCGCGGCGGCGCACCCGGTCGCAGCAGAGGAATTCACATGAGCCAAACGCCCCTTCTTGACCTGAGCGGTCTGCGCAAGGCCTATCCCGGCGTTGTGGCCAACGACGACGTAACCTTTGCGATCCAGCCCGGTGAGGTACACGCGCTTTTGGGCGAAAACGGTGCGGGCAAGTCCACGCTGGTCAAGATGATTTACGGGCTTGTACGCCCTGACGCGGGGACGATGATGCTGAACGGCACGCCCTTTTCCCCGCCCGAACCGCGTGCCGCACGGGCGGCTGGTGTGGCGATGGTGTTCCAGCATTTTTCGCTGTTTGAGGCGCTGAGCGTGGCGGAGAACGTAGCGCTCGGGATGGAGAACCCGCCCAAGCCGAGCGCGCTTGCTGCGCGGATCACGGAAGTGTCGAACACCTATGGTCTGCCACTGGACCCGAACCGTCGGGTTGGTGACCTGAGCGCGGGGGAGCGTCAGCGGGTCGAGATCATCCGTTGCCTTCTGCAAGACCCGCGTCTGTTAATCATGGATGAGCCAACCTCGGTTCTGACCCCGCAGGAGGTGGATATCCTGTTCGCGACCTTGCGCAAGTTGCGTGCGGAGGGGACGGCGATCCTGTATATTTCCCACAAGTTGGAGGAAATCCGCAGCTTGTGTGATGCGGCGACGATCCTGCGGTTGGGCAAGGTCGTGGCCCGGTGCAATCCACGCGAAAAGACGGCCTCGGAGCTGGCTGAGTTGATGGTGGGCACCTCGCTTAAGCCGCCCAAGAGCGGTGGCGCTGCGCCCGGTGACATCATCCTGAAGGCCCAAGACCTGTCGATGCCAAGTGCAAGTGCGTTCGGAACACCGCTGCGCAATATCTCATTTGAGTTGCGGCGCGGTGAAGTGCTGGGCATTGGCGGTGTGGCGGGCAACGGGCAGGATGAATTGCTGATGGCCCTATCGGGGGAGCGGAAGCTGCCCCAAGGGTCGCTCTATTTCGAGGGCGAAGACATCGGTACGCGACCCGCTGATATGCGCCGCCGGATCGGCGTGCTGAGCGCGCCAGAGGAACGGCTGGGCCACGCGGCAGCCCCGAACATGAGCCTTACGGAAAACGCAGCCCTAACGGCGGCGCGGCGGCAGGGCATGCTGTCACGCGGGTTTGTGAACTGGGGCGCTGCAAAGGGATTTGCCGAAAAGGTTATTGGCGCCTTTGACGTGCGTACGCCGGGGCCAGGTGTGGCTGCGCGTGCCCTTTCGGGCGGAAATTTGCAGAAATTCGTGATTGGCCGTGAGGTCATGCAAGCGCCTGAGGTCTTGATCGTGAACCAGCCCACTTGGGGCGTGGATGCTGCGGCTGCGGCCTTTATCCGGCAGTCAATGCTCGACTTGGCCGCGAAGGGAACGGGCGTGGTGGTTATCAGTCAGGATCTTGATGAATTGATGGAAATATCCGACCGGTTCGCGGCCCTCAATGAAGGCCGCTTGAGCGCGGAGGTGCCCACGGGCGACCTGACCATGGAGAAGATCGGATTGATGCTAGGTGGCGCGCAGACCACCGCGATGGAACAGGCGTGAGGCTGGGAATTTGAGTATTTTTGGAACAAAGGAGCGGCCGGGTCGTTTTGTGTTGGAGTGCTGGGCTTGATTTGGCTTGAGAAGCGCCCCGCGCCGAGCCGCACTTGGTCGGCGGCCAGCCCGATCGTGGCCGTTTTCCTGACGCTGATTGCGGGCGGCATCATGTTCGCCATTTTGGGCAAGAACCCGTTTGAAGCGCTGCGCACGATCTTTTGGGACCCGCTGTTTCATGAGCAATTCGCATCGTTTTCGCGGCCGCAATTGTTGGTAAAAGCGGGGCCGTTGATCTTGATTGCCATCGGGCTTTCGTTCGGGTTCCGTGCTGGAATTTGGAACATCGGCGCCGAGGGGCAGTACATCATGGGTGCCATCGTCGGCGCGGCCGTTGGGTTGGCGCTGTACCCTTCGGACTCGGTCCTGATCTTTCCGCTGATGGTGGTGGCCGGCGCGCTGGGCGGCTGGGCTTGGGCGATGATCCCGGGGCTTTTGAAGGTGCGCTTTGGGACCAATGAAATCCTTGTGTCGTTGATGTTGGTCTATGTGGCCGAGAATATCCTAGCCTCCGCCGCAGTTGGGTGGTTGAAAAACCCCGATGGCGCTGGATTTCCCGGCTCTCGGAACCTGAGCCAGTGGGAGGCCTCTGCCAACCCCGAGTTGATCGCAGGCACAGGGGCGCATTGGGGTGTCATGGCAGCGGTGATCGCGGTGGTTTTCGCCTATGTTGTCTTCACCAAGCACATCCTTGGGTTCCATATCCGTCTGTCAGGCGAGGCGCCGCGCGCGGCCCGGTTCGCGGGCGTGAACCCGAGCTTGTTGGTTCTGGTGTGCCTTGGGCTATCGGGGGCGCTTGCGGGGCTTGCGGGGTTGTTTGAGGTCACGGGGCCTGCGGGGCAGATCGGCATCGATTTTAACGTGGGCTACGGGTTTACCGCGATTATCGTTGCGTTCCTTGGGCGGCTTCACCCGATTGGGATTTTGCTTGCGGGGCTGTTGATGGCGCTCACCTATATCGGTGGCGAGCTTGCATCCTTTATGCTGTCGATCCCGGGGGCGGCTATTCAGGCGTTTCAGGGGATGTTGTTGTTTTTCCTTTTAGGGGTGGATGTGGCCACGCATTACCGTGTGCGGTTTGGCCGGAAAGGTGTCGCGTAATGGACCTGTCTTCCATCAATTGGCTTCTTTTGCTGGCCTCTCTCATGGTGGCGGCGACGCCAATTTTGTTGGCCGCCGTTGGTGAACTGGTCGTCGAAAAGGCTGGTGTGCTGAACCTTGGGGTTGAGGGCATGATGATCATGGGCGCGGTCTGCGGCTTTATCATCGCGGTCGAAACCGGCTCTGCGCCGCTGGGCTTTGTGGCGGCGGCTGCGGGGGGCGCGCTTTTGTCGATGCTGTTTGGGGTGCTGACGCAGTTCTTGATGTCGAACCAAGTGGCGACGGGCCTTGCCCTGACGCTGTTTGGTCTGGGGCTGTCGGCGTTGATGGGCCAAGGCTACATCGGGATCAAGGCGCCGGGCATTGGAAAGCTGGACCTCGGGCCGCTGTCGGACCTGCCGGTGCTGGGCACCATCCTGTTCCGCCACGACGCCATGGTCTATGCGTCCATCGCTATCGTCATCGCGGTATGGGCGTTTTTGAAATTCACGCGCGGAGGCCTGATCCTGCGCGCAGTCGGCGAGAGCCATGATGCGGCACACGCACTGGGTTACAACGTGATCCGCGTGCGGCTGATGGCGATTGCCTTTGGCGGCGGCTGTGCGGGCCTTGGCGGCGCTTACCTGAGCCTTGTGCGCGTGCCCTCATGGACCGAAGGCATGACAGCGGGTGCGGGGTGGATCGCGCTGGCAATTGTGGTATTTGCCAGCTGGAAGGCGGGTCGGATTATCGTGGGTGCCTATCTTTTTGGCGGAATCACGGTTTTGCAGCTCAACCTTCAGGCCGCAGGGGCCAAGATTCCTGTAGAGGTCTTGTCCATGTCGCCTTACCTCATAACTATCATCGTGCTGGTCGTGATCTCGGCGGACCGAAAACGCGCGGCGCACAACGCACCAGCCGATCTTGGCAAATCATTCCATGCCTCTCACTAGGGGCACATCCAACAGGGGGATACCCATGAAACTCACGAAACTTTTGGCATCGGCCGCACTGGCGGTTGGCCTTGCAACGACCGCATTCGCGGACGGCCACGAGAAAACCAAAGTCGGCTTTGTGTACGTCGGACCCATCGGTGACGGCGGCTGGACCTACCAGCACGATCAAGGCCGCCTTGCTGTCGAAGCTGAGTTCGGCGATGCGGTTGAAACCGTGTTCCAAGAAAGCGTCCCCGAAGGCCCCGACGCCGAGCGTGTGATGACGCAAATGGCGCTGTCTGGTGCGGACATCATCTTTACGACGTCTTTCGGTTACATGGACGCCACGAACAATGTGGCCGCCAAATTCCCAGACATCAAGTTTGAGCACGCGACAGGTTACAAACGCCTGCACGACAACGTCTCGACCTATGATGCGCGCTTCTACGAAGGCCGCGCCGTTCTGGGCCACATCGCAGGTAACATGACCGAAACCAACAAAATCGGTTACATCGCGTCGTTCCCCATTCCCGAAGTGATCCAAGGCATCAACTCTGCCTATTTGCACGCGTCCAAGGTAAACCCTGACGTCGAGATGGTCGTGATCTGGGCCTACACATGGTTCGATCCCGCCAAAGAAGCCGACGCCGCAAAAGCGATGATCGAGCAAGGCGTTGACGTGATCCTGCAACACACCGATTCCACTGCACCACAGGCCGCCGCACAGGAAGCCAACGCAAACGGTGGCCGCGTGTTCACCTTTGGTCAGGCCTCTGACATGGCTGCATTCGGTCCCAAGCCGCGCATCGCGTCGATCATCGACGATTGGTCGCCCTACTACATCAAGCGCGTTGGCCAGCTGATGGACGGCACGTATGAGCAAACTGCAAGCTGGGGCGGCATGCCCGAAGGCGAAGTGGTTATCGGTGAGATCACAGACGAAGTCCCCGCCTCGGTCAAAGCCGAAGCACTGGCGATGGTAGAGGCCATTTCCAACGGCACATACCACCCCTTCACGGGCCCTATCACCAAGCAAGACGGCACACCGTTCCTTGCAGAAGGTGAAGTCGCCACGGACGTGCAGCTGGTGACGATGGATTTCTACGTCGAAGGCATCACAGGCGACATCCCGAACTGAGTCGGGTCATGATCTAGTCGCTGAAAATGCGGCGCAATGGGGCGTGTCAGTGAAAACTGGCGCGCCCTTTTGTTTTCGCCAAGCATACAAAAGTATCTAAATCTTCATGTTGTTTCGCGAAACTGGCCCCAACTGAGATATAACTTTTGGATAGGTTGGATCACCTCTTGTTTTGTGTACTGTCCTGGGCGGAATGGATATCGATTTTTTGATTATAGGCGGCGGCATTGCCGGAACCTCCGCAGGCGCCGCGCTGTGTGCGCTCGGCTCCGTTCATCTGTGGGAGGGTGAGACCGCGCTTGGCTATCACGCCTCGGGTCGGTCTGCCGCGCTGTTTGAGGAATCCTATGGCCTTGCGGAGGTGATCGCGCTTAACAAAGCCAGCGGGCCCGTCCATCATGCCAATGGCTATACCGCGCCGCGGGGCTTGCTGTTTTTGGGGACCCCCGCGCAATCGGATGATCTGGCGCGGGATATCGCGGCTTATGGTTTGACCCCGCTTAGTCCGTCTGAGGCGACGGATATGATCCCGATCCTCAATGCGGACGCGTTGGCGGGGGCAGGGTACCACGCAGAGGCCTATGATCTGGACACTGACCGTATGGTCCAAGACGGCGCGCGTGCTATCCGCGCCGCTGGTGGGGCGACAGAGACGGGCCGAACCGTTACGGCGATTGAGAAGCTCAAGGGCGGATGGCGTGTTAGTGCCGGTGCCATCACAGTGACCGCGCGGCATGTGGTTAACGCGGCGGGCGCATGGGCGGACGGTGTTGCGGGAATGGTCGGTGTGGCCCCCGTGGGCCTGACGCCGATGCGGCGGTCTATGGCGCGGCTTGCCGCTCCGGGTGGGCTGCCCACGGCGGATTATCCCATGATGATCGGCGCAAATGAAACGTGGTACGCCAAGCCCGACGCTGGCGCGCTGCTGGTGTCTCCGGCGGAAGAAGAACCAAGCGCCCCCATGGACGCTTTCGCCGATGACATGGTGCTGGCCGAAGGGCTGGCCCGCTACCAAGAGGCCGTCACCCCCGAGGTCACGCGCCCGATGTCCACATGGGCCGGGTTGCGGACCTTTGCCCCAGATCGTCGTCTTGTGCTGGGCCGGGACCCCGCCGAGCCTTCGTTCATATGGTGCGCGGGGCAGGGCGGCTACGGCTTCCAAACGGCTCCTGCGGCGTCTCGCCTTTTGGCGGATATCGTCGGTGCCCGTCCGTCGGAACTAGATGCCACCACAGTTAACGCCTTTGCTCCGGAGCGATTTGCATGACACCAAAACCCTCCGACCGGGCGCCGAACACAGCCGCTAACCCAAACGACATCATCGCTCAGAAGTTTTCTGTCGCAGCGGAACGGAACATCAAACCAATCCAAGATGTGTTGGCCAAATACCTGCCCACCAGTGGCCGGGTGCTGGAAATCGCGTCAGGGACGGGGCAGCGCATCGTAGCGCACGGCGCGGCCTTCCCCGAGCTGATGTGGCAGCCCACGGACATCAGCGCCATGCGTCGTGCGTCTATTGAGGCGTATCGCAAGGTTATGGGCCTCGAAAACGTCCTACCGCCTGTGCATATGGATGCCTGTGCCCAAGGGTGGGCGCGGCAGCGTGGCCCGGTGGATGTGGTGATCGTGGTCAACCTTTTGCACTTGATCACAGATGCCGACATGGCCGTTTTGCTGGATGAGGCAAGCCAGAGCCTGTCGTCCAGCGGAATGCTCGCGATCTATGGACCGTTCCTGCGTGAAGGAATGACGACGTCCCAGGGCGATGCCGATTTCCATTCTGAACTTCTCGCGCGGCATGAGGGGCTTGGCTACAAGGACCTTGGCGCCGTGGCCTCGGTGCTAGAGGCGCTGCAACTGCGCGTCTCAACCTATCCGATGCCGGCCAACAATGTGATGCTGATTGCCCGTAAGGCCGACTAATCGACGAGGGCGTCCGGGGACGGCATCGCCGCCCCACGGGCCTTTGTATCAGCTACCCTAGCCGTCCTTGCGGATGGTGGCGTTCGTAGGGTCATAGGGGCTGTCGACGGTCACCTCGACAGGCCATAGCTTGTCTTGGATTTTGACCATCAGCTTAGTGCCCGGCTCTGCCAGATCAGGCCGCACATACCCCATCCCGATGGAACGCCCAAACGCCGGTGAATACCCGCCCGAGGTCAAACGCCCGACCTTGGTATCCCCTGCATACAGCGCCTCACGGCCCCACGGGTCAGCATCCGCAGGCCCATCCACCAAAAGCGTGACACATTTGGACCGGATGCCAATGGCCTCCATCGCGGCTTTGCCGTGGAAGTCCTTGTTCAGGTCCACAAAGCGGTCCAGCCCGGCCTCTAGCGGCGTCGCATCCCGGCCCAATTCGGTGCCAAACGCGCGATAGGATTTCTCCTGCCTGAGCCAGTTTTGCGCCCGTGCGCCCACCAGCTTCAGCCCATGGGGTTCACCGGCCTGCATCAGTTGGTCGAACAGATAGTTCTGCATCTCAATCGGGTGGTGCAGCTCCCAGCCCAGCTCACCGGTGTAGGCCACGCGGATCGCCATCGTGGGGCACATTTTCAACTCGATGTCCTGCGATGACAGCCACGGGAACCGCTTGTTGGACAACGCGGTTTCTGGGTTGGCATCACTGATCAAGGCACCCAATACGTCACGGGATTTTGGCCCCGCAATCGCAAACACCCCGTATTGCGATGTCACGTCCTGCAAGGTCATCGCGCCGAATTCAGCGGTCTTGTCCGCAATGGCAGCCCGCAGGAAATCAGCGTCATAGGACTGCCACGCGCCAGCGGACACAAGGTAATAACTGTCCTCGCCCCGGCGCACGATGGTGTATTCCGTGCGCGTGGTGCCCGCCGCCGTCAAAGCATAGGTCAGGTTGATACGGCCCACGCGGGGCAGCTTGTTCGTGGTGAACCAATCCAGGAATTGCGTAGCACCGGGGCCGGACAGAACGTGTTTGGTAAAGGCTGTCGCATCGATCAGGCCAACGCCCTCACGGATCGCGTGGGCCTCGTCCTTGGCATAGTCCCACCACGCCCCGCGCCGAAAGGACCGTGCGTCGTGGTCAAAGCTATCGGGCGCATCAAGCGGGCCAAAGTAGTTGGGCCGTTCCCAACCGTTGACGCAGCCAAACTGTGCCCCCAGCGCCTTTTGCCGATCATAGGCTGGCGCAGTTTTTAGCGGACGACATGCGGGGCGCTCTTCATCCGGATGGTGCAGGATGAAAACGTGGTCGTATGATTCCTCGTTCTTGCGCGCGGCATATTCCGTCGTCACCCAAGAGCCAAAGCGTTTCGGGTCGAGCGACGCCATGTCGATCTCCGCCTCACCCTCAACCATCATCTGCGCGAGGTAATAGCCCGTGCCACCCGCAGCCGTGATCCCAAAGCTAAAGCCCTCAGCCAGCCACATGTTGCGCAGTCCCGGCGCGGGGCCAACCAACGGGTTGCCATCGGGGGTATAGCAGATCGGGCCGTTGAAATCGTCCTTCAGGCCGACTTCCTCAGACGAGGGGATGCGGTGGATGAAGGACATGTATTCTTCTTCGATCCGCTCCAGATCCAGCGGGAACAGGTCCGCGCGGAAACTGTCCGGCACGCCGTATTCAAAACACGCAGGGGCGTTTTTCTCATAGGGGCCCAGGATCCAGCCGCCGCGTTCCTCACGCACGTACCACTTGGCGTCCGCATCGCGCAGCACGGGGTGCTCACCGTGGTTTTTACGGTATTCTTGCAGCATCGGGTCGGGTTCGGTCACGATGAACTGGTGTTCCACCGGGATCGCAGGGGATTTGATGCCCAACAGCTTCGCGGTGCGTTGGGCGTGGTTGCCCGTGGCGGTCACCACATGCTCTGCCTTGACGACAACCTGTTCCTCGGTCGCGACCAAGTTGCCGCCCTTGTCGGCCATCTTGGTGCAGGTGACCTCCCAGTGATCGCCCTTCCACTCATAGCCATCGACTTGCCACTTACGCTCAATCGTGACGCCGCGCTGTCGGGCGCCTTTGGCCATGGCCATCGTCACATCGGCAGGGTTGATATAGCCGTCGGTGGGGTGGAAAATCGCGCCCTCAAGGTCCTCGGTGCACACCAATGGCCACCGCTCCTTGATCTGCGCGGGCGTCATCCACTCGTAGGGCACGCCCACGGTTTCGGCCGTGGATGCGTACAACATGTACTCATCCATGCGCGCTTGGGTCTGCGCCATGCGCAAGTTGCCCACCACGGAAAAGCCCGCGTTTAGGCCGGTCTCTTCTTCCAGCGATTTGTAGAACTTCACGGAATAGTCGTGAATATGGCTTGTGGCATAGCTCATGTTGAACAGGGGCAGCAGGCCAGCGGCGTGCCAAGTCGAGCCCGAGGTCAGTTCATCGCGCTCCAGCAACATCACGTCGGACCAACCGGCTTTTGCCAAATGATAGGCGATGCCGTTGCCCACGGCGCCACCGCCAACAACGAGGGCTTTTACTTCCGTTTTCATTGCAACACTCCCGGAGATCTAGTTGCGCCTACATTGTCCAAAAATGCGCGCCGCCCACAATCCCACCCGACGCAAACCCATCCGAAAACGACCTGTTGTCAAAGTTGCGCCCTTCATGCCGCATTGATGCAGGCAACCGGGCCGGATAAGCGACGCGCATGAAAGTCGTTCACACCAAATCCGACCTGCGCGCCGCCCGCGCGTTACTGCCCGCCAACATCGGGTTTGTGCCCACGATGGGTGCTCTTCATGCGGGCCATATGGCTTTGGTGCAGGCCGCGCGCGCCGCATCCGATGCCGTGGTCGTGTCGATCTTTGTGAACCCCACACAGTTCGGCAATCCCGAAGATCTGGCCAAATACCCCGACACTCTCGCAGAGGACCTCGCCCAGTTAGAGGCCGCAGGCGTCGACCTTGTGTTCTGCCCCACAGCCGCGCAGATGTATCCCGAAGGCGCGGATACAATCGTTGAGACACCCAAACTCGCAGGTATGCTGATGGGTGCCCTACGGCCCGGCCACTTTCGAGGGGTCGCAACCGTTGTCAGCAAATTGTTCAACCTGGTTCAACCTGCCCGGGCGTGGTTTGGGCAAAAGGACTACCAACAGGTGCTCGTGATCCGGCAGATGGTTCGCGATCTCGAAATTCCGGTTGAAATCGTGGCTCACGCAACCGTGCGTGAACCCGACGGCCTGGCGATGTCCTCGCGCAACCTGCGCCTCACCGCAGAGGATCGCGCCGCCAGTACGGTCCTGTCACAGGCGCTCAATACTGCACAATCCATGGCCGCACAGGGGGCCACACCCGATCAAATCGCGGCAAAAGTCTCCGCTCAAATCACGGCAGAACCCCGCGCCACCCTACAGTCCGTAGATATCCGCGGCGCCGCAGATCTCCGCGAACTGCCCGATGCTCCACTTGCGTCCCATGCGGTCCTGTTACTCGCGGCAGATTTCGGGCCGGTCCTGCTGATCGACAACGCGATCCTCACCCCCTGATCCCTAACTCTTTGGTTCCCAAATATCCCGGGGGAAGGCCGCAGGCCGGGGGCAGAGCCCCGTACAGCATGTCCCTTACAACATACTGGGCACAACCAAGTCGGGTGGACGGTGTCCATCATCAAACGTCTTGATATTGATCAAGACCTTCTCACCCATTTCAACGCGCCCTTCATGTGTCGCCGACCCCATATGTGGCAATAGCACGACGTTGTTCAGCTCACGCAGACGTGGGTTCACGGTGCGGCCATGCTCATACACATCCAGCCCCGCACCCGCGATTTCATTGGCGCGCAGCATCCGGGTCAGTGCATTTTCATCCACGACTTCTCCGCGCGATGTGTTCACAATCACGGCCGTGGGTTTCATCAACTTCAGCCGCCGGGCGTTCATCAAGTGAAACGTCGAAGGCGTATGGGGGCAGTTGATCGACAGCACATCCATGCGCGCAATCATCTGGTCAAGGCTCTCCCAGTAGGTGGCCTCCAAGGGCTCCTCTAGGCCCGCGTGTAGGCGGCGGCGGTTGTGGTAATGCACCTGCATCCCAAAGGCCGCGGCGCGTCGCGCGACTGCCTGCCCAATTCGTCCCATTCCCAAAATACCAAGGCGCCGCCCGGCCAATCGGCCGCCCAGCAGGGCCGTGGGGGACCATCCGTCCCAATTGTCTTTCTGCATGACGGCCATGCCCTCAGGAATGCGCCGTGTGACGGACAGCATCAGGGCCATGGTCATGTCAGCCGTGTCTTCGGTCAGCACGCCGGGCGTGTTGCTGACCAAAATGCCCCGTTGCCGCGCAGTGGACACATCAATGTTGTCGACACCCGCGCCGTAGTTCGCGATCAGCTTCAGCCTGTCGCCCGCTTGCCCCAAAAGGCCTGCGTCAATCGTATCGGTGATCGTCGGTACCAAAACATCGGCGCGCGCCATCGCGGCGACCAGTTCTGCGCGGGACATCGGCGTGTCATCTTCGCGCAGCTCGACGTCAAAAAGCTCCATCATGCGGGTCTCGACCGCCTCAGGCAGTCTCCGGGTGACCACAACTGTCAGCTTTTTGCCTGCCATTTGACTGCTCTCCGTTGGATTTGTCACGCCACTGGCGCGCTGGGCTCTAGATTTATGCCCCCCATAGTGACAAACTGACAGCCACGCGCAAGGCGTGAAACGCAGCCCGAAACGGGCGCAGATCAGACGATACAGGACCTCTCACATGATGCGCAGGCTTGCGTTCGCACTACTGATCGGGCTGATGGCTTACGCGCCCACGGCGCAGGCCACCGAAGAGCCAGCCCAGCCCGCAGCCGAACGCGGCCCCGTGACCAATCTGCCCTTGCCGCGCTTTGTCTCGCTTAAGGCGGCTGAGGGCAATGTGCGGCGCGGCCCTTCGCGCACACACCGGGTGGATTGGGTGTTCAAACGGCGCAACATGCCCCTGCAAGTCGTCAGCGAATATGGCCATTGGCGGCGCGTGGTGGACCGCGATGGCGCGGGCGGCTGGATGCATTATTCGCTGCTGTCCGGGGCCCGCACCGCGCTTGTTACGCTTGATAAACTGCCCCTACACGCACGCCCCGACGCCAGTACGCGCGTCATAGCCTACGCCCAAGAGGGCGTAGTGGCGCGCTTGGGCGAATGCGCGGATGGCTGGTGTGAGGTCCGCATCAGCGGGATTGAGGGCTGGTCGCCCATGGCGCATTTGTGGGGGGCAGGCGCACCCGCCCCCTAACGCATCAAGCGGTCAACAATCCGCGTCCCTTGAGCAAAGCCTCAACCCCCGGCATCCGGCCCCGGAACTTGGTATATAGCACATCCGCCTCTTCCGAGCCGCCTGCCGACAGGATGAACTCTTCCAACTTTGCCGCAATTTCGGGGTCAAACGGACCACCTGCTTCGCCAAAAGCGTCGAACGCGTCGGCGTCCATCACTTCGGACCACATATAGCTGTAGTACCCGGCGGAATATCCGTCGCCCGCGAATACATGGGCGAAGTGCGGCGTTGCATGGCGCATCGGGATTGCGCGGGGCATGCCGATCGCCTCTAGGACTTCGGCCTGTTTTTGCATCGGGTCGGCGGGGGCGTCTGCGGCTTCGTGGAACGCCAGATCGACCAGCGCCGAGGCGACATATTCCACCGTCGAAAAGCCCATATCATAGGTCGCCGCACCCAACAGGCGGTCCAATAGGTCGCGCGGCATTGGCGCGCCGGTGTCGGCGTGGGTGGCGAATTCCTCCAATACTTCGGGCACCTCCAACCAGTGCTCATAAAGCTGGCTGGGTAGTTCTACGAAATCGCGCGCCACAGATGTGCCTGAGATCAGCCCATAGGTGACGTTCGACAGCATCTGGTGCAACGCGTGGCCAAATTCGTGGAACAGGGTGCGAGCGTCGTCATAGGACAACAGCGCGGGTTCTGATTTGGCAAAGTTGCACACGTTCACGACGATGGGTGTCACGGCACCGTCTAGTTTGGATTGTGACCGCATGGCTGAACACCACGCCCCCGACCGTTTGGAGCCACGGGCAAAGTAATCGCCGATGAAAATGGCCACCGGCGCGCCATTGCGGGTGACTTCCCAAGCGCGGGCATCGGGATGATAAAGCGGGACGTCCAGTGGCGCAAACTCCAGCCCAAACAACCGGTTGGCGCAGGCGAAAGAGGCTTCAATCATCCGGTCCAGCTGCAAATATGGCTTCAGCTCGGCCTCATCCAAATCATGCTCGGCCTTGCGCCGGATGGCCGCGTAATAACGCCAATCCCACGGCTCTAGCGGACCTTCGTAGCAGTCCTTGTGCAGCATCGCTTCTAGGATTTGCGCGTCCTCGTTGGCGGCGGATTTCGCGGGCTCCCAGACTTGCATCAACAAGCCGCGCACGGCGTCCGGCGTGCGGGCCATTTCGGTCTCAAGCTTATAGTCGGCAAAATTGGCATAGCCGAGCAGCTTGGCCCGTTCTGCCCGCAAGGCCAAAATCTCGGCGCAGATGGCGCGGTTGTCTGTGTCGCCGCCGTTCGCGCCCCGCGCGATCCATGCGGCAAAGGCCTTGGCCCGCAGGTCGCGGCGCGGCGAGAATTGCAAAAACGGTGTGATCAAAGACCGCGACAGCGTTACAATCGGACCGCCTGCCTCTTTTTCCTCACCCGCCGCGCGGGCCGAGGCTACCACGAAATCCGGCAGGCCCTCTAGGTCGTCCTCGGACAAGGGCATGAACCATGACCTTTCATCCGCCAGCAGGTTTTGGGTGAAGGTCGTGCCCAAGGTTGCGAGCCGTGATTTGACCTCTGTCAGCCGATCCCGCGCCGCGCCTTCTAGGGCTGCGCCCGAGCGGACAAAGCTGCGGTGATACAGCATCAAAACCCGTGCCTGTTCCGCGCTCAGATCTAGGTCATCACGCGCATCCCACAGCGTTTGGATGCGGGCAAATAGGGCTGCGTTGTTGGTAATTTCGCTGGCATAGGCCGACATGCGGGGGGCCAAGTCACGCATCAGCGCCTCGCGCTCGGGGTTACTGTCCGAACCCGCGATGTTGTAGAATACGCCTGCCACCCGGTCGAGCAGCTTGTCCGCACGCTCCAACGCTTCGATCGTGTTGGCGAACGTCGGCGGCTCGGTGGCCTCGGCGATCGCGGCAATCGCCGCGCGCCCTTCGGCTTCGGCGGCGTCAAACGCGGGGCCGAAATGCGCGTCGCTTATGGCGTCAAACGGGGGCAGGGCGTGAGGGGCGGTCCACTCGGCAAGCAACGGGTTGGTCATGGGAAATCTCCTTTGACCTCAAGCTAGGGGCGCGGCCCGTCCTCCGCCAGCCCTATGGCGCAAAAAGGTCCCGACCGGAGCCGTGCGAATGGGGGCTGGATTATAGCCGACAGACGGCGCACTCTGCGCGCAACAACAGGCAAAACAGGGGGCGCGCGCCATGGCTTGGTCCATTCATCACGTCAATCTAGAGGCACGCAATGTGGCTCAAACCGCTCGGTTCTATACCGAAATTCTGGGCATGACGCTGGGCACATGGGCCTTTCCCGAAACGCGCGGCTACCTTCCGGGTGATCCAGATAAGTTGGCGCTTTTGGGCGATGGGCGTGAGGGTCACACCGGCCTGCACCTCATCGCACCGGACCCTGAGTTCGCGGCCAAAAACAACATGGCCCACAACCCCAGCATTGGCGGTCACGTGGCGCTTCAGGTCGATGATCTGGACAGCGTGATTGCGCGGCTGACAGCGGCAGGCGTGCCCCATTCCGTCACCGGAGAGTTCGCAATTCCCGGCCTGCGCCACGTCTATGTCGAGGACCCAGAGGGCAACCTGCTAGAGATCAATGGCCGTCTGCGCCCAGCCCCGGTGCCTGTGCGCCACATCGTGCTGTGCCAGATCGAACCGACCATTTCGCAGGCTGAGATCGACGCACTTTGGACAAAGCTAGAGGGGCTGCGCAGCGCCGTGCCGGGCATGGGCCCGGTCCGCGCAGGCCCCAACACCAGCCCCGAGGGTGCTGCGCGCGGTTATACCCACGCCATCACCATCGACTTTGAGGATGCTGCCGCGCGCGATGCGTACCTAGCTCATCCCGATCACATTGCCGCGGGCGCAGAATTGGTCGCAATGTGTGCGGGCGGCGCGGATGGGATCTGCGTGTTGGATATCTAATAGCACCCTTTCGCCGACCTAACCCAGGGCGCTGGTCGCGCCCATTTAGATATGGTTAATACGTATGAAGACCAAAGGAGAACGCGGCATGACCCGTATTTGTGTGATGATGGCAATGTTGGTGGCGCTGACCGCCTGCGGAACAATCCAAGGCGTGGGCCGTGACATCACGAGTGCCGGACAGGCCATCGAACGCGCGGTTCAATAGCGACCCGTCCCCGTGTTACCGCGCGCAGTTTCGACACAGCGACGCGGTGGGCACGGCCTCCAGACGCGCGACTGAAATAGCCTCACCGCACTTTTGACAAATGCCGTATTCGCCGGTCTCGATCCGGGCGAGGGCGGCATCAATCGCGCGAACCTCTTGGGCGTCATGGACGCCAAGCGCTTCCATCACCTCATCTCCCTGCCGCTCAGTGGCGGCATCCTCCACGTCTCGGGGGGCAGGTTTGTCGAGGTCCCGCTCAATGATCTGCATCTGACGGGTCAGCTGATCACGTCGATCCAACAGGCGGGCTTTTATTTCGGCATAGGTTGGGCTTGCGGCCATGGGTTCATCCTCCGTTATGCGGATGAACTATGCGCCCGGCCTCAGACGCTCGCGTTGATATGGGTCAACTGGCTCGGTGGCTGTGCGCTCCACAGGGCCAGCACAGCCGCCAAAACGGACAGCCTTAGCTGTCCATTTTCAGTGCATTGATAAACGCCTGCTGCGGAATTTCGACCTTGCCGAACTGGCGCATCTTTTTCTTACCGGCTTTCTGCTTTTCAAGAAGCTTCTTCTTCCGTGTGGCGTCACCGCCATAACACTTAGCAGTCACGTCTTTGCGCATGGCTGAAAGGGTTTCACGCGCGATCACTTTGCCGCCGATGGCCGCTTGGATCGGGATTTTGAACATGTGGCGCGGGATCAACTCCTTGAGCTTTTCGACCATCGCGCGGCCACGTGTTTCGGCCCGCTCGCGGTGCACCATCATCGACAACGCGTCCACTGGCTCATCGTTTACCAGCACCGACATCTTAACCAAATTGTCTTCGCGGTAACCAATCATTTGGTAATCGAACGAGGCATAGCCCTTTGTCACCGACTTCAGGCGGTCATAGAAATCAAACACCACCTCGTTCAGCGGCAGGTCATAAACCACCATCGCCCGCGAACCCGCATACGTCAGGTCCAGTTGTAGGCCGCGCCGATCTTGGCACAGTTTCAGAACGTCGCCCAAATACTCATCAGGCACGAGGATCGTGGCCTTAATCCGCGGCTCTTCGATGTGATCCACAAGGGTCAGGTCGGGCATGTCCGCAGGGTTATGCAGCTGCTCAACCGTGCCATCCTTCATGTGAATATCATAAATCACGCTTGGCGCGGTGGTGATCAGGTCGATGTCATATTCGCGCTCAATCCGGTCACGGATCACTTCAAGGTGCAGCAACCCTAGGAAACCACAGCGAAAACCGAACCCAAGAGCCGCGGACGTTTCCATCTCAAAGCTGAAGGACGCATCGTTCAGCGCAAGCTTATCGATGCTGTCGCGCATGTCCTCAAACTGGGCGGCGTCCACGGGGAACAGCCCACAAAACACAACCGGTTGCGCGGGCTTAAAGCCGGGCAGTGCCTCAACCTCGGACTTTTGGTGCGTGATCGTATCACCCACACGCGTATCGCGAACCTGCTTGATGGAGGCCGTTAGGAACCCGATTTCACCGGGGCCGAGGCTATCGATTTCGGCCATCGCAGGCCGGAACACGCCGATCCGATCCACATGGTGCACGGTCCCGTTCGACAAAAACTTAACGCGTTCACCCTTTTTCAGGCGACCATCGATAACGCGGACCAAAACGATCACGCCCAGATACGAATCATACCAGCTGTCCACCAGCATGGCCTTTAGCGGCGCATCCGGGTCGCCCTTGGGCGCGGGCAGATGTTTGACAATGGACTCAAGGGTTTCGCGGATGCCAACACCGGTCTTGGCCGAAACCTGAATGGCCTCAGAGGCATCAATCCCGATCACATCTTCAATCTGCTCCGCCACGCGTTCACAATCGGACGCAGGCAGGTCGATTTTGTTCAAAACCGGCACGATTTCGTGGTCCGCGTCAAGCGCGTGGTACACGTTGGCCAGCGTCTGCGCCTCAACACCTTGTGTGCTGTCGACCACCAGCAATGATCCCTCAACCGCACGCATCGAGCGGGAGACCTCATAGGCAAAGTCGACGTGGCCGGGGGTGTCGATCAGGTTCAGCACATAGTCCTGACCATCATCGGCGGTGTAGTCGATCCGCACGGTGTTGGCCTTGATCGTGATGCCGCGCTCACGCTCAATGTCCATGGAATCAAGCAGTTGCTCTTTCATGTCCCGAACGGCGACGGTGTTCGTCTCCTGAATTAGGCGATCAGCGAGCGTGGATTTCCCGTGGTCGATGTGCGCGACGATGGAAAAATTGCGGATTTTATCGAGGTCGGTCATGATGGGGATATGATGCGGTTTTCGGGCTTGGTCAATGGTGGAGATGCGGGACGGTAAAGGCGTCTGTTAACGGCCGTGAAAATAGGGGTCTGGTGGTCTGGTTTGCGCAGGGCCTAAGCGCCCGCTGATCAGCCATTTAATACATATTAATGCAATGACCAGATGGGCGTTGCAGCAAGACACCCGTGTGCCACAAAATAAAGGGATGCCCCTCTACATTTTGTGGTTAGCGCGATATGGTGCGAAATTAATTTCAGTTAATTATCAGTAAGATAACCTGGCCCTTTGTTGCGCGTGCACAACAATAGGACATAAGGCGTGACCTATCGGGTCAGAGGCCCAGAATACCCTCAAGCCGCTTCAACTCAGCCCGGTCCTCAGTTGTCCAATCCGCCGCGCGCGCGCGGAACAGGGTCGCTTGGCTTTGGTGGATCGGCTCGCCACCCAATACTTTCAGGTGGTTCGCGCGCAGCGTTTCCCCGGTTGATGTGATGTCCGCGATCGCCTCTGCCGTCTCATTCTTGACGGTGCCCTCCGTCGCGCCTTGGCTGTCGACCAGCTGATAGTCGGCCACGCCCGCGTCGCGCAGGTAGTCGCGCACCAGACGGTGGTATTTCGTGGCAATCCGCAGGCGGTGACCATGCTGCGCGCGAAACGCGGCGGCAACCGCGTCCAGATCATCCAGCGTGTCCACATCCGCCCAAGCGACTGGCACCGCAAGGATCAGGTCCGCATGACCAAAACCCATCAACGCAAGCTCTTCGACACGCTGGTCCCATAGGCTCAACTTTTCGCGCACAAGGTCCGACCCCGTGACGCCCAAATGAATGCGCCCAGCGGACAATTCGCGCGGAATTTCACCAGCCGAAAGCAACACCAACTCGATGTCTGCGCCTTCAACTGCCCCGGCATATTCCCGCTCGGACCCGGTGCGCGACAGCGTCAGCCCACGTTTGCCAAACCATTGAAATGTCTTTTCCATGAGCCGCCCCTTGGACGGCACCCCCAGCTTCAGCGTCATGTGAGGTTCTCCCGCATTTGGCGGACTAGGGCGGGGCGGATGACGCCGCCCACAGCAGGGATCGCGCGGCCTTGGCCCAGCACCGAGGTCAGCGCGTCATAGCGCCCGCCAGTCGCGACAGGGGGCAGGTGCGGCGCGCCGGTAAAGCCGAACACGAAGCCGTCGTAATACTCCATTGAGGTGCGCCCATAGGTGGCCTCAAACGGGATGTCGGCGATGGTGATACCCGCCGCATCCAACGCTTCGAGCCGAGCCTCAAACATGTCGGTCGCATCCGAAATGGCGGGCAGGTCGATGGCGATATCGCGCAGAATTTGCAGTGCGCCGGACAGTGGTGCTTTTAGGTCCAAAACCGCGTCAATCACGTCTGCCTCGGCCTCACCGATGGGCGGGGTGGCGGCGTCGATCCGAAGGGCCTCGATCCGGTCCGCGACTTCCTGCGGGCCGCGCTTACCGACCTGTACGGCATCGCTCGCGACGGCCAAGGCCGCGCGCGGGTCCGCGATCAGGGCGGCGCGGTGCGCGGGCACGGACGTGCGGCCCGTAAAGCGGTCCAGCAGCGTGCGGAACCGGCGCGGACGCCAGATGTGGCGGCGCAGTGCGGCGCGGCGGCGTTCCGATGTGGACAGCCCATTTACGACCGCGATCAGGATACCAATGTCCCCGGTTACAGCCCGTAGGTTGAGCGGCGAAAGCACCTCTGAAAACAGAGAAAACACCTCAGCGTCGGCGCGGGCGGGATCGGTGCGATCAAACAGCTCAAAGCCAACCTGTAGGTATTCACGCGCGCGGGTTGCGTCGCTTTCTTGCTTGCGAAACACCTCACCCATATAGGCGTAGCGCGCGGGTTCGGGGCCTCCGGCCTCGATGTTGTCCATGTGCATCTGCACGACAGGCACGGTAAAATCCGGGCGCAGCATCATCTCACCCTGATCGGGGTCTTGGGTGATAAAGGCACGGCCGCGAATGTCTTCGCCGTAGAGGTCCAACAGCGTTTCGGCAGGTTGCAAAAGGTCCGTTTCCACCGGCGTGGCACCGGCGTGTTTGAACGCCTCTAGCACCCGTGCGGCTTCGGCCCGGTCTGCGGTTTTATCTATTGCTCCAGGCACTTGCGAACCTCTTCCACCAGATCGTCGCGCGAAATCTCGCGTTGGGCGGGCTGGGCTTTCCATTCCTCAAGGCTCGCGCTTTCGGCGATTTTGGCCCCAAGGATCAGGTCCTTGATCTGCACAACGCCGCGCTCAGCCTCATCCGAGCCTTGGATGATCGCCACAGGGCTGAGCCGCTTGTCCGCATATTTCAGCTGGTTGCCAAAGTTCTTGGGGTTGCCCAAGTACACCTCGGCGCGGATGCCGGCGGCGCGCAGCTCAGACACCATCTGTTGGTAGTCCGACATGCGGGCCTTATCCATGACCGTTACTACCACGGGGCCGGGCGGGGTTGCGGCGGTGCGACCCTTCATACGTAGGGCGGCCAGCAAGCGATCAACGCCGATGGACACGCCAGTTGCGGGAACCTCTTGGCCAGTGAACCGTTGCACGAGGCCGTTGTAGCGACCGCCCCCTGCGACCGAGCCGAACTGCCGCGGACGGCCCTTTTCGTCTTTGATCTCAAAGGTGAGTTCGGCTTCGTAGACCGGGCCTGTGTAGTAGCCGAGGCCGCGCACGACGGAGGGGTCGATCACGATTCTGTCGGCGGCGTAGCCTTGGGCTTCGAGCAGGGACGCGATTGTTTGCAGCTCTTCTACGCCCTCGGTGCCCACGGCGCTGTCGCCGATGGCGGCGCGTAGGTTGGCGAGTGTGTCGGCCGAGGTCGCGCCCTTGGATGTCAGGAACGCGAGGACCGGTTCGGCCTGTGCGTCGGTCAAACCAACTCCGTCGATGTAGGCACCGGAAGCGTCCAGGCGCCCCTTGCCCAGCAGTTCGCGCACGCCGGCCTCACCGACTTTGTCGAACTTGTCGATGGTGCGCAAAACGTCGGCCTGTTGGGCGTCATCTGTGACGCCTGTGGCCTCTAGCACGCCGTTGAGGACTTTGCGGTTATTGATCCGGATCAGGTAGTCGCCGCGCGGGATGCCCACGGCCTCTAGCGTGTCCGAGAGCATCGCGCAGATTTCGGCGTCTGCGGCGACCGAAGGCGCGCCAACGGTATCGGCATCGCACTGATAAAACTGGCGGAACCGACCTGGGCCGGGTTTTTCGTTGCGCCAAACGGGACCCATCGCAAAGCGACGATAGGGCATCGGCAGATCATTGCGGTGTTGCGCATAGACGCGGGCCAGAGGCGCGGTCAGGTCATAGCGCAGGGCCATCCAGTCGCCCTTGTCGTTCTCATCGGCTTCTTGCCACGCAAAGACGCCCTCATTGGGGCGGTCCACGTCGGGGAGGAATTTGCCCAAGGCTTCGACCGTTTCCACGGCAGAAGATTCGAGCGCCTCAAACCCATACAGGTGGTAGACAGCGGCGATCTGATCCAACATAGCCTTGCGCTCGGACACCTCGGTGCCGAAATAGTCGCGAAAGCCCTTGGGCGGTTCGGCCTTGGGGCGCGGGGATTTCTTGGGTTTGGCCATGGGTCGGTCCGATGTTTGATCAGGTGCCCCGCCTTTACCCGCCCCGGTACGTGGGGGCAAGCAATGGGACAATTGGACGAGGTGAGAGATGAGTGATGTAGAAATGATTGCGTTGCAGGAAAAGGTGGCGCACCTGACCCGTGTGGTCGAGGATTTGTCAGATGTTGTGGCCGGGCACGCCAAGACATTGGACATCGCGGAGCGTCGGATTGAGGCGTTGATGCGCCGCGCCGCCGAGAGCGAATTGGATGCGGGGGGCACCGTGCCCCTAGCTGATCAACGCCCGCCGCATTGGTAGGCCGCTCGGTTAATGCAAGCTGAGCGTGTCGGGATCTGGGGCGAGGCCCCAGATGGCTGCTGGCGCGGCGTTTGAGTATTTTTGGAACAAAGGAGGCGGGGCGGCGTTAGAGCAGCCCGATGTCTGCCAGCTCGCGCGCGAGTGTGTCGGGCAGGGGGTCGTCAGCCTCACGGCCTTCGCGCAGGTCTAGGGGGGCGTCGGCAGCTTGGAGGTAGCGCCAGCCTTGGAACGGGCGTTTGGGAGCGGGCGTGACGCGGGTGATCGTGGGGTCCAGCACGATGCCGCAGCGGCGGATACCGTCGTGGCCGATTACCTCATCGAAGCGAACGATAGGTTGGCGGCAGAGCACCAAGCCTTTGAATACCCAGTAGAGTGAGCCTTGGCCCACGATCTCGGCTTCGCGTTTGGGCCACATGCGTGTGACATGGCGTGGCTGGCCATCGGGGCCTTTGGCGCGGGGGTGGTTTTGCCACGCCAGAAGGTCCTCAACCGCTTCTGCTCCAACGCAGAGTTTGATAAGATGCACAGGCTTATCCACAGAGTCGTCCCCATAATTCACAACATATGGTAGTGGATTTTGAGGGGTCTTCAAGCTATTGTGTGTCTCCGCCGTTATTGAAAACAAGGATCACTGCCATGACCCGTTTTACCGCTCCGATTGCTGAACAGATTTGGGATATGAAGTATCGGTTCAAGGAGGCGGATGGGACGCCGCTGGATCATTCGGTGGAGGACACGTGGCGGCGGATTGCCCGGGCTTTGGCAGCGGTTGAGGCAGAGCCGGAGGTTTGGGAACCTCGGTTCTATGCCGCTTTGGAGGATTTCAAGTATTTGCCCGCGGGCCGCATTACGGCGGGGGCAGGGACTGCGCGGTCGGTGACGTTGTTCAATTGTTTCGTCATGGGCACGGTCCCCGACAGCATGGGCGGAATTTTCGACATGCTGAAGGAGGCCGCGCTGACGATGCAGCAGGGTGGTGGGATCGGCTACGATTTTTCGACCATCCGGCCCAAGGGCGCGAGCGTGACGGGTGTGGCGGCGGATGCCAGTGGGCCTTTGTCGTTTATGGATGTGTGGGATTCGATGTGCCGCACTATTATGTCGGCGGGGTCCCGGCGGGGGGCGATGATGGCCACGATGCGGTGCGACCACCCCGACATTATTGACTTTATCGAAGCCAAGTCGGACCCGGCGCGGCTGCGCATGTTCAACGTAAGCGTGTTGGTCACGGACGCCTTTATGGAGGCGGTGAAGGCCGATGCTCCGTGGGATTTGGTGTTTGACGGGCGGGTGTACCGCACGTTGGATGCGCGTGATCTGTGGAACCGGATTATGCAGGCGACGTTCGAATACGCCGAGCCGGGGGTGATTTTCATCGACCGGATCAACGCGGCCAACAACCTGAATTATTGCGAGACGATTGCGGCAACGAACCCTTGTGGGGAGCAACCCTTGCCGCCCTATGGGGCCTGTTTGCTGGGTTCGGTGAATATGGCGCGGCTGGTGGATCGGCCATTTGAGGACGGGGCGGATTTGGATGAGGAGGCTTTGGTTTCCTTGGTCGGGACCGCCGTGCGGATGATGGACAACGTGGTTGATGCCTCACGCTTTCCGCTAGAGGCGCAGGCCGCTGAGGCGCGGGCCAAGCGGCGCATTGGACTGGGCGTGACCGGATTGGCGGATGCGTTGTTGATGGTCGGTGCGCGCTATGGCTCGGAGGAGGCGGCGCGTCTGACGGACCGCTGGTTGCACCGGATTGCGCGCGCCGCATACCTTGCGTCGGTGCAATTGGCACAGGAAAAGGGGCCGTTTCCGTTGTTTGACGCGGAGGCCTATTTGGCCAGCGGCACGATGGAGGCGATGGATGACGACGTGCGCGACGCCATCCGCACCCATGGGATTCGCAACGCGCTGCTGACCTCGATTGCGCCGACGGGGACGATTTCGTTGTACGCGGGAAATGTGAGTTCGGGCATCGAGCCGGTGTTCGCCTATGCTTATACGCGCAAAGTGTTGCAAAAGGACGGGTCGCGGACCGAAGAAGAGGTCGTGGACTACGCCGTCCAGATGTGGCGCGAAAAGTTTGGCGACCGGGAGCTGCCCGATTACTTTGTGAATGCCCAAACTCTTGCGCCACAAGACCACGTGCGGATGCAGGCGGCGGCGCAAAAATGGATCGATTCGAGTATCTCAAAGACGATCAATTGCCCCGAAGACATCAGCTTTGAGGATTTTAAGGACGTCTACATGGCGGCTTGGGATCAGGGCTGTAAGGGCTGCACGACCTATCGGCCCAATGCGGTGACCGGGTCGGTGTTGAGCGTGTCGGAGGATAAGCAGGACCTGAGCGCGGCGGCGCCTGAGGCTCGTAGTGACACGTCTGAGGGCGCAGAAGTGGTCCACCTCTCGGAGCCGTTGCGGCGGCCGGCTTCGTTGGAGGGGCAGACCTATAAGGTGAAGTGGCCCAACACCGAGCATGCTATTTACATCACCATCAATGACGTGATCCTGAACGGGCATCGGCGTCCGTTTGAGGTGTTCATCAACTCCAAGAACATGGAGCATTTTGCGTGGACAGTTGCGTTGACGCGGATGATTTCGGCGGTGTTCCGGCGGGGCGGGGATGTGTCGTTCGTGGTGGAGGAATTGAAGGCGGTATTTGATCCGCGCGGGGGCGCTTGGATTGAGGGCAAGTATATCCCGTCGATCCTTGCGGCGATTGGCGGGGTGATTGAGCAGCATCTGATCTCAATCGGGTTCATTGAGGGTGAGGGGATGGGCCTAAAGGCTGATCCTAAGGCCGAGGTCGTTAACCTGCCCGGACAAGGGGCGGGACCTGCCTGTCCGAGTTGTGGGCAATACGGGATGCAGATGATCGAAGGCTGCATGACGTGCCGGGATTGTGGCCATTCAAAGTGCGGCTGAGGGCGTGGTGCGCGGCCCCTATGGGCCAAAAGAAGGGTGCCGCAAACTGGCCTTTTGGTGTCTGAAATAGGCTGACCTCAAAATGGTTGCTCGCTAGGCTGCTCCCAAAACAGGGGGTGACCATGCACTTTGGGTTGAGCGATGAGCAGCAGATGATCGTGGATACGGTCCGGTCGTTTGTAGAGGCCGAGATCTATCCGCATGAGGCGGAGGTTGAGCGGACCGGCGAGGTGCCGCCCGCCGTCGCCGAAGCTATCAAGGCAAAGACTCTTGAGTTGGGCTTTTACGCCTGTAATTTCCCGCAAGAGGTTGGCGGCGCTGGGCTAAACCACGTGGATTTCGCGCTTGTGGAGCGTGAGTTGGGCCGTGGGTCCATGGCGTTGACGCATTTCTTTGGGCGGCCACAAAACATCCTGATGGCCTGCGAAGGTGAACAGCGTGAGCGGTACCTGCTGCCAGCGGTGCGTGGGGAGCGGATGGACGCGCTTGCGATGACGGAACCCGGCGCGGGCTCGGACGTGCGGGGCATGACTTGCGCCGCGGTGCGCGACGGTGGCGACTGGGTCTTGAACGGGACCAAGCATTTTATCTCGGGGGCGGAACACGCGGATTTCGTGATTGTGTTTGTCGCGACGGGTGAGGATCAAACCCCCAAGGGGCCCAAAAAACGGATTACGACGTTTTTGGTGGATCGGGGCACGCCGGGGTTCACGATCCGGGATGGATACAAGAGCGTCAGCCATCGCGGCTACAAGAATATGATCCTAGAATTCGACAATTGTCGCCTGCCGGATGCCCAAGTCTTGGGCGAGGTGGATGGTGGTTTTGCGGTGATGAACGAGTGGCTTTATGCGACGCGGATCACGGTGGCCGCGATGGCAGTGGGCCGGGCGCGGCGGTGTTTTGATCTGGGGCTGAATTACGCCGCTGAGCGTCGGCAGTTCGGGCAGGCGATTGGCAAGTTTCAGGGGGTGAGTTTTCAGCTAGCGGACATGGTCACGGAGATTGACGCCGCCGATTACCTGACGCTTGCGAGCGCGTGGCGATTGGATGAGGGGCTGCCCGCGAACCGTGAAATCGCGAGTGCGAAGCTCTATGCCTCGGAGATGCTGGCGCGGGTCACGGATGCTGTGTTGCAGATCCATGGGGGGATGGGCTTGATGGATGATTACCCCATTGAGCGGTTCTGGCGTGATGCGCGGGTGGAGCGCATTTGGGATGGGACGAGCGAAATTCAGCGCCACATTATCTCGCGCGAGTTGTTGCGGCCCTTGGAGGGCTGAGGGGGTGGGAGCCTCCGGCGGAAGTATTTCGGGAACAAAGGATGGGTTGGGGCGGCTTTTGCGGCCGCAGTCCATTGCGGTGGTGGGGGGCGGCGCGTGGTGTGCGTCGGTCCTTGGGAATTGCCGGGAGTTTGACGGGCCTGTGTGGTGGGTGCACCCCACCCGCGGGGATGTCGCGCGGGTCGAGGATTTGCCGGGCGTGCCGGATGCGGTGTTTTTGGGCGTGAACCGTGAGGCGACCGTAGAAGCGGTGGCTGCGTTGTCTGGGATGGGGGCTGGGGGGGCTGTGTGCTTTGCCTCCGGCTTTTCGGAGGCAGTGGCGGAGTTAGCGGACGGCGGCGATATGCAGGCCGCGCTTTTGGCCGCGGCCGGAGAGATGCCGATATTGGGGCCTAATTGCTATGGGCTTTTGAACTATCTTGATGGGGTCGGATTGTGGCCCGATCAGCATGGTGGTGTGCCCGTGGAGCGAGGCGTGGCGATTGTGGCGCAGAGTTCCAACATCGCGCTCAACATCACAATGCAGGCGCGGGGATTGCCGATTGCCTATGTCGTGACGCTTGGAAATCAGGCGAGCCGGGGTGTGAGTGATGTGATTGCGGAGTTGGCGGCGGACCCTCGGGTGAGTGCGATTGGGCTGTACCTTGAGGGGATCGATGATTTGGAGCGGTTCGTGTCGGTTGCGCGGGATGTTGAGGTGCCGATCGTTGCGTTGAAGGTGGGGCGGTCGGCGCAGGCGCAGGCCGGGGCGGTATCGCACACGGCCTCTTTGGTTGGGTCAAGCGCCGGGGCGTCCGCGTTGTTTGCCCGCCTTGGGATCGGAGAGGTTGAGAGCCTGCCGGTTCTGTTGGAGGCGTTGAAACTGTTGCATTGCACGGGCGGTTTGGCGGGGTCGCGGGTTGTGTCGGCGTCCTGCTCGGGCGGTGAGGCGAGCCTGATGGCGGATTTGGGCGCGAGATTGGGCGTGACGTTCCCAGCGCTGGAACAGGGGCAGTCGGATGGGCTGCGCGCGGCGCTTGGCCCCAAGGTCGCGCTGGCCAACCCGTTGGATTACCACACCTACATTTGGGCTGATGTGCAGGCGATGGCTGCGACTTATTCCGCCATGATGGTGGGTAACGTGGATATGGGGCTGTTGGTGTTGGACTTTCCGCGTGGGGATCGATGCGACGTGGAGGCGTGGACGCCTGCGATTGAGGCGCTTGAGGCGGCGGCAGCGGCAAGTGATGCGCCCATGGGGTTAGTGTCGAGTTTGCCAGAGGCCTTGCCGGAGGATGTGGCGCAGCGGTTGATTGCACAGGGCATTGTGCCGTTTTCGGGCATGGCGGAGGCCTTGGCCGCGATTGCGGTGGTCGGCGCGATGGCGCGGGGTGACAGTGCGCGGCCCTTGGTGCCCGGCCCGCGTAGTGGTGTGCCCGTTGTGTGGGATGAGGCGCGATCCAAGGCGGCCTTGGCGGGCTATGGTGTGGCCGTTCCGCGTGGGGGTGGAGCTGGTCCGTTTGTGGTGAAGGCCACGGGGCTTGCGCACAAGACCGAGGCCGGGGGTGTGATGTTGAACGTCGCCGCGTGTGATTTGGCGCAGGCCAAGGTGGCGCTGGGCGGCGCGGTTTTGGTGGAGGAAATGGTCACCGACGCCGTGGTTGAAGTTTTGGTCGCTGTCGTCCGGGACCCCGCCCACGGGTTTGTCCTGACGCTAGGCGCTGGCGGGGTTGATGCGGAGTTGTGGGGTGACACGGTGCAACTGTTGGTGCCCAGCACTGCCGCCGAGATTGACGCGGCCCTCAGCCGCTTGGCTATTGCGCCGAAATTGGTGGGCTGGCGCGGGGCGCCGGGTGTGGACCGGGAGGGTCTTGTGGCTTTGGTGCAATCCGTGCAGGACTTCGCGCAGGCCCATGCGGATGCGTTGTGGGAAGTTGAGATTAACCCGGTGCTGTGTACGCCCACCCGCGCGGTGGCAGTGGACGCATTGGTGCGCATGGCGGAGGACTAAATGGACACCCCTTTTCACATCGAGCGTCGCGGGGGCGTGTTTGAATTCACGCTTAACCGACCCAAAGCCAATGCGATTGATCTGGAGACCAGCCGGGCCATGGGCGAGGCATTTACCGCGTTTCGGGACGACCCGGAGATGCGGGTGGCGTTAGTCACTGGAGCGGGAGAAAAGTTTTTCTGCCCGGGCTGGGATTTGAAAGCTGCGGCCGATGGTGATGCCGTCGATGGCGATTACGGGAAGGGCGGCTTTGGCGGTTTGCAGGAGCTGCGCGGGCTCAACAAGCCGGTGATCATGGCGGTGAATGGGATTTGCTGTGGTGGCGGGTTGGAGTTGGCCTTATCCGGCGACATTATCTTGGCCTCTGAGGGCGCGTCATTTGCATTGCCCGAGATACGCTCGGGCACTGTTGCGGATGCGGCGTCCATCAAGTTGCCCAAGCGTATTCCGTATCACATCGCAATGGAGATGTTGTTGACGGGACGCTGGCTAGAGGCTGAAGAGGCGGCGCGTTGGGGGTTGGTGAACCGGGTTGTAGCGGCTGAGGATTTGATGGCTGAGGCGCGGGCTTTGGCGGATAGTCTTGCGAGCGGGCCGCCGTTGGTGTTTGCGGCGATCAAAGAGGTTGTGCGCGAGGCGGAAGATATGAAATTCCAAGACGCGTTGCTGCGGATTAAATCCAGCCAGTTTGAGAGTGTGGAGCGATTGTATCGATCCGAGGATCAGTTGGAAGGTGCGCGCGCTTTTGCTGAAAAGCGCGATCCCGTATGGACGGGGCGCTAGGGTGGCCACAGATTTTTCGGGAAAAATCTGGCCTCCGGCGGGGATATTTTGAAACCAAAGATGACGAGGAAGTAAGACATGCCACTGACGATGAACCGGGAGGTGTTTGTCACCTGTGCTGTCACAGGGTCCGGCGGAACGCAGGATCGCAGTCCCCATGTGCCGCGCTCGCCTGCGCAGATTGCCGAAAGTGCGATTGACGCGGCGAAGGCCGGTGCAGCGGTTGTGCATTGCCATGTGCGAGATCCGGAGACCGGTGCGCCGTCGCGGGATTTGGGTTTGTACCGCGAAGTGACCGACCGGATCAGGGATGCGGATGTTGATGTGGTGTTGAACCTGACCGCCGGTATGGGGGGCGACATTGTGTTTGGCGGCGTTGAGGCGCCTTTGCCCGTGGTCGCCGGCACCGACATGGTGGGTGCGACCGAGCGGGTTGCGCATATTGCTGAGTGCCTGCCGGAGATTTGTACTCTGGATTGCGGCACGATGAACTTTGCCGAAGCTGACTACGTGATGACCAACACGCCCGGGATGTTGCGGGCGATGGGGCAGGCGATGACGGATTTGGGTGTGAAGCCCGAGATTGAGGCGTTTGACACCGGGCATCTTTGGTTTGCCAAGCAGCTGGTGGCGGAGGGCATTTTGACCTCTGATGCGTTGGTTCAATTGTGCATGGGCGTGCCTTGGGGGGCGCCGGATGATTTGAACACCTTCATGGCGATGGTCAATAACGTACCATCGGACTGGACGTTCAGTGCATTTGGGCTGGGGCGCAATCAGATGGCCTATGTTGCGGCGAGTGTTCTTGCGGGCGGCAACGTGCGGGTCGGTCTTGAGGACAACCTATGGCTTGAGAAGGGTGTTTTGGCCACGAATGCGCAGCTTGTTGAGCGTGCGGTTGGTGTGATCGAGGGCATGGGCGCGCGGGTGATTGGCCCCGCTGAGGTGCGTGAAAAGCTGGGGCTTGTGAAGCGCGCGCCGCGTGATGATCTGCGCGATGCGCGCAGTGTCGCGGCACCTGTGCCTGCGGCGGATGCGTCGGGGCGCAAGACCTGTCCCGAGTGTGGTCATGTGTTCCGTGGCAAGGGCTGGGATGGCATCGACACGCATTGGCATCTGAAGCACGAGGGCGTCATGCCATTTGATCAGGCTTGGCCTGCGATTGAGGCTGGCACGTATAAGTCGTCTTCATGACGCACGAAGGCGCGCGGGTTGTTATCACCGCTGGAGGCGCCGGGATCGGGGCCTGCTTGGCGCGGCGGTTTGAAGAGCAGGGGGCGCAGGTCGCCTATTGTGACGTCGATCCCGGCGAGGTGCCTGAAGGCATGTTGGGTGTCGCTGCTGACGTCACGGATGAAGCGCAGATGGCTGCGTTTTTCGCCCGCGTCGAGGAGACGATGGGCGGCGTCGATGTGTTGTGCGCCAACGCGGGCATTGGTGGCCCTGCAGCGGGCATTGCGGACATGAGCCTTGGGGATTGGCGCGCCACTTTGTCTGCCAATCTGGACGGCGCGTTTCTGGCTACGCGCTGGGCTGCGCCGTTGATGGCCGCGCAGGGGGCGGGGTCGATCATGCTGACGTCCTCGACGTCTGGGCTGTGGGGTGTGCCGACGCGCGCGCCCTATGTCGTTGCGAAATGGGGCGTGATTGGCTTGATGAAGACCCTCGCGATGGAGTTGGGCCCCGCCGGTGTGCGCGTCAATGCGGTGGCGCCGGGTGCGGTTGAAGGCCCTCGCATGGAGCGTGTCCTTGCCAAAGAAGCCGCCGCAAAGGGCTGCTCCGTTGAGGACATGCGCGCGCTTTATGCTGAGGGCACCTCCCTGCGGACGTGGGTCACCGCAGAGGACATCGCGGATATGGTTTTGTTTGTCACATCAGATGCGGGCAAGCGGATTTCAGGACAAACACTGGCCGTGGACGGCCATACGGAGCGGATGACATGAAGGCAGCGATTATTGGCGGCGGCGTAATTGGCGGCGGTTGGGCAGCACGGTTCTTGTTGAACGGATGGGATGTGGCTGTGGCCGATCCCGACCCAGAAGCAGAGCGCAAGATCAACGAAGTGTTGGCGGGCGCGCGGCGGTCCTTGCCTGCGGTGTATGACCGGGCGTTGCCAGCTGAGGGCACGCTAAGCTTTTGTGCGTTGGAGGACGCCTGTGCGGGCGCCGATTGGGTGCAGGAAAGCGTGCCGGAGCGGTTGGATATCAAACATGCCGTGCTGGACCGCGTGAATGCAGCGGCCCCGGATAGTGCCGTGATCGCGTCCTCGACCAGCGGGTTCAAGCCCTCTGAGTTGACGGCGCAGGGTGCGCGCTGCATCGTGGCGCATCCGTTTAACCCTGTGTATCTGCTGCCGCTGATTGAGCTGGTGGGCGACGTGCCTGCGGGTGCCGCCGATATGCTGCGCGGCGTTGGCTTTTCGCCCCTGCATGTGCGCAAAGAGATCGACGCGCATATTGCGGACCGTTTCCTTGAGGCCGTTTGGCGCGAGGCGCTTTGGCTGGTTAAGGACGGTATCGCGACCACTGAAGAGATTGATGAAGCGATCCGCATGGGCTTTGGCCTCCGGTGGGCGCAAATGGGGCTGTTTGAAACCTACCGCGTGGCGGGCGGTGAGGCCGGGATGAAGCACTTTATGGCGCAGTTCGGCCCCGCGTTGCAGTGGCCTTGGACCAAGCTGATGGATGTGCCCGAGTTTACGGATGAGCTGGTTGATCTGATCGCAGGGCAATCCGACGCGCAATCTGGGCATCTGAGCATTCGTGAGTTGGAACGTTTGCGCGACGACAACCTTGTGGGCATTTTGCGTAGCCTCAAGCGGACGAATGCTGCGGCGGGTGGTGTGATCGCCGCCCATGAGGCCAGCCTTCCGCAGCCTAGTGCGTCCTCTGAGGCTTTGCCCATTACCCAAGACCGCGTGATCCCGCAGACATGGACCGACTACAACGGGCACATGAATGAGGCGCACTACCTTGAGCTGGGCGCGGCGGCGACCGACCGCTTCATGGAGATGATCGGTGCTGATGCGGCCTACATCGCCGAGGGGCTGAGCTATTTTACCACAGAAAACCACTTGCAGTATCTGGATGAGATGCACGCCGGTGATCGGGTCCGGGTGAGCACTCAAGTGCTAGAGGGTGGCCCGAAAAAGATGCATTTGTTTCACCGGATGATGAATCCTGCCGGTGAGGTTGCGGCCACCATGGAGACGTTCCTTTTGCATGTTGATCTGGGCACGCGGCGCAGCGCGCCTGCGCGTGCGGATGTGGCCGAGGCGTTGGCTGCGTTTGAACAAGCGCATGCAGGGATGCCACGGCCCGAGGGCGCAGGGCGCTACGTGGGGCAGCGGGGCTAACCAGCCCCTTTGATCACGCAAAATAGGGACGCGCGTGTTGCCCAAGAGCTGGGCTGCACGGGCGTTGGTCTGCGATTTTTGTGAAAGCGGAACACGCGTTCTGTTTTGGCGGCGGGTATGGAATTTATTTCCGCGCAAAGGCTTTGTATTCTGCTTTGTGAGAACGCATATGGGGCGGACGCAAAGAAATAGGTGCGCCCATGCTGCTGGACTACATCCCCTCTGACCTGAATGTTCAACTTCTGTTTGGATTGGCGCTTGGCGTGCTGTTTGGCATCGCGGCGCAGATCACTCGGTTTTGTTTGCGGCGCTCGGTCGCTGGCGAAGAGGGCGTGGATCGGGCGGGCCTGTCCGTTTGGCTGCTCGCACTTGCGACAGCGATTGCGGCGGTGCAGTTCGCGGTGGGCGCGGGCTACGCCGTTTTGGACGAAAGCCGCTACCTCAACCCTGATATTCCGGCACTTGCGATTGTGCTGGGTGGGCTCGCTTTTGGGGTGGGGATGGTGCTGACGCGCGGTTGCGTGACGCGCCTGACGGTGCTGTCGGCGACCGGCAACATGCGCGCGCTGACGGTTTTGGTGGTGTTTGCCATCACGGCCCACGCGATGATGAAGGGCATTCTTGCGCCGCTGCGTACGACCCTTGGTGAAATCTCATTTGAGCTGCCGTTTGCTACAATCGCTGCGGTTCCGGGCATCAGTGTTGTGCTGCCGATTGGTCTGATCGCGGGCAGCGTATGGCTGGCGAAACGGGGCGGCGCCCCCGTGACGCATCTAGGCTTGGGGGCGCTTATTGGTCTGCTGGTGGCTGCGGGCTGGATCGGGACATCAACCCTGTTGATGGATGAGTTCGATCCGTCCCCTGTGCAATCCATCGCGTTTACCCTGCCTTGGACGGATAGTTTGTTTTGGGTCATCGCCTCAACGGCCATTCCCGCCGGGTTCGGCACGGGTCTGATCGGCGGCGTGATGGTTGGGGCGTTCTTAAGCGCACTTGTGCGGTCTGAGTTGGCCTTGGTCAGCTTCGCCGAGCCTCAGCAAACCGTGCGCTACGGCGCGGGCGGTGTGTTGATGGGTATTGGCGGGGTCTTGGCGGGCGGCTGCACGATTGGTGCGGGCCTGAGCGGCGTTGCCACCCTTAGCCTGTCGGCCATGCTGGCGCTGGTCGCGATTGTTACGGGCGCAGTTGTTGCGCGCTATGTGCTGGGCACGCGATCCGCAGGTGCGGTGCTGGCGTAGCGCGATCTGGGCGATTATCCACAATCTGCCCACAAAAAATCAACATATTTATCCACAGTAACGAATCACCCCCTTCCCAGGGTGATTCGGCTGTGTTAGCCTTATGGGAAGTTCTTTGAGCAGCCAGAAATAAGAACAGATACCGTAGGCAGGTGATAACAGGCCATGAGCATTCGCGGCGCAAGCCCGATGCTCAACACATTAGCGAACTCCCGGGGAGATGGTGGAACACCGCACCCGGGACGGACCTGTGAGAGACGCACCAATACGGTGTTGACCGGGCGCTTTGGGTTCCATGAGGGGAACCGGGCGCCTTTTGCTTTTCCCCCTATATACTGTGCGGCTGTCGGCTTTGTGGCGCCCGCGCCAAGGGTTAAAGCCTGTGCCAAGGCTATCGCGCTTGACTCCCCCCACATGGCCCCGTAAAGCCCGCCCATTCATTGGTGTTGGTGGCCCCTGCAAGGGGATGCCTGTCGGGGTACGCCCAAAGGACAACGCCCTTCTTGATGGTTCTGATGCGCCTCACCGCGTGCCAAAATCATCCTACATAACGAAGGAGAACAGCCGTGACCAAACGCACGTCTGCCAAGTACAAAATTGACCGCCGCATGGGCGAAAACATCTGGGGCCGCGCTAAATCCCCAGTGAACCGCCGCGAATATGGCCCCGGCCAGCACGGTCAGCGCCGCAAGGGCAAACTGTCCGACTTTGGTCTGCAGTTGCGCGCCAAGCAAAAACTGAAGGGTTACTACGGCGACCTGACAGAGAAACAATTCAAGCGCATCTTTGGTGAAGCTGCTCGTGTCAAAGGCGACACCGGTGAGAACCTGATCGGCCTGCTGGAGCGTCGTCTGGACGCTGTTGTGTACCGCGCCAAGTTCGTTGCAACCATCTTTGCTGCACGCCAATTCGTGAACCACGGCCACGTGACCGTGAACGGTAAGAAAGTGAACATCGCTTCCTACCGTGTGAACGAAGGCGACGTGATCGAAGTTCGTGAGAAGTCCAAGCAGATCGCAGTCGTGATCGAGGCTACTCAGCTGGCTGAGCGCGATGTTCCTGACTACATCGAAGCCGACCACAACAAAATGAAGGCGACGTTCGTGCGCACTCCTGGTCTGGGCGACGTGCCCTACGCGGTGCAAATGGAACCAAACCTCGTCATCGAATACTACGCTCAGAACTAATCTGACGCTGGTTGATGGATTTAAAGGCCGCTCCTTCGGGGGCGGCCTTTTGCGTTGGCGCTGTGGATGGGGTGCCTGCTGGGCGATGTTTCGGCAAATACGTCGCGTTCCATGGCTATCCTCTGTGGTTGGTTTCAGCCTATGAAGCCCGCACTGGCTGGCGCGTCCGTCTGTGACATCGCTCCAAGCCATTTCTTTCGGCCAAGCGCGGTCTATCTCGAACCGCACCAAGCAAGGAGCAGCGCGATGTCTCACCCAATTTATGCCCGTATTGATGGCCCCATTGTGATGATCGGTTTTGGGTCGATTGGTCGGGGGACGTTGCCCTTGATTGAGCGCCACTTTGACTATGACCGCGCGGCGTTTTCGGTGATTGAGCCGGGCGAGGCAGGGCAAAAGGAATTGGCGGCGCGGGGCATTACCTGTCATCCCGTGGCACTGACACCTGAGAATTACCGTGAGGTGCTGGGCAAGGTTTTGGAACCGGGCAAAGGGTTTTGCGTGAACCTGAGCGTCGATACCTCTTCGCTTGATTTGATGAAGTTCTGCCGCGAAATCGGCGTGCCCTATATCGACACCGTGGTGGAGCCATGGGCGGGCTTCTATTTCGACACCGAAGACAACGCCGCCCGCACCAATTACGCGCTGCGCCAAGCGGTGCGTGATGAGAAGGCCGCAAACCCGGGCGGGAGCACCGCCGTGTCGTGCTGTGGTGCGAACCCCGGGATGGTGTCGTGGTTTGTGAAAGCCGGCTTGATGACCTTGGCCCGGGATACGGGCCGTGAGATCGCCGCGCCTACGGACCGTGCAGGCTGGGCCGGATTGATGCAGTCGCTTGGCGTTAAGGGCGTGCACATCGCAGAGCGTGACACGCAGGCCCGCGAAACGCCGCGCCCCCGCGGTGTTTTTGTGAACACTTGGTCGGTTGAGGGTTTCATCGCCGAAGGCTTCCAGCCCGCTGAGTTGGGGTGGGGCACGCATGAGACATGGTTCCCGGAAAACGGCTATCGCCACAGTGAGGGGTGTCAGTCGTCTATCTGGCTGGACCGGCCGGGCGCGATCACGCGTGTGCACACCTGGTGCCCCACACCGGGGCCTCAGTTTGGGTTTTTGGTGACGCACAATGAGGCGATCTCGATCTCTGATTACTACACTGTGGGTGCTGCGGATGCGCCGGAGTTCCGGCCGACGTGCCACTATGCCTATCACCCTGCGGATGATGCCGTTTTGTCCCTGCATGAGATGTTCGGATCGGGACGCCAGCAGACCGAGCATGTAATCTTGGAGGTCGATGAGATCGTCGAGGGGATCGATGAGTTGGGTGTGCTGCTTTATGGGCATGAGAAGAATGCCCTGTGGTACGGATCGCGGCTGTCGAACGAAGAGACCAAAGCGTTGGCGCCCGATCAGAATGCGACCGGGTTGCAGGTGACCTCTGCGGTTTTGGCTGGGATGGTCTGGGCCTTAGAAAACCCCAATGCGGGTATCGTTGAGACCGACGAAATGGATCACGCTCGCTGTTTGGAGGTGCAAGTGCCCTACCTCGGCCCGGTCGAGGCGCATTATACCGATTGGACGCCATTGCAGGATCGCTGGCAGCATTTTCCCGAGGACATTGACGAAGCCGATCCTTGGTTGTTCCGCAACGTGCTCGCCAGTTAGATTTTTTGCCTCCGGCGGGGATATTTCGAAACCAAAGAAACGCAGGGGCAGGTGTGCGCGAGCGCGGGATTGCTCTGGGCGAGGCAGTGGTGTAGCGCGAGTGGGTGAAAACTGTACACCTCTCTGAGACGCGCGACTGGCCTTTGTGGCGGCGCCCTGTGGCTTTGCTGGCTTTGATGGCCGCGGCTATGCCGATTGCTTTTGCGACTTGGTCGGCGCTGTTGAACAACTTTGTCATTGAGATGGCCGGGTTTGATGGTGCGGACATTGGGTGGCTGCATACGGTACGTGAGATCCCGGGCTTTTTGGCCATTGGGGTGATTTTCATTATCATCTTTATGCGCGAGCAAGTGTTGGCGTTGGTGTCGCTGGTTTTGTTGGGGTTTGCGACCGTGATAACTGCGCAGTTTCCATCGTTGGGTGGGTTGTTGTTTGTGACGCTCTTGTCGTCCATCGGGTTTCATTACTACGAAACCGCCAACCAATCGTTGCAGTTGCAATGGATCGACAAGGCGCGCGCTCCGCAAGTGTTGGGCATTTTGATGGCTGTGGGGTCGGGGGCTACGTTGCTGGCGTATGGCGCGATTGTGCTGACGTGGCGGGCGTTCGATCTGAGCTATGATCTGGTATATTGGGTCGCGGGATCGATCACTGTGGCCATGGCGCTGTTTGCGTTTTGGGCGTTTCCGCAGTTTGAGAGCCCCAACCCGCAGACCAAGAAGATGGTCCTGCGTAAGCGTTATTGGCTGTATTACCTGTTGCAGTTCATGTCCGGTGCGCGGCGGCAGATTTTCGTGGTCTTTGCAGGCTTTATGATGGTCGAGAAGTTCGGCTTTTCGGTGAGCGATATCACGTCCCTGTTCATGGCCACGCTCGTGGTGAACATGATCGTGGCGCCCCAGTTGGGCCGGGCTGTCGCATATTTTGGCGAACGGGCTGCTTTGATCGTCGAGTATGCCGGGTTGTTCGGGATTTTTGCTTTCTACATTGGGTTATATTTGTTCGATTGGTCGGCCACGGTAGCGGCGGCTTTGTACATCTTGAACAACATCTTTTTCAGCCTCGCGCTGGCGATTAAGACATACTTTCAAAAGATCGCGGACCCCGGGGATATCGCGCCCACGGCGGCAGTGGCCTTTACGATCAACCATATCGCGGCGGTGTTTTTGCCTGCATCGCTGGGGTACCTTTGGTTGGTATCGCCGATTTCGGTATTTGTCGCGGCGGCGTGTATGGCGTTGGTGTCGCTTGGGCTGTCGTGTTTGATCCCGCGCCATCCTGAACCTGGGAATGAGACCGTGATCACGCGGCCTATCCCTAGTCCTGCGGAGTAAAGCGCCCTATATCAAGCGAAAGCCAGATGGAGGTGCTGCATGTTTCTGTTCCAACGTAAGAAAGCCGAGATGGTTGCGCGCAGTGCAGCCTTGCCCGGTCGTCAGACAGCCATTCCTACGGCGCAGACCCACTTTGTGAACGGCAATCCGCTATTGGGTCCCGTGCCTGATGGCATGGAAGAGGCCATGTTTGGCATGGGCTGTTTCTGGGGCGTTGAGCGGATGTTTTGGCAGCTGGATGGCGTCTATGTCACGCTGGTGGGGTATGCGGGTGGCTATACCCCGAATGCCACATACGATGAGGTGTGTTCGGGCCAGACAGGTCACAATGAGGTGGTGCGTGTGGTCTATGATCCTGCGGTCATCAGCTATGAAGATCTGCTGCGGGTCTTTTGGGAAGGGCATGACCCGACGCAGGGGATGCGCCAGGGCAACGATATGGGCACGCAGTACCGCAGCGGTATCTATGCTTATTCCGATGCGCAAAAGACAGCGGCTGAGGCATCAAAGCTCGCGTTCGCGCCACGGCTTTTGTCTGCGGGCTATGGTGCCATCACCACCGAGATCATCGATGCACCTGCGTTCTACCACGCGGAGGACTATCATCAGCAGTACCTTGCCAAGAACCCGGACGGCTATTGCGGGATTGGCGGGACGGGCGTGACCTGTCCCATTGGTGTGGGCGTCTAGACAGCCGCCGCAGGGCCGGGTAGGCGGGGTGCAAAGGAGCCCCCGCTATGACCGAAACGACCTTTACTGCCTTTACGACACTTTCTGGCAAAGCGCCCGCCGAAGCTTTGGGCGAAGCGTTGGAGGATATCGATCCGGCGCCTTACGGCGTGGGCGTGTTTGAGGTCGAGGACGGCTCGGGCACGTGGGAGGTCGGGTCCTATTTCCTTGAGCGTCCGGATGCGGTGGCCTTGGCGCTATTGGCGGCAGCGCATGGCGCGGCGGATTTCGTAGTGTCTGAGTTGCCGGATACGGACTGGGTCGCACATGTACGCCGCGAATTGCACCCGGTTGAGGCGGGTCGGTTTTTTGTACACGGCGGGCATGACACCGAGGCGTTGCCTGAGGATCGCATTGGCCTGCTGATTGAGGCCGCGATGGCCTTTGGCACTGGACACCATGGCACAACGCACGGCTGTCTTCTGGCGTTTGAGCGTCTGTTGCAGGCGGGCTTTGGTCCTGGAAAAGTGGCGGACATTGGGTGCGGTACAGCGGTTCTGGCGATGGCTGCGGCCAAGGTTTGGTCCGCCGATGAGGCTGGCACGGTCTATGCCAGCGACATGGACCCAACGGCCGTGGATGTGGCGCGTGTGAATGCGGACGTCAACGGGTTGGGCGACCGGATCGAATGCCTAGAGGCTGCGGGCTTTGACCACCCGACGCTGGCCGAGGTGGGTCCCTTTGATCTGGTGTTTGCCAATATCCTGATGGGACCCCTGCTGGAATTAGCCCCTGATATGGCAACAAACGTTTCTTTTGGTGGCTACGCTCTTTTGTCGGGTATCCTGAACGAACAGGCCGCAGACGTAATTAAGACTTATGAAACAGTGGGTTTCACGCTTGAGCATCATCACAAGACGCCCGAGTGGTCGACCCTATCGTTGAAGAGAAGCTAAAAATCGCGCCTTATTGGTGCCCCATTTCGGCTGTATTTTATCAGTGTTGGGGGTGCCAATTCATTTTGAGGTGCCGATGTATAGTCAAAATAAATCGTTTCAGCACCGTATGGCTGAGGTGGAAACGCGCAAGCGCGAAGCCGCGTCGAAACACGCTAAGGTGCTTTATAAAAAGCGGCCCGATGGGTTGCTGGTTCCTGTTGTTCTAAAAGAAGCCCGCCGTATTCCGTGGCTGCATTTGGCTTTTGTGATTGTGTGCTTGATCGGTTTGAAGGGGTTTATTTATGCCTACTTCGGGACCGATGTTTTGAATGTGCGGGTCACGGGATTGTCTCAGGGCAATTGGTCGGATCAGGTATTCGCTTTTGTGCTACAACCGGATGCCATCTCGCTGCGGGTTGCGGAATGGATGTCGGCGGTTTTGCCTTCTGGGGTTGCCGCCCCGGTCGCTGGATAAACAGCGTTCTAAAAATGCAGAACGCCGCACGAGGGTGCGGCGTTTACACGTTACAAAGGTGGGTAAACCCCTTTGCTATAGCCTCAGATCAAGGCTTCGATGTCGGCGCGTTTAAGCCCGATATCATTCAGTTCCCGGTCCGACAGACGCTCAAGAGCATCACGCGTTACGCGGCGATCATTCCAAGCCGCAATGGCTGCAATGAGAGAGATAAAGAACGTCCGAGGGCCATTTTCGGTGGCGATCGGACGGATGGTGTCGAGGGTTGCCATAAGTGCGTCCTTTCCGATCTTTCAAGTTTTTAGGTTTAAGCGAAAGCGTGGTAATTGCTTTCCATGAGCGGCAGGTATTCCGGAATTCTGATCTCAACAATTAGCAAGAATGCATGTCTCATATGCGATTTGTGCATAGGATCGTGGGGTGGTTAACGGATTTAATTGACTGCGATTTTTGGCCCAAAAAGCGTCGTTTGCGAATTGTGTTGCGTCGGTTTTGGTTTGCAATGTCGCGTTTGGCTTGGCGCGGGATTAACCTTTGTTTTTCTGGCTGCCGTCCGATCTTCGTGATAGTCCTGTAACAAACACAAAAGGCGAGAGCAGAATGCGCGTTCTAGGGGTCGATCCCGGGCTGAGGAACATGGGGTGGGGCGTGATTGAGTCGCGCGGCAGCCACTTGCGCCACATCGCCAACGGGACATGCAAAACGGATGCAAAGGATACGTTGGCCGCACGGTTGCTGAGCCTGCATGCGCAGCTGACGGATGTGATCGCGGCCTATGAGCCCGACACCGCCGCCGTGGAACAGACATTCGTGAACAAAGACGGGGCGGCGACGCTCAAGCTGGGGCAGGCGCGCGGCGTTGCGTTGTTGGTGCCAGCGCAGGCGGGCTTGGCGATTGGGGAATACTCACCCAACGCGATCAAAAAGACGGTCGTGGGCGTGGGACACGCGGACAAAGGGCAGGTGCAGGCAATGGTGCGCGTGCAATTGCCTGGTGTGACGTTCGACAGCCCCGACGCGGCAGACGCGTTGGCAATCGCGATTTGCCACTCGTTTCACGCGCAATCCTCAGGTCGACTGGAGGCCGCAATGCGGGCAGCACAATGATTGGCAAACTTACGGGTCGGGTGGACTACAAAGGCACGGATCACGTTCTGCTGGATGTGTCGGGCGTTGGATATACCGTTCATTGCTCGGATCGGACGCTGGCGAACCTGCCAGCGAAGGGCGAGGCCGCTGCACTCTATACTGAACTGTTGGTCCGCGAAGACCTACTGCAATTGTTCGGCTTTACGACTGTGTATGAGCGGGAATGGCACCGGCTGTTGATCTCGGTCCAAGGGATCGGGGCCAAGGCGTCGATGGCGATACTGGGCACACTTGGGGCCGATGGCGTGGCTCGCGCGATTGCCTTGGGTGACGCAGGCGCGATCAAGGCTGCGCCGGGTGTGGGCCCTAAGATCGCTGCGCGCGTTGTGAATGAATTAAAAGACAAGGCCCCCGGCCTGATGGCGACCGGGGCGGATACGCTGGTTGAGGCGGTGGGCGATGTCCCGGCGGCGGCGTCCGTGGCCAAGCCGCAGGCCGCACCATCCGCCCCCGGTGGTCAGGCCGAGGCATTGTCCGCGCTGACCAACCTTGGCTATGCGCCCGTTGATGCCGCCCGCGCCGTGGCGGAAGCCGCCGATGCAGGCGACACCGGCGCAATCATCAAGGCCGCGCTGCAATTGCTCGCGCCGAAGGGCTAAGCCATGACCGACCCGCTTTTGGATCCAAACCCCGCCCCCGAGGACAACGACCGCGCCCTGCGTCCGCAAGCGCTTGAGGAATTCATCGGTCAGGCCGAGGCACGCAGCAATCTGCGGATTTTCATCGAAAGCGCGCGGCGGCGCGGTGAGGCGATGGACCATGTATTGTTCCACGGCCCTCCCGGCTTGGGCAAGACGACTCTGGCGCAGATTATGGCCCGTGAGCTGGGGGTGAACTTTCGTATGACCTCTGGCCCGGTGCTGGCAAAGGCGGGCGATCTGGCAGCGATCCTGACCAACCTTGAGGCGCGCGATGTGCTGTTCATCGACGAAATTCATCGTCTGAACCCGGTGGTCGAAGAAGTGCTGTACCCCGCGATGGAGGATCACGCGCTGGACCTTGTGATCGGGGAAGGGCCGTCCGCCCGAACCGTGCGCATCGATCTGCAACCTTTCACGCTTGTCGGCGCGACGACGCGGCTTGGCTTGCTGCAAACCCCGCTGCGGGATCGGTTCGGAATCCCGACACGGTTGCAGTTCTATACCGAGGATGAATTGCATCAGATCGTTCTGCGCGGGGCACGCCTTTTGGGCTGCCCTGCTGATGATGCTGGTGCGCGCGAAATCGCAAAACGCGCGCGCGGCACCCCGCGTGTTGCGGGCCGATTGCTGCGCCGGGTCGTGGATTTTGCGGTTGTTGAGGGTGATGGCCGCGTTACCCAAGCGCTTGCGGACAACGCGTTGACCCGCCTGGGCGTGGATAACGCGGGGCTGGACGGCGCGGACCGTCGGTACCTAACCCTGATCGCAGAGCATTACATGGGCGGTCCCGTAGGCGTTGAGACAATCGCCGCCGCTCTGTCAGAAAGCCGCGACGCCCTAGAAGAGGTAGTAGAGCCGTATTTACTGCAACAAGGCATGTTGCAGCGCACCCCGCGCGGCCGGATGCTTGGCCCCCGTGCCTGGACCCATTTGGGCCTGACACCACCACGCCCCGAACCCCAAGGGGACTTGTTCTAGGGGCGAAAAATCTTCATGTAGACCCCTCGAACGGGAGGACGCAGAGGCGTCTTTCCCCCTACACTCATGGGGCCGAGATGACACCAGACGAGACAACCGCCTATTTCACCCGCGCTGATGACAGCTATTTGTTTGCCCGCTGGGGCCGGCCCATTGTGCCGATCACATTCGGCGTTTTGGATGAAACGATCGCAGTCCTAAAGGGTGCGATTGAGGCTCTGTGCGTTCTGACCGGCCACAAAATGGCCGAGACCGACCCAGAGCTGGGCGCCAACCTGATGGTGTTCTTTATCCAAAGCTGGGACGAACTGACCGAGACCCCGAATATGGACCGGCTGCTACCGGACCTAGAGCCGCTGGTCGCGCGGCTCAAGGCAGCTGACGCAAACCAATACCGCGCCTTTCGGTTTGACGAGGACGGGGGCATCAAGGCCTGTTTTTCGTTCATCTGCATGGATGATGCGTTGCGCGATGTGCCTGCCGAAACGCTGGCGCTGAACCAAATGGTGCAGGCCATGGTGTTGTGGTCCGATACGGCGTTTTTGGGGGCCTCGCCTATTGGGTTGGTCGACGGTTCGGCGGTTCTGCGGCCTGACGTGTCCAGCTTGTTGCGAGCGGCCTATGACCCGGTGATGCCAGTGATGGCGCAGGATCCGTCCCACGCACTGCGCCTTAGCGCGCGTATGGCGGCGGAGAAAGTCCAGTGAGCCTGCCGGGCCCGCATCGCTGGCCCATTCGTGTCTATTACGAGGACACCGATCTGGCCGGGATCGTGTACTACGCCAACTATCTCAAGTTCATCGAGCGCGCTCGGTCCGAGATGGTCCGCGCAGCGGGTATCGACCAAACTGCGATGAAGGCTGCGGGCCAAGTGTTCGCCGTCGCTCGGCTTGAGGCCGACTACCGCGCCCCCGCCAAATTCGATGATGAGTTGATCGTTGAAACATCTGTCACAAAGACGACCCCGGCGCGGCTTACCTTGCAGCAGGTCATAACCCGCAAAAGTACCCTAATTTTTGAGGCAAAAGTCGTGCTTGTCTGTCTGGGCTCGGACGGACGTCCCACCCGCCTGCCGCCCCAGATCACAAAACTGGCAACCACTCGCTGATTTGTGCCAAAACCTTGGCCTTTGCGCTGAAATTCTGTTACCTAATTTCTATATAAGCCGATAACGGCATCACTAGACAGGACCGAGCAGTCCATGGAAACCGAAGTTCTCGCAGCCGCGCAGGAGATTGATTTCTCTATGTGGGCGCTGTTTCTCCGCGCCACGTTTATCGTGAAGGTCGTCATGATCATGCTGATCGTGGCCTCCGTCTGGGTTTGGGCGGTTTATATTCAAAAGCTTATGCAGTTCCGCCAAGCGCGGGCTGAGACCTCCGTCTTTGATGAGGCTTTCTGGTCCGGCGAGCCGCTGGATGAGTTATATGCCAAGATCAACGGCGCACCAAAAACCGCGAATGAGCGGATTTTCGTCTCGGCCATGACTGAGTGGGAACGCAGCCACCGCAACGATGGTGGATTGATCGCAGGCGCGCAGGCGCGGATTGACCGGGCCATGGACGTGGCCATCGCCAAGGAGCGCGGTGCGCTGACCTCGGGGTTGACGTTCCTTGCGACAACCGGATCGACGGGGCCGTTCATCGGCCTGTTCGGTACGGTCTGGGGCATCAAACACGCGTTTGAAGAAATCGCCATTCAGCAAAACACCAACCTTGCCGTTGTGGCGCCGGGCATCGCTGAGGCGTTGTTGGCCACGGGGCTGGGCCTATTGGCTGCGATCCCCGCAGTGGTGTTCTTTAACCAGCTTAACCGCGATGCGGACAAGATCACGGGCGAATATGAGGCCTTTGCCGATGAGTTCGCCACGATCCTGTCGCGCCAGTTGGACGCGGCCTAGGCCATGGGCGGCGGGGTCATGCAATCGGGTGGCGGCGGGCGGCGCGGACGGCGTCGGCGCGGCGGTGGCAGTCAGCCAATGTCCGAAATCAACGTCACACCCTTTGTGGACGTGATGTTGGTGCTGCTCATCATCTTTATGGTCGCGGCACCTTTGTTGACCGCGGGTGTGCCCATCGAATTGCCCGAAACGGCGGCAGGGCCGCTGCCGGATGAACAAGAAGAACCGCTGGCCGTGACGATCGCCGCTGACGGCACCGTATTGATCCAATCCACCGAAGTGGCGCGCGAAGAACTGGTCACCCGGTTACAGGCCATTGCCGCAGAGCGCACCACCGACAAAGTGTTTCTGCGCGCCGACGGCATCGTGCCATATGCGCAGGTGATGGAGGTCATGGGTGCGCTCAATGCGGGCGGTTTCCGCAATTTGGGGCTGGTGACGGACGCGGGCGGGCCAACGCTCGACGCGGACGGACAGTGATCGCGCATGCAGATGCGCGAGGGCCTCATTGTCTCCGGGACGGTCCATGGGTTGATTGTCCTTTGGGCGATGGTGGGAGCGTGGTTGCAACCCACCCCGCCGGAAGAGCCGTTTGCCGTGACCGAAGTGAGCGTGATGACCAACGCGGAGTTTGACGCCTTGGTGTCCGACGCTCCTGCGGTCGAGGTGCCGATGCCCTCCGCGCCGATTGCGCCCCCGCCTGAGACATCTGACATCGCGACACCACAGGTTGAAACCACGCCCCGGCCCGAGGCTCCGACGCCGCAACCTGCGCCGGAGGCACCCTCTCCGCCTCAGGTCGCGATCCTGACACCGCCGCCGCGCACCGAAGTGCAGCCAGAGGCGCCCCAAGCGCCCGAGCCGCCCGCACCTCCGCCGTCGGATCCGGATGCGCCGATTTCTGATGCGCCGCCAACACCGAGGGCGGCCCCGCGCGTTGCACCTACACCTGCGCCACCCTCGCTGGCGGAAACCGCCCCTGTGGTTGAGGCCGCCCCCACGCCATCAGAGGCCGCCGATGCCCCACCGGAGGAGGCCGCCCCAGACCCCGTCGCCCCACCAGAGGCCACCACACGGATTGTCACCGAAGCGGATATTCCATCGCGCGCGCCGGAGGTTTCCTTGCGCCCGCAGCGCAAACCAAGCCGCCCCGTCGCTGTGGCCGAGGCCCCAGTTGTGGAGGAGCCGGTGGTTGAGCCGACCCCTGATCCCGCGCCAGAGCCTGAGGCCGACACGTCCTCTGGGATCGCGGGCGCGATTTCTGAGTTGCAACAAACGGTGGCCGCTGCGCCATCTCGCCCACCGCTTAGCAGTGGCGAACGGGATGGTTTCCGCGTCGCCGTGCAATCATGCTGGAACGTCGACCCCGGCGCTGTTTGGGCGCAAACGGCTGTGACGATTGCCTTTGCCCTCAACCCCGATGGCACGCCTGTTGCAAGTTCTTTGCGCATGGCTGGGTTCCAAGGTGGCTCGGAAGCGACCGCCCGACAGGCCTATGAGGCAGGTCGCCGCGCAATCCTACGCTGTGGCGCGCGGGGGTTTGACCTACCCCAAGAGAAATATGACCATTGGCAAGAGGTCGAGATGACCTTTGACCCTTCATCGATGAGGATCCGTTAATATGCTGTCCCTTCTGAGCCGTATCCTTCTAGCGCTGGCGATTTTGACTGGCCCCGCCGTGGCGCAAAGCCCCGGGCCGCTGCGCATCACCATCACCGAAGGTGTGATTGAGCCGATCCCCGTCGCGATCCCGGATTTTGTGCCGCAAAACCGGGCGTCGAACGATATGGCCCAAGATATCAGCCGAGTGATTGCGGCCAACCTGACGAACACAGGCCTGTTTCGGGAAATTCCGGCTTCGGCGCATATTTCTCGGGTGACCAGCTTTGACAGCACGGTTCCTTACAGCGACTGGAAAGCGATCAATGCACAGGCGCTGATCACGGGGGCTGTGACCGTTCAGGGTAATCGTTTGACCGTACAGTTCCGGTTGTTTGATGTGTTTTCGGATGCCCCCCTTGGGGATGGGTTGCAGTTCGTGGGTACCACAGACGGGTGGCGGCGGATGGCGCACAAAGTCTCGGACGCGGTCTATGCCCGGATCACCGGTGAGGCGGGCTATTTCGATAGCCGCGTTGTTTTCGTGTCAGAGACCGGCCCCAAGAATGATCGCCGCAAGCGTCTTGGGATTATGGACTACGACGGGGCGAATGTTTCGTTTTTGACCAGCTCGGACACTATCGTTCTGGCCCCCCGCTTTTCGCCTGACGGCGAGCAGATCCTTTATACCAGCTATGAGACCGGCTTTCCGCAGGTCTATGTGATGGATGTGGCCACCCTGCGCCGCCGTGTGATCGGTGATCAAGGCGGCGACATGAGCTTTGCGCCCCGCTTTTCACCTGATGGTCGGACGGTGGTCTACAGCCTTTCGGCGCGTGGGAACTCGGATATCTATACGCTTGATCTGCGCTCGGGGCAGTCGCGGCGCCTGACCTCTGGCCCGTCGATTGAGACTGCGCCTAGTTTCTCTCCTGACGGCCGTCAAATTGTGTTTGAGAGCGACCGCTCTGGCAGTCCGCAAATTTATATCATGTCCGCTACGGGGGGCAGCGCGCAGCGGGTCAGCCAAGGCCGCGGACGCTATGGCACGCCCGTGTGGTCCCCGCGCGGTGACTTAATCGCCTTTACCAAGCAAAATGCTGGCCGGTTCCATATTGGCGTGATGCGCACCAACGGGACTGAGGAACGGCTTCTCACGGGGGCGTTCCTTGACGAAGGCCCAACGTGGTCGCCCAATGGGCGTGTTATCATGTTCACCCGCGAAAGCCGTGGCGCGCAGGGTGCGCCTGCTTTGTACTCTGTCGATATTTCGGGGCGTAACCTGCAACGCGTCCCGACCCCCAATGCTGCAAGCGACCCCGCATGGGGTCCGCTTTTGCCCTAAGCCATGTTATACTCATCACTGCGGGAACGAGCTGCCCGCATGTGCCCACAAGAAGGACGTTTGAAATGACCCTCCGCACTCCCATTATGTTGCTGGCCGCCCTCGCGCTGTCGGCGTGTACCAGCAATCCGTTCCTTGGTGACGGCGGCGGCTTTGGCGGCTCCGGCAGCGATGGCGCGCTGGGCAGCAATGGCCAGATTGTGCCCGGCTCGGTGGATGATCCGACCTCGCCTGCGTATTTTCAACAAGCCGTCGGTGACCGCGTGCTGTTTGCCGTGGATCAAAGCACCATCGATGAGGCTGCTCGCGCCACGTTGACCGGCCAAGCGGATTTCTTGGCCCGCAACCCGGAATACACCGCCCTGATCGAAGGCCACGCCGATGAACAGGGCACGCGGGAATACAACCTTGCGCTCGGCGCACGCCGGGCGGCATCGGTACGTGACTATCTGGTGAGCCAAGGCATCGCGGATGCCCGCCTGCGCACCGTTACTTATGGCAAGGAACGCCCGATTGAGCTGTGCTCAACCGAAGCCTGCTATAGTCAAAACCGCCGGTCGGTCACGGTCTTGGGTGCCGCCGGTCTGGGGAGCTAACTTATGAAATTGCCTGCACTTTTACTGTGGTCGCCAGTGGCCTTTGTTCTCGCCTTCGCCGCGCCGATGTCTGCGCAGCAAACGCAGGAACAGACGCTGGCGGATATCCGGCAGGAACTGACGGTTCTGTTCGTAGAAGTGCAGCGGTTGCGCACACAGCTTTCGACCACAAGTGCGCCGGGGGCGGTTGTCTCTGGCGACACGGTTCTTGAGCGGCTCGATGCGATTGAACAGGAAATGCGCCGCCTGACGGCCATTACCGAAAACCTTGAGCTGCGCGTGCAGCGGGTGGTTGCAGATGGCACAAACAAGGTCGGTGATCTTGAGTTTCGCTTGTGTGAACTGGAGGCAGCCTGCGATATCGGCTCACTCGGTGAAACGCCGAAACTGGGTGGTGATCTGACAGATGCGGTGGCGACTGACCCCGCGATCAATCCGACACTTGCACCCGGCCCCGAGGCTGATGGTGAGCAGTTTGCCGTAGGTGAGCAAGGCGATTTCGCCCGTGCGCGCGATGCATTTGAGGCCGGGGATTATGCTTCCGCTGCGGACCAGCTACAGGCGTTTTCTCAGACGTATCCCGGTGGCCCGCTGACGTTGGATGCGTTCTTGTTGCGCGGCGACGCGCTGAGCCAAATGGGAGAGTGGCAGCCCGCCGCCCGCGCCTATTTGGACAGTTTCAACCTAGCGCCCAACGGCCCCGAAGCGCCTGGTGCTTTGCTGAAACTTGGTCGCGCGTTGGATATGATCGGCCAACCGGGTGAGGCGTGCTTGATGCTGGCCGAGGTCGGTATCCGCTTTCCGGGGGCGGCCGAGGTAGCTGAGGCTGAGGCCGCACTGGCGACGCTTGGCTGCTCGTGACGCTGGAGGCCCGCGCCGCAGAGGCTATTAGAACGCTTTGCCCCGAGGGTGCGGTCGCCGTGGCGTGTTCCGGCGGGGGTGATTCGATTGCAACGTTGCATTTGGCCGTGCGTGCCTTGGGGCCGGCGCGTGTCACAGGCTTAAGCGTTAACCATAATTTGCGCCCCGAAGCGGCCGATGAAATTATGCTGGTCGCTCGGCATTGCGCGGCCCTTGGGGTCGAGCATCAGGTGTTAGATTGGCATTGGTCAGGTGTTGGCAATGTCCAAGCCGCCGCGCGTGAGGGGCGCCATAGCGTCCTGCTGGCGGCCACCTCGGGCACGATCCTTATGGGGCACACTGCGGATGATCAGGCCGAAACGGTGCTGCTGCGGCTTGCGCGTGGCTCTGGCGTGGATGGCTTGGCGGGGATTAGGCCTGTGTCTGGCCGAGTGATCCGACCGCTGCTTGGTGAAACCCGGGCGGATTTGCGCGATTGGTTGCGGGCTGAGGGGTTGGATTGGGTGGATGATCCATCGAATGAGGACCCCCGGTTTGATCGCATTCGCGCCCGCAAAATGGCAGATGCGCTGGCGGACTTGGGCCTCAGCCGGGCGCGGCTTCTACAAACTGCCGAACTGATGCAAGACGAGGCTGACGTTTTGGCCTATGCGTCGCTCAACTGGGCTAAGGCCCATGTGCGGGCAGAGGCGGGCGACCTGTTGATCGATGCATCTGCTGCGCGCGCGGCCCCTTCCGCGTTGGTCTCACGCATTTTGGCGGCTGCGGTACAATGGATGTCAGCGAGCCCCTATAAACCCCGCAGGCAGGCCACGCAAAACTGGCTGGATCAGGCCACGTCGCAGGGCAGCGCGCCGTTGGGGGGCGTGTCGATGACCGTCCAAGGCGAAACGTTGCGGTTGAGCCGAGAACTGCACGCGGCAAACAGGTGTGAGAAGTCATCTTTGAGCGGACTGTGGGACCATCGCTGGCAAATCACCGGTCCCGCCAAGGCAGGCGCGCTGCGGATTGTGGCCTTGGGCGATCATCTGCGCGATTGCCCCGCGTGGCGCACAACTGGATTGCCACGCCGATCCCTCGTGTCCACGCCCGCAATTTTCGTCGATGACGCTCTTGTGGCGGCGCCTTTGGCAGGGCTGACAGGCGATTGGGACGCTTTTATCCCCATCTCATTCATCACATTCCTCGAATCCCGTTGAAGTTCGCCCCATCACGTTTATCTTTAGGGCAACTGGTGTGACCCTCCCGTCGCGCCACACTTGAAGGAGTATCCCCTTGGGTAACGCGAGAAATATCGCCTTTTGGGTCGTTCTGTTCGTCCTGATCCTGTCTTTGTTCAACCTGTTCTCGGGTGGCCAGTCGTCGTCCAATGCCCGCGCAGCAGCCTATTCGGACTTTATCGCGCAAGTCGAAGGCGGCGGAGTGAACTCCGTGACGTTGGACGGCGAGCGTATTTTGTTCCGCGGCGCGGATGGCCAACAGCAAGTGACCATCAAACCCGCTGATGTAGACGTGACCCAAACGCTTTTGGATAACGAAGTCATCATCCGCGCAGAGCCGCAGGAACAGTCTGGATTTATGTCCGCGATCTCCCTCTGGTTGCCGTTTCTCGTGCTGATCGGCATCTGGATTTTCTTCATGAACCGGATGCAGGGCGGCGGCAAAGGTGGGGCAATGGGCTTTGGTAAATCCAAGGCCAAACTGCTCACCGAAAAACAAGGCCGCGTGACATTTGACGATGTGGCGGGCATTGATGAGGCCAAAGATGATCTCGAAGAGATCGTTGAGTTCCTCAGAAATCCTCAGAAATTCAGCCGGTTGGGTGGTAAGATCCCCAAGGGTGCGCTGCTTGTGGGCCCTCCCGGTACGGGTAAGACGCTGCTCGCACGGGCCGTGGCAGGTGAGGCGGGTGTGCCGTTCTTCACCATCTCGGGTTCTGATTTTGTTGAGATGTTTGTGGGTGTGGGTGCCTCCCGTGTCCGCGACATGTTCGAGCAGGCGAAGAAGAACGCGCCTTGCATCGTGTTCATCGATGAGATCGACGCCGTGGGCCGGTCCCGTGGCGCTGGCTACGGTGGCGGCAACGATGAGCGGGAGCAAACGCTGAACCAGCTTCTGGTTGAGATGGACGGTTTTGAGGCCAACGAAGGCATCATTATCGTGGCCGCGACCAACCGCCCTGACGTTCTGGACCCCGCGCTGCTGCGTCCGGGTCGGTTTGACCGTCAGGTGCAAGTGCCCAATCCCGACATCAAAGGCCGTGAGAAAATCCTTGGTGTCCACGCGCGCAAAGTGCCGCTTGGCCCCGACGTGGACCTGCGCATCATTGCACGCGGCACGCCCGGGTTTTCGGGTGCTGATCTGGCCAACCTTGTGAACGAATCAGCTCTGATGGCTGCGCGTGTTGGTCGTCGCTTTGTAACAATGGAGGATTTCGAATCCGCCAAGGACAAAGTGATGATGGGTGCGGAGCGGCGCTCGATGGTCATGACCGAGGATGAAAAGGCGCTGACCGCGTATCACGAAGCGGGCCACGCGGTGGTCGGCCTTTATGTGCCCGATCACGACCCGATCCACAAAGCGACGATCATCCCGCGCGGTCGTGCGCTGGGTCTGGTGCTGTCATTGCCTGAGCGTGATCAGCTGTCGGTGAGCAAGCAAAAGTATACCTCCAAGATTGCGATGGCGATGGGTGGTAAGGTTGCAGAAGAACTGAAGTTTGGCCCCGAGAATGTGACCTCGGGTGCGACCTCGGATATTCAGCAATCGTCCAAAATTGCCCGCGCGATGGTCACCCAGTTCGGTTTTGCCGAAGAGTTGGGCCACGTGGACTATGCGAATGAGCAGCAGTCCTATCTGGGTAACTACGGCGGTGGCACGAACCACAGCCAAGCGACCCAACAGATCATCGACAAGAAGGTCAAAGAGATCATCGACACCGGCTATGAGACAGCCAAGCGCATCCTCACGGAAAAGCGGGACGAGTGGGAAAACCTCGCTCAGGGCTTGCTGGAGTATGAAACGCTGACGGGGCCTGAGATCAAAAAGGTCATGCGCGGCGAGCCTCTGAACCGGGGCGACGATGATGAGGATCATAACACGGGCGGGACCAGCGTTACGGCGATCCCCAAGACAAAGCCCAAGTCCAAGCCTTCGGGCGGCGACATGGAGCCTGAGCCCTCGGCCTAAAACGGTCCACTCCGTTTCTTGCACAAAACCCCCTGCGCGCTGGCGTGGGGGGTTTTTCTTTGTCTGCACGCAGGGCTAGATGGGCCGCAGCAACAGGAGACGACGATGCCCGCACTCAAACCGCTGAAACTAACCGGCCAGATTGTATGGCTTGGCCACGTCCCGGACCGGGAGGCAGCCTTGGCTTCAACTGCGCAGGACGAAATGGCCCTGTCCTTTGCTGGCCCCGTGGGAGAGGACCATGGCGGGCTGACGCGTCCTTCGTGCAGTCGGGTGATCTCTCAGTACCCCAGGGGCACCGAGATCAAGAATACGCGGCAGCTGTCTGTCGTCTCAGCCGAGGAGTTGGCGCAAATCGCAGAGGCAATGGGTGTAGATACCTTGGACCCTTGGTTGGTTGGGGCGACAATGGTCGTATCTGGTATCCCGGATTTTAGTCACCTGCCGCCATCAAGCCGATTGCAAGTCGCCAACGGCGCGACCCTGACTGTGGATATGCAAAACCGTCCCTGCCACCTGCCAGCGGCTGAGATCGACGTGCCCCACCCAGGCAAGGGCCGTGCGTTCAAGGCGGCGGCGCGGGGCCTGCGCGGCGTAACCGCGTGGGTCGAGCGTGAGGGCACGGCCCGTGTCGGCGATAGCGTTACGGTTCACGTCCCTGATCAGCGTGCATGGGCCTATACGGGCGAATAGCCTTAGGCGGTTGATGTCATAAGGCTGATCATGACGCTGCACGCCAATAGCAAAAATCCGGAATGCAGATAGAGGGTTTCAATGTTCATGGGGGCTCTCCACTTGATGAACCTGAAAATTCCTCTGAGCGGTTAACAAAGCGTTTATCGCGATACACCGTGCGCTGGGTTTCCGATCTGAAACGTCTGTTTCCTCGGTAGACGATTCCGATGCGCGTTTTGTCGGAAATGCACCACGGTGGGCACTGACGCGTCTCTATATGCCAAAGTATACATGAAGACTGTGGCGGATTTTCACGTCCACGGGTGCATGCAGGGAGAGCAGCATGAGCTATAAGACCGATATCGAGATTGCCCGCGAGGCGTCGAAGCAGCCCATCCAAGAGATCGGCGCGAAGCTGGGCATCGACACGGCGGATTTGCTGCCCTACGGCCACGACAAAGCTAAAGTGAGCCAAGCCTTCATCGAAAGCGTTAAGGACAAGCCAAACGGCAAACTGATCCTCGTGACCGCGATCAACCCAACGCCTGCGGGTGAGGGCAAGACGACCACGACCGTGGGTCTGGGCGATGGCCTGAACCGTATCGGCAAAAAAGCCGCTGTTTGTATCCGCGAAGCCTCGCTTGGGCCAAACTTTGGGATGAAGGGCGGCGCCGCTGGCGGTGGTTACGCGCAGATCGTCCCGATGGAGGACATGAACCTCCACTTCACGGGCGATTTCCACGCGATCACCTCGGCGCATTCGCTGCTAAGCGCGATGATCGACAACCACATCTACTGGGGTAATGAGCTCGAAATCGACATCCGCCGCGTCGTTTGGAAGCGCGTTGTGGACATGAACGACCGTGCGCTGCGTCAAATCACGGCGTCGCTGGGTGGTGTGGCCAACGGTTTCCCCCGCGAAGCTGGCTTTGACATCACTGTGGCCTCTGAGGTTATGGCGATCCTGTGCCTTGCAACCGATCTCGCGGATCTAGAGAAGCGTTTGGGTGATATGATCGTGGCTTACCGTCGTGACCGTACGCCCGTGTTCTGTCGCGATATCAAAGCGCAAGGCGCGATGAGCGTGCTGTTGAAGGACGCGATGCAGCCCAACTTGGTGCAGACGCTCGAAAACAACCCGGCCTTTGTGCACGGCGGCCCATTCGCCAATATCGCTCATGGCTGTAACTCGGTGATTGCAACGACCACTGCGCTCAAGACGGCGGATTACGTTGTGACTGAGGCAGGCTTTGGTGCCGACCTTGGTGCTGAGAAGTTCATGAACATTAAGTGCCGCAAAGCGGGTCTCGCACCCGATTGTGTGGTCCTTGTGGCGACAGTGCGCGCGATGAAAATGAACGGCGGTGTGGCCAAGGCTGATCTGGGCGCCGAAAACGTCGATGCGGTGAAAGCCGGTTGTGCCAACCTTGGGCGCCACATCGGTAACCTCAAAAGCTTTGGCGTACCGGTAGTTGTCGCGATCAACCACTTTGTCACGGACACGGACGCCGAAGTGCAGGCCGTCAAAGACTATGTGGTCAGCCAAGGGTCCGAGGCGATCTTGTCGCGTCACTGGGAATTGGGCTCGGAAGGGTCCGCTGAATTGGCGACACGCGTTGCGGAAATCGCGGACAGCGGCGTCAGCCAGTTTGCGCCGCTGTATGCGGACGAGTTGAGCCTGTTTGAAAAGATCGAGCGTATTGCCAAAGGCATCTACCGCGCGGACGATGTGATTGCGGACAAGAAAATCCGTGACCAACTGCGTCTTTGGGAAGAGCAGGGCTATGGCCATCTGCCGATCTGTATGGCCAAAACGCAATACAGCTTCTCAACCGATCCGACCCAACGCGGCGCGCCCACAGGCCACTCTGTGCCCGTGCGCGAAGTCCGTCTGAGCGCGGGTGCCGGGTTCGTGGTTGTTGTCTGCGGTGAGATCATGACCATGCCGGGTCTGCCCCGTGTGCCCTCCGCTGAGGCCATTCACCTGAACGACGCAGGCCAAATCGAAGGCCTGTTCTAGGGTCATAGACCATCCAAAGACCAACACCGGGCGGGTAACAAGATTAATCAGTACTCAACACATCCGCCCGGTTTCTTGGTCCATGGCGTCATATGACACATGGCTGCGATGCGCAGCGCGCCCTATGGGTTTCCACAAAGTCCGCCGCACACCCCAGTGTTGGCCAACAATATGTTAAGGAGGCGTTAACATGGCGCAGATCATCGACGGAAAAGCGTTTGCCGCCAAAGTGCGCGGGCAAGTGGCCGATCACGTGGCGCAATTGCGCGCAGATCACGGGATCAAGCCGGGCCTTGCCGTAGTTTTGGTGGGCGAAGATCCCGCAAGCCAAGTTTACGTCAAGTCCAAGGGCAAGATGACGGTTGAGGTCGGCATGACCTCGGTTGAGCATCGCCTGCCCGCAGACACCCCCGAAGACACATTGCTTAGCCTCATTGCTGAGCTGAACGCCGATGCCGAAATTCACGGCATCCTCGTGCAATTACCGCTGCCGGATCACCTCGATTCTGATCTGGTGATCAATTCGATCGACCCTGCCAAGGATGTCGATGGGTTCCATATCTCCAATGTCGGTTTGCTGGGCACAGGCCAGGACGCGATGGTGCCTTGCACGCCGCTGGGATGCCTGATGATGCTGCGTGACTATCACGGCTCGCTTAGCGGGATGGACGCCGTTGTGGTGGGGCGCTCCAACATCGTGGGCAAGCCGATGGCGCAGTTGCTGCTGGGCGATAGCTGCACAGTGACGATCGCGCACTCGCGGACCAAGGATTTGGCGGCGGTGGTCAAGCGCGCTGATATCGTGGTCGCGGCCGTTGGCCGTGCCGAAATGGTCCCCGGCGATTGGATCAAACCCGGCGCGACAGTCATAGACGTGGGCATCAACCGCATCCCGGCCCCCGAAAAGGGTGAAGGCAAAACGCGCCTCGTGGGGGATGTGCATTACGAAAGCTGCGCCGAAGTGGCCGGCGCGATCACGCCCGTTCCCGGCGGTGTAGGTCCGATGACCATCGCGTGCCTGCTGGCCAACACGTTGACAGCGTGCTGCCGTGCCAACGGCCTGCCAGCGCCTGAAGGCCTAACCGCCTAGCGCGGTTGCGCCAAGGAGGGTCGCTGGGGCGCTGTAGGTGCTGCGCCCCGCGGCATCGGGATTTCGACCATCGGCGTGCCGGTCAGGATGGCGGTGGCTCGTGGCTCCATCATCGTAGTCAACGCGGCATCGCTGGACCGGAGCCCGCCAGTATACGTGCCATAAGCCGGCAGGATCAGGCGCATTTCATCCCTTAGAAAGCATGGCCGCGATAAGCTGCGACCTTGTAGGGCCACGCGCGCCTTGGGGTGGTAATGCCCCGACACTTCGCCCCGCGCGCTGCCCGTCGCAATATGGCGAAAGATCAGGGGCGGTTCGTAAAAGGCATCCAGATGCGTGCCGCCAAGCTCAAGCGGGGCAGGATCGTGGTTGCCCGCGATCCAAACCCAGCGCCGCCCGGCCATCAGCCGCTCAATCCAGGTGCGATGTTCCTCTGACAGGGCCTGCTCTGAGTCCATGTCGTCAAAGGTATCACCCAGACACACCACAATGCGTGCGCCGGTGGTCATGATGTCATGATCGAGCCGGGTAAGGGTGTCTGTTGTTTCGTAGGGCGGCAACAAGCTGCCGCCGCGCCGTGCAATACGTTCGGACTTGCCCAAATGCAGATCCGAGACAATTAAACATTGGCGACCGTGCCACCAAAGTGCGCCCGACGGCAGGGCCGTCAGCTGCGCCTGTGCAAATTCAAAAGCGTAACCTTCCATAACGTCAACAGATACCACTTCTTGCGGAAATGGAAGAGCCGACCGCTACTACTTGTTGTTATCGCTTTCCAAAGCCTCAAGACGCGCCAAGAGTGCGGCGTTCTCTTCGCGGGCTTTCTGCGCCATGGTGCGCACGGCATCGAATTCTTCGCGTGTGACGAAATCACGGTCGGCCAGCCAGCGGTCCATCAAGGATTTCATTGCCGTCTCGGCCTCATCCTTGGCGCCCTGAGCCACGCCCATGGCGTTCGTCATCAATTGGCCGAGGTCGTCAAAGATTTTGTTGCGCGTCTGCATGGTGGCCCCTTTTGGCTATGTGCTGGCCCTTATATGGGCCGCGCGAGGCTGGCTCGCAACCTTGTTGCTGTCGCACCCGTTGACATCCGGCGGCGGGCGGCTGATCCATCGACTATGTTAGCTGCTATTCCCTTCCCGAACCTTTCGCCCGAGATTTTCACGCTGTCGCTGGGATCATTCGAATTTTCGCTGCGGTGGTATGCGTTGGCCTATATCGCGGGGCTGGGCTTTGCGTGGGCATTCGCGCGGTGGCTGGTGCAGCGGCCCGGGCTGTGGCCTGCGGGTCAGGCGCCTATGACCGCCGCGCAGGTTGAGGATTTCATGACATGGGCAGTTTTGGGCGTTGTACTGGGGGGGCGGCTCGGATTTGTGCTGTTCTATCAACCGGCCTACTACCTCGCGCACCCGGCTGAAATCCTGATGGTTTGGCAGGGGGGCATGGCGTTTCATGGCGGCTTCCTTGGGGTGGTTGTGGCGGCTGTCATTTTCGTGCGTCGCAATGGTTTGCCGTGGCTCAGCACAGGTGATCTGATCGCGATTTCGGTGCCGATCGGGCTGATGCTTGGGCGGCTTGCGAACTTCATCAATGCAGAACTTTGGGGCCGACCGACAGACGTGCCATGGGGCGTGATTTTTCCCGGCGCTGCGGCCCAAGCCTGTGGCGATCCATGTGTGCGCCACCCGTCGCAATTGTACCAAGCGGGGCTTGAGGGGTTCGCCCTGTTCGCCGTGCTGGTCTTGGTTGCGCTAAGGCTGCGAGGTTTTCACAAACCCGGCCTGATTATGGGGCTGTTCGTTGCCGGATACGGCGCTGCGCGGGTTATTGTCGAAGGGTTCCGCCAGCCTGATGCGCAGTTCATCACGCCGGATAATCCACTCGGGCAGGTGTTTTTGGGGCTGACAATGGGGCAGCTGCTGTCAGTGCCGATGCTATTGATCGGGGTGTCCCTTGCGAAGTGGGCAGCGCGGCGATGACCACGCCCTTGACCGATATCCTCGCCGCTCGCATCCGTGCAGACGGCCCGATTTCGATGTCGAGCTACATGGCCGAATGCCTGCTGCACCCGACCCATGGCTATTACACAACCCGCGACCCCTTTGGCGCAGCAGGTGATTTTACAACCGCGCCCGAAATCAGCCAGATGTTTGGCGAAATGCTGGGCCTGTGCATGGCGCAAGCTTGGATGGAACAGGGGCGGCCGTCGCGGTTCATCCTTGCGGAGCTTGGTCCCGGACGTGGCACCTTGATGGCCGATGTGTTGCGCGTGGGCCGAGCCGTGCCTGGCTTCGTTGAGGCCGCTCAGGTTGTGTTTGTTGAGGCATCTGAGGTGTTGCGCCGTGCGCAGGCGACCCGCGTGCCGGACGCAAAATGGGTCGACAGTGTTGATCAAATCCCCGCGGATGCGCCGCTGTTCTTATTGGCGAATGAATTCTTTGATGCGCTACCGATCCGCCAGTTCCAACGACAACAGGTCGATTGGGCCGAGGTATGTGTGGGTTTGGATGCAGATGGTACCTTGCAACTGACGCTGCGCCCCGCGCCCGGTGCCGTGCCGGGTCGGCACAGCGATACCCAGCCGGGAGGCATCGTTGAGCTGTGTCCTGCGCTGCCCGGCATCGTGGCAGAGGTTGCGGCCCGTGTGGCTGATGGTGGCTGTGCGATCATTGTGGATTATGGCGATTGGCGGTCGCTGGGTGATACGGTCCAAGCCCTGCGCGCCCACACGCCTGAACCGATCCTTGCGGCGCCCGGTGCGGCTGATCTGACGGCGCATGTAGATTTTGAAGCGATTGCGCAGGCAGCCAACGGGCAGGCCAGCGCGATGATCCCTCAGGGCGTTCTGTTAGAGCGTCTGGGCATAACGACCCGCGCCCAAACGCTGGCGAAGGGCCTGACAGGGGCTGCACTGGACGCGCATATTGCGGCGCACCGGCGCTTGACCCATCCGGATGAAATGGGTCACCTGTTCAAAGCGATTGCCCTTGGACCAAAGGGCGGTCCGTTTCCTCCGGGGTTTGTATAGTGGGCGGGGTCGTTTGATGGGGCTCGAAATCCTCAAATCTGAAGTGCTGGGTACTGTTCCGCACGGTTTTTTCACGCGCAAGGGCGGGGCTTCGTCGGGCGTGTTTCAGGGGCTGAACTGCGGCAGCGGATCATCGGACATGTCTGACGCGGTCAAGCTGAACCGCGCGCGGGTCGCGGCGGCGATGGATGTGCCGGAATTGGCGAGCGTGTATCAGGTTCACTCCGGTGATGCAGTCGCGGTCACTGGGTCGGGCCGCGCGGCGGGCGAGGCGGACGGGATCGTCACCGCGACACCGGGTGTCGCCCTGTCGATCCTAACTGCCGACTGCCAGCCCGTGTTGTTCCACGACCCAAAGGCCCGTGTGATCGGCGCAGCCCACGCCGGGTGGAAAGGCGCTATCGGCGGTGTGCTGGAGGCAACTGTGGCACAAATGGAGGCTCTGGGCGCGACGGTTGGCAATATCCGCGCGGCCATTGGCCCCTCAATCAGCCAGCCCGCCTATGAAGTCGGTCCCGAGTTTCTTGATCGCTTCGTGGAACAGGCTCCTGAGGCCGCAACATTCTTTGCCAAGGGCGTGGGGGAGAAGTACCTCTTTGACCTGCCTGGGTACGGGCTGTCGCGGTTAAATGCGCTTGGTGTGGCGGCTGCGGAATGGACCCAGCATTGCACCTATTCGGACCCCTCGAGGTTCTTTTCCTATCGGCGCGCCACCCATGAGGGTGAGGCGGATTATGGGCGATTGATCTCAGTGATTCGGCTGTAGCGGCGCGATTTTTCTCCAGTATTGACACAAAACCGTCGTTAACGTTTGTTAATGCTGACGGCGAAACAGTGGACCGCTTATGCAGCGCATTCTCGGGAAAAGTATTGCGAGACGGTCCAATGCGCATAATTTTAAAGCTACAAGGCCCTCCCCTGTAGGGAGAGCGTTTCGGGCGGTGGGGATCGCCCGGGGCATACCGAGGCCCAGACATGGAAGCGAAATCCAAGGGCTTGGGGAATTTAGCGAGGGGCGTCGTGCCGTTGCGCGGCTGCTCGTAAAAAGTAATTTTTATGAAGTAACACGGGCACGTCCTTTGCGGGGCGTGCCCTTTTTATTCTAGCCCAAAACGCGGTTCACATGGCCCATTTTGCGGCCGGGCTTGGCTTCTGCCTTGCCGTACAGGTGAACCTGCGTGCGCGTGGCGCGCATCTGCGTGCCTAGGTTGGCGACATCGTCCCCGATTAGGTTCAGCATCTCAACATCTGCGTGACGCTGACCATCGCCCAAGGGCAGGCCGACGACTGCACGAATGTGCTGCTCAAACTGATCCACGGCGCAACCCGCTTGGGTCCAGTGGCCCGAGTTGTGGACGCGTGGGGCGATCTCATTGACGATCAGGCCACCGGGGGTCACGAACAGCTCAACCCCCATTACGCCAACATAATCGAGCGAAGTCAGAATCTTGCCCGCAAGCAGCGCTGCATCCATCCGTTGGCTGCCGCTGAGGCGGGCAGGCACGGTTGTCGTGTGCAGGATACCATCCCGGTGGACGTTTTCACCGGGATCATAACAAACGACCTCACCAGTGAGGCCTCGCGCCGCGATGACCGAAACCTCGTGGCTGAAATCAACGAACCCCTCAAGGATCGCGGGCGCACCTGCCATTGATGCAAGCGCCTCAGCCGCGTCATCGGATGTTTTGAGGCGGGCTTGGCCCTTGCCATCATAGCCCAAGGTGCGGGTTTTGAGGATCGCGGGTGCCCCGATTGCAGCAATCGCGGCATCCAAGCTGGCGGCGTCGCTGACGTCCGCAAACGGGGCGGTTTGTAGGCCCAATTCCTGAAGGAACGTCTTTTCCGTTAAGCGGTCCTGAGACGCCGCAAGCGCGGCGCGGCCGGGCCGGATGGGTTTGAGCGTTTCCAGCAGGTCCAGCGCGGCCGTTGGGATATTCTCGAATTCATAGGTGATGACATCCACAGCGTCGGCAAATGCGCGCAGAGCGGCGTGGTCATCGTAGGAGGCGGTCGTGACCTGCTCAGCCACATGGCCCGCAGGGGGCTGCGCGCCGGGCTCAAAGATGTGGCACCGATAGCCTAGTCGTGACGCAGCAACCGACAGCATGCGCCCCAGCTGTCCACCGCCCAAAATACCAATCACGCTGCCTGCTGGGAGGGCATCACTCATCGGTCGGCTCCTGCGGGATAGAGGCGGAAAGGGCCGCGCGCCACGCATCCAAACGCTCTGCCAATGCAGGGTCTTGAAGCGCCAGAATTCCCGCCGCCATCAGGCCCGCGTTGGCGGCACCTGCCGCGCCAATGGCCATGGTCGCAACCGGATAGCCCTTGGGCATCTGTACGATGGAATAAAGACTATCCACCCCGGACAGTGCCTTGGTCTGGACCGGCACACCGATCACAGGGACCCGCGTCTTGGACGCCATCATGCCGGGCAAATGTGCAGCACCACCAGCCCCTGCGATAATCACCTGAAGGCCGCGGCCAACAGCCTCCCGGCCGTAGTCCCACAAACGATCCGGCGTGCGATGCGCCGACACAATGCGAGCCTCATAAGCGATGCCAAGATCATCCAAAACAGAAGCGGCTTCCTTCATCGTGGGCCAATCCGATTGGCTGCCCATGATGATACCGACAGGCGGTGTTGTCATTTTCGCCGTCCTTTTATGCGATAATATCGGGGGTAAGCTCGTCCTCGACCCGTGCGATCTGGTCTTTTAGGTGAAGCTTTTGTTTCTTGAGCCGGCGCAGCGTCAGCTGGTCAGCGGTGGCCTGACCACCCAGCGCATCAATAGCCACATCAAGGTCGCGGTGCTCGCGGCGCAAAACTTCTAGTTTTACACGGAGGACCTCTTCGTGGGTCATCTTGTCAGGCTGTGGCGTCATGGGTGGCAGCTATCGGCATCAAGGTCACGTGACGTGAAAGCTTTTCTTAGCGTCATTTTAGGTCTCAAGCAAAGGGGCATTGCATCAAAGACGATGCAATCCCATATTATTTGCATGCGCAGGGTGCCGCGTGTCGGGCCTTTGTGTGCGTTAATCGCTTTTCGAAGGGTTACCTGATGACGAAACTTACCTTGGCTACCCATCCGTTTTTGCTCGGCTTTGATGAGCTGGAGCGGCTGGTGGAGCGGACTGCGAAATCCGGAAACGACGGATATCCGCCCTATAATATCGAACAAACGTCCGAGAATGCATTTCGGATCACGCTGGCTGTTGCTGGCTTTGCCGAAGAGGATCTGTCGATCACTCTTGAGGACAAGCAACTGGTGATCCGTGGGCGGTCTACGGACGACAGCGAGGGGCGCGTGTTTTTGCACCGTGGCATCGCCGCGCGGCAATTCCAGCGGTCATTTGTGTTGGCGGATGGTGTCGAAGTGGCGGGTGCCGCGATGGAGAACGGATTGCTGCACGTTGATATGAAACGCTCAGTGCCAGAGACCGTTGTTCAAACGATCAAGATCAAGAAAGGGTAAGCACATGACAGAGAATTTTGACATCAAAGCCCCTGAGGGCGACACGCCACTGGTATACGTGCGTCCGGTTGAGGTGGCGGATTTACCCGAAGCCGTGCGCGCGGAAGCGGGCGACGTGGGAACCCTTTACGCCTTGCACCGGCCCAACGGTCAGCAGTTGGCGCTGGTCCGGGACCGCAAGCTGGCATTTGTGCTGGCCCGCCAGAATGACCTCACGCCGGTGAGCGTCCACTAAAACGACGTATGGCGGGGTCATCCCCGCCATAGCCTGTCATTTGGGCTTAGGGCCCGGAGCCTATTTGGCTTAAATCAGCCCCATGCTTTCTAGCTTGAGCAGAACCTGTTGGGCGCAATTGTCCACCTCATACCCTTCGGTATCGACCACCAGCTCGGCTGCGGTGGGGGCTTCATACGGGTCGGAAATCCCGGTGAATTCTTTGATCTTACCCTCGCGCGCTAGCTTATAGAGGCCCTTGCGATCCCGCCGTTCACATTCCTCTAGGGCAGTGGCGACGTGGACTTCAACAAAGGCACCAAACTGCTCAATGTCTTCGCGCACGGCTCGGCGGGTGGCGGTGTAGGGCGCGATGGGCGCACAGATCGCGATCCCGCCGTTTTTGGTGATCTCGCTGGCAACATAACCGATGCGGCGGATGTTCAGGTCACGGTGCTCTTTGCTGAAACCTAGCTCCGAGGACAGGTTTTTACGCACGATATCCCCATCAAGCAGCGTCACAGGACGCCCACCCATTTCCATCAGCTTGACCATCATGGCGTTCGCGATGGTGGATTTGCCCGAGCCTGAAAGCCCGGTGAAGAACACGGTGAAACCCTGCTGAGACCGGGGCGGCGAGGTGCGGCGCAATTCATTCACGACCTCAGGGAATGAGAACCACTCAGGGATCTCTAGGCCTTCACGCAGGCGGCGGCGCAATTCCGTGCCCGAGATGTTGAGGATGGTCACATCATCCTTGTCGGTGATCTCATCGCTGGGTTCGTACTGGGCGCGCTCCTGCACATAGACCATGTGCTTAAAGTCGACCATTTCGATGCCCATTTCTTCCTGATGGGTGCGGAACAGGTCCTGCGCGTCATAGGGGCCGTAGAAATCTTCGCCGGCTGAGTTCTTGCCGGGGCCCGCGTGATCGCGACCGACGATAAAGTGCGTGCAGCCGTGGTTGGCACGGATCAGCCCGTGCCAAACCGCCTCGCGTGGGCCGGCCATGCGCATCGCAAGATTCAAAAGGCTCATGGAGGTGGTTGCTTGGGGGTACTTGTCGAGCACCGCCTCATAGCAGCGTACGCGTGTGAAGTGATCCACATCGCCGGGTTTGGTCATGCCAACAACCGGGTGCAACAGCAGGTTCGCCTGCGCCTCACGGGCTGCGCGGAACGTCAGTTCTTGGTGGGCGCGGTGCAGCGGGTTGCGCGTTTGGAACGCAACGATGCGGCGCCAGCCCAGCTTGCGGAAGTATGCGCGCATTTCATTGGGTGTGTCGCGGCGCGCACGGAAATCATAATGAGTGGGGGGCTGGATGCCTGTGATTGCGCCGCCCAAATAAACGGGTCCGGCCGTGTTGTGCAGATAGTTGACCGCTGGGTGCGCCAGATCGTCTGCGCCGAAGACCATCTCCGCCTCGCGGGCTTTGTTGGGGCGGTACGCGTCCGAAATCGAGAGGATCGCAAGGATCACGCCCTCTTGGTCGCGCAGGGCGATGTCTTGGCCCGCCTCGACGCCCTCGGCAAATGCCTCTGATACATCCAGCGTGATGGGCATGGGCCAGAGCGTGCCGTCCGCAAGACGCATGTTTTCCACGACGGAGGTGTAATCCTCTTGGCTCAGAAATCCTTTGAGCGGGCTAAAGCCGCCGTTCATCAGGAGTTCAAGATCGCAAATTTGGCGTGGGGTCAGGTCCCAACTGGGCAGGTCGCCAGCGTCAATTTTCAGCTTCTGAGCGCTGTCTTGGCTGACATACAGTTCTTGAATTGGGGTCAGATTGGAATTCATCGGAAGCGTCCTATTGAGAGGAGGAAGAAAGCTGCTGCCAGAGCCGGAGAGTTCGGCATGCAGAGCGTGATACTCGGCGCGTTTGCGCGCTAGAAATTGATCCGCAAGGCGGGCCTTGGTCGCTGCGCCCTTCGTCGTGAGGGTGTAATTGAACCGCGCCCGTTTGTCGGGGCCGGGCCGATCGGAAATGGCGATCAGACCTTCCGCGCTTAGCGCGCGAAGCAAAGTGTTGAGCCGCCCAAGTGAGATGCCCAACGCCACTGCAGTCGCGCGCTGCGACTGGCCGGGTGCTACGTCGAGTTGCCGTAGGAGGCGAAATCGCAGGTCGTCGTTGGGTTCGGTGTCGTGGTTTGGGGTGGTCACGGGCGTACATTCACAATGCGTTCAGTGGTGAACACATTGCATGGATTTTTGATCTTGAAAAGAAAAAACCTGCGAAACGGTGTGTTTCGCAGGTTTGAGCCTGAAGTTGAGCGGAATTTCTGCCTGTCCGCCGAGGATAAGGAGACGGTCGAGGTGTGGCCTAGGTTAAAGCCCGCGGCCCTAGCTCTCATCCTCGGCCAAGAACTTCTCAGCCTCAAGTGCAGCCATGCAGCCCATGCCCGCGCTGGTGACGGCTTGGCGGTAAATGTGGTCGGTCAGATCGCCTGCCGCAAAAACCCCCGGGATCGAGGTTGCCGTGCTGTCGGGTTTTGTGACGACGTAGCCGCCCATGTGTGTCTCGAGTTGATCCTTGACCAGCTCAGATGCAGGCGCATGGCCGATGGCGACGAAAAAGCCTTTGCAGGGGACTTCGGTCACTTCACCGGTATCCACATGGCGCGCCTTTACGCCTTCAACGCCAAGCGGCGCCTCGGAGCCGACGACTTCATCAACTGAGTGGTTCCAAAGGATCTCGACCTTGGGGTTCTTGAACAGTCGGTCTTGGAGGATTTTCTCGGAGCGGAGCGTGTCGCGGCGGTGGATAAGGGTGACCTTGGACGCAAAGTTCGTAAGAAACAGCGCCTCTTCCACGGCAGTGTTCCCGCCGCCAATAACCACAACCTCTTGACCGCGGTAGAAAAAACCATCGCACGTGGCGCAGGCAGAAACGCCAAAGCCCTTGAATTTCTCTTCGGAAGGTAGGCCCAGCCACTTGGCTTGCGCGCCCGTGCACAGGATCACAGCATCGGCCGTGTAGACCATGCCGCTGTCGGATTGGGCGGTAAAGGGCCGCTTGGACAGGTCGATGCTCGCGATATAATCAGCGATGATTTCGGTGCCGACAGCGCGGGCGTGTGCCTCCATGTTCACCATCAAATCGGGGCCTTGAATTTCGGTTTCACCGGGCCAATTTTCCACCTCGGTCGTGATGGTCAGCTGTCCGCCGGGCTGGATGCCTTGTATCAGAACGGGTTCTAGCATCGCGCGCGAGGCATACACGGCCGCCGTGTAGCCTGCGGGGCCGGAGCCGATGATCAAAACGCGGGTGTGGCGGGTTTGGGGCGAGGTGTCGGACATCGGCGCGCGGCCTCCTGAAAATACGCTGGCAGCCCGATATAAGCGGCGCAGGCGAGGGATGGAAGGGCTCGATTAGAGCTTCGCATTTCTTGCGTTGGGGTGAAACATTGTTGCGCATGTTTGGCGCGCAATGTAAGATATGAAAATTGAGGCGTGGAGGAAATCGGACCGTGGCGATATCAAAATTAGATCCAATCGATAGAATGATTCTAGCAGAGCTACAGGCCGATGGGCGCATGACCAACGTTGAGCTGGCCAAGCGGGTGGGCATCAGCGCACCGCCCTGTTTGCGCCGTGTCCGCAGCCTCGAAGAAGCTGGATATATCCGTGGATTTCATGCCGATGTAGACGCCCGCGCGCTGGGTTTTGAAGTGCAAGTGTTCGCTATGGTTGGTCTGCATTCGCAAGCCGAAACCGACCTTAGTGCGTTTGAAGCCAAATGTGCTGAGTGGCCATTGGTGCGTGAGTGTCACATGCTGAACGGCGAAATTGATTTCATTCTGAAATGTGTGGCGCCGGATTTGTCGAGCTTTCAAAGCTTTTTGACTGGGCAGCTTACATCTGCGGAAAACGTGGCGAGCGTCAAAACCTCACTGGTAATTCGCGGTGCCAAGGATGAGCCGGGCGTTCCATTTGACGTGTTGGAACAGCGGCTTGAGCAGATCGCCTAAGTGCACGCGACGCTAGAATAGCCCAAGACTGCGGGTCTCTGACAAAGAAAGATGTGCCACACGCTGCGGTCCAAACCCGTTGCGCGCACTGAGGTGTGGGAACAATCGTGCCAGTTCGCGCAGGCCGTCTTGGTTCAACAGGTGGCTTGCGTTTCGGCAGGGGTGAAAAGTCTCTATGGGGAGGCCGTTTGCAATGACTGCCTCATGGTTTCGCAGGGCGATATTGTACACGGTCATCTCACCAGCGGGCAGGATGCGGGTGACGTTATAGCTGTCTTCAAAGGCAGTGATTGGCGCAAAGCCCATGTCCTGACCAATCAGCTTGCGACATGCGGGAGTGCGCAACAGAACGGCTGCAGCATGGGCCAGCACCAAATCGTGCGCCGGTGCGTTATGGCCAAACGCCCCGGCGCAGACCCGGTACAGCGGCGCGCGCGTTTCAGTGTTCGGGGCGGTACCTTCGGCATAGCAGTGAGAGCCGATCCACTGCACCTGCGCCGGTGGGCCACTGGCTGTGTTAACCATCATGCCGGGGTTCAAATCTTCAACTGCGATCTGGCCGTCAGGCGTGCTGAGCAGGGTGCCCCGTGCAAGGCTAGAGACTGCTGCATCTATCACATCTGATACAGGTAAAACCCGAGTTTCCCATTCCGGGTGCCCTTGTGCATTTAGCCATGCCAGATCGAATGAGCCGTGGGGCCGAAGCGCAGCTGCCTGCTGTGAAGGGCGCGTAAGGGGGGACGACCTGAAGGCGGAATTCATGGCAGACTTTCAGCATGACGGCCCCCACCGTGATGGCTCTAGTATCGCCTGATGCCCGCCATCAACTCAAGTTCTGTAAAAGAAACAATAGGTTTCGGTGACAGTGTACGTCTTGGGTGGCCACTGTAGCGCCGCCTACGCCCAATCGGTCACCTGCCAGCAACAGTTTGAACGCATCCAAGGCGTAAGCGTGGAAACCGGGGCAGGGGGGCGGCGAATCTACGTCATAGGTCTGTTCTGTCCACGACGTATAGGAAGGGCTCGCCGCGCTCACACCGTGCGATATTGGCTGCGATCTGCTCGGATGCAGTATCAGATCGAGTCTCGCTTGCGATGTGCGGGGTGACGGTTACGCGCGGATGGGACCAATATGCGTGCTCTGGTGGTAAGGGCTCCACCCGGAATGTATCAAGCGTGGCGTGCGCAATTGCGCCACTGTCCAGCGCCGCCAAAAGGGCGGCATCATCCACCAATCCGCCGCGCCCGGGGTTGAGCACAAAGGCCCCTTTGGGCATTCGGCTGAGCCGCTCGGCGTTTAACAGGTTTTCAGTCTTGGAGGTTAGGGGCGTTAGAAGAATGAGGATCTCAGCGTTGCTCAAGACCTCGTTCAAGCCGTCCTCGCCGGTGTAGTTGGTGACGCCGGGCACGTTCTTGGGTGACCGGCTCCAGCCCATAACCTGAAATCCGAGCCCCGCGAGGGCCGCGCCGCAGGCCCCGCCCAATTCGCCCAAGCCCAAAATGCCGACCTTGCGCCGAGACATAAGGGGGGTCATCGCCCGCCCAGATCGCCACTCACCGTCTTGGCCGTGGATATGGGTGTCGATGTCCATATGGTGCCGCAGCGTGTGGGCCAGCACCCATTGCACCATGCCATCGGTTAACCCCGGATCGACCATGCGCATCAAAGGCGCGGTCAGTGTCTCATTCCCGATGACATCCTCGACGCCCGCCCAGAGGTTCATAACCCCTTTCAGCCGCGTATAGGGCCGGAAATCTTGGACAAAGCTGGAGGGAGCGTAAACGATATAGTCCACGTCCTGCGGCTCCATTTCGGGCGCGATGACCGCATGCGTGAGGCCCTCAGCATCGAGTGCGCGGCGCAAATGGGGGGCGTAGTCCGACCACATTTCGGGGCGGTCGGCGAAGAGGATATTAACCATTACGGGTCCTTGGTCGATGGATATGTGCGGATTGGACGACCCCAAAGCCGACCATGAGAACCAACATGGCAGAGCCGCCATAGCTGACAAGGGGCAAGGGCACGCCGACAACCGGGGCCAAGCCCATAACCATCGACATGTTCACGGCAAAGAACAAAAAGAACGTCACCGCGATGCCCAGTGTGACGAGGGATGAAAACCTGTCCCGGTTGCGCAACGCCGAGATGACGCAAAACACGATGATCAGCGTGTAAAGCGTCAGCAGCGACAGCGCGCCGATAAACCCAAATTCCTCAGCCAGTGTGGTAAAGATGAAATCCGTGTGCTTTTCCGGCAAAAAATTCAGCCGTGATTGCGTGCCCTGCATATAGCCGCGCCCGGTCCAGCCACCTGATCCAAGCGCGATCTTGGATTGCGTAATGTGGTAGCCCGCGCCCAAGGGGTCGGTTTCGGGGTCAAGAAAGGTGTCGATGCGGCGGTATTGGTAGTCTTTCAGGATTTGCCAACTGGTGCCCTTGGATTGCAAAACCGCGGTCACCAGCCCCACACCCGCCGCGATCACGGTCGCAAAATAGGCCCAGTGGACGCCCGCGAAAAACATCATCGCCCCGCCGCCCACCAGCAACAAAATTGCGGTTCCAAGGTCCGGCTGCATCAGCGTCAACATCACCGGCAGCAGGATCAGAGCCACGGGGATGATCACCCAAATCGGTCGCGAAGCTTTCTCAGCCGGGAGCCAGTCGTAATATGCCGCCAGCATCATAACCAACGTGATTTTTGTAAGCTCAGAGGGTTGTAAGCGCATGAAACCTAGGTCGATCCAGCGCTGTGCGCCCATGCCGACAACGCCCACGAACTCCACTGCCAAAAGCAACGCAATAGAGATGGCGAATAGCAATGCGGATAGGTTGCGCCAAAGCCAGATGGGGATCATCGCGACGACAAACATCGCGGCCAACCCGAGGCCAAACCGCTTCAATTGTGGTTCAGCCCATGGTCTCCAGGAGCCGCCCGCAACTGAGTACAACTGCATGACACCTATGGCGACAACGGCCGCGATCAGAATGACCAGCGCCCAGTTCAGGTGCAGCACTTTGCGCAGACCCGATGGGACCTGCGCGACATTGTACTCAAGATAACTCATGCCCGGGTTCGCCCCGATGAACTTGGGCCTGGCGGACGTAGCGGCAGGGCGTTTTGCATTTCTTCAATCTCACGTCGCTGATCCGATGGATAGGCATCCAAGGGCGGCAGCCCGCCGTGCAGCGCTTGCAACATGATGTCCCGCGCGACGGGTGCTGCCGCAGATGACCCGCCGCCGCCATGCTCAACCACCACCGAGATCGCATATTTTGGAGCGTCAAAGGGTGCAAAGCCCACGTATAAGGCGTGGTCGCGCCGGTTCCACGGCAGGTCGGCGTTGCGAAACACCCCGCGCGCGCGTTCGGCTGGGGTGATGTTGCGCACTTGGCTCGTGCCTGTTTTGCCAGCCCACTTGTGTTCCTCGGTCATGATGCGGCTGGCCCGCGCAGTCCCGCGTCGCCCGTTATTGACGTCATACATCGCCTCACGGACCCATTGCAGGTGGAGCGGGTTCAGCCCCATGTCCGGGCCGTTTTCAATCGGTTGCTCAACCCCATCAACGGATTTCACCATGCGGGGCATGATCGTGCGTCCCGTGGCCAGCCGCGCGGTCATAACGGCCAGTTGCAGCGGGGATGACAGCACAAAACCCTGCCCGATTGAGGCGTTGACCGTGTCGCCGATCACCCATTCCTCACCGCGGTTTGCAAATTTCCAATCCTTGTTCGGGATCAACCCGCTGGAGATCGAGGTCATGTCCACGTCATGCGCCACGCCCAGGCCCAGCTTGCGGGCCATTTCGGCGATCTTTTCAATCCCGACCCGCATAGAGATGTCGTAGTAATAGACGTCACAACTCTCCACGAGGGATTTTTTCAGGTCCACGGGCCCATGTCCGGCACGTTTCCAACAGTGTGCCCGCCGGCCGCCTACGCGCAGCACACCGTTGCATTGGATACGTTCCTCCGGCGTGATCAAACCGGCCTCAAGAGCTGCCAAAAGCGTGACCATTTTGAAGGTCGAACCCGGGGGATAGAGGCCTTGTGCGATCTTATTGTGCAGGGGGCGATGATCGTTGTCGCGCAACAGATCAAAATCGCTTTGGCTGATGCCATCGACGAATTTGTTGGGGTCATAGCTGGGCGAGGATACGGCCGCGACCAGGTCACCGGTTTCGACATCCATCACCACGGCGCTGGCGCTTTCGTCGCCAAGTCGGGCTTGGACGTAGTTTTGCAGGTTGGCGTCCATGGTCATCTGCACGCTCGCGCCGCGCTGGCCTTCTTCACGGCCCAGCTCGCGCATCACGCGCCCTAACGCGTTGACCTCAATGCGGCGCGACCCGGCTTTACCGCGCAAAATATCCTCCAGCTTGGCCTCTGCCCCGAACTTACCGATCTTGAACTGTGGCATCTGCAACAGCGGGTCGCGGTCCTCTTGGTTGGCCAAATCCCGTTCCGTCACACGGCCCACGTAGCCGATGGTATGGGCAAAATCCGCGCCCAGCGGATAGCGGCGCAGCAGCCCCACCTCAGGGTAAAGGCCCGGCAACGCAGGGGCATTCACAGCAACGATTGAGAATTCTTTCCACGTCAGGCCATCCGCCAGCGTCACGGGCACAAAGGGCGACCGGCGACGCATCTCTCGCAACGCTCGCTGCAATTGCCCCTCATCTAGTGGGATCAGGGCGCGCAATTGCTCAATCGTGGCCTCAACGTCATCGGTGTCTTCGCGCACAATCGTCACGGAATAGTTCTGCGCATTGTCCGCCAAAAGGGTGCCGTTGCGATCAAACATCAGCCCCCGAGCGGGCGCGAGCAGACGCACGTTAATGCGGTTTTCCTCGGCCAAAAGGCGGTATTGATCCGCGTCCTCCACCTGTAGCTGGCGCATGCGCCCCGCGAGCAAACCAATAAACGCCAGCTTTAACCCACCCACAATTGCAGCGCGCCGAGTGATGCGCCGCAGGCTGTCTTCGCTGTCTTTGACATTGCGCTTCATGCGCGCCCTCCCAAAGTGTCAACTTCGCCGGGTTGCAGGCGTCGCACGCCTAGCACGCTGTGGGTGAACAGAACGATAATCGGGTAAAACACGAGTGTCATCCCAACGTGGATGACTTGGCTGAAAAAAACGGGCGGCTCGGCCAGTAGGGCCAATAGGATAAGGCGTTCGGCGATAAAGCATGCCAGCATGACCGGCAGGATTTGGCCGAATTCCTCTGCGGGGGTAAGGGCCTCTGTCTGGACCACACTGCGGCGCAGGAATTCTGTCGCGACCAGCATGATCAGGGTCCACAAACCAAGGGGGCGCATCAATAACGCGTCCGCCGCGAACACCATCACCAAGACCAGCCCAAGGGGCACATAATCGGGGCGGCGCAGCACAAACGCGAACAACAGGCACATGGCCAAGTCTGGGCCCGGAATGCCGCCGAACATCGGGCCAAGCGGCAGAAGGCTGGTAAAAATGATCAGGCTCAGAAGGCCTGCGAGCAAAGCGCGTTGTTTCCAGACGGCATAGGGGGCCATGCTTAGCCCTCCGGGTCCGGGGGCAATTGCGGCCCTTGGATCGGGGGGCGCACGGGTGCGATCAACCCGCCCATTGTATCAAGCGCAGGCACCGGCCGCGCGCGCAAGACCCGCAAAAACTCCAATCGTTCCGCATCCGCAGACAGCTGAACGCGCCAGCGTTGGTCTGGGCCTTGGGCCATTTGACCAACCAAAAGATCGGCGGGAAATACGCCGCCATCGCCCGATGTCACGACCCTATCACCGGGGCGCACCTCGGTCGTGCGTTCCAAAAACTCGATCAGTGGCGCGGCGGTGGTGTCACCTGTCAAAATCGCTTGCTTGCCAGAGGGTTGGATCGTTACGGGAATGCGGCTGACAGGGTCGGTCACAAGGATCACGCGCGCGGTGTTGTCACCCACGCCTGCGATCCGGCCTACTACGCCCAGCCCGTCCACGGCCGCCCATCCATCGCGAATACCGTCATTCGCCCCGATGTTCAGCAGCACGGACCGGCGAAAGGGGCTGCCGCTGTCGGTCAAGACGACCCCAGTGACAAACGTCAATTCCGGCGACAACCGCACCTTGTTGAGGTCCAAAAGCCGCGCATTTTCCTGCTCTAGCTGAAGGGCCGCTTCACGCCAGGCCTTCATCTGTTGTAACTCACGGCGCAGGTCTTGGTTCTGCTCATAGACGCGGGTGTAGCCTTCAAAATCCTGCACCAAACGGCTCAGCTTGGTCACGGGCACCATGGCCCATTCAACGTTCGGAACCACGGCATCCACAAGCATGGACCGAATACGCTCCGCACGTGGGTTATCAATCCGCCACAGCAGGACAATTGCCACCAACACAAAGATCATCAGCCCCAGAATGAGGCGACGCACAGGGCGCTGGTAAAACTCTGTGTCAGAGTTGCGGGCCATCGGGTCTCCGCTTGGGCGAGGTTAACGTTGCAGCCGGGTTTAGCTGTCGTAGTCGATAACGTGGCGCAGGAGCTTTTCGTATTCAAGCGCCTTGCCGGTGCCCAAAGCCACACAATTGAGCGACTCGTCGGCCACCGAAATGGCCAGCCCGGTCTGCTCACGCAGTGCCAAATCCAGATCACCCAAGAGCGCGCCACCACCCGTCAACATTACACCGCGGTCCACAATGTCCGCGGCCAAATCAGGCGGCGTGCTCTCAAGCGCTTGCATAACGGCTTCGCAGATTTGCTGCACGGGTTCGGCCAGTGCCTCACACACTTGTGCCTGAGTGATCTCTGTTTCCTTGGGGACACCATTCAAAAGGTCCCGACCACGGATGGTCATGGACGCGCCGCGCCCGTCGTCAGGCATCCTCGCGGTCCCGATTGAGGTCTTGATCCGCTCAGCGGTGGCCTCACCAACCAAAAGGTTCTGGTGACGCCGCAAATACGCAATCACCGCTTCGTCCATCCGGTCGCCACCCACGCGTACGGAGCGCGCGTAAACGATATCGCCCAGCGACAGGACCGCGACCTCGGTCGTCCCGCCACCGATGTCCACAACCATGGATCCGGTGGGGTCCGTGATGGGCATGCCCGCACCAATCGCGGCCGCAATCGGTTCGGCGATCAGGCCGGCTTTGCGCGCGCCAGCTCCCAGAACGGACTGACGAATGGCGCGTTTTTCAACCGGGGTGGCCCCATGGGGCACACAGACGATGATCTTGGGCTTGGTAAAGGTCGTGCGTTTGTGAACCTTGCGGATGAAATGCTTGATCATTTCCTCGGCGGTATCGAAGTCCGCGATGACGCCGTCACGCATGGGGCGGATCGCCTCAACCGAGCCGGGCGTTCGGCCCAGCATCAGCTTGGCGTCTTCGCCCACGGCCAGCACCTCTTTGCGGCCACCTTTGGTATGGTAGGCGACGACCGAAGGCTCGCTCAACACCACGCCCTTACCCTTGACGTAGACCAACGTGTTGGCCGTCCCAAGGTCGATTGCCATGTCTGAGGAGAACAAACCCCCGAACCCGAATGCCATTTTTGTTATCCTCGGTGAAATCGCCAACGCAGACAGACATGCCCGCCTCTGGTTACAGTTAATGGCTTCGCGCGAAGAAAGGGTAAAGGCCGATCCTTAAATTGTCGGCCATATTTCGCTGTTGTGATGCCTTCATGCGGCGTTGGGCGGTGAATTTGGCCAATTGGCGGCAATCTTGGGGCAGAGGTGCGCGTGATTGGCGGGTCAGCCTCGGCCATCAATTCAAGGCGACGTTAATCCCTGCGCATGAAAACACCCTGCCGTGAGGGTGTCTCGCGGCAGGGTGCATATCTTGGGCAGCGCAACGCGGGGACCGCATTGCGAAGGGCGTAACCCGCCTAGCCAGCGGCGTCCGTATAGCGGATTTCTCGCGCGTCAGAGCCGGACTTTTCGCGGCGCACCATCAGCCGGTTGAGCGCGTTGACGTAGGCCCGGACCGAAGCCACGACCGTGTCCGTATCCGCCGATTGGCCCGAAACGATCCGGCCGTCTTCTTCCATCCGCACGGTCACGGTGGCCTGCGCATCGGTCCCTTCGGTCACGGCGGACACTTGATACAATTGCAGGCGGGCCGAGTGCGCGACCAAGGCTTTGACCGCGTTGAACGCCGCATCCACAGGGCCGTCGCCGGTCGCGTCTGCGGAAACGCTTTCGCCGTCGATGGCCAGACGCAAGGTCGCCTCTTGCGGACCTTCGGTGCCGCACACCACACGCAGGTATTCCACCTTGATGCGGTCCTCGCCAGAGCGTTCCTCATCCTGCATCAGCGCGATCAGGTCGTCGTCATAGATTTCCTTCTTGCGGTCCGCTAGCGCCTTGAACCGCACAAACACGTCGGCCAGTTGGTTGTCGGCCAGCTCATAGCCCAACTCACCCAACTTGGACCGCAGCGCGGCCCGGCCTGAGTGTTTGCCCATCACAAGGTTCGTCTCGGACAGGCCCACGTCCTCGGGGCGCATAATCTCAAACGTTTCCGCGTTCTTGAGCATCCCATCTTGGTGGATACCGCTTTCGTGCGCAAAGGCGTTCTTGCCGACGATCGCTTTGTTGAACTGCACCGGGAAGCCCGAAACAGAGGCCACGCGACGCGAAATCGCCATCAGCTTGGTCGTCTCAATCCCGGTGGTGTAAGGCATGATATCGCCGCGCACCTTCAGGGCCATCACAACCTCTTCGAGGGCGGTGTTGCCCGCGCGCTCACCCAAGCCGTTGATCGTACACTCGATTTGGCGCGCGCCGCCCTCAACTGCGGCCAGCGCGTTTGCGGTCGCCATGCCAAGGTCGTTATGACAATGCGTAGCGAAAATCACAGCGTCAGCCCCGGGCACTTCGGCGATCAGACGCCGGATCAGGTCCGCACTTTCGCGCGGTGCGGTGTAGCCCACGGTGTCGGGGATGTTGATCGTGGTTGCGCCGGCCTTGATCGCAATCTCAACAACGCGCGCGAGATAATCCCACTCGGTCCGGGTCGCATCCATCGGCGACCACTGCACGTTGTCACACAGGTTGCGGGCATGGGTGACCGTTTCGTGGATCTTGTCGGCCATCTCATCCATGGTGAGGTTCGGGATGGCGCGGTGCAGCGGCGAAGTGCCGATAAACGTGTGAATACGTGGCTTGGCGGCGTGTTTCACGGCCTCAAAGCAACGGTCGATGTCTTTGAAGTTGGCCCGTGCCAGCCCGCAGATCACCGAATTCTTCGATCGGCGCGCAATCTCGGAAACGGCTTCAAAATCGCCGTCCGAGGCGATGGGAAAGCCCGCTTCGATAATATCTACACCCATTTCGTCGAGCATCTCGGCGATTTCGACCTTTTCGTCGTGGGTCATAGTGGCGCCGGGGCTTTGCTCACCGTCGCGCAACGTGGTGTCGAAAATTACGACTTTGTCTTTGTTTGCCTCTGGCGAAACGCGGTTCTGTGTCATGGTATTTGTCTCTATGCTTCTGTGCGTTTTTTGGTGACTGGCGCTGATCCTCCCCTGAGCGGTCGCGCCAAAAGGCACGCTCAGAGGCGGCTAAGAAGCAGGCTTGCGTCTAGGAGAGCGTAGGCTCTGCCGGTGGGGATATGTGGACGCTGTGTCATTGCGCAGCATCATACGTCTGCGTCGCGGTTTGAAAAGAGGTTAAATCAAATTGTCTTGATAAACCCCCGCGCTAGGTGCGGGTCATGGAAAAAGCACTGGTGATAGGAGCGTCCGGCGGGATCGGACAGGCGTTGGTGGCCGAATTGGCACAGCGCTATGATGTAACGGCCCTTTCGCGTCGCGCCGACGGGCTGGACGTGACCGATGAGGCCAGCGTTGCGGCCACTTTGGGCGCGCTAGAAGAGCCGTTTGCCCGGATCATCGTGGCCACCGGTGCGCTGGAAATTGACGGCCATCAACCAGAGCGGACGATCAAGGCGCTGGAGCCAGAGGCGATGATGGCCCAGTTTCGCCTTAATACGCTGGGGCCTGCCCTCGTGCTCAAACATGTGTGGCGGTTGATCCCGCGCAAATCCCCCAGCGTGGTCGCGGTTTTGTCGGCGCGGGTGGGCAGCATCGGCGACAATAAAATCGGTGGCTGGGTCAGTTACCGCACGGCCAAGGCGGGGGTGAACCAAGTTGTCCATACCGCCGCGATTGAGCTTGCGCGCACCCACAAACAGGCCTGCCTGATTGCGCTGCACCCGGGCACTGTCGCCACGCCGTTCACCCAAAAATATCTAGGCCGCTACCCTTCCGTCCCGCCCCAAGAGGCAGCAGCCAATTTAGCGGGCGTGCTGGATGCCCGCCGCCCCGAGGACACAGGCCAATTCTATGATTGGGCCAACACACAGGTGCCATGGTGAAACTTGTCTTAGTACTGGGCGACCAGCTTTCCCCCGAACTCAGCGCTCTGCGCGAGGCTGACAAAACCCGTGACGTGGTGGTCATGGCCGAAGTCATGGAAGAGGCCTCTTACGTTCCGCATCACCCCAAAAAGATCGCGTTCCTGTTCGCCGCCATGCGCAAATTCGCCGCTGAACTGCGGGCTGATGGCTGGGATGTGCGCTATTTCGCGCTGGATGAGGGCCACACCAGCATCGTGTCGGCCCTGTTGGCGGTCGCAGGCGACACCGGTGCCGCTGAGGTGTTGGCCACGGAACCCGGTGAATGGCGCGTGATTTCCGCGCTAGAGGACAGCCCCGTACCGGTTCACCAGTTCCCTGACGACCGTTTCTTGTGCAGCCACGCCGAATTCGACGCATGGGCCGAGGGGCGCAAACAGCTTCGGATGGAGTATTTCTACCGCGATATGCGGCGCAAAACCGGGCTGTTGATGGATGGCGACCAGCCCGAGGGCGGCAAGTGGAATTACGACCACGACAACCGCAAACCTGCCCCCGATGAGGTCACGCACCAAGGCCCGCTTCAGTTTCAAACCGATGAGACTACCCGAGAGGTGCTAGATCTGGTTGACGTGCGGTTTGCCGACAACTTCGGCACCCTGCGGCCATTTTCCTTTGCCACGGACCGGGCGGGCGCTCGCGCGGCGCTTACGCATTTCATCGACCACGCCCTGCCCAAGTACGGTGATTTTCAGGATGCGATGCTCACGGACAATCGCTTTCTCTATCACTCGGTCATTTCGATGTATATCAACGCGGGCCTTCTGCCTTGGCGCGAAGCCTGCGATGCAGCTGAGGCGGCCTACAGGGCGGGCCATGCACCCTTGAACGCGGTTGAGGGGTTTATTCGTCAAATCATCGGGTGGCGCGAATACATGCGTGGCATCTATTTCCGCGAAGGCCCCGACTATATGCACCGCAACGTGCTGGGCCACACTCGCAAGCTGCCCGCCCTCTACTGGGGTGCAGACACCCGGATGAAGTGCATGTCCACCGCCGTCGCCGCCACCCGCGACGAGGCCTATGCACACCATATCCAGCGGCTCATGGTGACGGGGAACTTTGCTCTCTTGGCGGGGATCGACCCGTTTGAGGTGCACGAATGGTACCTTGCGGTCTATGCGGACGCTTACGAATGGGTCGAAGCCCCGAATGTCATCGGCATGAGCCAGTTCGCCGACGGCGGCATCGTGGGGTCCAAGCCTTATGTGTCGGGCGGCAACTACATCAACAAGATGTCAGACCACTGCAAAACCTGCGCCTATAAGGTGAAGGAAAAGGTCGGGGACGACGCCTGTCCGTTCAACGCGCTCTATTGGGCGTTCCTCAATCGTCACCGGGAACGGTTCGCCAAAAACCCCCGCATGGCACAGATGTACCGGACGTGGGATCGCATGGACGACACCCATTGCGCCGAGGTTTTGGAACGCGCGGATCGGTTCCTTGCGAAGATGGAGCAAGGCGAAAGCGTTTAGACTTTTCCGCACAAAGCCCGCAGGAGCGCCCACATTTCGCCACCCTTGCCTGTCACCTTTGCATCATCGAGAACATAAAAACGGGCAAAACTCTCATGTTTGCAAAACTGATCCGCAGCGTCACAGGCGACGCAGACAAACGCGCCCAAGATGCGCAAACCGTTGCTGCCGCTGCCCTGCGCAAACTAGAGGCCGCAGCAGAGGCTGAGGCGCATGCGCTGCGCGGATCCGGCTCGTGGGATACGGATTACACGCCCGCGCAGGAAATGCAGCCATTGCCCCGGGCCGCACCTGCGGCACCCAAGCCGCCCGCCCGTGTTGCGATCCACGCCATGCGTCTGATGACGCCCGGCCATCTGGCGGTGTTCAACATGATCACCGACCGGCTTGAGGTTGAGGCCCCCGATATGACGCTCCACGCACAAGTGTCGCTCGATGCGTTTTTGCATGTGGATCGCCGCGCGGCACAAACCGACCAAGATGCAGCCCGCGCGGGTTTTGTGGCACAGCGGGTGGATATCTTGATCCTTGATGATGCGGGCCTGCCGGTCGCGGCGCTGGACTTTGTTGGCAACGCGCGGGATGCGGGGCCATTGGCCGATGCAAAAGCCGCGGCCCTAGAGGAAGCCGGCATTGGCTATGTCACTGCCAATGAACTGACCGCGCCCGACGATATCTGGACGCAGGTGTTCGCACACCTCTACCTAGAGGACGACGACATGCCCCAAGCAAACCCCTCGGGCGTCGCGGTCTAGCCGTCGTTGCTGTTGTCTGGTGTGGCCTCATCCGCTGGGGCCTGATCCGAAGCGGCCTCACCCGACGGGGCCTCAGATGCGGTGCCCACCTCTGGTGTCGGGTCAGTTTCCTGCGCCGGAGCCTCAGCTTCGGCCGCCAACGCAGACAGCCGCCCCTGATCCCACTCACCGCTTTCGATCTCGCCCGTGGCATAGCGCATGGTGCCGGGACCCTGCCGCTTGCCCTTGGCAAAGCTGCCCTCATAGACGTCGCCGTTTGAATAGGTCGCGGTGCCTTGGCCGTGGATTTCACCGGCCTGCCAACCGCCCTGATAGACAAAGCCGTCGGCCATCGTGATCTTACCCTCACCGTCGCGCTGGCCCTGCACAAAGGTCCCGACATAGATCGTGCCATCCGCATAGGTCGCGGTGCCCATGCCGTGGCGCAGCCCGTCTTCCCATGCGCCGTCATAGCGGTAGCCATCGGCAAAGGTCATCACGCCTTGGCCGTGGTTCTTGGCGTTCAGAAACTCCCCAACATACAGCAAACCGTTGGGATATTGCGCGCGGCCCGTGCCCTCAATCACGCCGTCCACCCAATCGCCCTCATAGGTGGCGCCATCGGGATAGGTGATCTTGCCGGTGCCATGCGCCAGATCGTTGCGGAACCCGCCGACGTAGACCGAGCCATCGGGATAGGTGACCTCACCCTCGCCCTCAATCCGGCCATCGACCCAAGAACCGACGTATTGGTACCCGTCTGTGCCCTTGAAAATGCCTTGGCCTTGGCGCTTGTCCTCAAAGAACTCGCCCTCATAGACATCGCCGTTGGCATAGGTGACCGCACCCGTGCCGTGGCGCTGGCCGTTGACCAAAAGGCCCTCATAGATGTCACCGTTGGGCTGGGTTAGGCGGCCCAAGCCGTTGATCTGACCTGCCTTCCAGTTGCCGATATAGACCAAGCCGTCTGGCATGGTCAGGGTGCCTTGTCCCTCACGCGCGCCTTTGACCATCTGGCCTTCGTAGGTGGCACCATCGGGATAGGTGATCAGCCCGGTGCCGTCCTTCATCCCGTCCACCCATGATCCCTCATAGCGGTAGCCGGTGGTGCTTTCCATGATGCCATCACCATCATGTAGGGCGTTTACGAAACTGCCGGTATAACGGACGCCGTTGGCGTAATTGGCCACCCCGCGTCCGGTGATTTTACCGTCCAGCCAGTCGCCCTCATAGGTGCCGCCATCGGCAAAGATTATGCTGCCCGTGCCCTCGGGCTTTCCGCGCGCAAACGTCCCGGTATAGACCGAGCCATCCGGAAATTCAGCCGTGCCCATGCCGCGGATTTCGCCCGCAGCCCATTCGCCGGTGTAGACATAGCCATTGGGCAGCCGATAGGTGCCGGTGCCGTGCTGTTTGCCGTCCAGAAAGGTGCCCTCATATATCCCGCCACCATCATATTGCTTGGTGACGATCTCACCCTCCTGCGCCAAGGCGGTGCTGGGCGCGGAAAAAGCTAGGATAGTGGCCAGAATTAGGGCTGTCGATTTATGCGTCACGGTCTGCTCCCCACGAATGCGGTGACATCGCTCGCCCCAAAGCTAAATGACCGATAGGGCGGGGGCAACGGTTTTCCCCGCTCTGCGCGGGGGATAGCCGGGATCGGCGCTTTCCCTCCGTGCGCGATGTCGGTAGAGGGAAACTGCCGCAAGAGCACCAACCTGGGACGACACGGGGAGACGAGGCATATGTCGAGCACATTCCGCCTGACAATCGCGCAGCTAAATCCAGTGATGGGGGACCTTGAGGGCAATGCCGACAAGGCCCGTGCCGCATGGGCTGCGGGCAAAGCCGCAGGCGCCGATATGGTCGCGCTGCCCGAGATGTTCTTGACGGGCTATCAGCCCCAAGACCTTGTGCGTAAACCTGCCTTTGTTGCCGATTGTGCCCGCCACCTAGAGGCGCTGGCCAAGGATTGCGCTGATGGCCCCGCGCTGGGCATTGGTGCGCCTTGGTGGAATGAGGGCGACGACAAACCCCACAACGCGTGGTTCGTGTTTGAGGCGGGTCGCACAGTTGCCCGTGTCCTGAAACACCACCTGCCCAACTACAAAGTCTTTGACGAAAAGCGCTACTTTCAATCCGGCGATGTGTCTGGCCCCTACCGGATCAAGGGCGTCGGGATTGGCACGCCGATCTGTGAGGACGCGTGGTTTGAGGATGTCGCAGAAACCCTCGCGGAGACAGGGGCCGAGATCCTCGTGATCCCCAACGGCTCCCCCTACTTTACGGGCAAGCAAGACGTGCGGTTTGCGCATATCGTGTCGCGCACCGTTGAGACAGGTTTGCCGGCTGTGTACCTGAACCTTGTGGGCGGGCAGGATGATCAGGTGTTTGATGGCGCAAGTTTTGTCCTGAACCCCCACGGCAAACTGACCCACCAATTGCCCGCGTTCGAGGAACATATCGATCACATCGATTTCGAACTGGGCGAAGATGGCTGGGTCGCCGTCGAGGGCGAAAAAGCCCACGCGCCAGAAGGGATCGAAGCGGATTACCACGCCACGGTTTTGGCCCTGCGGGACTATATGGGCAAAGCTGGTTTCAAAAAGGCGCTGCTGGGGATGTCGGGGGGCGTTGATAGCGCACTTGTGGCGTGTATTGCCGCCGACGCGCTTGGGCCCGAGAATGTGCGCTGCGTGATGCTGCCGTCTGAATACACTTCGCAAGGATCGCTGGATGACGCGGCCACGGCGGCCCGCGCGCTGGGCTGCCCGTTGGACAACGTGCCGATTTCCGGGCCACGCGCTGCCGTGAGCGAGGCGCTTGAGCCGTTTTTCGCAGGCACCGAGCCGGGCATTGCTGAGGAAAACATCCAAAGCCGTCTGCGCGGGCTGCTATTGATGGGGCTGAGCAATAAGAACGGTGAAATGCTGCTGACGACAGGGAATAAATCCGAGGTCGCGGTGGGTTATGCCACGATCTATGGGGATATGTCCGGCGGGTATAACCCCATCAAAGACATGTACAAAACGCGGGTGTTTGATGTGTGCCGCTGGCGTAACGCCAACCACCGCCCTTGGATGCAGGCGCCTGCGGGTGAAATGATCCCGGTGAGCATCATCGACAAACCGCCCTCAGCGGAACTGCGCCCGGATCAAAAAGATGAGGATAGCCTGCCGCCCTATGAGGTGCTGGACGCGATCCTTGAGCGCTTGATCGACTGGGAGCTTTCGGTGGCGGAGGTTGTGGCGGATGGCTACGACCGCGAAATGGTCAAGCGAGTCGAGTGGTTGATTTATATCAGCGAATACAAGCGCTTTCAGTCGGCGCCGGGGGCGCGGCTGTCACAGCGCGCATTCTGGTTGGATCGTCGCTATCCGATTGTGAACCGCTGGCGCGATCCGAGCTGAGGTGTTGCGCCGCCCTTTGGGGCGTCGCGACGGCGAGGGACGCTGTCCCTCGCGCTCCCTGGGATATTTGAAAACCAAAGAGTTAGCGCAGTTTTGGCGGCTGATCCGGGTTCATGCCTGGGTTTGCGCCGGGTGTTTGAGTTTGGCTGAGTTGGGGGAGGTCAAACCGCAGCCCATGTTTGGCCAAAAGCGGTGTGATTGGATCGGCGGCGCGGAAGAAGCCCACGTCGAGTGCGCCGGCCTCAATGCCGGAGAAGGTGAGCGCCTCAGAGACGGCGCGGGCGAGGCTTGGTTCTGCCTCGGGGATGGCGCCGACGAAGCCCAAAAGATGGGTTTTTTGTGCGTTCTCATAGGTGACGGAGACCAAATAGGCGCTGCGGGCGAGACCTTCGGCCATTGCGAGTTTGGTGTCTAGGGCGGTGATCAGGGCTTCGGGCAGGCCTGCGGGTGGGGCGATTGTGTCGGGGGTTGCTTGAGTCTCGGATGGGGCGTTTGTGAGGGTTTCGGCGAGCCATGCGATGGCTTGCGGTTCGAGTAACTGGGACGAGGGGGCGACTTCGAGGTTTAGGCCGAGGCCGAAGCCTTCGGCGGCCAGCATTTGTGCCAATAGCCGGCCCGAGAGGGCGGCGTAGGGGGCGGGACCATCGGCAAAGTCGCTGAGCCGTTCGGGTAGGTCGAATGCGAGGACGAAGGTTTGGCCTTCGACCGGAAACAGCCGAGGCGCGATTTGATCACCCTCGGCTTCTTGCTCCAGCAGGACAAAGAGTTCGGCGTCCGCGATCCGTTCATAGAACCTGAGGCGGGCGGCATCGGTGCCTTCGGTCTCGAGGGAGAGGGCGGCGGTGTCGAGTGGTGTGTTCATGCGAGGACCTCAGCGAGATGACGGCGCAGGTGTGGGACGAGGTCGGCCTCGAACCATGGGTGGCGTTTAAGCCATGCGGTATTGCGCCAAGACGGGTGAGGCAAGGGGTAAACCGAGGGTGCGTGGGTGCGCCACGCCGCGACAGTATCCGTGACGGAGCCGGATTTCAGGTGCCATTTTTGGGCATAGCCGCCGACCAGTAGGGTGAGTTGGATATTGGGCAGCGTGTCCAGCACTTGGGCCCGCCATGTGCGGGCGCAGAGGGGTGGGGGTGGCAAATCGGCGCCTTTCGCTGTCGTGCCGGGAAAGCAAAACGCCATTGGCACAATCGCGATGCGGCTTGCATCATAAAACTGATCGCGGGTGAGGCCCATCCAGTTGCGCAAGCGATCCCCGGAGGGATCATCAAACGGCAAGCCCGAGGCGTGTACCCGCGCGCCCGGGGCCTGACCCGCGATCAAAATCTGGGCAGAAGCCTCGGCGCGGACCACGGGGCGCGGCTGGTGACCAGTGTGCGTTGCCTCAAAACGCGCGGTGCAAAGGCGGCAGCTTGCGATGTCATCCAAAAGGTCCATTCCCGCAGGCTACAGGCCAGCTGCCCGCTTTGAAATCCTGCCTGTGGGTCGTTGGCGTGTTTTCCGCCCGGCAGCAGTTCGATCATAGCTGGGCATCATGCAATCCCATCAGGGTCACCCGAAATACGGCGCTTTTTTGCCCCCGCTGCACCGCGAATGCCATAAGTTCGGCCAATAGGGCGGACAAACAGACATAATACCGCCTATTTCCACCGCTACCGTAAACATATCTGTCCAGAATGGACGGGTCCGATATGGTGCGGGCGAAGGGCCGGTATATGCTTGAATTTGACTCTGTCTCCAAGTCCTTTTGGACCGGCACGCAACGCAAGGTGATCTTGGATCGCGCTTCGTTTCGCGTGGACGTGGGGCAGTCGTTGGGCATCCTCGCGCCCAATGGTGCGGGCAAAACCACCCTGATCAACATGATGGCCGGCCTCGAAAAACCGGACGAGGGCACCGTGACCAAAACCTGCCGGGTTTCCTTTCCGCTGGGGTTCATGGGCGGGGTCGTGAACAAACACTCCGGCACCGAAAACGCGCGCTATATTGCGCGGCTCTATGGGCTGGACCCCGATTATGTCGAAGCATTTTGCCGCTATCTGTGCGGGATCGATGAATATTTCGACATGCCCATCGGCACCTACAGCCAAGGCATGCGGGCGCGATTTACCTTTGCGCTGATGCTGGCGCTGGAATTTGACATTTACCTGATCGACGAGGGGATGCCCTCAACCACGGACGTGGAATTCAACCGCAAAGCGGGGTCCATCCTGCGTGAACGACTGCAATCCGCCACTGTGGTGATCGCTTCGCACCAGCCCAAGACGCTGGCCCGCTTTGCAGATAAGGCGGCCGTTCTAAACAACGGCAAGCTCCATCCATTTGAGACGTTAGAAGAGGCCAGAAGGCTCTATGACTATGAAACCCAAACCTAAGAAATTCCGGGTGCGCCGGGCCGCGACAGGCCAGACCGAGGGCCAACTCACGAGTGCGACATCCGGGGATAAGGTGTTTGAGACCACGGATGACGGCTTTGGCGACGCTGATTTCCGCGCAGCTCCCCCGCGGGAGGAGACTTCGCCCAAACAAGCCGCGATTGACCGTGAGCTTGCGGCCATTCGGGCCGAGGGGCTGACGGGCCGCCAGTTGCGTATGGCCCGCAGGGTCGCGCAGATGCGCGGCGTCACACCGTCGTCGGACTTTGATGCCGTGCGCCAACTGCGCGCCATGGGGGTCGATCCCTTCGCCAAGGCCAACATGCTGGAACTGGTCGCGGGCGCGAATGTGCCCGCCGTGACCCCCGCGCCGCAGACACCACAAACGCCGCCACCGGCCCCTGCGGGCATTGATGCGGCGACCCGCGCGGCGGACATCATCGCCATTCAGCGTGACATCGCCGGTCGGCGTCGGCGCAAAGTTGCGCTGCTTACGGCGCGGCTGTTGTTCTTTGTAATGCTGCCCACGTTCATTGCGGCGTTCTACTTCTACATGCTCGCCACGCCGATGTTCGCCACCAAATCGGAGTTTGTAATCCAACAAGCCGACGGCGGTGGCGGCGGGGCCGGGGGCTTGGGGGGGCTGTTTTCGGGCACCTCAATGGCGACACAGCAGGACTCAATCTCGGTCCAAAGCTATCTTCTTTCGCGCGATGCGCTGGCCCGGCTGGACGATGATCTGGGCTTTCGCGCGCATTTTGAGGGCGACAATATTGATGAATTGCAACGCCTCACCCCCGAAAGCAGCAATGAAGACACCTATAAACTGTACCAGCGCATGGTCCGCATCGGCTATGACCCCACCGAGGGCGTCATCAAGATGGAGGTCATCGCCGCCGACCCCGCCACCAGCGAAGCCTTTGCCAATGCGCTGATCGGATACGCTGAGGAGCAGGTGGATCAACTGACCGCGCGCCTGCGCTCGGACCAGATGCAGGGCGCGATGGGCAGTTTTGAGGCCGCAGAGGTGCGCATGCTTGAGGCGCAGCAAAGCGTCGTGCGGCTTCAGGAACAGCTGGGCGTCGTTTCGGCGGATGTTGAGCTATCCTCACGGATGGAACAAATCGGCGTTGTCGAAACCGAACTGCGCGATGCGCGTTTCCGGCTTGATACGATGATGTCAAACGCCCGCCCCAATGCGGCACAGGTCGAAAATCTTGAACGGATCATTCGCCTCCGCGAAGCTGAGATTTCTGAACTGCGCGGCAGCCTGACCGAAGGGGCCGAGGGCACGGCATCGCTTGCGCGGATATCGGCAGAGTTGGGTGTGGCCCAGATGGATCTGACCACGCGGCAGGCCCTGTTGCAGCAAGCCGCCCAACAGCTCGAAACCGCCCGGATTGAGGCGAACCGACAGGTCCGCTACCTTTCCACCTCTGTCCCGCCCCGCGCCCCGGATGAGGCGACCTACCCCCGCAAATTTGAAAACACGCTGCTGGCATTCATCATTTTCGCAGGCATTTACCTGATGATTTCGCTCACGGCCTCAATCTTGCGCGAACAAGTTTCGGCCTGATATCGCGTCACACAACTGCAACGCCGCGCGGTCTATATTGGCACCGGCGTTGCATCTTAACCCCCGCTCCGCCATCCAAGGCCAAAGACTTCAAGAGGGACGATTTGATGAAACCTATTGCCGACGTGACGCCCAACACATGGGAATTTCTGCGCGATCCGATGATCAAACCCACCGGTTTTCGCGAATATGACGCGCGCTGGCGGTTTCCCGAAGAAATCAACCTGCCTGGTATGCAGGCGCTGGGGCGCGGTCTAGGTACCCAGATGCATGAGGCAGGCATCCCCCCGGTGATCGCTGTCGGCAATGATTACCGCGACTATTCCGTGGCGATCAAATACGCCCTGATGACCGGCCTGATGGAGGCCGGCATCCACGTGCGCGATATCGGCCCAGCCCTGTCACCAATGGCATATTTTGCGCAGTTCCACCTTGATGCGCCCGCCGTTGCGATGGTCACGGCCTCACACAATCCGAACGGCTGGACGGGCGTCAAAATGGGGTTTGAGCGTCCGCTTACCCACGGCCCTGATGAAATGTCCCGCCTGCGCGAAATCGTGTTGAACGGCGAAAGCATCGCGCGCGATGGCGGCAAGTACGAACGTGTCGATGGTGTCCTTGAGGCGTATATTGATGACCTCGTGGGGGATTTCAAAATGTCCCGCCCGCTCAAGGTTGTGTGCGCGGCGGGCAACGGCACGGCGGCAGCCTTTGGCCCCGAGGTCCTGCGCCGCATGGGCGTCGATGTCGTCGAGAGCCACTGCGAACTGGACTATACCTTCCCCAACTACAACCCAAACCCCGAAGCGATGGAAATGCTGCACGACATGTCCGCAAGCGTCAAAGCCAGCGGCGCGGACTTTGCGCTCGGCTTCGATGGTGACGGTGACCGCTGCGGGGTGGTGGACAATGAGGGCGAAGAGATTTTCGCCGATAAGGTCGGCGTGATTATGGCCCGTGACCTGTCACGCCTTCACCCCAAAGCGACCTTTGTGGCAGATGTGAAATCCACGGGCATTTATGCCAGCGACCCAGTTCTCAAGGAAAACGGCGCAACCACGGATTACTGGAAAACCGGGCACAGCCACATGAAGCGCCGTGTCCACGCTTTGGGCGCGCTCGCGGGGTTTGAGAAATCCGGCCACTACTTCCTCGCGGAGCCTGTGGGCCGGGGCTACGACTGCGGCATGCGTGTCGCGGTTGAGATCTGCAAACTGATGGATCGCAACCCCGATAAATCCATGGCTGACCTGCGCCGTGAGCTGCAAACCACCTACACCACGCCCACGCTGTCGCCCTATTGCTCGGACACTGAAAAGTACGACACGCTGGACCGGATCGTTGCCAAACTGGTCGCTCATCAGCCGGGCGGCACCCTCGCGGGGCTCAAGATCACCGACATCGTTACCGTGAACGGCGCGCGGGTCATGCTGGAAAACGGGGGCTGGGCGCTGGTTCGCGCCTCATCCAACACGCCGAACCTTGTGGTCGTCTGCGAAAGCCCCGAAAGCCCGGAACAGCTGCGCGCCATTTTCAATGACCTCGACGCGATCATCCGCACCGAGCCGAACGTTGGCGACTACGACCAAGGGTTCTAGCAGGCCTGCCCACAGGCCCAGCCCGAAGACCACGCCCATTGGAAGTTGTAGCCGCCCAACCATCCGGTCACGTCCACGACTTCGCCGATGAAATGCAGGCCCGGTACGGCGCGCGCGGCAAACGTGCGCCCGTCGAGGGCCGCGGTGTCCACACCGCCCAGCGTGACCTCCGCCGTGCGGTAGCCTTCGGTGCCCGCTGGTGTAACGTCCCAACTGTGAACCGCCGCGTCCAATGCATCGAGGGCCGCGTTGCTTTGATCGGCCAGCGTGCCCGACACCTGCGCACGCGCCACGACCTGCACGGCCAGCTTTTCGGGCAAATGCCGCGCCAGCGCATTCTTGATCGAGATTTTGCCCGCCTCTTGCCGCGCGGCCTTTAGCGGCTCTGCGATGGGGGTGTTGGCGGCCAAATCCACCGTGATCGGCGCGCCTTCGGTCCAGTAGCTTGAAATTTGCAGGATCGACGGCCCCGACAACCCACGGTGCGTGAACAAAAGCCCCTCATCGAATGAGGTGCCGCCCGCCGCGACCGTCGCTTGCACGGATGTGCCGGACAACGTGGCCATATCGGCCTTTAGCTGCCCTTCAAACGTTAACGGCACCAGCGCGGGGCGCGTGGGCACGATACGCAAGCCAAAATGCTCGGCGATGTGATACCCGATCCCGGATGCGCCGATTTTGGGAATGCTCTTGCCGCCTGTCGCCACCACAACGGCCTCCGCCGCCAAGGGGCCAGAGGTCGTGTCCACCACAAAGCCCGCTGCGCCGCGCGTCACATCGGACACCCCGCAGCCCAGCCGCAACGTGGCCCCGGCCTCTGCCAATTCCCGCGTCAGCATGGCGATGATATCCTTGGCGGAGGTGTCGCAAAACAACTGCCCCAGCGTCTTTTCGTGCCACGGAATTCCCGCAGCATCGACACGCTCGATAAAATCCCATTGGGTATAACGGTTTAGCGCCGAAAGCGCGAAGCGCGGGTTCTCACCAAGGAACTTGTGCGGCTCAATATACATGTTGGTGAAATTGCACCGCCCCCCGCCCGAGATACGGATTTTCTCGCCCGGGGCCTTCGCATGATCCACCACCAAAACACGCCGCCCACGCCGTGCAGCCTCGATGCCGCAAAACAGCCCCGCAGCGCCTGCGCCCAATATGATGACGTCCCAACTTTCCATGTCGCCGCCTTACGCAGGGCTTCGGTTCATAACAAGTAATTTCCGCTGATTTTTTGCTTGCAGAGCCTCAACACACGCCCTAGATAACGCGGCACGGTTGGGATGTAGCCAAGTGGTAAGGCAACTGTTTTTGGTACAGTGTACCGTAGGTTCGAATCCTACCATCCCAGCCAAATTCTCCAGACTTCAGTGAAATAGCCTTCGCGCCAGACCGCAGGGCGTTTTCCACCCGCGCAGGTCACCGGCCTCGGGCTTGGGCATGATCAAACCCTCATATTTCACGCCGTGTCGCTTGCGCTGCCCGGCATCAATCTCGAATTGGGACCAAGTGCTTGCGCTGCTAAACCAGCTAAATCGCAGATTTGTCTTTTATTTTTACCATATTTTCGATCGTTGCTCCTGTTCTACTAGTTAACTCCAATGTCTTGTGGTATCTGTGTGAGAATATGACAGATACATTTGAAAATTTTCTTAACGATATTACCCGTTGTTTTGTTGAACCCAATTTTGAGTTGTGGCGCAGTCGGCTGATATTACCTTTTTCGATTGTCATGAAAGACGGGACTATGGTCCTGAGTGATGTCGATGAAGTGAAACGCAATTTTGATCTTTACCTAAAGGCGGTTGAGATCATGAAACCGGATGTAATCGACCGAAGCATCGTAAGCTTTGAGCATTGCGATGACGGATCGATTCTTGGAACTTTTCGGACCCGTGTTGTCCGTGATGGCATTCTGGTCATCGAGCCCTATGCGGGCACCGCGCTGTTGCGGCGGATCGATGGCCGTTTGCAGATGTCGTCCCTGTTGAATGCGCGTGGCCACCATGAATGGACCGGAATCAGGGGCCATTAGGCACGCCAAATTGGGCTGCAATTCGCGTTTCTAGGCGGTGCTGTCCCCATAGTGCACGGGCTTGGCGAATGCCCGCCCAACGGGGTGTGGCAATAGGGCGACTTTACGCACGCTAGGGGCGAGTGCCACACTCTTCATACGATCTTTATGAATTCATGTAAGAGTAGCCTGTATGCTTTTACATAAATTTTTTATTAAAATTCAAATGAATGGCCCGGGTGCGCGGATACTTATCGTGTGCGCCGGACTGGTAAGGATAGGCGCCCGTGCGGTCCGAACAAGGTGATGCTGTGCGCATCTATCAAACGCATCTGGATGAGGTAGGACACGCCATTGAGCATGGGGATTTCGACGGCTACGCCCAACATTTTGCTTTAGCTCATGAATTTGAAACAGTTGTCGGAAATGTTCGTATCTCGAACCCCGTTTCTTTGCGCCTGCTTTTCGATACGCTTTGCGGCCAGTTAGAGCTGCACAATCTGCCGACGCTGCACCGCGTGTGCAAAGAGGCCAGTTTCACAGGCCCCACCACCATCCTTGGGACACACCAAACCCGTCTTGTTCGCCAAGATGCGATCGTGGCCGAGTCGTTCACGGCGCGCTGCGTACTAAAGCTACGGGGCAACCAATGGCGGCTGTCTCGGATGCAGGTGAACGACGGTGCCAAAGCGCTGCCTGCGGTTGTGATGTCTCATGTGCTAAGTCGTCAAAAGCGCCGGGGCTAAATCCGGTTCACAGGGATTTTTAGCACCATATTGCCCGCATCATCCTCGGGCACGTCGCCTGCGCGCATATTTACCTGAAGCGCGGGCAGGATCAGCTTTGGCATGGCCAATTGCGCATCGCGCGCCTCACGCATCGCAACAAACGCCTCCCGCGAGGCGCCGTCCCCGACATGAATATTCGCCGCCCGTTGCTCGGCGATTGTGGTTTCCCATGCGATGGCGCGGCCACCGGGGCCGTAATCGTGGCACACAAACAGCCGCATCTCATCGGGGAGGGCCAGAACTCTTTGGATCGAATCGTATAGTTGCCCCGCATCGCCGCCCGGGAAATCCGCCCGGGCGGAGCCGCCGTCAGGCATGAATAGCGTGTCACCGGCAAAAACTGCGTTGCCCATGATATGCACCATACACGCGGGCGTGTGGCCGGGGGTGTGCAAAGCGGTGCAGGGCATCGCGCCGACATGATAGGTGTCGCCATCGGTAAACAGCGCGTCAAATTGCGAACCATCCCGCTGAAACTCGGTGCCTTCGTTGAACACTTTGCCAAAGGTTTCTTGCACGGTTGTGATTTGCGCGCCGATCCCGATTTTGCCGCCCAAACGCTCTTGCAGGTACGGCGCGCCGCTTAGGTGGTCGGCGTGGACATGGGTCTCAATGATCCACTCCAGTTGCAGGTTCGCGGCCTCGATATGGGCGATCATCGCGTCGGCGCATTCAGAGGTCAGCCGCCCCGCGGCCGCATCGAAATTCATCACCGCATCAATCGCCACACAGGCGGGGCCGCCCGGTTCCTGCACGACGTAAGCGATGGTGTTGGATTGGGCATCAAAGAAGGGCGTGACCTTGGGGTGAAGGTCCATCTGGATGTCTGCGGGCAGGGGCATCGTTGTCTCCTTTCTTTGGGGGCTGAGTGTTCAAAAAATAATGTATACATTAATGTGTACATTAGAGCGCTGTCATTTCACCGCCTCAATAGGGCCTCCGTCAGCCTCCCACCCCGAAAAGCCGGTGCGCAAATGTGCGGCTTCAAATCCCATGCCCTGAAGCGTGGCTACGGTGAGGGCAGATCTCCAGCCGGAGGCGCAGTGAAAGACGTATCGCTTCCCCTCTTGGGAAAAGACGGGCTTGTGATAGGGGCTGTCGGGATCGACCCAGAATTCGACCATGCCGCGGGGGGCGTGGACTGCACCGGGGATCGCGCCTGTGCGGGTGCGTTCGCGGGGGTCACGGATATCGACGATGACTACATTCGGGTCATCCACCTGCGCGATCAGGTCTGCGGTCTCAACCTCGGTGATGCGCGCCCGTGCGGCGGCAACCATATCCGCCGATGACATCTTTAGCTTGGTCATATCTGCCTCCCGTTTTGGGGAAGGGTGACAGCTTTGGGCGGGTCGATCAACACGTCTGGACAATCACGCGCCCGGGCGCGACCTTGGCGACAAATTTGGACAGGAGGCCACCATGGCACAGACGAAATATGCACTCATCACTGGCGGCGCTCAGGGCATCGGATTGGCCTGCGCCGAGGCGTTGGCAGAGGACGGCTACACAGTCCTTCTGGCGGATATCAAAGACACCGTACACACCGAGGCCGCGCGTTTGGGCGGGCATGGATACGTCTGTGATATGGGCGACGCGGAAGCGGTTTTGGCTTTGTTTGATACGATCGAGGCTGATCATGGCCCTGTAGCGGCCTTGGTGAACAACGCCGGTATCGCGGCGCCGGGGGATTTCTTGGACTATGATCTGGCCACATTTGATGCGGTGCTGGGCGTCAACCTGCGCGGCGTGTTTGTGGCGACGCAGCGCGCGGCCAAGGCGATGGTTGCGGGCGGAATACAAGGGGCGATTGTTAACATGTCGTCGATCAATGCGCAGGTCGCGATCCCTGCGATCCCGGCGTATTGCGCGTCTAAGGGCGGTGTGATGCAGCTGACAAAGGTTGCGGCCCTTGCGCTGGCGCCATCGGGCATTCGCGTGAACGCGGTTGGGCCGGGTTCTATCGACACAGAGATGATGGCGGGCGTGAATGCCAACCCTGACGCGTTCAAGACCGCTATGTCGCGCACGCCGCTGGGTCGTCCGGGCACGGCTAAGGAAATCGGCGATGTCGTGGCATTCCTGTGCTCGGACAAGGCGAGCTATGTCACCGGTGAGACGATCTATGTTGATGGTGGACGGCTGGGCCTGAACTACACGATGTGATCCGCAAGGGCGCGCGCGGGACGGCCCGTCGAGGCCCGCCCCACGCCACACACCGCCAAGCGGGTGTGCGCCCAAGTCCCACCGGATCGAATCAGGACATTCCGCCGCGCGCCCTCGTTGCGTCTTGAACGGCGCGGCCTGTGCCGTTAAGCGGGCGGTATACGATTGTATGCCGCCCTGCAGGAGGAACCGACCTATGGCTCAAACACCCGGAACGATTATCTACACCAAGGTCGATGAGGCCCCCCAACTGGCCTCTGCTTCGCTGCTGCCGATCATCGAGAGCTTTCTTGGCAAAGCCAGCCTGAACGTGGAAACCCGCGATATTTCGCTGGCGGGCCGGGTTATTGCGACCTTCCCCGAAAACTTGACGGCCGAGCAGCGCATTGCGGATGATCTTGCGGGTTTGGGTGAGCTGGTCAAAACGGCCGATGCGAACGTGATCAAGCTGCCCAACGTCTCGGCCTCCGTGCCGCAGCTGGAAGCCTGCATCAAAGAGCTTCAGTCGCAGGGCTATGACATCCCCGACTATCCCGAGGACCCGCAGACCGACGCGGAAAAAGACGCCCGCGCCCGCTATGACGCGATCAAAGGCTCGGCGGTGAACCCGGTTCTGCGCGAAGGCAACTCGGACCGCCGCGCCCCTGCTGCGGTTAAGGCATTTGCCCAAGCTAACCCCCATTCCATGGGCGAATGGTCCGCCGAGAGCAAAACGCGCGTGGCCACGATGGGCGCAAACGATTTCCGCAGCAACGAAACCTCGGTCACGCTGAGCGCCGCGCAGGCCGCTGGCACCGCCAAGATCGTACACACCGCAGCGGACGGCACGCAGACGGTCTTGAAGGACGGTCTGAGCTTTCCTGAAGGCACCATCGTTGATGCGACATTCATGTCGGTCAAAGCGCTGAAGGCGTTTTACGACGCCCAAATCGCATCCGTTGCAGAAGAAGGCACGCTGTTTTCGCTGCACATGAAGGCCACGATGATGAAGGTTTCGGACCCGATCATCTTTGGTCACTGTGTGCGCCAATACCTTGCGCCCGTGTTCGACCAGTACGGCGCAGATTTTGACGCGGCTGGCGTGTCGCCGAACGGCGGGCTGGGTGCGATGCTCGACAAAATCGCCGAGATGTCCAATGGGGCTGAGATCAAGGCGGCGATTGACGCCTGCCTCGCCTCGCGTCCGCCGATGTATATGGTGAACTCCGATAAGGGCATCACCAACCTGCACGTGCCGTCAGACGTGATCATCGACGCCTCGATGCCTGCGGTGATCCGCGCGGGCGGCAAGGGCTGGGGTCCCGATGGCAACGAGGGCGATACAACCTGTGTCATCCCCGACAGCTCCTACGCAGGTGTCTATGCCGAGACGATTGATTACTTCAAAGAGACCGGCAAGCTGGACGTAACCACCGCAGGCACCGTGCAAAACGTGGGCCTGATGGCGCAAAAAGCTGAGGAATACGGCTCGCACCCTACGACGTTTGAACTGGCTGCCGGTGGCACGGTTGAGGTGATCGCAGGCAACGGCGACGTGCTGCACAGCCACAGCGTTGAGGCCGGCGACATCTGGCGTCTGGCGTCTGCGCGCAAGGACCCAATCCTGAACTGGATCGAGTTGGCGATTGAGCGTCAGGCCGCAGAAGATTGCCGCGCGATTTTCTGGCTGGACGCGGACCGCGCCCACGATGCCGAGCTGATCAAATACGTCACCACCGTGCTTGAGGCGCGCGGTCTGTCGGACAAGTTTGAGATCATGGCGCCCACGCCTGCCACCCGCGCCTCGTGCGAGACGATCCGTGAGGGCAAGACCTGCATCGCGATCACCGGCAACGTGCTGCGCGATTACCTGACGGATCTGTTCCCGATCCTTGAGGTTGGCACATCGGCCAAGATGCTGTCGGTTGTGAAGCTGATGCAAGGCGGCGGTCTGTTTGAAACGGGTGCTGGTGGCTCTGCGCCCAAGCACGTGCAGCAATTGGTCGAGCAAAACCACCTGCGCTGGGACAGCTTGGGTGAGTTCTGTGCCTTGGGGGAAAGCCTGCGGTTCGCGGGCACGCCTGCGGCCAAGTTGATGGGCAAAGCCGTTGATGACGCTACCGAAAAGCTGTTGTCCGAAGGCAAGTCGCCGGGCCGTAAGGTGGGGCAAGACGACAACCGCACTAGCCACTATTACTTTGCCCGCTACTGGGCAGAGGCGATGGCGGCACAGACCGATGATGCGGACCTTGCGGTGGCGTTTGCGCCCATCGCAGAGGCGCTGGCCAGCGGCGAAGACGCGATTGTGTCTGAGTTGAAGGCCGGTGGCGGCACAGCCGTTGATCTGGGCGGCTACTATCACACCGACCCCGCCAAGGCGGCAGCGGTGATGCGCCCCTCAGCCACGCTGAACGCGATTATCGGCTAAGCGATACAAAGCTAAGCGACACAAACGAACAAACGCCGTGCCCCTAATGTGGGCGCGGCGTTTTTTGTTGTGCGTATTGCGTAATCATATTGCGCGCCGGATGCTCATAAATTAGGCTTTCCTCCGCAGGGCATGGGGGGCGGCCGCTTTGCGACAGTCGTCTGCTTTTCTCTGTGCGCGGGTGCCTTAAGAGTGCACGCGGTGTTCCACAGGGAAGGACAAATCCATGACATTTCACAAGACCGTTTTGGCCGCTGCCGCGTCGCTGATTGCGGCGCCGGTTATCGCTCAAACTGACGTACCCTTCGCGCTCGACTGGAAATTTGAGGGCCCCGCCGCCCCGTATTTCCATGCACTCGACGCAGGCTATTTTGAGGCCGAGGGCCTGAACGTGACCATCGCCGAGGGCCGCGGCTCGCTCGACGCTATTCCAAAGGTCGCGACCGGCGCGTTTCCGGTGGGCTTTGCCGACATCAACTCGTTGATGCGGTTCCTCGACCAAAACCCCGGCGCGCCCGTGACGGCCGTGATGATGGTGTATGACAAGCCACCTTTCGCCGTTGTTGGCCGCAAGTCGCTGGGCGTTTCGGCACCTGCCGACCTGATGGACAAAGTGCTGGGCGCACCGCCCCCCGATGGCGCATGGGCGCAGTTCCCGATCTTTGCTGCCGAAACCGGCATCGACGCGGACAAAATCACGGTTGAGCCCGTAGGCTTCCCCACGCGTGAGCCGATGTTGGCAGAGGGCAATGTGGCCGCGATTACGGGTTTCTCGTTCTCGTCCACGCTGAACCTCAAGCGTTTGGGCGTGCCTGCGGATGATATCTCGGTGCTGCTGATGGCGGATTACGGCGTGGATCTTTATGGCAACGCGATCATCGTCAACACTGAGTTTGCGGCGGAAAACCCCGAAATCGTGACCGGCTTTTTGCGCGCCGTTGCAAAGGGTTGGAAAGACGCGATTGCCACGCCTGGCGCCGCTGTTGACGCCCTGATCAAGCGCAACCCTGCCGCCGATCCCGCACTGGAGACGGAGCGTCTGCAAATGGCGATTGATGCCAACGTGCTGACCGATTTCGTGAAAGCAAACGGCATGGGTACGGTTGATGCAGACCGCATGACCAGCGCGATTGAGCAGACCAAGCAGGTCTATGAGTTCCAGGCCGCACCCGACGCGAGCCTGTACTTTGATGCGAGCTTCCTGCCCGCTGATGGCAGCCTCGCGCTGCAATAAACGACGCAAGGGTCGCGCGAATGTCGTGCGGCCCTTTTTTGCTGTTGAATGAGGGCAGGGCAATCGAAAATCTGATTGAGATCAAGGGCGTAAAGCACGCCTATAGCACCAAGGCCGGGCCATTGCCCGTGCTGGATGGGCTAGAAGTTGCGGTGCCTGAGGGCACTTTTTGCGCGGTTGTTGGGCCGTCTGGGTGCGGTAAGTCCACACTTACGCGCCTTGTCGCAGGCCTGATGAAGCCCGACGAGGGTGAGGTTTGGCTACACGGCGAACGTGTGCGTGGCCCGCGCAAAACCGTTGGCATGGCTTTCCAAAACCCGGTCCTGTTGGAGTGGCGGACGATCTTGGAAAACGTCATCCTGCCGCTTGAAATCGTGGCGCCTACGATGTCCCGCGCCAAGCGGGTTGAGCGCGCGATGGAGCTGTTGGAGATGGTCGGCCTAAAGGGGTTTGAGAACAAACGGCCCTCGGAGCTGTCGGGTGGGATGCGCCAGCGCGCTTCGCTGTGCCGTTCAATCGTTCACAAACCCGAAGTCCTAATCATGGACGAACCGTTCGGCGCGCTGGACGCGTTCACCCGTGAGGACCTGTGGCAAACCATGCGTGAGCTGCGCGCCGCAGAGCCCTTTACCGCCGTGTTGATCACCCACGATCTGCGCGAAAGCGTGTTTTTGGGCGATCAGGTCATCGTTTTGTCCGGGCGTCCTGCGCGGACGCAATACGTGATGAATGTGGACCTGCCCGCCGACCGCACGCTGGACGTGCTGTATGAAAAACCAGTCGCCGATATGCTGAGCGTTCTGCGCCAGCAGATCAAGATCGCGCAAGGCCGCGATGAGGAGGTGCACTGATGCTCCGGCAAATCACAGTTCCGATCATTGCGATCCTCGTCTTTCTTGGGTTTTGGGAATGGCTCGTATGGGTCAACGGCTGGCCAAACTTCAAAATGGCCTCGCCCTCGGACCTTCCACCGGCCTACAGCCGCTATTGGGAATTGTTCCTAACGATGGGCTGGCAAACCCTGTGGCGCACAGTTGTGGGGCTGTTGCTGGCGGTTGTCGTGGGCACGTTGATCGGCATGATCATCGGCTTTTCGCGGCTTATGCGCGACGCGCTCTACCCGCTTTTGGTGGGCTTTAACGCCATCCCAAAGGCGACTTTGGTGCCGGTCATCTCATTGATCTTTATCGGTCAGCACGACTTTAACACGGTGTTAATGGCCTTTATGATCTCGTTCTTTCCGATTGCGGTGTCGGTGGGCATTGGTCTGTCCACGCTAGAGCCGGAATACCGCGACATCCTGCGGTCGCTTGGGGCGTCTAAATACACGATCTTTACCAAGATCGCGCTGCCCAAGACCCTGCCGGAATTCTTTGGCGCGCTGAAGGTGTCTGTGACGCTGGCGTTCATCGGGACCAACTTGGTGGAAATCGTTAGTCCCCACGGGCGGGGCCTTGGGGCGCTGTTCAAATCGGGTGAGACGAACGGCGATTACCCCTTGATGTTTGCGGTGCTGATCGCGCTCGCGGTGTTGGGCATCGTCCTTTATTATGCTGTGGTTTTCCTAGAGAAAATCTTTGCGGGCTGGGCCGAGCGCGAGGGATCGTAGGCCTATTCCGGTTGCCAATTGGCGCGGGTGAAGCTGATAAAGGTCTCACCCGCGCCGCCCGCAACATTGCGGTCCACCACGTCCCGCAGGCGGCTAGTTGAACGGATCGCATCCCATCCGACATGCGAGAATGTGGTGGGTTTGAACACCTCACGCGACAGCAACGGGTTGGTCAGTGCCTGACTGAACGCATCCAGCGCCACGAACGACAGGATCAGGCCCGGCAAAGGGCTGTTGGGCACGCGGTCTTCGCAAAATAGCCCCACGTGAAAATCCACGTCGCGGGGGTGGTCGTAAAAACCGCGCAAAAGTGCCGCGACCTCCGGGTCCGAGGATATCGCGTCCATCGAATAGGGGCGGTTGATGCCCAGATAATCGCAATAGTCCGAATAGCTGGCGAGGGCGCACAGGCGGTCCTGTTTGATCGAGTCGATTTCGATGTGCAAAAGCGGCGAGGCCGTGTTGCGCGGGCCCAGTTCCGCAGCCTGTTGCGTGCTCATCTGGGCAAAGCTGGCCAGTAGCCCCTGATCGGTCAGCAGCTTGTTATCCATGAACGTTTTACCCACCGGGATGGCTGTCTCGTTCCATGTGATTTGATCCGGGATCAGCGCGTGCCAGCGGTATAGCAGGCTAAATTCTGTCGTGATCCAGTTGGGTTTGTTCCACGGTGCATCCCACGCGACCGAAGGGTCGGCGCGCAGGGTAAACGGCAGGGGCGAGATGTGGTTGATGTAATCCTCGACCACGATCTTGATGAACACAACGATCACCGTGTTGCGCGCCGTTTGAAAGACACGCTCATCGTCCCAATCGGGGTGCGCGGCCTCGATCAACCCGGCCAAGCGATTGTGTTCGCGCAGAAATACGGTGTTCATCATGGCGACCTGTGGGACGGAATTGGCGCGGTCCCCACCAAAGGCAAACAGCCGCGACAGCCGGTCCGGGTCCAGGTTGCTTTGGCCAAGGGGCGGGTCCAGCACGGCGAACTGCGGGTCCACCGCGCCGTTTTTGTAGTAGTAGGGCGCGTATTCCTCATCGTTGATGCGCTGGCTCTTGAGGCGGCCTTTTTCGCCCATCTCTTCGGAGTTCAGCCGCAGCGCGCGGGTCTGGGCGCGGGTCCGTCCGTACAAGGGGCACAGGTCAATTTCATGGTTGGAAGAGTTACGTTTGAGCCGCGTTTGATCGTCCGGATCACCGGTGGCCACGTCATCGCAAGCGTCGCGCACAAAGCCCGCGCTTTCGGTGCGAATGAACCCATCGGTCAGGTATTGCGCGAACGCGGGAAAGAGACAGGTGGATTTGGGGCAGAGCCGCTGCGTGCCGTCTTTGCGCGCGAACAGCACGCTGAGTGTGGCGGGATCGGGCGGATTGGGCCGTGGGCGCGGGGGCAGGTGCCGTCCGCTCCAGCGTTTGTCGGTCAACCCGTCCCATGATGTGTAATCGTGCAAAGTGCTCAGCGGATGTGGCCGGCTGCGGGCGCGTTTCACCACCCGATTGATCGCCCATGAGTTGGCAAAATCACGTATAGGCGGGATCGCTTCGACCGCTGCGAGGACGGTTTTTAAGAGCATGTAGCGCGTAGAGGGCATGGCAACGAACCGAAACTGGGAAAGCAAACAACCCCGACAGTATGGCAGAAGTTTACGTAACGTAATAGTGTTCGGCAGGTCGGGTTTTCCTGCCCCCGCCAAGGCGATGACGGGTGCAAGGCGCGGGTCCGCGTGGTAGGTGTTGGGCAACATGCGACAGACGCGAAGGTGGGTTAAACAGGTGCCAAGATCGTTCTTGAGGCTATGCGCTGCTGGAATCACTGCGCTTTGGATGCCTTTGGTCGCGGGGGCTGTTGAGGTTTCTGTTCGTGGGGCATCGGAGGGTGCGCTTTCGCAGGGCCAAGCGGACAGCCTGCGGGCGGCGTCCTTGACGGCCACGCTGGGTGCGGCGGCCACACCCGGCGATATTTTGGCTGCGGCACAGGCGGATTACGGCCGCTTGGTCGCCGCGTTATATGCCGAAGGGTACTACGGCCCGGTCGTGCGCATCGCGCTGGATGGCCGAGAGGCGGGCGCGATTGATCCGGTTCGCCCCCCTAGCCGGGTGCAGTCCGTGGTGATCACCGTGGCCCCCGGTCCGCAGTTCCGATTTGGCACCACGCGCATCGCGCCCTTGGCTGAGGACACTGTGGTGCCGCCCGCCTTTGCCAGCGATGAGATCGCGCGCGTGACTGTCCTGCGAGAGGCCGCGAGCGCGGGTGTTGATGGCTGGCGCGCCTTGGGGCACGCAAAGGCCGCGATTGGTGGGCAAACCCTGCGCGCGGTGCATGGCGCGGGGCGGTTGGATGCCGACATCACGCTGGCCCCCGGCCCGCAGCTACGCTTTGGCGCATTGGGGGTTGAGGCACCATCCGCCGTCCGCACCGAGCGTATCCTTGCGATTGCGGGTCTGCCCGTCGGCGCGGTCTATTCCCCCCAGGACGTGCGGCGTGCCAGCACCCGGCTGCGGCGGACCGGTGCGTTTTCCAGTGTTGTCCTGCGTGAGGCCGAGGTGGCCAACCCAGACGGGACCCTCGATTTTAGCGCGGCTCTTGTGGATCAGCCCCCCCGACGGTTTGGTGCGGGGGGCGAGGTTGCCTCGCTTGATGGGGTCACGCTGTCTGGCTATTGGCTGCATCGCAATTTCACCGGGGCGGCGGACAGGCTGCGGTTTGACGCCGAAATCGCGGGTATCGGCGGGACCCGTGGCGGCACCGATTACAGCGTGGCCACCCGCTATACCCGCCCCGCGACACGCAACGCCGATACTGACCTGTTTGTTGAGGCCGAAATCGCGCGCGAAGACGAGGAGGCCTTTACCCAAGACGTCCTGACATTTGGCATCGGCTACACGCGCTATGTCTCGGAGGCGGTTGAGATTTCTGTCGCCATCGGCCTTGAAGCGGCCGAGACCACGGACGCCTTTGGCACGCGGGACTATGTCATTTTGGCCCTGCCGCTAGAGGGCACCGCCGATTACCGCGACGACGCGCGTGATCCGTTGCGCGGTCTCTATGTGGGGGCCAGCGTCATGCCGTTTACGGGCGTCGGCTCGGTGGATGGGGGGCTGCATGTGACGGGCGATGTACGCGGGTATGTGACCCGCGATTTGGCGCGCCCCGTGACCTTTGCCGCCCGCGCGCAGGTCGGTGCGTTGATGGGGGCGTCGCTGGATCGCGCGCCCAGCGGGCTTTTGTTTTTCTCGGGCGGGGGTGGCACCGTGCGTGGGCATAGCTATCAATCCCTTGCCGTCGATCTGGGTGGGGGGCAGTCAGCCGGTGGGCGCAGTTTTCTGGGCCTCTCGGCAGAGGCGCGGGTGCGCTGGAATGAGACGATTGGCATCGTGGGTTTCGCCGACGCGGGCTACATCGGGCGCGAAAGCGTTCCGAACGGGAGTGACGGCGAATGGCATAGCGGTGCGGGTTTGGGCCTGCGCTATGCCACCGGAATTGGGCCGATCCGTGTGGATCTGGCACTGCCGGTGACGGGCCCTGAAGATGAAACAGGCCTGCAATTTTACATCGGTATTGGGCAGGCGTTTTAATGCGGTTTCTCTTGGCATGTGTGGTGGTTTGGGGTCTTGGCCTGCCTGCGTTCGCGCAGCAGGACGAGGACGGCCCGGGGTACTTGGCGGGGCTGCTGCAAAACGCTCTCAGCGGCGCGGGCCGTGAGGTGCGGATCACCGGGTTTGAGGGCGCGCTCAGCTCAACTGCCCGGATCGCCCAGATGACCATCGCGGACGATGCGGGCGTTTGGTTGACCCTCACGGATGTGACGCTGGACTGGGCGCGTAGCGCGCTTTTGCGCGGGCGGGTTGAGGTCAACACGCTGACGGCGGCCAGCCTGAATGTTTCGCGCCCTCCGCAATCGGACCCCGAGCTGCCCAGTCCAGAGGCCACGCCATTTCGGCTGCCGGACCTGCCGGTTTCGATCGAAATCGGCACGCTTGAGATTGAGGACATCATGCTGGGCCAAGAGGTTTTGGGCCAACCGATTGCCTTGCGCCTTGAGGGGGCGGCCAGTTTGGCAGGCGGTGCGGGGGCCGTGCGGATTGAGGCTGCGCGGATCGACGACATCGCGGGCCGCTTTGCGATTGAGGGCAGTTTAGATGCAGACGGCACCGCGCTGGTCCTGAGCCTACGGGCTGAGGAAGCGGCGGGCGGTTTGGTGCCCACGTTGACGGGCCTGCCGGGTGCGCCCTCGGTCGCGTTGGGTGTTGAGGGCACAGGCTCTCTGGATGATTTTGCCGCGGATTTGACGCTGGCCACGGACGGACAATCGCGGCTGAGTGGGCGTGTTGGCCTGCGCACCCAAGGGCCGGTTGAGGCGCAGGAGCGTGTCATTACAGCCGACATCGGGGGTGATCTTGCGCCGCTGTTTGCGCCCGATTATGCGGCGTTCTTTGGGGATGCCGTGGCCCTAAAAGTCAGCGCCACGCAGATGCCCGATGGCGCGCTGGACCTGTCGGATCTGTCGCTACAGGCTCAACGCCTAGACCTGCGCGGTACCGCCGCGATTGGCGCGAACGGGTGGCCCGAGGCGATTGATATCAACGGACAGATTGCGGATGCGGAGGGCGGTGATGTGCTGCTGCCGCTGGCCGGAACGCCTACCCGCGTGGGGCGCGTGGACCTATCGGTGCAGTTTGACGCAGCGCGCGGCGATGCCGTTACGGGCCGCTTTACGGTGACCGGTTTGGACCGGCCGGACGTGCGAGTGGCGGATGTGAGTGTGGCGCTTGATGGCATGCTGTCCGCCTCAGCTGAGGGTGTGGGCGCGTTCGCAGCAGGTGTTGTTGCGCAAGCCGCTGGCATCGCGGGGTTGGACCCCGAAGTCGCGCAGGCGCTGGGGCCTGATGTGGTTATGCGCACGGACGTTCGCTATGCGTCTGACGCGCCGCTTGAGCTGCGCGACTTAGCTCTAACGGCGGGGTCCTCGCGGTTGGTGGGCTTTGTGCAGGCGGATGATTTGGGCGCGAACCTGCGTGCTGATCTGGATCTACGGCTCACCTCCGGTGAGTTGGCGCGGTTTGCCGCGCTGACAGGCCAGCCCTTGGGCGGCGCGGCGGAGGTCCGTTTGGTGGGTACGGTCATGCCGGTGTCCGGGGCGTTCGATCTAGCGGTTGATGCCGTGACGCAGGACCTTTCGGTTGGCGTGCCGCAGGCCGACGCGCTGTTGGCGGGGCGTACCGACTTGGCGATTGCGGCGGTGCGTGACGCCGCAGGGCTGCGGCTGGACGCATTCAGCCTAAGCAACCCGGAAATCTCGGCCGAAGCCGCCGGGACCTTGGGCTCGCAAGCCGCAGAGCTAAGCTATGAGATTGCCCTGCGCGACGTGGCTAAGGTCGCACCGGGCGTAACGGGCGCGGCCCGGTCCGCAGGTCAGGCGCGCTTGGCGGGGGGGGTGTGGCAGGTGGATGCAACGGCCACTGGCCCTTTTGATACCGCACTGACGATCGCGGGTCCGGTGACCGGCCCAACGACCGACATTGTGCTGCGTGCGCGGGTGCCGAATGTGGCGGCCCTCGTGCCGGAATTGTCTGGACCTTTGACCATCGACGCGCGCGTTCAGCGCCCGGACACTGCGTGGATTATTGCGGCGTCGGCTGACGGCCTTGCGGGGGTGCAGGCGCAGATTGAGGGTTCCGTGGACGGCGCTGGCACGCCCGATTTGACCATCTCCGGCAGCCTACCGCTCGCCCTTGCGCGGCCCTTTATTGCGCCCCGTGCTGTGGGGGGGACGGCGCAGTTCGACCTTGGGGTGCGGGGGGGCTTTGGGCTGGGTGATCTGGCGGGGCAAGTGAGCATCCGGGATGCGCGCATTAGCGATCCGGGCCTGCGCCTTGTGCTAGAGGATGTGCGGACTGATATCGCCCTGCAATCAGGGCAGGCACGGGTGGATATGTCTGCGCGCAATCGCGCGGGCGGGTCGGTCGCATTGGCGGGCGGTGTGGGGCTGTTGGGCGCGCGGACCGTGGACTTGGACGTACGGCTGAATGGCTTCACGATTGCGGACCCGCAGCTTTATGAAACTTCCGTGGATGGCGCGGTGGCTGTGAACGGGCCGCTTGCGACGCCGCAAATCTCAGGTGATCTGACACTGGGTGAGACGAACATTATTGTGCCCTCAACAGGCATTTCGGGTTTGGCTGAAATCCCTGAAATAACGCATCTGGGTGCGCCAGAGGCTGTGCAAACCACCCGCCGCCGGGCGGGGTTGATCCAAGACGCGGGCGAGACCGGGGCTGGGGGCGCGAGCCTTGGGTTGGATGTGTCGATCACCGCACCGGGGCGGCTGTTTGTGCGTGGCCGGGGCCTAGACGCAGAGCTGGGCGGCGCGCTGCGCGTGACCGGAACCACCGGTGCCCCTGTCTCCGCCGGGGCGTTTGAGTTGATCCGTGGGCGGCTGGATATCTTGCAAAAACGCTACGTGCTGGAAGAAGGGCTGATCCAAATGCAGGGCACGCTTGAACCCTATCTGCGGTTTGTTGCGGCCACGCGGACCTCAGCGGGAACGGCGCAGGTGATTGTGGAGGGGGATGCCTCTGCGCCCGAGGTGTCCTTTGTTTCGGACCCCGAAGCCCCTGAGGAAGAAGTGTTGGCGCAACTGCTGTTTGACCGTAACCTGAGCGAGATGTCGGCCTTTCAGGCGGTGCAACTGGCCAGTGCTGTGGCGACGTTGGCGGGTCGCGGGGGTGTCGGGATCATCGGCAACTTGCGCGAGGGCCTTGGGCTGGATGACTTCGACGTCACGACGACCGCGCAGGGCAACACGGCGCTGAGTGCGGGCAAGTACATCTCGGACAACGCCTATACGGACGTGACGGTCGATAGTGCGGGCAATTCGGAGGTCAGCCTGAATATTGATCTAACGCCTAATTTTAAGGCGCGGGGGTCTGTTGCTGCTGATGGAAACAGCGCCCTCGGCCTATTTTTTGAGAGAGACTACTGAAACGAAACGGTTTTACGCCCTGGGCTTGTAACACTGAGTGCAGGGCATAGCATGAATGTGTGGTAAAAGGGGTCGGGGATGTATTTTTGCGAGATGACGGCCGGTGACGGCGTACGTGGCCCCTACGCTGATTACGACGCATGGTTCGCCCAACAAGATAACGCGCGCCTGGCCCAAAAGTCCCGCGAGGCGGAGGCCTTTTTCCGCCAAACCGGCATCACTTTTAACGTTTATGGCGACAAGGACGCAGAGGAGCGTTTGATCCCATTCGATCTGGTGCCGCGCATTCTATCGGGGCGTGAATGGGACAAGCTATCGCGTGGGGTTGATCAGCGGGTGCGCGCGCTGAACGCATTTTTGCATGACATCTACAACCGCCAAGAGATCCTGCGCGCGGGCATCGTGCCGATTGACCTGATCGCCCAGAACGTCGCCTATCTGCCCCAGATGATGGATTTTGTCCCGCCCGGCGGCGTCTATACTCACATCGTGGGCACCGACCTTGTGCGCACCGGTGAGGATGACTTCTTTGTTCTCGAGGACAATGCGCGCACGCCCTCGGGGGTGAGCTATATGCTCGAAAACCGGGAAACGATGCTGCAAATGTTTCCCGAGCTGTTCAGCAAGCAAAAGGTCAAGCGGGTCAGCGATTATCCCAAGAATTTGCGCGCCTCGCTTGAAGCCTCTGCGCCGCCCAATTGCAAGGGGCGGCCCTGTGTGGCGGTCCTGACGCCAGGCATCCACAACTCGGCGTATTTTGAGCATAGCTTTCTGGCCGATCAGATGGGGGTGCAACTGGTCGAGGGGCATGACCTGCGCATTGTGGATGGGCATATCGCGATGCGCACGACCCGCGGGTTTAAGGTGATTGATGTGCTGTATCGCCGGGTCGATGATGATTTTCTGGACCCGCTGACGTTTCACCCCGACAGCATGTTGGGGGTTCCGGGCATCATGGATGTCTACCGCGCGGGCAATATCACCATCGCCAACGCGCCGGGGACAGGGGTGGCCGATGACAAGGCGATCTATAGCTATATGCCCGATATTGTTGAGTTCTATACCGGCGAAAAAGCGATCCTCAAAAATGTTGAGACATTCCGATGCTCAGAATCGGATAGCCTGAAATACACGCTCGATAATCTCAAGGATTTGGTGGTCAAAGAGGTGCATGGCTCTGGCGGGTACGGCATGTTGGTAGGGCCTGCCGCCAGCAAGGCCGAGCTTGCGGCCTTTGCCGATAAATTGCGCGCCAACCCCGCCAATTATATCGCACAGCCCACGCTCTCGCTGTCTACGGTGCCGATTTTCACCGAAGCGGGTCTTGCGCCGCGGCACGTGGATTTGCGCCCCTTTGCGTTGGTCTCGCCCGAGCAGGTCAACATCGTGCCCGGCGGGCTGACGCGCGTTGCCATGACCGAGGGCAGCCTTGTTGTGAATTCCTCCCAAGGGGGCGGGACCAAGGACACTTGGGTGCTGGAGGATTGAGCGATGCTAGGTAAAACCGCCGGTGGCCTGTATTGGATGTTTCGCAACCTAGAGCGGGCGGAAAACACCGCGCGTTTGATTGAGGCGGGCTTTCGCATTGCCCTGACCCGGTCGACCGATCCGGCATCGGATTGGCGGTCGGTTATCGTGACCTCGGCGCAGCAGGCCGCCTATGAAGCCAAGTGCCAGACCTATCAAAGCACGCAAGTGACCGAGTTTTTGCTGCGTGATCCCAGCAACCCCAGTTCTGTTATGAGCCTGATCAAGAACGCGCGCGATAATGCGCGCCTGACGCGGACGGCCATCACCTCAGAGGTGTGGGGCGCGGTGAATGAGACGTGGATGCGGCTGTGCGATCAGCTGTCCGCGCCGGTGCCAGACACCGAGCTGCCCAAGGTGCTGGCCAGTATCCGGCGGCAATCCGCGCTGGTGCGTGGCGCGCTGCACGGCACGATGCTGCGCAATGATGTGTACGATTTCTGCCGTCTTGGGACGTTTCTGGAGCGGGCGGATAACACCGCGCGGATCGTGGACGTAAAGTACCACGCGCTATTGCCGTCGCCGTCGTTTGTCGGCTCCAAAATGGACAACGTGCAGTGGGAGACCTTGCTGCGCTCTGTCTCGGGCCACCGGGCGTTTCGGTGGGGCAGTGATGGCGAATACAACGCGGCCAACATCGCGAACTTTCTGATTTTGGATCGTCGGATGCCGCGGTCTTTGGGGTATTGTGCGGATAATCTGGTCGATAACCTAACCTATATTTGTGACCAGTACGGGCAGGAGACCGAGAGCCTAGAGCGGGCTCATGCCATCGACAGCCGCCTGCGGGGGCGTGATATCCACGAAATTTTCGATGAGGGCATGCACGAGTTTCTCAGCACGACTTTGATCCACTTGGGGGAACTGGGGCTTCAGATCGAAAAAGATTACAGGTTCTTTCAATAATGCAGCTCTTTGTCACTCATGCCACGCACTACACCTATGACACGCCCGTTGTGTATGCCCTGCAAAAGGCGAGGTTGCGGCCGTCGGGGTCCAAGTTGCAAGAGATCGAGGCATGGGATCTGACCGTTGAGGGCGGCAAGATAGAGGCTGGGTACCGGGATCATTACGGCAACAACGTGGATCTGATCAGCGCGGAGCCGGGGACGCAATCGTTGGTGATCACGGCGCAGGGCACGATCAACACCCATGATTTGGCGGGTGTTTTGGGGCCTGTGTATGGCCGCGCGCCGTTGTGGCATTTTCAGCAGATCACGCCCATGACGCGCCTGACGGACGAGGTCGCGGCCCCCTTCCTTGGGGTGTTTGGCGCGGCCCCAAACCCGATCGAGGGCGGACATGCGTTATGCCATGAAATCCTGAGCAACGTGGCCTACGACACCGACAAAACCCATGCCGCCACCACCGCCCAAGAGGCCATCGCAATTGGCCACGGGGTGTGTCAGGATCATAGCCATATTTTTATCGCGATTGTGCGCCAAGCGGGATTTGCCGCACGCTACGTCAGCGGGTATCTGAGGATTGATGGGCGGGTGCATCAGGATGCAAACCACGCCTGGGCCGAGATACATGTGCCCGACCTTGGGTGGGTCGGGTTCGATGTGTCCAACGGGATCAGCCCCGATGACCGCTATGTGCGGTTGGCGGTTGGGCGCGATGCCCGGGATGCAGCGCCTATTTCGGGGCTGCGGATGGGAAATGGCGGTGAAGAGTTAATGGTTTCTTTGCAGGTGCAGCAGTAGAAGGCCTATCAGGCATCAAAACAGGACACGTCGCATGACATATTGCGTAGGCATGAAGCTCGATAAGGGGCTGGTTTTCATGTCGGACACCCGCACGAATGCGGGGGTGGATAATATCTCTTCTAGCCGGAAAATGTTCAATTGGACCGTCCCGGGGGAGCGAAGCATCACCATCATGACTGCGGGCAATCTGGCCACAACGCAGGCGATGATCTCGCTGTTGCAGGAACGCTCTGAGGCGGTCGAAAACCGCGCGCCGGGTATTTTGCAGCAGCCCACCATGTTTCAGATCGCGCGACTTGTGGGCAGCACGCTTAAGGAAGTGATCCTGGACAGCGCGGCTGAGGGTCCCGAAAGCGCGGATACCTTTGCCGCGTCCGTGATCGTGGGTGGCCAAATACGCGGCGGACAGCCGACCATTTTTCTGGTGTATCCAGAGGGGAACTTTATCGAAGTCACCGCCGATGCGCCGTTTTTCCAGATCGGTGAAACCAAGTACGGCAAGCCGATCCTAGTGCGCGCCTATGAACCTACGCTCGATTTCCCGGAGGCCTTGAAGCTGGTGTTGGTGTCGTTTGATTCAACCGTGAAGGCCAACATATCCGTCGCGCCGCCGTTTGATGTGACAATCTACAAGTCCGACAGTTTTGAGGCGGGCCAAGAGATGCGGATCAACTACGAAGATCCAATTTATCAGTCGATTTCGCAGGGGTGGGGCGATGCGCTGCGCTCTGCCTTGGATCAGCTACCGAACTATCCAGTTGAATAATAGAGGCATCCCCCCGAACTGGTGATCCAGCTCGGGGGTGGTGTGTAATTACTCAGCTGGAGCGGCCTTTGCGATTGGGTCCACTGCATCGGGGGCGGGTGCTGACAGCACCAACCGCAACAGTGGCGGCACCGTTAAAAGCGTCAGGAACGCGGACATGGATAGACCGCCCACAACCACAGCCCCAAGGCCACGATAAAGCTCGGACCCTGCGCCGGGGAACACGACCAGTGGCATCATCCCGCAGATCGACGTCAGCGTAGACATAAAGATCGGTCGGATACGATTGCGCGTCGCTTCCTCGATGGCGTCGATGGGGGGCATCCTGTCTTCTCGGAGGTGGTACAGCGATTGGTGCACGATCAGGATCGCGTTGTTCACCACAATACCGACCAAAATGATGAAGCCCAAAAGCGTCAGCATATCCAACGGCTGGGTGCCGACGAGGTTCAACAGCGCAAGGCCGCCAACACCCCCGGCCGCCGCCACAGGAACCGAGATCATCACGACCAGTGGCAGAACAAAGCTTTCGAACAGGATCGCCATGACAAGGAACACGATCACCAGCGCGATAGCGAGGTTGATCTGGATCGCGTTCCAGGTCTCCGATAGGGCGTCCGCGCTGCCAGAAACGCCCAAGCGGACACCGGGTGGCAGGCCGCGCGCCTCAAGGGCGGCGATGACTTCGGTCTCTAGCAACTCGACCGCCGCCTCTAGGGGCAATGCGTCGGAGGGGCGGATTTCGAGTGTCACGGTGCGCAGGCGGTCAAGGTGGCGTATTTCGGTCGGGCCGGCGGTGACGCGGACCTCGGCCAGTTCAGACACGGGCACGATTTGCCCCGAGGGCGTGACGACCGGAAAATCGCCCACGTCCTGAGTGCGTAGCCCCGATAGCGCGGCTTCGTCCCCCTTGAGCGTCAGGTCGAGGCGTCTGTTGCCAACGCTGATCTCGGCCACGCGCAACCCATCGTTATAGGCGTCAACCGTTGCGGCAAGGTCCTGCGTGGTCAACCCCGCATCCGCAAGGCGGACCCGGTCGGGCAACAGGCGAACCTCAGGCGCGCCAAGTTCTAGGCCGGGAATGGGCCGGAATTGGTGCCCATCCGAGCGGGGCAAAAGTCCCGAAACCAGCCCCGCAGCTTGGCCTGCAACGCTCAAGATATCCTCCAACTCATCGCCGGAGATGTTCAGTTCGATCGTTCGGCCACCGCCCACGCCGCGCCCGAAGAGGGACGGTTGGGTCATGAACCCAAACGTGCCCGGCTCTGCGAATATGGGCCGCGACAGGACCGGGATGACCTCAGCCACGCGGGCGCCATCCACGGCGGCGGCACCGACAAAGCTGTTGCCGGGGGTGGCCACGAAGAAGAACGATTGAAGGGCGGGGGTGCCGTCCTCCAACTCAGTTTCGGGGCGGGCCTGCCACATGGGTTCGGCCACGGCCTCAATGCGTTGGGCGATGGTTTCGGTCGTGTCCAAATTGTACCCGGGGGGCGGGATGATCAGGCCGAACACGAGGTTCCGATTGCCCTCTGGCAGGTATTCGAGCTTGGGCAGGAAGGTGATCGCGGCCAGTGTTGCACCGGTTGCGATGGCGCCGACCATGATCAAACCGGCCACGCGGAACCGCACGGTTAACCGCACATAGGCCATGATCATCCACGAAAAGGCGCGGCCAAAGTGGTCGATCCCGGGCAGGGGCATAGGCTTGGTGCTGCTTCCCGAAAGAAGCCGGCTCGACAGCGCGGGGATGACCGTCACCGCCACCACGAGCGATAGAAGGACCGACACCGAAATCGCCACGGCAATGTCGCGGAACAATTGCCCGGCCTCTAGCTGCATCACGAGGATTGGGATGAACACCATCACTGTCGTCAGAGCCGACACGAGGATCGCGCCCCAGACCTGTCGCGCGCCTTCGTAGGCCGCTTCGAACCGGGATTTGCCCTGTTCCCGCAGACGGTAAATGTTTTCGAGCACGACAATTGCGGCATCCACGATCATGCCCACGGCAAAGGCGATCCCGGCCAGTGAAATGACGTTCAGCGTGCGCCCCGTGGCCGCCATTGCAACAAAAGTCGCCACGATAGACACCGGAATCGCAAGGCTGATGACCAACGTTGCCCGTGGGGATCGGAGAAATAGCAGTAGCACCATGGCCGCCAACAGGCCGCCGACCCAGATGTTCTGCGTCACCAGATCAATGGCGCCTTCGATGTAGATCGTCTCGTCGTAGACTTGTTCCATCAGGAGGTTGTTGTCCGCGACGGGGCCTGCCTCCAGATCGGCCAAGACCTCTTTGACGGCCTCCATCGTTGCGATCACGTTGGCGCCTTGTTCGCGCACAATGTTGAACGCCAGGGCGGGCTCACCTCGGAACCGCAAGCGCGCTGTCGGCTCCTTGTAGGAAAATCCGACATCGGCGACTTCGCTGACCGTGACGCGGCCCAAGGCCCCGGTCGTGCCAAGGCTGGCACTGCGCAAAACGACGCTCTCAATCGCGGCGATGGTGTTGAGGTTGCCGTCGGCGCGCACGACATAGCGGCGCTTGCCTTCATCCACGTCGCCCGCGGAGAGCGAGATGTTTTCCGCCCGCAGGCGGTTCACCACGGCGGGAATGGTCAGGCCAAAGCGGGCCAATTCCTCGGGGCGTATCACGATCTGTAACTCACGTGAAACGCCGCCAAAGACGTTCACCGTGGACACGCCATCAACACGTTCGACACGCTCCTTCAGGACGTCTTCTACGAAGTCGCCATAGGTCGACATGAGGCGTGTGTTGCCCTCGGCTGCGCGCAGGATCACCCACGCAATTGGGCTGTCGTCCGAGCCGGAGGTGTTGAGCGTCGGTTCCCCGGCTTCTGCGGGATAGCCGCCCACGCGGTCGAGCCGGTTTGACACCAACAAAAGGATGTCGCCCATATCCGAGCCGACCGCGAATTCCAGCGTGACCTCTGCTTGCCCGGTGCGGGACCTGCTGGTCATCGTCTCGAGGCCTTCGAGCCCGCGGAACGCATCCTCTTGAAGGTTAACGATTTCGCGCTCAACCTCAGCCGGGGCAGCGCCGGGCCAACTGGTTTCGACCACGACCACGGGCTTGCGGACATCGGGGGCCAATTGGACCGGAATGCGGCTTAGGGCGAGCGCCCCGAACAGCACGGCCATGATGACAACGGCAACGACCGCGATGGGGCGTTGAATAGACGCGCGGATCAGATCCATGGGTTCTTATCCTTGATTGTCTGTTGTTTCGGCGTCTGCCGTAGGGGGGGGCGCGTTGGTGGACATGATGCTTTGTCCCGGGCGCAGTCGTTCGTTGCCGCGCACGACGACCTGATCACCGGGGGCGAGGCCCGACAACACCTCAAACCCGCCGGCCATTGCGGCACCAATATCCACGGGGCGCGGTTGGGCGGTGCCATCGGCGTTCACGAACACCATCCAGCCGCCCGCCCCTTGGACCAGCGCATCTTTGGGGACCGACACGACCTCACGCGGGGCGCTGACGGGAATGTCGAGCGTCACCGTTTGGCCCACGGCGATGGTCACATCGGGTTGCGTGACCTCAAACCGGACGGGCCGGGTGCGGGTGGCCGCGAATTCCGTTGGTAGGATGGCGCGCAGGGTGACTTCGAGCGTGCCGCCCACATCCGTGCTGGCGGCGACGGGTTGGTCAGATTGCAGCGCGCTGATGAAGCGTGCGGGCACGTTGGCCTCAACCTCCATTGCGCCGATATCAAGCAGGGTAACCACTTGGCTGCCCACCGAAATGAACTGTCCGACCTCGGTATTGACCTCAAGCACGACGGCGTCAAAGGGGGCGCGGATGATCGCATTGTCAAAGGCGTATTGGGCTTGGCTGCGCGCAACCTCAGCGGCGCGCAGGCGGGCCTGTGCCTCGGCGCGGGTCGCAACGGCTTCGTCAAAATCGCTCAGCCGGTCTTCGAGTTGAGCCTGCGAAATGTTGGCGTTCTCGCGCAAGGTTTCGGCCCGGCGCAAGGCGCGTTCGGCCCGGTCGACCCGTGCCTCTGCAACACCGACACCAGCGGCTGCAATGCCGGCTTCGGCCTCGGCTTGGCCGATTTGAAGGCTTAGTAATTCCGTGTCTAACTGTGCGAGGATCTGACCTGCGGTGACCTGTGCGCCGACCCGTGGCGGGACACTTTCGACCACGCCCGCGACGCGCGCGGCGACCGCGCTTTCGCGGCCTGATACGATTTGGCCAAACACGGCAATCGTGTCCGAACTGGTCTGTAGCGCAACATCTGCGGTTTCGACCATGGCGGGCCGCCCCTGCGCCAGCGTGACCGCCGGCAGGGTGCTGATGAAGGCCAAAGTGGCCAATAGTTGGAATGCGCGCATGTCTAAGTCCTTGTTTGCGGGCGGTTCATCCCGTCCGGCTCGCCATCACATAGCGCGATCTAGTACCAAACCCAACGCACAAGGATGAACAGACGTCTGCGCGTGGCTGCGCAGTGTCTGGTGGCGGTGTTTGCCGGAAATTGGGGCGGTTTGCCCGCAGTATGTTCGATCCTAAGGCGCGCAAAAGAGGTCAAATCTAAACGGTTAATAAAGTCGAGTATTTTAGTATGAAATGCTTGACAGGTCCGTAGGATTGAGTAATTGACTGTATTAGTCGGAATAAGGAAAGACCCATGACATTCAAATCCACCGTCTCTGTTTTCACGCTTGCGATGGTCGCAATGACCAGCACGCCGAGCGTTGGTTTCGCCGAGGGCGAATTGAACCTTTACTCCTCACGCCACTACGACACCGATGAGCGTCTGTATTCTGATTTCACCGACGCCACAGGCATTGAGATCAACCGGATCGAGGGCAAGGCTGATGAGCTGATCACCCGAATGCAGGCCGAGGGTGCGAATTCGCCAGCCGATATCCTGCTGACCGTCGATACCTCACGGTTGGAGCGGGCTAAGGCCGCAGGCGTTCTGCAATCCATTGAAAGCGCTTCGCTAGAGGATCGCCTGCCTGACTATTTGCAGGACAGCGACAACCAGTGGTTCGGGTTTTCACAGCGGGCCCGGATCATTTTCTATGACAAAGCAGATGTGCAAAACCCGCCCAAATCGTACCTAGAACTGGCCGATCCCGCATATGAGGGCATGGTGTGCCACCGCTCGTCCACCAACGTGTATTCCCAGACGTTGATGGGTGCGATCATTGCCAACCACGGCGAAGAAGCGGCGCAGGAATGGGCGGCTGGCTTTGTGAACAACTTTGCCCGTGATCCGCAGGGCGGTGATACCGATCAGCTGCGCGGGCTTGTCTCGGGGGAGTGTGATATCTCAATCTCGAACACCTATTATTTCTCCCGCGCGTTGCGCCGTGATGTGGACGGGCTGAATGCGGAGGCGCTGGCCAATATCGGTTGGGTGTTCCCCGCGCAGGACGCGGAAGGCGCGCATATGAACCTGTCGGGGGGCGGTGTTGCTGCCCATGCGCCCAACAAGGAAAATGCGATCAAGTTCCTTGAATATCTCGCCAGTGATCAGGCGCAGCAGTATTTCTCGGCCGGGAATGATGAATACCCCGCAGTGCCGGGGGTGGGGCTAAGCAGCTCTGTAGCCGCACTTGGGATCTTTAAGCCCGATGATCTGCAAGCCTCTGAGATCGCGGCGAATGTGCCCAAGGCGCAGGCTATTTTTAATGCGGTGGGCTGGGAATAGATTCAGCCAAATCGCAACGCAAAGGGCGTGCCGCTGGGCGCGCCCTTTTTGGTTTAGGCCGGGATAACTTTATGCATTGTCGCGGGCCACACGCCGACACAGCAATACCACCGGGACAAGGCCCAGAAGGGCGATCATCAGGCTGGGCACTGCCGCCCCTTGCAGGCGTTCATCCGAGGCGAGGCGATAAGCCTGCACCGCGAGTGTGTCATAGTTGAAGGGCCGCATGATCAGTGTTGCGGGCAGTTCCTTGATCACGTCTACGAATACGATCAGGGCGGCTGTGAAAAGGCTAGGCGCGATGATCGGTGCGTGTACACGGCGCACAAGCCCGCCGACACCTTGGCCAAGCACCCGTGCGGCCGCGTCCATATTGGGGCTGACTGCAGAAATTCCGCCCTCGTACGAGCCAAGGGCAGCGGCCATAAAGCGGATCAGGTAGGCAAGGATCAGCACCCAGATAGAGCCGGTGAACAACAGCCCCGTGGAGACATCAAATGTCGCCCGCATCCATGCGTCCAACGTGTTGTCAAAGGCCGCAAACGGGACCAGCAGGCCCACAGCGATCACCCCTCCGGGCACGGCATAGCCCAATCGTGCGATGTAAAGGGCCGCACCCGTCAGGCGCGTGGCCTTGACCCGGTGGACCGAGCCCAAAACAATCGCACCGGCCACTGTCAGCAGGGCTGCGATGGTCGCGAGCGTCAGCGTGTTTTGAATGAAGCCGATGTAGCGGCGGCTAAAGATGTCCTGCTCAGACCCGATAGCCATGGTGGTTAGCGTGATGACCGGGATCACGACGCCCAGCACGACGGGCAGCAGGCAAAGCGTCATTGCCCCCCATTTTCGCGCGCCGGTCAGTTGCAGCCGGACCATCGCCTCTTGGCGGCGGCCGTTGTTGTAGCGCACGTTGCCGCGGCTGTAGCGTTCCAGCATCGCGAGCAGGAGGGCAAAGGCCAGCAACCCCAGCGCGAGTTGTGCAGCGGCGGCGCGATCAGCCAGTGTGAACCAGCTTGTGTAGATGCCCGTGGCAAATGTTTGGACGCCGAAATAGGCAACGGTGCCAAAGTCCGCGATGGTCTCCATCGTGGCGAGCATGACGCCTGCTGCAATGGCAGGGCGGGCAAGCGGCAAACAGACGGAGAAGAACGCCCCCGTAGGTGTGCGCCCCAGCGCGCGGGCCGCGTGGAATGTCGTTGCACTTTGGCCCATGAACGACGCGCGCGCCAAAAGGTAGACATATGGGTATAGCACCAGTGTCAGCATCATCGCCGCCCCGCCAATAGAGCGGATTTCGGGGAACCAATAATCCCGTGGGCCCCAGCCAAACATGGCCCGTAGGGTGGTTTGCACAATGCCTGGATGGTCAAGGATATGGGTGTAGGCGTACGCAAGGACATAGGCCGGAAAGGCCAGCGGGATCACCAGTGCGATTTCGCATAAACGACGTCCGGGGAAGTTCGTCATTGTGACCAGCCACGCCGCGCCTGCGCCCAAACAGGCCGTGCCGAGTGCCACGCAGACAACCAGTATCAGGGTTGCGGATGCGTAGCGTCCCAGCACGGTATTACTGAGCTGTTCCAGTGTGTCGAATGAGCCTGAAAAAGCCGCGAGCAAGACCGCCACGTGCGGCAAGAGGCACAAAAGCGCGATCACACTGGCGGTGATGACAAAGAAGCGTCCGGATAGGAAAGCGGCCAAGGCGGGCTCCGTCAGATTGGGTTGTGGGGTTGATACCCCGATGCTGCCTGACAGAAAAGCTAAGAAAAAGGGCCGCCCCCAGAAGGGACGGCCCAAAAGCGTGGGATGTGGGCTGCTTAGACCAGGTCGAAGCGATCCGCGTTCATGACTTTGGTCCATGCGGCGACAAAGTCTGCGACCAGTTTAGGCTCACCATCGCTGGCGCCATAAACCTCGGCCACGGCCCGCAATTGCGAGTTGGAGCCAAAGACCAGATCGACGGCTGTGCCGGTCCATTTGGCGGCGCCGGTTGCGCGGTCTTTGCCTGCGTAGGCGGTGTCACCGGTTTTGGTCCACTCAGTGCCCATGTCGAGGACGTTGACGAAGTAGTCGTTCGTCAGCTGACCTTTGCGGGTGGTGAACACGCCGTGATCGGAGCCGTCGTAGTTGGCGCCAATCGCACGCATCCCGCCGACCAGTGCGGTCAGCTCGGGCGCGTTCAGGCCCAGCAGTTGCGCGCGGTCCACCATCAGCTCCGCAGGGGCGCGGGTCTGGCTGGCGGCGACGTAGTTGCGCATCGCATCCGAGCGCGGCTCAAGCCAGCCGTAGCTGTGCGTGTCCGTCATCTCTTGGGTGGCGTCGGTGCGGCCCGGTGTGAAGGGCACGGTGACGTCGTGGCCCGCGTCCTTGGCGGCTTTTTCCACGGCGGCGGAACCGGCCAGTACGATCAGGTCAGCCATGGACACTTTGGTGTCGCCCTTGGCATCAAAGTCCGCTTTGACCCCTTCGAGGACATCCAAGACCTTGGACAGCTCGGCGGGGTTGTTGACTTCCCAATCCTTGGCAGGGGCCAAACGGATACGTGCGCCATTGGCCCCACCCCGTTTGTCCGACCCACGGAAGGTCGCGGCCGAAGCCCACGCCACGCGGGTCATTTCCTGTACGCTCAGACCGGATGCCAGCAACGCGGCCTTGAGGTCTGCGACGTCCGCGTCCGATACCAAGGGGTGCGTGACGGCGGGAACTGGGTCCTGCCATGGCTGTGGCTCGGCGGGCACAAGGGGGCCAAGGCCGCACTCATAGGGGCCCATGTCGCGGTGGGTCAGCTTGTACCAAGCGCGGGCAAAAGCGTCCGCAAATGCGGCGGGGTCCTTGTGGAACCGCTCCGAGATTTCGCGGTAGGCGGGATCGGTGCGCAGGGCCAAGTCAGCGGTGGTCATGATCGGCGCGTGACGCTGTGCGGCGTCGTGCGCGTCGGGCACGATGTCACCGGCAGCTGGGTCTGTTGGGATCCACTGATGTGCGCCAGCGGGTGAGGACGACAGTTTCCACTCATACCCGAGCAGAATGTCGAAGTAGTCGTTGTCCCACACGATGGGGTTCCGCGTCCAAGCACCCTCGATGCCGGAGGTGATTGTGTGCACGCCCTTGCCGCTCTCGTAAGAGTTCGCCCAGCCGGTCGCCATGGCCTCAAGGGGCGCGCCCTCAGGCTCTGCGCCAACGTATTGGCCGGGATCGGCGGCGCCGTGGGCTTTGCCGAAGGTGTGACCGCCTGCAACCAAGGCGACGGTTTCTTCGTCGTTCATGGCCATTTTTAGGAAGGTCTCACGCACATCGTGGGCCGATGCCTGTGGGTCTGGGTTGCCCATGGGGCCTTCGGGATTCACGTAGATCAGGCCCATTTGCACGGCACCTAGCGCACCGATCAGCTCGCGTGGGTCGTTATAACGCTCAGTGTCGTCGCCCAGCCATTCGGTTTCGGGGCCCCAATAGATGTCTTCCTCAGGCTCCCAGATGTCTGCGCGGCCACCGGCGAAACCAAAGGTTTCAAAGCCCATGGATTCCAGCGCGACGTTGCCTGTCAGGATCATCAGGTCGGCCCAGCTGAGGCTTGCGCCGTACTTTTGCTTGATCGGCCACAGAAGGCGGCGGGCTTTGTCGAGGTTGCCGTTGTCGGGCCACGAGTTCAGCGGTGCGAACCGCAAGTTGCCTGCGCCCGCGCCACCGCGACCATCGCCGACACGGTAGGTCCCGGCAGAGTGCCATGCCATCCGGATAAAGAAGGGGCCGTAATGGCCGTAGTCTGCGGGCCACCACTCTTGGCTGTCTGTCATCAAAGCGTGCAGATCGGCGCGAACGGCATCAAGATCAAGCGTTTTGAACGCTTCGGCGTAGTTGAAATCTGCGCCCATGGGATCGGGCGTTTTGCCCTGCTGGTGCAGCACTTTGAGGTTCAACTGGTTTGGCCACCAATGCTGGTTCGCGGTCGAACCGGTGGCGCTTGTGTTATGCATCACCGGGCATTTGCCGGCGCTGTCTACGGGGGCTCCATCCATGGAAACTCTCCAAATCTGTTGGTTAAGGGTGACGGCGTACGTGCAGCAAACATGCCGTCTTGGAATTATTCTAACATCCGAGTTAAATCAGGGGAACTTGTTTTATCTGATAGTGATGATAAGAATTTCTGATGATGAATTTGACGCTCAAACAACTTAGATATCTGGATGCCCTCGCCGCACAGGGGCATTTTGGCCGCGCCGCTTCGATCTGCGCGGTGTCACAGCCCGCGCTGTCTATGCAGATCAAGGAGTTGGAGGATAGCCTTGGCCTTGCACTAGTGGAACGCGGCGGGCGGCAAGTGCGGCTGACGGAATTTGGGGCGCGGTTTGTGGCCAAAGCCCGAGAAGTGCTCGCACAGGTCGAAGACATGGGTGAGATGGCGCGCGCTGCCCAAGACCAACTGATGGGCCGCCTGCGGCTGGGCGTGATTCCCACCATCGCGCCATATCTGTTGCCGCAGGTCATGACCGCGCTGGGCCGTAGTCATGCTGGGCTGGACCTGCATGTGCGTGAAACGCAAACGCATCGGCTGTTGGCGGATGTTGAGGCTGGGTTGCTAGAGGCAGCGATTGTCGCCCTGCCGGTGTCTGAGCCAAGCCTAACGGAAGTCGCGTTGTTCGATGAGCCCTTTGTTCTTGTGCGGCCTGGATCTGAGGCAGGTCGCCCTGTGCCGGACGCCCGCGCGATGGCAGAAATGCGGCTGCTGCTGTTGGAAGAGGGACACTGTTTTCGCGACCAAGCGCTTGAATTTTGTGGCCTCAGTGGTGTGGGGCGTGAGGCGTTGGACGCCTCATCGCTGTCGACGTTGGTGCAAATGGTGGATGCCGGAATTGGTGTGACGCTTTTGCCGGAAATGGCGGTGCGGCTGGAAACGCGCTCCACGCAGGTGGACGTCACAGCCTTCGCGGGTGCGCAGCCACCGACCCGGACCGTTGGGATGGTCTGGCGCCGGTCCAGCCCGCTTGCCGCGCAGCTGCATGACATTGCGCAGGTGGTGCGCGCCGCAGCCCTAAGCTAGCTGCGCGCAGGCACGCCGAACAGCCCGCCCATATGTTGGGCTGCGACCCGTTGCACCACGATCAATGCGATCACCCAGCCCGAGGCGACCGCCGTCGCGATACCGAACCACACACCCCAGACATCAAAACCCATGACACCCACGAACAACCAGATGAATGCAGCGACGCCAAACCCCTGACGGTAAAGGCTGATCCACAGCGTGTAGACCGGTTGTTTTAGTGCCTGAAGGATCGAGTTGATGGAAAACAGCATCATGTAGATGGGGAACAGGATCGCATCGACTTTCAGGTAACTTGCGCCGACCGCGATGACCTCTGGGTCGTCCGAAAACAGGGATACAAAGTACGCCCCGCCAAACCACAGCGTTGGCGTGGCGATGACGGTCATCGCAAAGCCCAGCTTCCAGCAATAGAACAACGCGTCGCGGACGCGGTCGTGGTGTCCGCCGCCAAAGTTCTGCCCTGCGATGGGCAAGAGCGCGCCGGTCATGCCCAAAACGGGTAAGAGCAGGATCTGTTCAATCCGCAGGCCAACGCCGTAGGCGGCAATCGCGCTTTCGCCAAAGCCCTTGAGCGCGAATTGCACGACGAAGCCTGAGATGAACATCACCATCATCGCGGTGGAGGAGGGCAAAAGCTGCGCTGTGATCGCCCGAAAACGCCTCATATCGGGGGCAAAGGCTGCGCGTGTGATGCCTTCGAAAATCTCAAGCTGTGAGACGCGGTAGAGGATCCAGACCATCACGCCGGTTTGGCTGAGCACTGTCGCAATTGCGATGCCATTAAAGCCAAAGCCCAGCGTGAACATCAGCAGAGGATTGAGCACGATGTTGGCCACGAAGGCGACCATCAACGCCCGCTGCATCGAGACCGTGTCGCCATGCGCCTGAAGGATGCCGTTCGCCCCATAGGACATAAAAAACCCGGGCAGCGAAAAAATCAGCACGTAGAAATAGCCCATCGCCGCATCGCGGTAACCGCCCGGTTCGGACACGATCGTGATCAGGGCGGGGCCTACGAAATAGGCAACGCCCATCAGGATCGCGGTGGCGATGATCCCGTAGGTGATGCCTTGCGCGGCGGTGGCGCGGGCGTCTTCCGTATTCTTGGCGCCCTTCGCGTTTGAGACAAGCGCGCTCATGGCGGAGCTGAGGCCAAAGCCGATGGCCATAAAGATGAAGAACGCTTGGAAGCCGATGGCCAGCCCAGCCTGCGCCTCGGTCGAGAGCATCCCCGCGTAAAACACATCCACCACGTTATAAAGCGTGGCAAACAGCATCCCCATGGCCGCAGGCACCGCCAATCGCCAAAAGTGGCCCGACATGGGGCCCTCGGTCAGGTCGTATTCGCGACGGTTCTTCATTGCTCGGCTGCTTGCATTTTACGCTCAAGCCAGCGGACACCCGCAGAGACGATGAGGATCAAAATCAAATACTCCACCACAAGGATCGTATAAATTTCGAGCGGTCGATAGACGCTCACGGACAACTCATTCGCCTTGCGGGTCAGTTCCTGCATGCCAATGACCGACACAAGCGATGACATTTTGATCATATAGACGAATTGATTGCCCAAGGCGGGCAGGATGCGGCGGATGGCTTGGGGCAAGATCACATAGCGCATCGTATCGCGGTAGTTGAGCGAGATGGACTGCGCGGCCTCATATTGGCCCCGCGCTACGGACTGGATGCCCGCGCGGAAAATCTCGGCTTGAAAGGCGCTGTCCGATAGCGCGAGCGCGAGGACCCCGGCCCAAAAGATCGTCAGGTTGATGCCCGACACGACAGGCAGCCCATACCAAACCCACAAGATAAGCACGAGGATCGGGACGGCACGGACCAGCTCGACATAGGTGCGATTGACCCCGCGCCAGCCCCGGTGTTTCGACAGGCCGGGCAGGGCAATCAAAAGCCCTATGACCACGGAAAAGCAGATCGCCGTCAGCGAAAGGGCGATGGTCCAATACGCGCCAGAAGCCAGGAACTTGAGGTTGTTCCAGCCGGTCGTCGTGGTCGGATCAATGATGTACCAGCCCCAGTTGGCGCCACCACACCCGGTCAGCAACAGCAGGGGAACAAGTAGGAAAATACGGTTCATGACGCGCCCCTAATGGTTGAGAATTTGATTGAGGAAGGTGGCAAAGCGCGCAGATTTTGGTGCCTTGAACACCTGCTCAGGGGGGCCGACCTCCACGATCTCGCCCTTGTCCATGAATACCATGGTGTCGGCGACTTTGCGGGCAAAACCCATTTCGTGGGTTACCACGATCATCGTCATGCCAGAACGGGCCAGCTCAACCATCACATCCAAGACTTCTGCGATCATTTCCGGATCCAACGCAGAGGTCGGCTCATCGAAGAGCAAAATGCGCGGCTCCATGCACAGGGAGCGGGCAATAGCCACGCGCTGTTGCTGGCCGCCCGAGAGTTGGCGGGGCAGTTTGTTGGCTTGATCTGGGATGCGCACACGTTCAAGGTACAGCATGGCGCGGGCCTCGGCCTCTTCCTCGCTGAGCCCTAATGCGCGCCGTGGCCCTAGCGTGAGGTTTTCGAGCACGGTCAGGTGCGGGAACAGGTTGAACTGCTGAAACACCATGCCCACGGTGCCGCGAATGTGATCGAGTGTTGTGTCGCTCAGCGTCACACCATCCACCACGATATCGCCGGCTTCGTGTGCCTCAAGGCGGTTGATGCAGCGGATCAATGTGGATTTGCCGGACCCTGAGGGCCCACAAACCACCACTCGTTCACCTTCCTTTACGCAAAGCGAGACGTCCTTGAGCGCTTGAAACTCATCAAAAAACTTGGAAACGCCCTGCATCGAGATGAGGGGCGCCGTGTCGGCATCGGGCATGGAAGGTCTTTCTGGCTAGTGTCAGATTTTTACAAACTATAGTGTCATAAAAATTAGACACCACTGGGCATTTCTTTCCTCGAATGGCAAACTATGTCCCAATCATCAAACAGGAAGGTATCCCGATGACTTTTTTCAAAACCACCGCGACGATTGTCGCACTGGCCGCGAGCACCGTGGCCGCGCAAGCACAATCCGTCTTGCAGGAAATCCTGTCGGAGGGCGTGCTAAAGGTCGGCACAACGGGTGACTGGAACCCGATGACCATGCGTGACGTCGCCACCAACAGCTACACGGGTTACGACATCGACGTGATGACCCAGCTCGCCGCCGATTTGGGCGTTGAGGTCGAGTTTGTGCCCACCGACTGGAAAACACTGGTCGCTGGTGTGACCGCTGGTCAGTACCACATCACGGGCTCTGCGTCCGTCTCGCCCGCCCGCGCCAAGGCGGCAGGCTACTCCAACAGCTACTTCTCGCTGGCGACTGTGCCGCTGACGCTCAAAGAAAACGCTGGTCGTTTTTCCGAGTGGGAAGACCTCAATCAGGCAGACGTCAAAGTTGCCGCGACCTTGGGCACCACCCAAGAGCAGCAGGTCAAAGCCTTCTTCCCGAATGCTGAGCACCGCATCGTTGAGGCCCCCGCACGCGACTTCCAAGAAGTCCTCGCAGGCCGCGCTGACGCTAACATCACGTCCAACGTTGAGGCCAACAAGCTGGTCGCACAATACGAGCAGCTGATGATCGTGCCCGTGTCCCAAGGCCGCGCGCCCACACCCATCGCTATGCTGATGCCACAGGCCGATCAGGTCTGGATCAACTACGTCAACACATGGATCACGCTCAAGCAAGAGCAGGGCTTCTTTGACGAACTGGGCGTGAAATGGCAGCTTCTGGCTGAGTAACCCCCGACCAACCGCATAAAAAGGCCGTCCTTTGGGGCGGCCTTTTTTGTGCAATGTACTTTAACGACATCGCCCACGCTGGGACGCGGGCAAAACCGCGCTAACTCTGCCCAAACACAGGCCCGGAGGCTCCATGCTCACAATTTATAACGTCCCCGTTTCGACCTACACCGCCAAGCTGCGGGTCACGCTGCGCCACAAAGGCCTCGCGTGGGAAGAACTGCCACCACCCGGCGGCTACGGGTCGGCAGAATACAAAGCCATCGTACCCTCTGGTAACATCCCCGCCATGGTGCATGAGGGCTTTATGCTCGCCGACAGCGAAGCCATCGCAGAATACCTCAACGAAGCATTTCCAGAGATCCCAATGCTGCCCGCTGATCTGCGCCAACGCGCCAAAGCGCGCGAATTTGGGCGGCTGCACGACACGCGGCTCGAACCCAATGTGCGGGCGCTTTTCCCGCAGGTTGCCTATGCCACGCGCGACATGGACGCGGTCCAAACCTGCGGCGCGGCCCTCAGTCAAAGCCTCAAAGCACTCGACCTTTTGCTCAGCCACTCGCAACTCCCCACAGATCAATTATGGCTGTGCGACGCAGGCTTCGCCATCACGTTCGCATGGATTGATGCAATGGAAACCGCGCTTGGCGTACCCGTCGATTGGCCCGCTCCAGTGCGCGCTTACCAAACGCGCCTAAAGGGGTTCAAAGCCGTCTCAGATGAGTTGGAATTTTACCGCCCCGCAATGGACGACTACCTCCAAAAAGCACGGCCCTGAATTCGGGCAAAACACTCTTTGGTTTCCAAATATCCCGGGGGAGGCGCGGCAGCGACGGGGGCAGCGCCCCCTTCATGCCCGGCGCAATCTCAGCGCGTTGGTCACCACAAAGACAGAGCTTAACGCCATCGCGCCACCCGCCAACATGGGCGACAGCATCATCCCCCAAACGGGGTAGAGTGCCCCCATCGCCACCGGGATTAGCGCAGTGTTGTAGGCGAACGCCCAAAACAGGTTTTGCCGAATGTTGCGCATGGTTGCTCGGCTTATGGCCACGGCACGTGCTACCCCGCCCAAATCGCCGGACATCAAGACGACATCCGCGGCTTCCATCGCGATATCCGTTCCGGTCCCGATCGCAAGGCCCACGTCCGCCAAGGCGAGGGCCGGTGCATCGTTAATCCCATCGCCCACAAAGGCCAATGGCCCGTCCGCGCGTAACCGCTCTAAGGCCGCGGTCTTGTCTGCGGGCAGGCACTCTGACACCACAGTGTCGATCCCAAGGGTCGCGGCAACCGCATCCGCGGTAGAGGCTGCGTCGCCGGTGATCATTGCAACCCTTAGCCCCATCGCTCGCAATGACGCGATTGTGGCTGGTGTGCTGTCTTTGATGCGGTCTGACACTCCGATTGCCGCCACCAATTGGCCATTAATAGCTGCATAAAGGGGCGTTTCGGCGGGGCTGAATTGCGCGTCAATATCTAGCGGTACATCTAGCTCAGCCATAAAACGCGCTGCACCCACATGGACTGTTTTGCCGTCGACCAAGGCGCTCGCGCCCATGCCGGGGGTGGCTTTGAACTGAGTTGCTTTTAGGCGAGGCAAACCATCCGCCGCGCGGCAGATCGCCTGTGCAATGGGATGCTCGGATTGGCTCTCTACGGCGGTGATCTGGGCCAAAATCGTGTCTCGATCCAGCCCCTCACGTAGGGTGAGGGTCGTCAACTCCGGGCGGCCCTCTGTCAGTGTGCCGGTCTTGTCAAAGGCAATCGTTTCAACCGTCTCAAGGCGTTGCAGCGCCTCGCCCTTGCGAAACAACACGCCCAGATCTGCGGCGCGGCCCGACCCGACCATAATGGATGTCGGCGTGGCCAGTCCCATGGCGCAAGGGCAGGCGATGATCAGGACCGATACACCCGACACGAGCGCCAGCCCCAGTGCAGGGTCCGGGCCGAGCATCAGCCATATCCCTACGGTCAACGCCGCCAAACCCATCACAACGGGCACAAATACTCCGGTGACCCGGTCCACCAAGGCTTGCACTGGGAGTTTCGCGCCTTGGGCGGTTTGGACCATGTCGATGACCTGCGCCAATACAGTGTCGCGCCCCACGGCGCGGGCCTCCATCACCAATGCGCCGGTGCCGTTGACTGTGCCGCCAATGACCTGCGCGCCGGGTGTTGCGTGCACGGGTACCGGCTCGCCTGAGATCATGCTTTGATCCACAAAGCTGTCGCCCGATACAACGATGCCGTCCACGGGCACGCGCTCTCCGGGGCGGATGTGCAAATGGTTGCCGACTATAACGTCCGCAAGGGGGCGTTCGACGGGGCCTGTGTCGGTCTCGACCCGAGCGGTTGCCGGGCGCAGGCCAATCAGCCGGGTGATAGCCGCCCCGGTGCGCCCCTTGGCGCGGGCCTCTAGGGTGCGGCCCAACAGGATCAGGGTGCAGATCACCGCCGCGGCCTCAAAATAGACGGCTTGTGTCCCCTCCGGCAGGACGCTTGGCGCGAACAGGGCCACGGTGGAAAACCCCCACGCCGATGCGGTGCCAAGGGCGACAAGCGCGTTCATCTCGGGGGCGCCGCGCAACAGGCTGGGCACGCCCAGCCGAAAAAATACTGAGCCGGGGCCGGCCAACACGGCTGTCGTCAGCACGAATTGGATGAACCAACTGGTGCGCATGCCGATGGTTGTATGAATCCAGTGATGAAAGGCGGGTGATAGGTGACTGCCCATTTCGAGGATGAACACCGGCAGGGTCAAAATGCCTGCGATTAAAGTGGCGCGTTGCAGTACGGTGCTTTCGGCGGCTTTCCTATCAATCTGGTGGATTGCATCGTTTGCGACCTCGGCCGCGTATCCAGCATCCGTCACCGCTTGGGCCAATTGCGTGGGTGTTGCAACGCCCTCTGCATAGGTGACCTGTGCGGTTTCGGACGCAAGGTTGACGCTTGCCTGTGTGACGCCAGGGACCGCGCGCAACGCCGCCTCAGCACGACCAACGCATGAGGCGCAATGCAATCCCGTGATCGTAAGCTTGGCCTGCGATGTGGCCGCAGGATAGCCCGCCGTTTCGAGGGCGGCGTGTGCGGCTTGGACCGCATCAGCATCCGCGACTTGCATGTGTGCCGTCTCGGAGGCGAGGTTCACCTGGGCCGACGTGACACCCGGTACTGCCGCCAACGCGGCTTCAGCGCGCCGCACGCAAGACGCGCAATGCAGGCCGGTGACGGAAAATGTGACAGTGCGGGACATGGGCGCTCCTCCCCATTCAGATAGGAACAAAACCCTCTATTTGCCAAGGCCCGCCGCGTGCGGCGAAAGCGTCAGGGCAGGGGGGCGGTGCGGTACAGTTGCACCTTGAGGCCGCCGTGCGCGATCGGCCCCTCGGTCGGTAAAAGCGGCAGGCCAGTGGCCTTTGCCAAGCCGCCGTCGGAGGTGATGATGCCAACTCGCCAGCCGCTAAACCGTTCTAACAGAGTTTTGCCAAGTGCCCCATAGAGCGAGAACAGCAGTTTGCGTTCACCGATACGCGCGCCATAGGGCGGGTTGACGATCACAAGGCCGGGGGGCGTGTCGGGTGGGGCCAGGTCGCTGACAGCGGCGCGCGTGAACGTCACGCCGACGCCTGCGCGCGCAGCATTGTCTGTGGCCATCTTGATAGCGCCTGCATCCCGGTCGGAGCCGTAGAATAGCGTGTCGGCGTCGGCTTTATGGCCTTGGGCCTTTGCGCGCATCGTGGCCCACGCTGCGGCGTCAAAGGTGGCAAGCTGTTCAAAGGCAAAAGTACGACTGCGCCCCGGTGCGATACCTGCCGCAATCTCGGCGGCTTCAATCACAAAGGTGCCGGAGCCGCACATCGGGTCCACCACGGCCTCGCTGCCCGTGAACCCACATTGCCACAAAAACGCCGCCGCCATGTTTTCGCGCATGGGGGCCTTGCCCACGCCGGCCTTGTGGCCGCGTTTGTGCAGGCTTTCCCCGGAGGTATCGATGCTGATGGTGCATAGGTCGTCAAAGATGCGGACCTTTAGCACGACCTCAGCCTCCACCGAGAGTGTGACGCCCGCGCTTTCTGTCAAGGCGCGCTCGATCCGCTGTCGTGCGGCATTGTCGTGATAGATCTTGGATTTGCGGCAGGTCACTTCGACCCGCACAGGCACATCGCTGCGCAAAAATGCCGCCCAGTCGAATTTGCGCGCACGCTTGTCTAACTGCGCAAGGTGAAACGCTCGAAAGCTGCCCACTCGCGCTAAAACCCGGCCCGCGCTGCGCAGCCACAGGTTAACCCGCCATACATCGGGCCAGCTGCCCTCAAACGTGACGCCGCCTGGAACAACCTGCGCCCCGGTAAAGCCCAATTCGACCACTTCGGCGCACAAAGTGTGTTCTAGCCCCGGTGTGGTCGTCGCAAAGATTTCAAAATTGCCCATCCCGCGTCCCTAGCGCCAAATGCCCGCCGCAGCGAGCCGAAAAAATATAGGCTCATGTCGGTATGTTGTGGGAATTTCTGTCGGAACGTTTATCTTTTCGGGACCCCCACGACGAGGGTGGGGCAAAAAATGGGAGAGATCTGATGAAGATGTTTACGAAAGCGGCCTTCGCGGCGGCTGTTTTGGCCGTCGGTGCCATGGGAACAGCAAAAGCCGAAGAAGCCAACTATGTGCTGTCGACTGCCTCCACCGGTGGCACCTACTATCCCGTCGGCGTGGCCCTTTCCACGCTGGTGAAGGTCAAACTGCAGCCAAAGCAAAAAATCGGCATGTCCGCGATTTCGTCGGCAGGTTCGGGCGAAAACGTCCGTCTGATCCGCGAAGGCGAAGCGCAGTTCGGCATTTTGCAGGGTCTGTTTGGCTACTACGCGGCAACGGGCACCGGCCCGCTGGCAGAAGTCGGCCCCCAAGAGCACCTGCGCTCGGTTTCGATGCTGTGGCAGAACGTTGAACAATTCATCATCGCCGCTGATGCGGCTGAGAGCGGTACGCTGTCGGATGTGACGAAACTGTCGGGTGCGTCCATGGCTCTGGGGCGTCAAAACTCCGGCACTATCGGTTCCAACGCCGCTCTGATGGCCGGCTTGGGCATCGACATCAACGAAGCGTTCGATCTGGTGTACGCAGGCTACGGCCCTTCGGCTGAGGCGCTGCAAAACGGTCAGGTCAAAGGCATTTCGACGCCCGCAGGAGTGCCCACTGGCGCCGTCAGCCAGCTTATGGCATCCGCAGGTGATAGCGTGAAATTCCTGAACGTGACACCCGAGGAACTGGCAGCCGCAGACGGCGGTCGTAACCTTTGGACGCCCTACACCATCGCGGCTGGCACCTACCCCGGTCAGACCGAGGACATCCAGACTATGGCGCAGCCTAACTTCTTGGCCACGCATGCCGATCTGCCCGAAGAGCACGTCTACATGATCACCAAGACCATGTACGAAAACCTGCCCTTCTTGCAGGCGATCCACCCTGCGACCAAAGCCATGGCAATTGAATCCGCCATCGCCGGTCTGCCAGTGCCGCTGCACCCCGGTGCGCAGCGCTACTACGAAGAAGTCGGGATCGAAATCCCAGCGCGCCTGATCGCGCAATAAGCGACCTCGGGGCCAGCGAAACGAACCGCTGGCCCTTTTTCTATTCCGGGGAGGGGATACGATGGCTGACGCAACACCAGTGGACCGCGAAGAGGGCGGTCTGACACGGGAATATACCGGCTTTGCTGGCGTGCTTTTGGGGGTTCTATGCGCAGGCATCGCGTTGGTTCACCTGTATGTGGCGCTTGATCCCTTTATCTCGGAACTGCAACGCAACGCCTTTCACTATGCGGGCTTTGGGTTCTTGGCCTGTCTGTTGTACCCGCTGGCGTCCAACCCAGCCGTTCGGGCGTTGGATATCCTGTTCGGCGTTCTGATTGCGGCCTCTGCCATTTATTTATCCCTCGCGGAGAACGCGATTTATGACCGTGGGGTAAAGCTCGTCACGTTGGACTGGATCGCGATTGGTATCTGCGTTGCGGGCGCGGTTGAGCTGACGCGTCGCCTGACAGGGATGATCATCCCCACACTGATCGTGCTCGCGCTGACCTATGTTGGCTGGTGGGGCTCACTTATTGGGGGGGTCTTTTCGTTTCCGGGGCTCAGCTGGGAAACGGTCGCGTTCCGCTCAATCTATGGGGATGACGCGATGTTCGGCACGATTGCGCGGATATCCTCGACCTATGTTTTCTTGTTCATCATCTTTGGCGCGTTTTTGCTGCGGTCCGGCGCGGGTGAGTTCGTGATCGACCTTGCACGCGCGGTTGCGGGCAAGCTGGTCGGTGGCCCGGGGATCGTCGCGGTGATTGCGTCTGGGCTGACGGGTACGATTTCGGGCTCTGCAGTTGCGAATACGGCCTCCACCGGGGTCATCACTATCCCGCTGATGAAGAAGGCCGGGTTTAAGCCCAAGTTCGCTGGCGGGGTCGAGGCCGCGTCCTCTACGGGGGGGCAGCTGATGCCGCCGATTATGGGGGCGGGGGCCTTTGTGATGGCTAGCTTCACGCAAATTTCATACGAGACGATTGTCGCTGTCGCGGCGCTTCCGGCGCTTTTGTATTTCCTCTCTGTGGCGTTTTTCGTCCGGATTGAGGCCAAGCGCATGAACCTCGCCCCGATGCCGTCGGATGGCCAAACACTCGGCTCGGCCTTTCGCAAAGGCGGCGCGAGTTTTGTCATCCCGATCACACTGCTGATTGGCATGCTCGTCGCGGGCTTTACGCCCACTTATGCTGCGGTTTTTGGCATTGTGGCTGTGATCGCGTCTAGCTGGCTGACGCAAAACCCGATGGGCCCCAAAGCCGTGTGGGAGGCATTGGTTCTTGGCACAAAGAACATGGTGCTAACGGCGGTTTTGCTGTGCGCGGTTGGCTTGGTTGTGAACGTGATCACCACGGCGGGCGTGGGCAATACCTTTAGTCTGATGATCGCAAGTTGGTCGGGTGGGAACATCCTAATCGCGATTTTCCTGATCGCGCTCGCATCCTTGGTTTTGGGCATGGGGTTGCCGGTGACGGCGGCCTACATCGTGCTCGCGACGCTGTCGGCGCCCGCGCTGGCGGGGATGATTTCGGACCGATTTGTGATCGATGCCTTGGTCGCGGGAACGTTGGCAGACCCGGCAAAAGCGATCCTGATGATCGGCGTGCCCGAGGCGATGATGGCATTGGCGGGGCCTATGGATCCTGCGGCTGCAAGCGCGCTGGTCGGTGGCTTGCCGCTAGAGCTGGCGGCCCCTTTGCGCGACTTGGTTGTCCCGCAGGATGTGGCCGTGACCGCGATTTTGTCGGCGCATATGATCATCTTTTGGCTGTCCCAAGACAGTAACGTGACGCCGCCTGTGGCGCTGGCGGCATTCACTGCGGCCGCCATTGCGCGCGCACCTGCGATGGCCACCGGCGTGGCTTCGTGGAAGCTGGCGAAGGGGTTGTATATCGTGCCCGTCCTGTTCGCCTACACGCCGCTTTTGTCGGGGGATTGGGGGGCGATGCTGACGGTGTTCGCATTTGCCGTCTTGGGCATCTACGCGCTGGCTGCAGCACTTCAGGGCTGCATGGAGGCACCCTTGGGCGTGGTGTGGCGCGCAGTGGTGGCTGTGGCAGGCGTGGCCTGCCTCTGGCCCTCTGATGTCCGCGTTCAGTTGGTTGGCGCGGCGGTCGTTATCGCGAGCTTGATAATCAACCTGCGGGTTGCGAAATCTGTGCCTCAGCCCACGCCATAAGCGCATCAAGATCGGGGGCGACTTCAACTGCGAGGCCCCCGGTAAACTCCTGAAATGCGGGCAGGTTGGCCCCGTTGAGGCCACACAAGACGGGCAGGTCGGCGGCCATAGCCTCTCCGATCAGGGGGCGAAATCCGCGGCCCTGCGCCTCGTGCTTGCCGAACTTGTTCACGAGCAATAGGTCCGCGCTGTCAAGCGCTTCGGACGTTGCGGCCACCGCTTGTTCCAATGCGGCAGGGTCCAAACGGCAGCCGCGTGCGCCGACCCCAAGGGATTGCGATATCCGCAGTACTTCGCCGGAATGCAGCACCGTAAGGTCCATGTCACATTTGCGCTCGGGGCCGCAGTCTACGTTGCGTTGCACAACGCCTGCGCAGGTGACGCCGCGCGCGCTGAGCCGCTGGGCCAGTTGGGCCAGCAGCAGGTCCATATCGCCCTTTCCGGGCATCATCGTATAAGCAAGTGTCATGGGCGCAGTGTGCACCTTAGCGGCGCTAGTTCAACGTCAGATTGCTGAGTTGGGCGCGAATAAATGTATCGGTGTCGTCCGCGTCCGCCGTGACGCCCACACCGATCAACACACCTGGCCCGGTGCCAAACGCCGCGCGGTAGTCAGAGGCCAGATCCACCGTTTCGGTGTGCTGGCCCGTGCCCGCGCCGCGGCGCACGAGGGTGCGAAGGCCGGGGTGATAAGGGCTTTGCATGACAGTTCCGCGGGTTTTGTCGCCGCCCCAGACGTACACAAGGGCGGTTGTGTTCTTATCCCGCAGCAATCGAGCCGCGCGGTTTGGGTTAACATTCTCGGCGTTTTCGGCGGTGGTATAGACGAAATAGAGCGCGATATTCCGATCATCGCCGCCCTTTTGAGCCAAGTCCGTGGGCGGCACACTTTGTTGCACCGTCCACGTCCAGCTTGCGGCCTGTGCACCGCGCAAACTCTCGGGCACAGCGCGCCACAAAAGCGAGACCGTCCCATCTGACACAATGTCCAATGCGCTGCCCTGCTGGGCGTAGTCATTTGAAAAAAGGCGGAGAAAGCCTTGCTCACGCCAAGAGCCGTCGAAGGGAATTTGTGTCGCTGCCGCAGGCAGGGTGAGGGTGCAGGCCACGAGGGCGGCGATGATGGAGTGTCTCATGCGGACAGTTGAGCAAGGTGCGCGGCATAAGGGAAATCACAAGGCTGTGGGTAGTTTTGATCAGCTTGTGGATCGTTTGCCGCTTAGACATGCATTTTGTCCAACACACCGCATATAGTTGTGGACAACCCCAAGACACACCAAATTAAGTCTTTACAGACTCACCCCTCGGCGGGCACCATATTTTGTATAGAAGGGGCAAAGCCGCCCTTTCCTTAGATTTCGACCCCGTCCCTTGTAGTGACCTTGAGCAAGGGGCCAAGGTAAAAGAGGTGCAGCCCATGAGCGCGTCCGAGCAATTTTACGAGACCGATGAGCTTCACCCTATCGACGTTGTTGAGACGCTTGCTGCGCATCACGAGTGGGAATTTGACCGTACAACCGACGATCAGATATCGATGTCGATTGAGGGTCAGTGGCGCACATACTCGATTACGCTGGCATGGTCCGAGTACGATGAAACGCTGCGTCTGATCTGCACGTTTGAGATGGAGCCGCCAGAGGCTTCGCTGCCCGGGCTGTACGAGTGTTTGAACCTGTGCAACGACATGTGCTGGACGGGCCAGTTTTCGTATTGGGAGCCGCACAAGTTGATGGTGTACCGCTACGGCCTGACGCTGGCTGGGGGCGCGTTTGCGTCGCCTGATCAGATCAACCGCATGATCGAGGCTGCCGTCACCGGGTCTGAGCGGTTTTACCCCGCGTTTCAGCTGGTCTGCTGGGCGGATCGCAAGCCAGAAGACGCGATGCAAGTCGCCATTGCGGAGGCCTACGGCCGCGCCTAAGTTGCCACCCCAAGAGGGGGGCTTAAGATGGATTTCACAAACGTAAACGCGCGCGGCCTTGTGCTGTTGGGCTGTGGTAAAATGGGCTCAGCAATGCTGGCCGGTTGGCTGGCGGACGGCCTGTCCCCTTCCGCGGTGCATGTGATTGACCCGGCCCCGTCGGACTGGCTACAGTCCCAAGGCGTGGCTCTTAACAGTCCGTTGCCGCTGTCCCCGGCGATTGCCATAATCGCAGTTAAACCGCAGATGATGGGACAGGCGCTGCCGCAACTTCAATCTCTTGAAAACACCCTGCTGTTGTCGATCGCGGCTGGCACATCCATCGCCGCATTTGAGCAGCATTTCCCAGGCGCCGCCATTGTGCGCGCCATGCCCAACACCCCTGCCGCCATAGGTCAGGGCATCAGTGCGATGGTCGGAAATTCCGCCACAACTGCGGATGATCTGGATCTGGCCGAGGGTATTTTGCGCGCCGTTGGCGAGGTTGTGCGCCTTGACGCTGAGGATCAAATTGACGCCGTGACCGGGCTGTCCGGATCGGGCCCTGCATATGTGTTTCACCTGATCGAAGCTATGGCAGCGGCGGGCGTGGCGCAGGGACTGGATGCCGATCTGGCCCTTAAACTCGCGACGCACACCGTGGCCGGAGCGGGAGCGTTGGCCATCGCATCGGATGAAGGCCCCGCACAATTGCGCATCAATGTGACCTCGCCCAACGGGACGACACAGGCCGGGCTAGAGGTGTTGATGCCTGAATTGCCGGAGCTGATCGCGCGTACCGTTGCCGCAGCGACCTCTCGTTCCAAAGAGTTAAAGGGGTAGGGCATGACCGACCTTAGCTTTGATGACTTTCTGAAGGTTGATATTCGCGTGGGGCAGATTGTGCGCGCGGAACCTTACCCAGAGGCGCGCAAGCCGGCGATTAAGGTGTGGGTCGATTTCGGACCTGATATTGGTGAGAAAAAAAGCTCTGCCCAGATCACCAAGCACTACGCGCCAGAGGATCTGCCGGGCCAAAAGGTGCTGGCGGTCGTTAACTTTCCACCCCGTCAGATCGGAAAATTCATGTCCGAAGTGCTCGTGCTTGGGGTGCCGGATGAGGACGGAGAGGTGGTTTTGCTAACCCCCGACAAGGACGTGCCAATTGGCGGAAGGATGTATTGATGAAGCTGCTGATTTCACGGCGTTTGCCGGAAGCGAATATGGCTGAAATTGAGGGTGACGCGCGTTTTGACGTGACCACCCGGACGACGACACAACCGATGTCGCGAGACGAATGTGTGGCGGCTTTGGCGGACTACGACATCATCTTGCCGACCCTAGGTGACCTGTTTTCTGCCGCCGTTTTTGAGGCGGCCAGCGCCATTCGGTGCAAACTGTTGGCGAATTTTGGTGTGGGCTACAATCATATCGACGTCGCCGCAGCACGCGCGCATGGGATAGAGGTGACGAACACGCCGGGGGCCGTGACTGATGCTACGGCGGATATCGCGTTAACCCTTATGTTAATGACCGCTCGACGCGCTGGTGAAGGCGAGCGGATGTTGCGCGCCGATGGGTGGGACGGCTGGCACCCCACCCAGATGTTGGGCTTCCATCTGAGCGGAAAGCGGCTCGGGGTGATTGGAATGGGCCGGATCGGACAGGCCATCGCGCATCGCTGTCGTGCGGGTTTTGCCATGGACGTAGTCTATTATAATCGTTCGAAAAAAGCGGTTGAAGGCGCGCAGCAACTCCCGAGTGTTGGGGACGTATGTGCGCAGGCTGATGTGGTTGTTATGGCCGTGCCGGGCGGGGCGGAGACGCATCACCTGATGAATGAGGCGATGTTTGCCGCGATGCAATCACATGCAATTTTTGTGAATATCGCACGCGGGGATGTGGTGGACGAAGCAGCCCTTGTGGCCGCACTTCAGGCTAAACAGATCGCCGGTGCAGGCCTGGACGTTTACGAATTTGAACCAAAAGTTCCCGCCGCCCTCAAAGCGATGGAAAACGTCGTTCTACTGCCGCACCTGGGCACCGCTGCGTTAGAAGTACGTGAGGACATGGGGCGCATGGCATTGGCCAACGTGATGGCGTTCGCAGCCGAAAGTCCGGTGCCGAATGCAGTCTAACTGTCTGTAGCTTCGCGAAAATGTCGTCGGCAGAGAGAGACGTAACGATCATTGCCGCCGACCTCAATTTGCGCGCCTTCAGTTAGGGCGCGACCATCAGCATCGGTGCGGATCACCATCGTGGCTTTGCGCCCGCAGTGACAAATCGTACGGACCTCGCGCATTTCATCCGCAAGAGCGAGAAGCGCTGCTGAGCCGGGAAACAGCTCACCACGAAAGTCGACCCGCAGTCCGTAACACATCACTGGGATGCCCAGATCATCCACTGCGCGCGCAATTTGCCAGACCTGTTCGCGCGTCAGCCATTGGGCTTCATCTACCAACACGCAGGCGCAGGGCCCGTGTGCGAGCCTGTCTTGAATTATCTCAAATATGTCAGTCGTTTGATCGTAGATATCCGCCTTCGCTTCGATCCCAATACGGGAGCCGATGACGCCAACATCGCCAGCACGATCATCAAAATTCGCGGTCAGCAAATAGGTCTGCATACCGCGTTCAATGTAGTTGTATGATGCCTGCAACAGCAAAGTCGATTTGCCGGCATTCATGGTGGAATAGTTGAAATAGAGCTTGGCCATATGGGTTTATCCGTGGCCGAGGGGCAAGGTTCAAGGGGCTTTTACCCCCGCTTTACGCTCGTTAACGCAAAGCCATTTCAGTGCTTGGTTAACACGACTGATCCCACGGAATAGCCCGCGCCAAAGGAACAGATCAGCCCGCGATCACCCGGTGCCATATCGCTTGAGTGTTTTGAAAACGCAATGATCGACCCTGCTGAAGAAGTATTCGCATAATCCTGCAGGATGTTGGGCTGCTCAAACGGTTCGGGCGTGCGGCCAAGAACCTTTTTGCCAATGAAGTCGTTCATTGTTTTATTCGCCTGATGCAGCCAAAGCCGCTTGAGATCAGAGGCTTGCACGCCTTCATCTGCCATGTGCGCTTTGATGTGCGCCGAGACCATGGGCAGCACTTCCTTAAAGACTTTACGGCCGTTTTGCATAAATTGCATGTCCCGCCGATCCTCCATTTGATCGCGCGTGCGACGGAGAAACCCGTTGTTGTTGCGAATATTGTTCGAGAATTCAGTCGCGCAGCGGGTGCTGTCGATCCGAAAGCCACAGGTTGCGTCAGCCTCGAGCAAGAGCGCAGTTGCGACGTCGCCAAAGATGAAGTGACAGTCGCGGTCCCGCCATTCGAGGTGTGCGGAGCAGATTTCAGGACAGATGACCAAGGCTTTGGAAACACTGCCTGATTTGATCATGTCTGCTGCGGCTTGCAGTCCGAACGTGGCCGATGAGCAGGCGACGTTCATATCAAATGCAAAGCCCCCGGCGCCCAGCAGTTGCTGGATTTCGATCGCGACGGCCGGATAGGCGCGTTCGTGGTTCGATGCCGCGCAGATCACAAGGTCTACGTCCGCAGCATCAGTTCCGGCCATTTTGAGCGCCGTGCGTGCCGCATCTATCCCCATTTCGGCCATTTGACCGGGTGCGTTGTCTGGCCGAGAGGCGAGCTTTGGGAACATGCGGGTAGGGTCGAGAACACCTTCTTTATCAACGACATATCGTTGATTGATCCCCGAAGCGGATGTGATGAAGTCGGCGCTGGAGTGTGCGATTGCCTCTACGGTGCCAGCCGCGATTTCTTCTGTGTGTTTTTCATTTTGGGCATCGGCGAACGCGTTAAAGGCCACCACCAATTCATCATTGGTAATGATCTGCGAGGGTGTGAAAACCCCGTGTCCAGTAATGGAAACTGTCCGCATCTGACCCCTCCGCATGTGTCCTGATCAACTGCGAGGAAAGGGAGGGTCAGGTCAACAAAGACGCTACGGAAGAGCGATGTTGACGCTAGGCGCTTTGCGGTGTGCTGGGGCACCCCGCACGTCGGGGGATGCCCAAAGGTATTAAAAGACGCGGCGCCTTTATTGTAGCGAGCGGACTCCAACGTCCCCTTCGTCCCGCGCTTTGATCGCGAGAGCAGCGGCGAGGCTGCCAGCGAGCGTGGTGTAGTAGGGGATCTTGTCCATCAAGGCGACGTTGCGCATAGAGCGTGAGTCTTCAACAGCTTGCGCGCCTTCGGTCGTGTTCATGACCAAGTCGACTTCGCCATCTTTCATGACGTCGACGATAGTGCGTCCGCCCTCATAGGCCTTGTTCACGCGGGTCGACGCAATGCCGTGGTCCGCAAGGAACTTGGCCGTTCCGTCCGTCGCAAGGATCGTGAAATCCTTCTCCGCAAGGACGCGCGCGGTTTCGACCAGTTGTTCAGTCTTGTCTTCGGGTTTGATCGACATGAACACGGTGCCTGTTTTGGGCAGCTCAACGCCTGCGCCCATCTGTGCCTTCAGGAACGCGCGCGGGAAGGAGCGATCCCAGCCCATAACTTCGCCGGTTGAGCGCATTTCTGGCCCCAGGATTGTATCGACGCCGGGGAAGCGGGCAAAGGGAAGCACGGCTTCCTTGACCGAGAACCACGGTGTGTTGGGGTCAGCCAATGTCATAGGGTCGGGCAGAGGCAAGTGTTCGCCGGTCGCCGCGTCATCCGCGTAGGGCGCGCGCAACGGGAAGTTCGACAGCGGCTCACCTGCCATCAGGCGCGCGGCAATTGAGGCAATCGCGCTGTCCACGGCTTTGGCCACGAAAGGCACCGTGCGAGATGCCCGCGGGTTAACCTCAATCAGGTAGATATCGGTGCCTTTGACCGCGAACTGGATGTTCATCAGGCCAACAACGCGAAGTGCCAGCGCGAGATCAACGGTCTGGCGGCGAATTTCGTCGAGGATGTCGGAGGACAGCGAATGCGGGGGCAGCGAACATGCGCTGTCACCGGAGTGAACTCCGGCTTCTTCGATGTGCTGCATGATGCCTGCTACGTGAACGTTTTCACCGTCAGACAGAGCATCTACATCCACTTCAATCGCGCCGGACAGATAGCTGTCTAGCAGGACGGGGCTGTCACCCGAGACAACCACGGCTTCGGCAATGTACCGCTCTAGCTGGGCCGTGTCGCGGACGATTTCCATCGCGCGGCCACCCAGCACATAGGAGGGGCGGATCACCAGCGGATAGCCAAGCTCTTCGGCGCGGATACGGGCCTCATCGTCGCTGGACGCAATCGCGTTGCGCGGTTGCTTTAGGCCCAGACGGTTCACAAGCTCTTGGAAACGCTCACGGTCTTCTGCAAGGTCAATGGCGTCAGGTGTGGTGCCCAGAATGGGAATGCCCGCTTCATTCAGCGCATTCGCCAGTTTCAGCGGGGTTTGACCGCCGAACTGTACGATCACACCGTGTAGCGTGCCGTTGTCTTGCTCAACCCGCAGGATTTCCATCACGTGCTCAAACGTCAGCGGCTCAAAATACAGGCGATCCGAGGTGTCGTAATCGGTCGAGACCGTCTCGGGGTTGCAGTTGATCATGATCGTCTCGTAGCCCTGATCGCTCAGCGCGAAACAGGCGTGACAGCAGCAATAATCGAACTCGATCCCTTGGCCGATACGGTTGGGGCCACCGCCTAGAATGACAACCTTTTTGGCGTCGCTCGGGCGGGCCTCACACTCGGGCTCACCCATGACAGGTGTCTCATAGGTGGAGTACATGTAGGGTGTTTGCGCTTCAAACTCAGCGGCACAGGTATCAATCCGTTTGAACTGCGCGGTCACACCAAGGTTAAGGCGCGCGCGGCGGACGTTATCTTCGGTCCGGCCGGTTAGCTTGGCGAGACGGGCATCGGTAAAGCCCATCATTTTGAGCGCGCGCAGAGGAGCTTCGGTCACGGGCAGGCCGTTTTTGCGGACCTCAGCCTCAGCATCGACAATCTCACGGATGCGGTCGAGGAACCATGGGTCAAATGCGGTGACTGCTTGGATTTCGTCGTTTGACAGACCTTCGCGCATGGCTTGGGCGATCACGCGAATGCGGTCGGGTGTTTGGCGGGACAACTCACGCTTGATCCCAGCGACGTCCGTGCCGATGTCGATTTCGTCAAAGCCAGTGAGGCCCGATTCCATTGAGGCCAATGCCTTTTGCATCGATTCGTGGATCGTGCGGCCGATGGCCATCGTCTCACCCACGGATTTCATCGCCGTGGTTAGCAGCGGCTCAGAGCCGGGGAACTTTTCGAACGCGAATTTGGGGATTTTCGTGACGACATAGTCAATGGTCGGCTCGAATGAGGCGGGCGTGACCTTGGTGATGTCGTTGTCCAGCTCATCCAAAGTGTAGCCCACGGCCAGCTTCGCGGCGATCTTGGCGATGGGGAAACCCGTCGCCTTAGAGGCCAGCGCCGAAGAGCGCGAGACGCGTGGGTTCATTTCGATCACGACCATGCGGCCGTCAGCGGGGTTTACGGCCCACTGAACGTTGGAGCCGCCTGTCTCAACACCGATTTCGCGCAACACGTTGATCGAATGCGTGCGCATCAGTTGGTATTCTTTGTCGGTCAGCGTCAGGGCCGGAGCCACTGTGATGCTGTCGCCGGTGTGGACACCCATGGGGTCCACGTTTTCGATGGAGCAGACAATGATGGCGTTGTCGGCGGTGTCCCGCACAACTTCCATCTCATATTCTTTCCAACCCAAAAGGCTCTGATCCACAAGGATTTGCGCCATGGGGGATGCTTCAAGCCCGCTCCGGCAGATGGCTTCGTAGTCGGCGCGGTTATAAGCAACGCCGCCGCCTGTACCACCGAGCGTAAAGGCAGGGCGAATGATGGCGGGCAGGCCAATGTGCTCCAGCGCATCGAGGGCCTCGGCCACGCCAGCGGCGATATCGTACTTGCCATTATCCTTCTTGGGGGCGGCGACGATGGTAGCTTTGGGGTTTTCGATGCCGAGACGGTCCATCGCCTCACGGAAAAGTTTGCGATCCTCGGCCATTTCGATGGCTGCACGCTTGGCACCAATCAGCTCGACGCCGAATTTTTCAAGCACACCCATATCGTCTAGCGCGAGGGAGGTGTTCAGTCCGGTCTGGCCGCCCATCGTGGGCAGCAGCGCGTCGGGGCGCTCTTTTTCGATAATCTTGGCGACAACTTCGGGGGTGATTGGCTCGATGTAGGTTGCGTCCGCAAGGCCCGGGTCGGTCATGATGGTCGCGGGGTTCGAGTTCACGAGGATGACACGGTAGCCTTCTTCGCGGAGCGCCTTACAAGCCTGAGCGCCGGAGTAGTCGAACTCGCATGCTTGCCCGATCACGATGGGGCCTGCACCGATGATCATGATGGATGAAATATCGGTACGTTTGGGCATGGTGGGCTCTCCGGACGAAGTTGAGGCAGCGGTGGCGGCAAATTGACTGCGTTATAGGCATGGGTGGAATGGACGCAAGGGGGGAACGCGCGATTTGGCTAACAGCCTGTGCGTGTATGCGGGCGGATGGGCTAGGGCTGCTCGTGGCTTGGCGCGGTGTGGGGTGTTTGGTCCGATGATTTGGGCGCATTCCACAGCGCATTCACCTCAGCCCCCAGCAGGATAATGAACGCCGAAAGCCAAAACCACGTCAGCAGTACGATCACGCCCCCAAGCGCGCCAAAGCTTTGGTTATAAGACGCAAAGTTGCCCACATAGAACGCAAAGACCGCAGATCCCGCCAGCCATAGCACGCAGGCGACACCAGCCCCGCGCAGCGATGCGCGTGTTGCGAAAGGCCGCGTTGGGCCAAAACGGTAAAGCCCGGTCAGCCCTGCAAGGATCACAATCACCATCAGCCCCCACACCAAGACCGCGCCCAAGGGGCCAAATTCGATCACCGGCCCCAAAAGTGCGACCGCGGCTGGGACCAGCAATGTTGCAGACAGGCCCAGCACCGCCCCAAGAATCAGCGCCACCGTCAGGCCCAAGCGTGTGGCGGTCTTGGCGACAAAGCCGCGTGTCTCTGTTGTCTCATGTGCGGCGTTCAACCCCTGCATCAGCCCCGCAACCCCACGAGAACTGGAATAAAGGGCCACGCCCAACCCAACCCACGCCGCGACCTCTAGCCCCAGCCCATCACCACCCGCGACGGCGGTGGCTTGGCTCATCACGATGTCGATCGCGTCTTCGGGTATGATGTCAGTGAATAGGTCCACTTGGGCCAAGATTTGCTCCGGCTCAATCAATAGCCCACCCAAGGCAAGGCCCGCCGTAATTGCGGGGAACAGAGCGAGCAGTCCATAAAACGCCACACCCGCTGAAATCAGCGCAATACGATGCTCTGCCAGCCGCGTGTTGAGGGCCCAGACAAACAAAGCCCCGCGTTTCAGCCGATCTAGTGTGGCGCGATCAAACATATCCGCCATGGTTGCCCGATCCGCTCGCGCCGCTCAAGCGGAGTGTTCATGACGTCGGGGTTATTTCGAACCGGCATGCGGGATGGTGGTTGGCGCAACATTCCAATTCGTGGGCGGTATAGTCCGCGCGCACAAGGCGCTGATACAGCCGGGTGAACACCGCCGCATGCCAGTGACACAGCGGAGCATCCGCGACCTCACCCCGCACAACGGGGTTGTCGGCGATTTGCAGGCGGATAGGTGCATGGCTGATCACATTGAACCGTCCCGAGCCGGTAAAGGTCCAGGCGTGATGCTGGATCGAATTCGTTAACAACCGCGCCGCTATCCGGTGGGGCAATCGCGGCAACAGCCAGACGATCAGCGGTGGAATGCGGTGGGCGATCACATAGTCTGCAGTGCGCATGCCCGCCTCGGTCGCGATGGATTTGGCACGTTCCGGCAAGTGGGTCCGGATCGCTTGGTGCAGGGCCGCTGCCCCGGCTTCGGGGATTAGCCCGGTGTCGGGGGGGAGGGCGTCAATCCCTGCGGCCTCAAGCATCGCGTTGGCCAGCTTTTTGCCGCCCTCAGCCTCCAACACCGGAAGCATCTGCAATATTGCGTTTGGCCCGATGCGTCCGGGTGTCGATGCGCTGTGCGGCATCACAGCAACTCCTCGGCTTGCTCCGTGCCGCCGCCGCAAGCGGGGATAACCAACTCCTTGGTGTCGAGCGCCTTTTTGCGGGCCCGCTTGGCAGAAGCGATATCCGCCGTGCTGAGCCAGTCATCCATTTGCGCGGGAGCAATCGTGCGGGTGCGATCAAAGTTGAAATTCACGCCCTCTTTGGACTGTGGCCCCCAATAGTTGGCTTTCCCAAGATCGTAAAACGTGCGCGCAAACCCTGCCTTGGCGAAAGCCTTGAGGCAGCCGAGTAGATATTTGCGCCGATATCCCGTGCCGCGCCATGGATAGTGCCAAAGTGCTTTGCGTGAATAAAACCGACGGTAATTGTGCATCACACGGTCCAATAATGTCGCGCGATCCATGGCATCTGGCGCCATGATGGGGGTCACGAAATTATACTTAGAAAAGTCGAAAATCTCGACCTTGTCCTTCATTTCCTGAAACAGCGGCGTAAAGGGCCAGGGCGTATACATCGCCCAGTTCGCCAGATCAGGCTGCCAATCCCACGCCATCTGAAACGTTTCCTCAAGCGTTTCGGGCGTCTCGTTGTCTAAGCCGACGATGAACTGTGCCTCGGTGAAAATGTCGGCCTCACGCAGCAGACGAATGGCCTCCTTATTCTCTTCAACGCGGGTTTCTTTGTTGAATTGGTCCAGTTTTAGTTGCGCTGCGGCCTCAGTGCCCAGCGATACGTGGACCAGTCCGGCTTTGCGGTACAAGGGCAGCAGCTCCTTATCGCGCATGATGTCCGTGACCCGAGTATTGATGCCCCACTGCACGCGGGACGGCAGGTCGCGTTTGATCAATTCCTCACAAAATTGAATAAATTTACGCCGGTTGATCGTGGGCTCTTCGTCCGCGAGGATAAAAAAGCCGACCTGCTGCTCATTCACCAGTGTTTCGATTTCATCTACGACCTTAAGTGGATCGCGCACGCGGTAATCTCTCCAAAATTTCCATTGCGAGCAGAATGAACATGTGAACGGACAGCCGCGCGCCATGCTCGGGATGGCCACCCTGACGCCAAGGGGGATGTATTGATAGTTCGGCCAATTCAGAAGCGTCCAATCAGGCTCTAACCCATCCAAATCCTTGACGGTTGATGCCGCCTGCGTGGCGATAATCTGCTCCTGGTCTCGATAGGCGATACCATGAATGCGCTTGCGGTCTGTCTCCCAACGGCCGTCCTCAAGCGCATTCATCAGGTCAACGATGATCTCTTCACCTTCACCCCGTACAATACAATCAATCCAAGGTGCTTCCGAGAGGACCTGTTTGTACATGAACGTCGCATGCACCCCGCCAAGGATGCCAAATGCTTGCGGCACCACCTCTTTTGCGATTTGCAGAACGCGCTCGGCCACATAGATCGACGGGGTGATGGCGGTGCAGCCAACAACGTCCGGCTGCAATTCGGCAAGCCTCACGCGCAACTCGCCTTCAGACATGTTGTCGGTCATCGCGTCGAAAAAATGGATATCAGTATATCCCGCCTTCTTGAGCGACCCGGCCAAATACGCCACCCACGCCGGAGGCCACGACCCCGCGATTTCGGCGCCACCAGAACGGTAATTGGGGTGGATCAAAACAATGCGCATGGGCTGGCTCCTTGGGGTGTCAAGTAAATCTGACACATTTAACCCTCAGAAAAACTGACACAGATCAAAATTCTCAATCCAGTCAACAGCCGGCTTGTTAACCAAAATTACTCCTTTGTTCCCTAAATACCTCCCGCCGGAGGCTTCCGAGAGCCCAGATACCCCGACGCGGCTTGACATCTGGGCGCGCGCGCGGTGTATCGGCCCGACCCCGCACCCGGACATGCAACGGAGCCTGACATGCACGCCTACCGCACCCATTCTTGTGCTGATTTGACCAAAGCCAACGAAGGCGACACGGTCCGCCTCTCTGGTTGGGTACACCGTATCCGCGACCATGGCGGCGTGCTGTTCATCGATCTGCGCGATCACTATGGCATGACGCAGCTGTTGTGCGACCCCGACAGCCCCGTATTTTCAGACGTGGAAAAGCTGCGTTCTGAGTTCTGCATTCGGATCGACGGAAACGTAAAGGCGCGTGACGCGAGCCTAATCAACCCCAAGCTGCCCACGGGTGAGGTCGAGGTCTATATCCGTGACGTCGAAGTTCTAGGTGGCGCGGGTGAACTGCCTCTCATGGTCTTTGGTGACCAAGAATACCCCGAGGAAACGCGCCTCAAATACCGCTTCCTCGATCTGCGTCGCGAAAAAATGCAGCGCAACATGACGCTCCGCTCGGACGTTGTGTCCTCCATCCGCAAGCGGATGTGGGATGACAACTTCCGCGAATACCAAACGCCGATCATCACGGCCTCCAGCCCTGAAGGCGCGCGCGATTTCCTCGTGCCCTCGCGTCTGCACCCCGGGAAGTTCTATGCGCTTCCACAGGCACCGCAGCAGTTCAAACAGCTGCTGATGGTCTCGGGCTTCGACAAGTATTTCCAGATCGCGCCCTGTTTCCGCGACGAAGACCCCCGCGCAGATCGTTCGCCCACGGACTTCTACCAACTCGATCTTGAGATGTCCTTTGTGGAACAGCAGGACGTGTTTGATGTGATCCAGCCCGTCATCCAAGGCGTATTCGAAGAATTTGGCGGCGGCCGCAAGGTCGACACTGTGTGGGAGCAGATCAGCTACCGCGATGCGGCCCTTTGGTACGGTACCGACAAGCCCGACCTGCGCAACCCGATCAAGATGCAGGACGTGTCTGAGCACTTCCGCGAGTCCGGCTTTGCGATCTTTGCCAAATTGCTGGAGCAGGACGGCACCGAAATTCGCGCCATCCCCGCCCCCACGGGTGGCTCGCGCAAATTCTGCGACCGTATGAATGCCTTCGCGCAAAAAGAAGGTCTGCCCGGCATGGGCTACATCTTTTGGCGCGATCAGGGCCAAGGCATGGAGGCCGCTGGTCCCTTGGCGAAAAACATTGGACCCGAGCGTACCGAAGCCATCCGGGAGCAACTGGGTCTGGGTGTCGGCGACGCGGCGTTCTTTCTTGGCGGCAAAGCCAGCGCGTTTGAACGTGTTGCAGGCAAGGCCCGCACAACCATCGGTGACGAATTGGGTCTAACGGACCAAGATCGCTTTGCGTTCGCCTGGATCGTGGACTTCCCGATGTATGAGGCTGACGAAGAAACCGGTAAAATCGATTTCTCGCATAACCCATTCTCCATGCCGCAAGGCGGGATGGCCGCGCTCGAAAACGATCCGCTAAACGTTTTGGGATACCAGTATGACCTAGCGTGTAACGGCTACGAACTGGTGTCTGGCGCGATCCGGAACCACCAGCCTGAGATCATGTTCAAAGCGTTTGAACTGGCCGGTTACGGCGCGGACGAAGTGCGTAAACGGTTTGGCGGGATGGTTAACGCCTTCCAATACGGTGCCCCACCGCACGGCGGTTGTGCTGCCGGGATCGACCGGATCGTGATGCTTTTGGCGGATGAGGCGAATATTCGCGAAGTTATTTTGTTCCCAATGAACCAACGGGCCGAGGATCTGATGATGTCGGCGCCGTCCGAGCCTTTGCCAGATCAGCTGATGGAGTTGGGTCTGCGGGTTATTCCGCAAGACTAGGTTCACCCGTACAGACTATTCAAAAGCGTCCGTCCTCAGTGCCGGGCGCTTTTTTCGTTTTGACCCGCGCTAAACGGCTTGCTTGTGTTCTAACCGTTTGGCGATCAAGCGGCGCAACCGCTCTCGGGCTTCAGGTGACATTTCGTAGGCTTCGGCTTCGCGTAGCAGATCGTCATCGTGTCCGGTGCGCGCGACGCCCTTTAGAAAGCCAGAGATAAAACTTGCAGGCACGCCCTCATCGTCCATCAGCTTGGCAACATGGGCGAGGTCTTCATCCATCGCAAAGCTATCCGGCGTCACAGTGTCCGAACTGGCGGCGGGTGCGGCCCTTGGTCGGTCTTCCTCTGGGATATGCTTGAGGATTTCTTGTTGAAACACCGCAAGGCTTTCGATCGGTTTGGGCAAAAAACCATCCGCTCCGGCCTCAATTGACGCAAATTCCGATTCTTCGCGATGATTGCCAGAGGTCGCCAAGACAATCGGGGGGCGCTGGTTGGCGTGATCTAACGTACGGATCAATTCGAGCCCTGATCCATCAGGCAGCCCGAGATCAATAATGGCAACGGTCGGTCGGTAGGTGGTCAGATGCCGCCGTGCTGCGGCCAAAGAATCTGCCCGCCGGATCCGTGCGCCGGATCGCAGGCACAACAGTCGCAGCGCCTCTGAGGCAAATCGGCTGTCTTCGACGATCAAGACAGTCACACCCAGAAGGGGCCGCAAAGGGGTGGGGCGCGGCACGTTAAGTTTCAGGTCTGAGAGGTCATCCATTGGTTTTCTCCGAATCCTTTGGACCCAGAAAACGCCTTTAGGCCTAACAACCGGTAAACAAGCGCCAGAAATCCTTGCTGGTGCGCGCAAGCGGGGTCTTGTTCAGGGGACTGCGGGGGGCCATAACCTGACCAAAGCTATAAGGAGTTTTCCCATGATCGGTCGTTTGAACCACGTCGCCATTGCCGTGCCGGATCTAGAGGCCGCGGCCGCCCAGTACCGCGATGTCCTTGGCGCCAAAGTGAATTCCCCGCAGGATGAACCTGACCATGGTGTCACGGTCGTCTTTATCGAGCTGCCGAACACCAAGGTTGAGCTGCTGTATCCTTTGGGCGAAAACAGCCCCATCCAAGGGTTTTTGGATAAAAACCCCTCTGGCGGCATTCATCATATTTGCTACGAAGTTGACGACATCCTTGCCGCCCGCGACCAGTTGCAGGCCTCTGGCGCGCGTGTTCTCGGCTCGGGTGAGCCCAAAATCGGGGCCCACGGCAAGCCGGTCTTGTTCCTGCACCCCAAAGATTTCACTGGCACCCTCGTGGAACTGGAACAAGTCTGATGGGCGTTTTTAGCGGAATTGTTCTGTATGCGGTGATCTGGTTCATCACGTTGTTGATCGTGCTGGTGATCCGTCAGCCCTCGCAGGCGGAGGATGGACCGGTGGTTCCCGGCACACATGCTGGTGCGCCCGCCGACCCGCAATTGCGCAAACGCTTTCTTTTGACGACGCTCATCGCGCTTGCGCTGTGGTTACCGCTCGTTGTGACGATCCTGTCGGGGGGCATCACGCTGGCTGATATTGACCTGTTCACGCGCTTTGGCGGTGGGGGCCAACCCTATGGTACAGGTGAGTAAAGGCCGCAGCGCCGATCACCGGGACCAATAAGTTCAGCACGGGCACCGTTAACGGCACAGCCATGATCACGCCCAAGGCCCAGATCGAAAACCGATTGCGGCGGCGAAATGCGTTCGCCTCCGCACGTGATAATCGGCGCAAGGCCACCATTTGCGCGTATTCACGACCCAAAAGCACACCGTTCACGCCCCAAAATATCAGGGGCGCAAGGGGCGCGAGTATCAAATACGCCAACAGAGCCAACAGGTTTACCCCAAGGATCAGCCCTAAAAAGCCAATCGAGTCGCGAATGGCCGTAGCGAGTGGTGCCCCTGATGCCGGTGGCAAACCGGGGTAGTGGCGATCTTCAACCGCGTCGGCGATCCGTTCTAGGAAGATGCCCGTAAAGGCCGAGGCCACAGGGACCATCAAGAATACGGACAACACCATCACCACCGGAACAGAGGCCCAGCCCGCGGCCTCGGCTAGCCAAGTCACCTCACCGATCCAAGGCAGGCTGACAGACGGCCCGATGAGCCACTGCACCCCTGTGATGAACAAAAAACTGAAGCCAACCAGTAGGGCCAAGGCGAGGCCAATGCCTAACACCAAGACATTGCGAAACCGGGGATCCGGTAGCTGACCAATCGCCTTGGTGACGTCGCTGATCATTCGCTCAGCCACGTGGTAATGGCGGTCAAATCCGGGCGTGGCCGTTCAGGTGGGCGCGCACCTTCACTGCCCAAATAGACGTATCCTGCAACCCACTCATGCGCTGCCAGGCCCAAGCCTTCGCTCAAAAAGTCTCGGTCCGTGGCCATCCAATTCGTCAGCCAAGATGCCCCCCATCCAGCTGCAAGCCCCGCGGTTAGCAACTGTTGGCACACCGCGCCCGCGCTGAGGGTTTGCTCAATTTCCGGGATTTTTTCAGACGCTTTGGGGGATGCCACAACCGCAACGCACAGATGCGCATTCGCGAACTGCGCGCTGGCCTTTTCTAATTTATCCGCGTCCATGCCCTTCGCCATGCCGATACGCCGGGTCAGGGCCGCCAGCCGCACGCAGGCTTCCCGCTCCAACACGCAAAACCGCCACGGCTCTAGCTTGCCATGATCGGGCGTGCGGGCCGCAATGGTCAGGAGTTGCTCAACGACGGCGCGGTCGGGCACCGGTGTCACAAGCGTCTTCGCAGGGCGGGAGCGACGTGTCGCAAGGAACTCAAGAACTTCGGGGTGCGGCTGTAGCGCGGGCATTTGATCGGGCATTGGCTCTCCTTATGGCTTTTATGTCGGAGCGTTTGGCGCGGGCGTCAAGCGTTTGACCTTCCAAAAGAACCGCCAACTCACGAGGATGGCCGCAAAGGCCAGCCCCAAACCGTAGCCGATCCATATTCCCTTGGGGCCCCAGCCCAGAAAAACGCCAAGCCCATAGGCTAGCGGCAGGGCGACGCCCCAGTTACCTAGCAAAGTCGCCGCTACAGGCACACTGTTGTCTGTCATCCCTCGCGCCGCGCCTAGCATGGTACCTTGTATACCGTCCGCAATCTGTGTGGCCGCGATGATCCAAAACAGCGTTGTGGCCAAGGCCACGACCGCCGGATCAGCGGACAGCGCTCCGGCGATTGGACCCGCGAGTATCAGAAGGCCAAGCATCACAGTCACCATCCATCCAACGCTAAGGCTCAGGGCGGCCACACCAATGCCCCTGATGCGGTGATCCTGCCCAGCGCCTAGCGCTTGGCCCACTACAATCGAGACTGCAATCGATATGCCGAGAGGCACCATATAGAGGACGGTCGCTACTGAATTAACGATTTGGTTCGCCGCCAGCGCGCCCGCCCCAAACCAACCCACCATTAGACCGACGCAGGCATAAACCGCTCCCTCGCTGAAATAGCCTGTGGCGATCATCCCACCTGCACGCAGCTGATGTAGGACCTCGGACCGGGTCAGGGTAACAACACGCCGCGCGCTGGCAAAAGCCGGCCCGTAGCGCCACAAGGCCCAGGCTACTCCCAATGACGCACTTTGTGACAACAGGCTGGCATACGCCGCCCCAGATAGGCCCAAGCCGTCCCAGCCACCAATCCCATAGATCAGTAACCAGTTGGCGGGCACGTTTAGGGCAACCGCGCCAAAGGCCACGCTCACTCCAAGCCAAGGTGCGCCCACCGCATCAAACAAACCTTTAAGCATGTAAAACAGCGTAAACGGGACCAGCAAAACGGCCATAGCCTGCCAATACCCTCCCGAAAGGGCATCCAACACCTCAGGGGGCTGACCGAGCCATGCCAACCCAGGCCTCAGCGCAAGCATCAGCCCCATACCCAAAGCGCCAGCGCCGCCGCCGATCACAAGTCCCGTCAAAGTCGCTTCAGACAAGCCGCGTACATCACCCGCGCCGAATGTCTCAGACATCCTCACGGAAGTTCCGGAAACAAACCCATAGAGACAAGCAAAAAAGATCACTTGAATTGAGACGGTGATCGACGCTGCCGCGAGCGCGACAGTTCCCAAAGGCGCGATCATGATCGTATCGACGACCCCGATTAGCATGGAGGCCGCAAGCGATATGATGATCGGCGTGCTCAACCTTGCCAATGCGCGGATATCTAGGACTATGCTTGGGTTAGACATGCGCCCCCTTGGGCACATGCAGCTTGCCCCAATATGATCCGACACAGAGCAGCCATTGCCGAATAGCCCGTACCAGACTCCTTTGTTCCCGAAATACTCCGGGGGAGCCCGAAGGGCGGGGGCAGCGCCCCCCAAAGCACTGCAATGCGCCGTAGGCGCGCAATTCGGTTACTTCGTTTCGGTCTTAGCGGCGGGTTTTTTCTTCGCAGGCGCTTTCTTTTTTGCCGCTGGTTTCTTCGCTGCCGGCTTTTTCGCCGCGGTTTTCTTGGCAGTAGGCTTTTTCTTTCCGGTCTTGGCCAACCGCTCTTCCAAAAGCTGCACGGCTAAGTCCATGGTCACGTCTTCCGGCTCGGTGGTTTCAGGAATGGTGGCATTCACCTTCTCCCACTTCACGTAAGGCCCGTATTTGCCCTTCATGATGTTCACCGCGCCGCCGCCGTCGGGATGCTCACCCAGTTCCTTCAAAGGGGTTGCCGCAACCCCTCTCGCTCCGCGAGAGGCCACTTTTTCCGCCAGCAATTGCACCGCGCGGTTCATGCCCACGGTCCAAACCTCATCCAGCCCTTCAAGGTTGGCATTGGTGCCGCCCCGGTTGGATGTGCTGTCAGCGTGCTTCAGGTACGGACCATAGCGACCGATATTGGCCCAAACCGCGATACCATCTTCGGGGTGCTCCCCAATTAGGCGCGGCAGCGCGAGCAACTGCACACCCTGCTCAAGGGTCAACTCTTCGGGTGCCCATTCCTTTGGAATAGACTGGCGCGGGGGCTTTTTGTTTTCTTCCGTGACTTCACCGCGCTGGACGTAGGGCCCAAAGCGGCCCTTAAAGATCCGGATTTCGTCGTCGGCGTCGCTGCCCAACAGCTTGCCCTCGGGCGGGATTGCGGATGGGTCTTCCATGCCGGGGGGGCCAAAGGGCCGGGTATAGCGGCACTCAGGGTAGTTTGAGCAGCCGATAAACGCCCCGCCCGCGCGCGCTGTGCGCATGGACAAACGGCCAATCTCGCAGTTCGGGCATTGGCGCGGTGGCTTGCCGTCGCCTTGATCCGGGAACAGGTGCGGCTCTAGCACCTCATTGATTTTCTCAAGGACTTCGGTGATGCGCAGCTCTGCGGTTTCATCAATCGCAGCCTTGAAGTCGCGCCAGAACCGGTTCAGCACGTCTTTGTACTGCGCATTGCCGGCGGATACTTCATCCAGCTGGTTTTCCAGTTCAGCCGTAAAATCATAGCCCACATATTTGCGGAAGTAGTTCGACAGGAACACTGTCACCAACCGGCCTTTATCTTCGGGGATCAGGCGGTTTTTCTCTTTGATAACATAGCCGCGGTCTTGGATCGTGGTCACAATCGAGGCGTAGGTCGAGGGGCGTCCAATACCCAATTCTTCCATGCGCTTAACCAGTGTCGCCTCAGTGTAGCGGGGCGGAGGCTGGGTAAAGTGCTGCTCGGGGGTGATGCTTTCCTTCTTGGCGGGCTCACCCTGTTGGATCGAGGGCAGACGCTTGTCGTCGTCATCCACGACCTCGTCATCGCGGCCTTCCATGTAGACCTTCATAAAGCCGTCAAACAGTACCACCTGACCCGAGGCGCGCATCTCAACCTGAGCATCATCGGAGCCGATGATTGCCGTGGTGCGCTCAAAGCGGGCGGCTTCCATCTGGCTGGCCAGTGTCCGCTTCCAGATCAGATCATAGAGTTTGCGCTGATCAGGCTCCGAGACTTTGATCTCATCGGCGGAACGGGTCATATCCGTGGGGCGGATACATTCGTGCGCCTCTTGGGCGTTCTTGGCCTTGTTCTTGTACATGCGCGGGCTGCCGGGCACGTATTCCGCGCCGTAGCGGTCCTTGATCGCGTCGCGGGCGGCGTGCACGGCCTCGGGCGCCATGTCGATGCCATCTGTTCGCATGTATGTAATCAGGCCCGCTTCATACAGGCGCTGAGCCGTGGACATCGTCTGCCGTGCGCCAAAGCCGAACTTGCGGCTGGCTTCTTGTTGCAGGGTCGATGTCATAAAGGGCGGGCTGGGGTTACGTGTGCCGGGCTTTGCCTCGACACTTAGGATACTCAGATCGCGCGAGGTGATGGCTTGCACGGCCATTTCTGCATCGGTGCTGTTGCCAAGGCTGAACTTATCCAGCTTTTTACCGGCAAACGACGTGAGGCGCGCCTCAAACGTCTGACCGCGCGGGGTTTCGAGTACGGCTTTTACGGTCCAGTATTCCTGAGGCTTAAAGACCTCAATCTCCATCTCGCGCTCAACGATAATGCGCAGACAAACCGATTGCACACGTCCGGCGGATCGGGACCCTGGCAGTTTGCGCCACAAAACGGGCGATAGGTTGAACCCAACCAAATAGTCCAGCGCGCGGCGGGCGAGGTAGGCCTCAACCAACGGTTGGTCCACCTCACGGGGGTTTTGCATCGCTTCGGTGACGGCTGTCTTGGTGATCGCGTTAAATACAACGCGGCTAACCTTGGTGTCCTTTTTGATGGACTTCCGCTTGGTCAGGGCCTCTTGCAGGTGCCAACTGATCGCTTCACCCTCGCGATCGGGGTCGGTCGCGAGGATCAGTTCGTTGTCGTCTTTTAGGGCGTCCGCAATGGCTTTGACGTGTTTTTTGCTGTCAGAGGCGACCTCCCACAGCATCTCAAAACCCTCGTCGGGCAGGACCGAACCATCCTTGGGCGGCAGGTCCCGCACGTGGCCGTAGCTGGCCAAGACGGTGTAATCCTTGCCCAAATACGTGTTGATTGTCTTGGCTTTGGCCGGGGATTCAACAACAACAACGGGCATGGGGGCTCCTAATCAGGGCGCGAAAAGTGTTTGCGCCGCGCAACATGTGGTGCCTCGGGGGGTAGAGTCAACTGCGTCTAATGTCCACCGCCCAAGATACCGGTCCGCACCGAATAGTTTGCGGCGATGGCGTAATCGGGGTCATCGTCGCTGTCGACCATCAGGTGCCCGGCCTTGTTCAGCAGCGCGTGGCAATCGCGTGTCAGGTGACGCAACTGGATGCGTTTCCCGGCGGCTTCATACTTGGCGGCGACGTTTTCGATGGCCTCCAACGCAGATTGGTCGGCCACGCGCGAGCCCGCGAAATCGACCACAACCATGCCGGGGTCATTCTTGATGTCGAACATCTCGACAAAGCCTGTGGCTGAGCCAAAGAACAATGGCCCCTGCACTTGGTAGACCTTGGCGCCTTCGGGGGTTTCATAGGTTGTCGCGTGGATACGGCGGGCGTTTTGCCAGGCGTAGGCGAGGGCCGAGACAATCACACCCACAATAACCGCCACTGCAAGGTCAGTGAGCACGGTCACAACCGTCACCAACAGGATCACAACAGCATCCGTTAGGGGCACTTTGCGTAGGATTTTGAGGGAGTTCCAAGCGAACGTTCCGATCACCACCATGAACATCACACCCACGAGGGCCGCGAGTGGGATTTGTTCAATCGCGGGGGAGGCCACGACGATAAACGCCAGCAAAAACAGGGCCGCCGCGATGCCCGCAAGCCGTGTGCGCCCCCCGGATTTCACGTTGATCATGGATTGTCCGATCATTGCGCAGCCACCCATGCCGCCGAAAAAGCCGGTCACTGTGTTGGCCACGCCTTGGGCAACGCATTCTTGGCTGGCTCCGCCGCGCTGGCCGGTCATTTCACCCACAAGGTTGAGGGTCAGCAGGCTCTCGATCAGGCCAATTGCGGCAAGGATCAGCGCGTAAGGCAGGATGATCTGGAACGTCTCAAGGTTCAGCGGGACCATGGGGATATGGAACTGCGGCAGACCGCCCTCAATCGAGGCCAGATCGCCCACACGTGGTACGTCAATACCAAGGCCAATCACCAGAGCCGCGACAATACCAATACCGGCCAGTGGGGCCGGGATCACCTTGGTCAGGCGCGGCATAAGATAGATGATTCCCATCGTCAGCGCGACAAGACCCAGCATGACAACCATCTGATTACCGGGCATCCAATTGCCCTCAGCGGTTTTGAATTGGGTCAACTGCGCAAGGAAAATCACGATCGCGAGGCCGTTCACAAAGCCTAGCATTACCGGGTGCGGCACCATGCGAATATATTTACCCCAGCGCAGCACGCCTGCCGTTATCTGCAACAGGCCCATCAAAACAACGGTCGCAAACAGGTATTCGACACCGTGTTGCGCGACCAAAGCGACCATGACCACGGCCAAGGCCCCCGTCGCGCCCGAAATCATACCCGGACGGCCACCGATCACGGCGGTGATCAAGCCCACAAGGAAGGCCGCATAAAGGCCGACAAGCGGGTGAACCCCTGCCACAAAGGCAAATGCCACGGCTTCGGGCACCAGTGCCAGCGCCACGGTCAGGCCCGACAAAAGGTCGGTGCGAATCTGCGCCGGAGTGAGGGGCGTGCCGCCGGAGGGTGTTGCAAAACGGGGCGCAAGCGCCGCCAAGAGGGTGCGTGACATAGAGCGAAAACCTATGGGAATGATAGTCTGGAGTGATCTCTTGGCGCCCGCCTAACACACAACGCCCAAAAAACACAACGTTTGCGTGCGCAAGCGGCGAGCGCGCGGTGCAACGGGGGGCTGTGCGGTGTCTTGTAAGGGACGCGTTGCAATGAGATCCGCTCTGGGCGATGTTCCACGCGATTTTCGACACTGTGAAAGGCTGCCAGATGATGGGACAGGCAAAGATCGGCATTATTGGCGGCTCGGGTGTTTATGACATCGATGGGCTGGAGAATGCGGCTTGGGTCACGGTCGAAACGCCGTGGGGTGCGCCGTCCGACGCGCTTTTGACCGGGCGGCTCGATGGGGTTGAAATGGTGTTTCTGCCCCGTCACGGGCGGGGCCATGTCCATTCGCCCAGCACTGTGCCGTACCGTGCCAATATCGACGCGCTCAAGCGGCTAGGGGTTACGGATGTTATCGCAGTGTCGGCCTGTGGGTCCTTTCGCGAAGACATGGCACCGGGCGATTTTGTCATGGTGGATCAATTCATTGACCGAACGTTCGCGCGCGAAAAATCGTTCTTTGGGACCGGCTGTGTGGCGCATGTCTCCGTCGCGCACCCTGTTTGTGAACGTCTGCGCCAAGCGTGTCTCGCTGCGGGCCGTGCACAAGGCGTGACGTGCCATGATGGGGGTACGTACCTCGCGATGGAGGGGCCGCAATTTTCCACCGTTGCCGAAAGCAAAATGTACCGCGACAGTTGGGGTGCGGATGTGATCGGGATGACCAACATGCCCGAGGCGAAACTCGCCCGTGAGGCAGAGCTGTGCTATGCCTCAGTCGCGATGATCACCGATTTTGACAGTTGGCACCCCGACCACGGAGCCGTGCAGATCAGCGATATCATCGCCACACTGGGGGCCAATTCGGCCAACGCTCGCGGGCTGGTGGCGCGGCTGCCGGCAATGTTGCGGGCGCGGGATGTCTGTGCCCATGGCTGCGATCACGCACTGGAACACGCCATTATGACCGCCCCGGACAAGCGCGACCCTGCGGTTTTGGCGAAGCTTGATGCGGTTGCGGGACGCGTGCTGTGAGGCATTGGCTAGCCGCGATCCTCGTTTGTTTGACGTGTCCGGCGGCCGCGCAGGAATTCATTCAAACTGACGCCCTGCTCAGCGATGACGCGTTCTACCGGCTGGTGGCCTGCGCAGCTCCGCCCGGTGCGGATTGTAGCAAGCCGATGATCTACTGGCCGCAGGAAAAGCGCAGCGCCCTGCGGGTTGGTTTCGTGACCAAAACACCGGCCCTCGCGCCTTGGCAGGAGCGGATTTATACCCGCGCGCTGATCGAAGCCGTCGCGGAGATCAACAAAGTCGGCGGCGGTATTCAGTTGCGGGTGGCGGCCCCCTCCGATGACAGCGCGCCGGATATTGCGATGCACGTGCTGGATACCCGTCCGGGTGAGGTGATGGAGAACACTGGCGTGCCTGTTCTGGAGGGGCGCGTTTTGTCCTTGGGTCAAGTCATGGTCCGTGCCCGCAACAGTTGGATTGACCAAGCGGTGATTTCCATGTCAGTGGACACCCCGCGGCGGGCCATTGCGTCTGTGGTGCTAGAGGAAGTTGTGCAGGCGCTGGGCCTGATGACGGACATCCGCTCACCGGTGTATCGCCGCTCAGTTTTTTCTGAGGATAGCAACTCGGGTACGCGGTTGCGCGGTCAGGATGCTATGGCCATCCGCCGGCATTATCCTCCTACGTGAAAGGCACGTTTCATGGCCAACCATAAGCATGTGCGGGATTATATCCGCACGATCCCCGATTTCCCGCACGAGGGAATTTTGTTTCGCGATGTGACGTCGCTGTTTGCTGATCCGCGCGGGTTGCGGTTGGCAGTGGATCAATTGCTGGCCCCCTACGCGGGCGAGAGGATTGATGCTGTCGTCGGGCTAGAGGCGCGGGGCTTTATCCTTGGCGGCGCGGTGGCGCACCAGTTGGGTACGGGGTTCGTGCCCGTGCGCAAGGCGGGCAAACTGCCCGGCGCCGTACATGCCCAAGATTATGAGCTGGAATACGGCTCGGCCACAGTCGAAATCCACCAAGATGCGTTGGAGCCGGGTGCGCATGTCCTCGTCGTTGATGATCTGTTAGCTACGGGCGGCACTGCAAAGGCGGGTATCGGCCTCATCGAAAAGCTGGGTGCCCAAGTCATTGGCTGTGCTTTCGTGATCGACCTGCCGGAACTGGGCGGACGCAAACTGCTTGAGGGAATGGGCATGGATGTCCACACCATCTGCGATTTCGACGGGATTTAACGATCTGCAAAAACGCGCGCGTTTTCTCATAATGGTAACGCTTCGTTAACCAATAATGCGCTAACGTTTTCGGGTGGCAGTCACCCAACTGCCGCTGCTTGCCCCATCCTAGACACGCTCCGCTGTTCCCCCCGCGGAGCGTGTCGCTTTTTGGGAGGCAGTATACGGATCATTAGGAGCTGTTAACGCTCTGGCAGAACCGCACCGGGGTTCATAATGCCCATCGGATCAAGGGCTCCCTTGATCGCGCGCATCGCCACCAGTTTGCCGGGATCTCCGTACCGCTCTAGGTCCGCGACCTTCGTGCGGCCAACCCCATGCTCCGCTGAGATGGATCCGCCCATTTCGTGGACAAGGTCATGTACGCAGGCCTTGATCGCGGGGCGTAGGTTGTCATGGTCTGATCTGGATTTTCCGTGCACCGGAAAGACGTTGTAGTGCAAGTTGCCATCGCCAAGGTGGCCAAAGCAATTGATCCGCCAATCCCCAAGTTCAGCCAGCCGCCCCGGCGCCTCGGCGATAAAGCCGGGGATGGCCGCGATGGGCACGGATATATCATGGCTTGAGACGGAGCCGATCCGGCGATTGGCCTCGGGGATTTGTTCGCGAATGGCCCAAAACTCGGCGCGTTGGGTTTCTGATTGCGAAATCACCCCGTCGCTGACCAGCCCTGCGTCAAACGCCTCGGCAAACAGGGCCTCCAGCGCGTCTTGGGCCACAAGCGTGCCAGAGGTGCCCACATCAATCAGGACCATCCATTCTGGCGGGGTCTCGAACGGGGCGCGCACATCTGGGCCAACCTCTGCAAGGAAATCCAGCCCCATACGGTGCATCAATTCAAAGGCAGAAATCGCCTCACCCAGATGTTTGCGCCCAAGCGAAAGCAGCTCAAGCGCCGCCTTTGGGCGGGGCACGGCCAGAAGTGCAGTGGCCTGCGATGACGGGCGCGACACCAGTTTGAGCGTGGCCGCCGTGATAATGCCCAGCGTCCCCTCGGAGCCGATCAAAAGGTGGCGCAGGTCATACCCTGTGTTGTTTTTGCGTAGGGCCGAAAGCCCGTGGTGGATCGTACCGTCGGGCAGAACCGCCTCAATCCCAAGCACCAGATCGCGGGTGTTGCCGTAGCGCAGCACGTTCACGCCGCCTGCGTTGGTCGCAAGGTTGCCGCCGATACGCGCGGACCCCTGAGAGGCTAGTGAAAGGGGAAATAGCCGGTCTGCATCAGCGGCAGCCTTTTGGATCGTCTCAAGGATGACACCGGCCTCAACCACCATGTTAAACCCATCGGGATCAATATGGCGGATGGCAGTCATCCGCTCCATCGACAGGATCACGGGCATCGGGCCGTCGGGGGCCATTTGTCCGCCCACCAGCCCTGTGCCGCCGCCATATGGCACCACGCCCACCCGCGCGTCATTGCAGATGCGCAAAACTGTGGCGACCTCGTCCGTGGTGGCAGGGGCAATCAGCAGCCCACCCGCAGAGGCGTAGCGCCCACGCGGCTCCTCCAGATAGGCGGGTGTCAGTTCGCGAAAGCAGGCGGCAGGCAGGGCTGCGCGCAACGCGGCCTCGGCGGTATCAAAGGGATGCAAGGTCATGTGTGGGGAACTACGCAGCTCGTTAGGGAAGGCCAGTGTTTAGTCGTTTGTGGGGGCGTTCAGCCACTGGGGCATCAACACGCGCACTGTGGGCTGTGAGGGTAGGTTCCGCAAGGAGACTTCCATGCTGTGCGCACCATCGCGTTCAATCACGAAGCCCTCTGCGGCCATGCCCTCCAGAAAACGGTCAAGCGATGAGAGTGAAAACCAATGCATCGGGATGACCAATGAGGATCGGAGGCGGGCCACAATCGCCGTCATTGTTTCGAGCGGGACGGTAAAGCCGCCGTCGATAGGGGCCATCACCACGTCTAAACGTCCGATCGCGGCATATTGAGCGGCGTTGGGTTCATGATGCAGGTGGCCAAGGTGCCCGATGCACAGGCCACCGACTTCAAACACAAAGACCGAATTGCCGTTTTCAATCCGCCCATTGTCAAATCGGTTGCGGATATCGGTCGAGACTGAGCGGACCAAGACTTCACCCAGATCAAGGTGGTGGTCGGCGGACATGCCGCGCGTCTCCGACCAGCCGCGCAGAACATGGGGGATTGCAGGATCCGGAAAGTCGGTGAAGTGCGTTGTGTGCGCGCGGTTCATCGTGACGACGTCCGGGATCATCGGGCTGGCCCCAATAAACCCGGAATAATCCGTGACCAGTCGCAGCCCACCGTGGGTTTCGATCAGGAACATCGCATGGTCGATGAAGTGGATGCGGGTGGTGAATTCGTCGGGCAGGGGGCTGCCGTAGGCGGCCTTTTGGATGTATTCCAAGCCCGGTGCTGCGTCGGCGATGGCGATGCAATGACTGGGCCTGCGGTCTTGCGCGGCGGCGGTAAACGGCAGGGCAAGCAAAAGGCAGGTCGCGAACAATCTCAGCATCGGGGCACTCCTCTTTCCAGACGAAAAGATAGAGCGGTGCTGCCCACTGGCAATTGCATGTCGTCAGCCCGCGTCTGTGCGGCCCCGCCGGTCATGGCGCAGGTTGGCATAGAGCACATGGGTGCGCCAACGGTTCGCGATTTGTAGATAGCTCTGCGCAACGCCTTCATACTTGAACCCACAATGTTCGAGTACCCCGCGCGACGGGGTGTTTTCGGGCAAACATGCGGCCTCAATCCGGCTAAGGTCGAGAGCGTGGAACGCGTGATGCACGGTCGCCTTAATCGCCTCGGACATATAGCCTTGGCGTGCAAAGGGTGCACCGATCCAATAGCCCAAGGTGCCCGATTGCGCGGGCCCCCGGCGGATATTGTCCAGTGTGAGGGCGCCCATAAGCGCCCCGTCTTGGCGGCGTTCAAGGAATAGGGCCATGGCCGAACCGCTCGTCCACGCGCGCTGTGCCCAATAGATGCGGTTGGTGAACGCCTTGCGGGTCAGGTGATCCGCGGCCCAAGCCGGCTCCCAGGGTTGTAGGAAGTCGGCCGACTGGGCGCGCAAACCCGTCCACGCGCGAAAGTCACTGTGCGCGGGCAGGCGGAGCGTCATGCGCTCAGTCTCGATCCTGACTTTCCGCGTGCGGCCCAGCATTAGGCGATCAGCCGCTCCACGAGAGCGTCGCGGTGTGGCATGTCACTTACAGGGCCATAACTTGCGATCGCTGGGGTGGCCTTGGCGCAAAGTGCGGCGGCATGGGCGCGGACAGCGGCGGCATCCACAGCGTCGATTTTGGCCACGGATTCCTCAAGCGGCGGCACCCGGTCCCAGATCGCGACCACACGGGCCAAACGTTCCGCGCGTGACGAGGGGCTTTCGAGGCCCATCAGCATACCCGCTTTCATCTGTGCGCGCGCGCGGTCAACCTCAACGGCTGAGATGTCGTCGCCTGCGCGCTTCAACTCATCAATGATAAGGTGGGTCAGGCCGGCCACATCCTCGGCACCGGTGCCCGCATAGACCGTCATCATGCCGCTGTCGTTAAATGCGCCGACTTGAGCAAAAATCGTATAGCACAGGCCGCGTTTTTCGCGCGCCTCTTGGAACAAACGGGAGGACATCCCGCCGCCTAAAGCTGCGGCATAAATCTGCGCGGTGTAGATTTCATCGTCGCGGTAGCCGGGTTGTTCAAACGCGAGGGCAACATGGGCTTGTTCCAGCGTTTTGACTTGTTGGAACGCGCCGCCCTTGAACTGAGCGGGCTGTGCCAACCCTGCGGTGCCCGGCGTCAGGTGGCCAAAGGTTGCCTCGGCCAGTCGCACCAATGCGTCGTGATCAACCGCACCGGCAGCCGACAGGATCATCTGTTCGGGGCCGTAGTGTTCGTTCACAAAACCCGACAGGTCCGTGCGACCAAAGGCCTTTACCCGCTCGGACGGGCCAAGGATCGTGCGGCCAATCGGTTGCTCGGGGTAGGCGGCCTCTTGCAGCCAATCAAAGATAATGTCGTCGGGCGTATCCAGCGACTGGCCGATCTCTTGCAAGATCACGCCGCGCTCAACCTCAATCTCACGCTCGTCAAAGGTGGGGTTCAGCAGAATGTCCGAGATTAGGTCAACGGCCAGTGGCACATCATCCTTGAGCACGCGGGCATAATAGGCTGTTACCTCACGGGAGGTGTAGGCGTTGATGTAGCCGCCCACGTCCTCAATTTCCTCGGCGATTTGCAGCGCGCTGCGCCGTGCCGTGCCTTTGAACGCCATATGCTCCAGGAAGTGGGCGATGCCGTTCTGCTCCAACCGCTCATGGCGGCCCCCGGCGCTGACCCAGATACCAACGGCAGCAGATTGCAGCCCCGGCATGTATTCCGTCACAACGCGAAAGCCGTTGGAAAGGCGGTGAACTTGCGTGCTCATTGATGGGTTCCTACGCTGATCCGATCGCGGATCAACTCTTCGAGGGCGGTGAGATCATTCTCGACGCGGGTCACGCGTTCCGGCCGGTCAAACAGATCAGCCATGCGGGGTGGTAGCGCGGGGTGATGCCCGGTCGCGTCTTTGACGGCGGCGGGGAATTTCGCAGGGTGCGCGGTGGCCAGCGTGACCATCGGTGTGGCGCCTTGGTGGTCTTCGGCGACCTTCACACCAATGGCCGAGTGGGGGCACAACACCTCACCCGTGCGGGCCAAGGCATCTGTGATCATCGCGGAGGTGTCTTCCTCTGACACACGGCCCGAGGCGTAGATATCGCGCAAAGTTTCAAGCGCACCTTGCGAGACATGGAAGCCACCCGCCTTTAGCTCCGCCATCAATTGCGAAACGGCCGCGCCATCGCGGTCATATGCGTCGAACAATGCGCGCTCAAAGTTGGATGACACCTGAATGTCCATCGACGGGCTGATCGAGGGGATCACGCTGTCGGTCACATAGCCGCCAGTCATAAGGCAGCGGTGCAGGATGTCGTTTTGGTTCGTCGCCACGACCAGTTTTTCGATGGGCAGACCCATGCGCTTGGCGATGTAGCCCGCGAAGATGTCGCCAAAGTTGCCCGTGGGCACCGTAAAGCTGACGGGGCGGTGTGGCGCGCCAAGTGATACCGCGGAAGAAAAATAGTATACGACCTGCGCCAGAACCCGGGCCCAGTTGATGGAGTTCACGCCAGCCAACCGCACGCCATCGCGGAAGTCGAAGTCGTTGAACATATCCTTCAGACGCGCTTGGCAATCATCGAAATCGCCCGTCAGTGCGAGGGCGTGGACGTTATCCTCGGTCGGGGTGGTCATCTGACGGCGCTGCACCTCAGAGACACGGCCATGAGGATAGAGGATGAACACATCCACATTCGACAGGCCACGAAACGCCTCAATCGCGGCAGAGCCAGTGTCGCCTGAGGTCGCGCCGACGATGGTCACGCGCTTGCCACTGCGGCTCAGGGCTTCTTGGAACATCTGACCGATCAGCTGCATCGCGAAGTCTTTGAACGCCAGTGTTGGACCGTGGAACAGTTCCAGCAGGAAATGGTTCGGGGCCAGTTGCACGAGGGGCGCGCGGGCATCGTGGCCAAAGCCCGCATAGGCCTTGGCGATCAGGTCCGCAAAGACTTCGTCCGTGAAGGTATCACCGACGAAGGGGCGCATGACCCGAAAGGCGATTTCTTCATACGACAGACCCGCCATTGCCGCGATATCACCATGGCTGAGCGTTGGGATCGTCTCGGGGACGTACAGCCCGCCATCCCGGGCAAGGCCCGTCAGCATCGTGTCTTCAAAGCTCAGAGCGGGGGCGTTGCCGCGGGTTGAGATATATCGCATCACACAGGCCTGTTTTTCATGGTTTCCGCCTCATACGCCACATCCAAAGGAGTGTCATCCCCAACCACACAGCCGCGAGGCCGAACCACGTGATCGCGTAGCTCAGGTGGTCGTTGGGAATGGTGCCGCTGTCGACGGGATAGGGGGTGAGGGCACGCTGGGTCGGTGTGGTTTCGCGCGCAATAATCAGCGTGGGCTCCGCACCAAGATGATCGGCCATTGTGGGGACATCGCGGGCAAACCAAATGGCGCGGTTGGTGTCGGTTTCCGGGGTCGAGGAATTGATCTCATTGGGCCAATGCAGGTTGCCGGTGACCGTGACGTTGCGGTCCGCGCGTGTCGCATCCTTTAGCTCAAGCGGGAGGAACCCCAGATCGACCATGATGCGACGACCGTCCAGATCCAGTGCTTGGATCACGCGGTAGCCTGCGCCGAGGCCTTTGGCGGATGCCAATACGTGGATCTCGGGGCCGGTCAACGTGCCGGAGGCGGTGACGGCAAGGTACTTATCGGCTTCTTCGGAGGGGGCGGTAGGCAGAGGGGCAGGGGCATCAAAGATGCGCGCGTCAATCTCTGCGAGTATCGCATTTTTCCATGCGAGGCGTTCAACCTGCCACATCCCAAGGGACAGCAGAACGCCACAGCCGATCAGGCCAAGAAGGACAGGAAAGATAAAGCGCATGGATGTCACCCTTTCAACGAAAAGCAGCGCGAGGTTCCCCCCGCGCTGCAAAAGCTGCGTGTTGTTGCGGCGAACCTAGAGGCCCCAGATATAGACCGCAAAGAACAGGAACAACCAGACAACGTCCACAAAGTGCCAGTACCATGCGGCGGCTTCAAAACCGATGTGACGCTCGGCGGTGAAGTGGCCTGCACGGACGCGCAGATAGCAGATGAACAGGAAGATCGTCCCGATAATCACGTGCACGCCGTGGAACCCTGTCGCCATAAAGAAGTTAGCGAAGAATTTGTCGCCGCTGAATGACCAGTCTTGGTCGACCAACAGGTAGTGGTATTCGTAGGCCTGGAAGAACGTGAACACGATGCCAAGGATAACGGCGGCCAGCAGGCCATGCTCTACGTCGCGGCGTGGGCCACCGTGGACCAGCGCGTGGTGCGACCATGTTACCGCAGCACCCGACAACAGCAGGATCAGCGTGTTGATCAGCGGCAGGTGCAGGGGATCAACTTGGTAGAACACTGGGGGCACATAAGTGGAGCCCACATATTCGTTCATCGGATAGATCGTGTGCTTGAAAAAGCTCCAGAACCATGCGGCGAAGAACATAACTTCGGACATGATAAAGAAGATAAAGCCATAGCGCAGGCCGATTTGAACCACGGGTGTGTGATCGCCTGCGTGGCTTTCGCGGATAACGTCCGCCCACCATGCGTACATTGTGAACAGAACCGCCACAAAGCCCATGCCGAACAGGTAGGGGCCAGAGCCGTGCATCCAAAGCACAGCGCCGAATAGCATAACAAAGCCGCCCACAGAGCCCACGAAGGGCCACACCGAGGGTGGCAGGATGTGATAGTCGTGATTTTTGGCACCAGCCATGGGTGTCCCTCCGGTCTTCTTTTTAGTTTGTCTGTGTCTGCGGTGTGAACGTCGTCACACCGGCGAATTCTTCGGGCATGTCCGTCACGTGGAACGTGTAGGACAGGGTAATTTCGGAAATGCCTTTGGCTTCTAGGTCGTCCACCATGTCGGGGTCCACATAGAATGTTACGGGCATTGTGATCCGCTCACCGGGCATCAAGACCTGCTCTTGAAAGCAGAAGCACTCGATCTTGGCGAAATACAGACCAGCCGCGAATGGGGCCACGTTGTAGCTGGCGGTGCCGGCCACGGGCTTATCCGTCGGGTTGTAGGCTTCATAAAAGGCGAGGCCTGTTTCACCGATGCGAATTTCCATCTCGCGCTGGACGGGTTTGAACTCCCACGGCATGTCGCTTGCCTTGGAGGCGTCAAAGCGGACGTTAATCGTCCGATCCAGAACTTCGATGTTGGAGCCGTCCGAGATAGCGGTCGTGCCGCCATAGCCGGTCACGCGGCAAAACAAATCGTACAGCGGCACCGAGGCCCAGCCGAGCGAGCCCATGCCGATAACCACCGCAGTCGTTTGTGCAACGACACGGCCATTGTCTGACAACCCTCTGAACCAGCTCAGGATCATTGCGTATCCTCCACCGTGATTGCGGGGCGCGATACATGGTCAAACGCCTCGGCAAATTCACCGTTCGTAACCTTAACAACGGTCAGGCCAAAGACGATGCCCACAAGCCCGATCAGAACAGCCAAAAGGCCGAAGTTCCGGCCGGAGCGGCGTTCGTGCAGTTCGTGATCTTTGTGAAATGCCATTGTCTTACCAGCCTCCCAAACCGACGAGCTTTAGAGCGGCCTCTGCCAAGAGGACCCCAAAGTTCGCAAATAGGTACAGGATCGAAAATTTGAAGACTTTCTTCTCAACGGCATATTCGTCGCCCTCAGAAGTGGCTTCGTCGCGGCGCCAGATGTCCCACGCGCCTTTTAGGAAGATCGCGTTGAGCACCGTAAACACCACCAGTGTCATCGGACCACCAACCGAGGACAGTGCTGTCCAGATGGCGACCGGGGCCAGTGCCACGGTGTACCACCAGATGTGGCGGCGCGTTTCTTTGCGGCCGTGGGTCACGGTCAGCATCGGCACTTTGGCTTGGTGGTAGTCAGACTTCATGAACAGTGCCAGCGCCCAGAAATGGGGCGGCGTCCACATAAAGATCAGGCCAAACATCAAAGCCGCTTCGATGGAGATAGAGCCTGTCGCGACAACCCAACCGATCATCGGAGGGAACGCACCAGCAGCGCCCCCGATCACGATGTTCTGTGGTGTCGAGCGTTTGAGCCACATGGTGTAGACCACGGCGTAGAAAAAGATCGTAAAGGCCAGCAGGCCCGCAGCCATCCAGTTTGCCGTCAGGCCCAGCATCACAACGGATAGGACCGACAGAAACAGGCCAATGGCCAGCGCTTCGCGTGCCGTCACTTTGCCAGCTGGCACAGGACGCTTCGCGGTGCGTTTCATGACGCGGTCGATGTCCGCGTCGTACCACATGTTCAACGCACCGGACGCGCCTGCGCCTACAGCGATGAACAAAACAGCGGCAAAGGATTCGAACGGATGCAGCGCCGTTGGTGCGACCAGCACACCAACCAAGGCGGTGAACACCACCAGTGACATCACGCGGGGCTTGAGCAGGGCGAAATAATCGCCGAACGAGGCCTCGGGGCTTTCTACTTGGGTAGTGTAGCTTGCGTCACTCATGCCGGCGGGCTCCCATCCGGGGTTAAATGGCGCGGCAGCTTATGCCGCCGCGCTTAGAGCAGTTTACCAGGCGTAGGTATCGCCTTCTTTAACCATCGCGAGCCATTCTGCGTAAGCGTCCTCAGAGACGACTTTGACAGTGATGGGCATGTAGGCGTGGTCTTTGCCGCAGAGTTCGGAACACTGGCCGAAGTAGATACCTTCGCGCTCGGCGGAGAACCAAAGCTGTGCAAGGCGACCCGGCACACCATCCTGTTTCACACCGAAGGCAGGGATGGTCCATGAGTGGATCACGTCACCAGCGGTCACTTGCATGACGACAGTTTTGTTCACAGGCACCACAACCGCGGTGTCCGTGGCCAAAAGCCATTCATCGCGCGAGTAGCCATACTCTTCCAGCATGCCTTCCATCGCGGGCGACAGAACGAAGGGCTGTGCGCCTGCGTCTTCGGCAGCGTCGGTCATGGTGGCGGGGTGGCCGACCATGTAGCTGTCGAAGGACACGTCTTCGTCCACGTACTCGTAGTTCCAGTACCACTGTAGGCCCGTCACTTTGATGTAGATGTCACCTTCGGGGATGGTCTGCTGTTTGAACAACACTGGCAGCGAGAAACCACCGATCAGAACCAGAATACCAACCGGAATGATCGTCCAAGCGACTTCCAGTGTGGAGTGGTGGGTGAAGGTCGCGGGCTTGTCGTTCCGCTTTTCGTTGTAGCGCACGATGACCCAGATCAGCAGCGCCGTCACAAACAGCGAGATCACAGTGATGATCACCAGCAGGAACATGTTCAGCCACTGCAAGTCACGGGCGAGTTCCGTGGAAGCAGGTTGCATCCCCATAGCGCCTGGCGTCGGCGAACCGATGATAGGCAGATCCTGTGCGTGGGCTTGGAGCGCGACAAGGCTCGCGCCGGCGGCGGCCGTGAGGCCGGCCATTTTATTGGCTAAAGTCATTCAAATCGTCCTGTTGTCCGGGTTCCCGCTGTCTTGAACGGTCGTTGCAGGAATCCCCGTTGCGTCCTGCGGTGTGTGAACCATATCTTAGAGGGCAAATGCAAGCCGCCCGGCGCCAATCCAACCATTGATTGATTCTTGGGGTGTAGCGAAATCAAGGAGTTAGCCGTGGCAGCCGTAAAAAGTGAGACATTTCGTCCCTTCGAGTCCAAAGTTGATTTGGATCAAAGCCTTTCCCTGCTGCGTGAAACGCTTGTGGGTGCCGACGACGGAGAGCTGTTTTTCGAGCGGCGTCGCTCCGAGGTTTTGGTGTTTGATGACGGTCGCGTAAAGAACGCCAGCTATGATGCGTCCGAGGGCTTTGGCCTGCGGGCGGTGCGCGGTGAGACTGCGGGCTACGCTCATTCAACCGAGATTTCCGAGCAGGCCTTGCGCCGCGCCGCTGAGACCGCGCGTCTGGCCGTGGGTGCGGGCGGCGGGACCCTTGCAGACGCGCCGCAAGCGACCAACCAGCGGCTCTATACAGACGAGGATCCGATGGCAGGGGCCGCGTTCAACGTAAAAGTCGACACCCTGCGGGAGATCGATGATTTCGCACGGGGGCTGGACGCGCGGGTAGTTCAGGTTGCAGCCTCCATGGCGGCTTCAATTCAAGAAGTTGAGATTTTGCGCCCCGAGGGCACGCATGTCCGTGATGTACGCCCCATGGTGCGCCTGAACATCAGCATCATCGTAGAGCATGAAGGCCGCCGAGAAACCGGATCGGCCGGTGGCGGTGGTCGTGTGGGGTTAACGGGCCTGATCGGGCGGGACCATTGGGAAGGGGTTGCCCGCGAAGCGCTGCGCGTGGCCGTGGTAAACCTGAGCGCAGAACCCGCCCCCGCCGGGGTGATGGACGTGGTGTTGGGGGCGGGCTGGCCCGGCATTTTGCTGCATGAGGCCGTGGGCCATGGGCTTGAAGGCGACTTCAACCGCAAGGGTACCTCGGCGTTTGCGGGTCTGATGGGCGAACGTGTTGCGGCCCCCGGTGTCACCGTGTTGGATGACGGCGCCATCCCGGATCGCCGCGGTTCTATCACCGTGGATGATGAAGGCACGCCAAGCGCCAAGAACACCTTGATCGAAGACGGTATCCTTGTGGGGTACATGCAGGATCGTCAAAACGCCCGCCTGATGGGGGTTGAGGCCACGGGTAACGGGCGGCGCGAAAGTTATGCGCACACCCCGATGCCGCGAATGACCAACACCTATATGCTCGGCGGAGACGCCGCCCCCGCAGACATCGTTGCGGACCTAAAGGACGGGATCTACGCGGTGGGATTTGGCGGCGGACAGGTGGACATCACGAACGGCAAGTTCGTGTTTTCCTGCACCGAAGCCTATCGGGTCAAAGATGGAAAGGTCGGCGCGCCGGTAAAAGGAGCGACGTTGATCGGCGACGGCGCGACGGCGTTGAAGCACATTCAAGCCATCGGGAACGACATGGCGCTTGATCCCGGCATGGGAAATTGCGGCAAGGCGGGCCAATGGGTGCCCGTGGGCGTCGGGCAACCGACGCTCAAGATCGGTGGACTGACAGTGGGCGGGTCGCAGACGTAAGCCCCCGTCCCGCTGCCTGCCTCGGGGTCGTTGCCTATGGTTGCAGTCGCCGGATTGATCGCATCTCGCCGCCGGTCGCCTGTGTAACCTTCATAAAGAATTAACCATGCCCGCCTAGTTTGGCGGGCATGAATTACGACACCCCTGAGTTTTTGTCCTCTGCTGACACGGACGGCTTTTCTGAGCCTCCGCGTCCGTTCTTTGCCCAGCCCGTTACGAGCGTTGAGGATAAATTCGCGCGTCTGCGTTTGATCCGGTCGCGCAGAGTGGGCCCTGCCACGTATCGCCGCCTGATGGCCGAGCATGGCAGCGCCGCGGCGGCTCTTAGTGTGTTGCCGGACGTGGCCGAAGAGGCGGGCGTCAAGGGTTATCAAATCTGTCCCGAGGGTGTCGTTCGGGCCGAAATTAAGGCCGCGCAAAAGATCGGTGCGCGGCTGTTGTGCCTTGGTGATGCTGAGTATCCAGCAGAGCTTGCGGAGGTCGCGGATGCGCCGCCAGCCCTGTGGGCGTTGGGCGACAGGGGGCTGTTGACCAAGCCCAAGGTCGCACTGGTGGGTACACGCAACGCATCGTCTCTGGCCGGGCGAATGGCGCGCAAATTGGCCCAAGACCTAGGGGCGGCAGGCATTGTCACTGTTTCAGGCATGGCGCGCGGCGTCGACACAGCCGTGCATCAAGCCAGCCTAGAGACCGGCACCATTGCGGTGCTCGGTGGTGGCGTCGATGTGATCTACCCGGTTGAAAACACAGCGCTTGGTGACACGATTGCGGCACAAGGGTTGCGTCTGTCTGAGGCACCCATGGGCCATCAACCACAGGCGCGTGACTTCCCAAGGCGCAACCGGATTATCTCTGGGCTTGCGCCCGTTTTGGTCGTGGTTGAGGCCGCTCTGAAATCAGGCTCCATGATCACGGCACGGGCGGCATTGGATCAAGGTCGTGAGGTTCTTGCCGTACCGGGCCATCCGCTGGATACGCGCACCTCGGGCTGCAACGCGTTGTTGCGCGACGGGGCAACTTTGGTGCGCAGTGCGGAGGATATCCTAGATATACTCGATACAATGACCGCACCGCATGAGCCCGCGCAAAGCGCGCTGCCGTTCGAGGCCCCGACGGCCACGCACACCATCCCGCCGGACCAAATCATAGCACTTCTGGCAATCACGCCTGTGGCCGAGGATCAACTGGCCCGTGATCTCGGGATGGAATTGTCTGCCTTTAGCGCGCTGGTCGCTCCGCTGGAGCTATCAGGGCAGATATCGCGCGCGCCCGGGGGGCTTTTGTCACTTGCTGGTTGATGTTCAATCGTCCGGGCGGGTCAGTTCAAACACTTCGCGGATCACGGCGTAGTCCCGATAGCCCATGCGTGTTAGCGGTTGAAATTGTGTCACGTCGAACCGACCATTGACCACGCAATCGTCCCGCATGTGGACGCCCACGACTTCTCCGATGACCATGACGTTATGCGCGCCCTCAAGGGGGACGATCTGGCGAACCTGACATTCCAACGCGGCGGGGGCATTGGCCACGCGGGCACATGCGATTTCGGAGCATTCGGTTTTCGCCGCACCACTTTTCGCGAATTCATCAATGTCTTTCGTAAAACCCTCGGACGAGATGTTCATCACGTCTCGGTCGCTTTGGGCCACGATGTTCACGCAAAATACACCCGTTTCGCGGATGTTGGCGACACTGTCCTTGGTGCCGTCTTGATCGGGCTTGGCTGAGGTTGATGCGAACATAACCTGAGGGGGTACGTAGGCAATTGCGTTAAAAAACGAGTAGGGTGCGAGGTTGTCTGTGCCATCCGCGCTGCGCGATGAAATCCAGCCAATCGGGCGCGGGGCGACGATTGCGTTGAATGGGTTATGCGGTAGGCCGTGGCCGTCGGCGGGGCGATAATACATGGCAATCCTCCGGGTTGTTTGCCCCCCAGCTAACCTCATGCTACGCCCCTGACCAGAGGCAGCGAACGGATGACGCGTGGAGTTACGGCAGGAAACCCCCGAGGACCGGTGGGAGGTGGAGGCGCTCTTTGATCTGTGCTTTGCGCCCGGTCGCACGGCACTGTCATCCTATCGCTTGCGCGAGGATGTGGCTCCGGTCGAGGCCTTGTCGCTTGTGGCCGTGGATGATCTGAACATCATTGGTGGCGCGATCCGTTACTGGCCCGTCATGATCGGTGATCATGAGGCGCTGTTGTTGGGTCCTGTCGCGGTACACCCGACCCGACAAGGTGAGGGGCTTGGCGCATTTTTGATCCAAGATTCGCTTGAGCGCGCATGGGCGCTGGGCCATGCGCGCGTGCTGCTGGTGGGGGATGCGGCCTATTATCGGCGGCTTGGGTTTTCGGTGCTGACGGATGTTGAGATGCCGCCACCAACCAACCCAGACCGGGTTTTGGGTGTTGGCGACTGGGCAGGCGTGACGGGGATTGTTTCGCGCCACACGTAACGTGCAGCTTGCCGGATACACGGCTTGCCCCCATATTCTGTGCATGAACACTATCATTGTCGCTGATCAAACCCGCGCGCGTCTGGCGCGTCTTGCAGCCCGGCACCGTAATGCTCGGGGCGTTGGGATGCAGCTTGTGGGGTTGCTGGGGTCTCAGGCTGAAAATCTGCTGGAACGTCTGCCTGACCCGGTCAAAACGGGGCTTGAGGGTGCGACCGCTCGGGCGCTTGAAAGTGCGATGGATGTTGCGAGCGCAAGTCGCACCGCACGGTTGCCTGATACTTCCGACTGGCTAACCCGCGCGATCACATTGGGCACCGGTGCCGTTGGTGGCTTGGGCGGCTTGCCGTCCGCGCTTGCTGAATTGCCCGTAACGACGACCGTTCTTTTGCGCGCTATTCAGGGCATCGCCCAAGAACACGGGATCAACGCCCAAACTCCGGAGGGCAGAGCGGCCTGTTTGCAAGTGTTCGCCGCTGCCGGGCCGCTTGAGGCTGATGACGGCACAGACCTTAGCTTTCTCACACTGCGGCTGACCCTATCGGGTAGCGCGGTCAGCAAGGCGATTGCGGCTGTGGCCCCGCGCTTGTCGTTGGTTTTGGGTCAAAAGCTGGCCGCGCAATCCGTGCCATTGTTGGGGGCAGCGGCCGGGGCCGCGACGAACTATGTGTTTACCAGCTATTACCAAGATATGGCGCGGGTGCAGTTTGGTTTGATGCAGCTGAGCCAGGAAACAGGGCGCCCTGTTGAGGCGCTGGTGGATGACCTGCGCGCGCTACTGTCCGCGCCGCGAACCCGCTAGATGGCGCATACGCACACGGTCCTTTATTCGATCAACCATGACGGCGACACGATTTGCGTGGATCTGTTTCGACGCCCTGATGGCACCTTTGGCTTTGAAGAATTTCGCCGCGACCCAGAGGACGGGCGCGGGTGGTTCCCAATCGGACATTATGGCCACGAAACGTTCAGCTCTGTTGAGGCCGCACTTGATGCAGCCACCGCGCATGTTGGCTGGTTTGATGCGAGCCGCCTTACCCCCGGCGCTTGAGCCAATCCATCACGGCAGGACGTACGCTTTGCGCCCCGGATGTGCGTGCGGCGTCAATCACGGCGCGCGCCTCATCCAGGTCCGTGCGCCGCAGCAAATGCTTGACCGGACCGATTGAGGCCGGACGCATCGACAGTTTGCGCAGGCCCATCGCGGCAAAACACATTGCTTCAATCGGGCGACCCGCATCTTCGCCACAGAAACTGACAGGTGTGTTTGTCTCGGCGCAGCGGTCTACGATTTGCTCGATCAGCGATAGGAAGCTGACGTTGAGCGTATCGTAACGCCGCCGCACACGTTCGTTTTCACGATCCGCGGCAAAGAAGAACTGCTTGAGGTCATTGCCTCCGATAGAGATGAAATCAGCCAGTTCAAAGAACCGCCTTGGCGCGAAGGCCATGGATGGTGTTTCGAGCATCGCACCGATCTTGAGGCTTTCGGGCAGGACGTGGTTAAGGCTTTTTTCGCGGTGCATTTCCAGCAAGAGCGCCTCGCGCGCGCTGATAAATTCTTCAAGCTGGGCAATGAAGGGAAACATCACAGTCAGGGGGCGCCCTTCGGCGGCGCGGATCAACGCCTGAAGCTGCATCCGCATCACGCCGCGCTTATCAAGTCCCACGCGGATCGCCCGCCAGCCCATGGCCGGGTTGGGTTCCTCGGTGGGTTTCATGTAGGGCAGCACCTTGTCGGAGCCGATATCTAGCGTGCGGAACGTGACCTCTTTGCCGCCCGCCGCGTCCATCACGCGCTTGTAAAGGCTGGCCAACTCTCCACGTTTTGGGACGCTGCTGCGGGTGAGAAACTGCAATTCGGTACGGAAAAGCCCCACACCCTCGGCCCCAGATGTTGACAGGGATGGCAGGTCGGCCATGAGGCCTGCGTTCATCTGTAGTTCGATGCGGCTGCCACACTGCGTTTCGGCGGGTTTATCCCGGATTGAGGCGTAGCGTTCGAGTGCGGCGGCCTGCATTTCCAATTTATCGCGGAAGGCGTTGCGCACGCTGTCGTCGGGGCGCAGGTGAACGATGCCTTGGTCTCCATCCACCAAGACCACGTCATTGTTGAGCGCCTCAGTGGTGATGCCTTTGCAGTTGATCACGAGTGGAATAGCCCAAGCCCGAGCCACGATCGCCGCGTGTGACCCGACAGAGCCTTCCTCTAGGATCACCGCGCTGAGGCCACGGCCATATTCCAACAGTTCAGCTGGCCCAATGTTGCGCGCCACAAGGACTGCGCCGTCGGGCAGGGCCTCGGCGCTGACGGTGGCTTGGCCGGTTAGCTGTCGCAGCAGGCGGTTGGACAGGTCATCCAGATCGGCCAGACGGTCGCGCAGATAGGGATCTGGGACTTGGCCCATTCGGGCACGGGCGGTTGATTGCTCTTTCTCGACGGCGGCTTCGGCCGTGAGCCCAAGGTCAATGTCTTCTTCCATCCGGCGCAGCCACCCGCGCGAGTTGGCAAACATCCGGTACGCCTCGATCACCTCGACCTGCTCTTTGTCGCCTCTGGCGCCTTCGAGCATTTCATCGACCGAAACCCGCAGCACATCAACAGCGGCGCGCAGCCGCTCCAGTTCGGCTTGGGGGTCGTCGGCCACGGGGTTGGTGATCACCACTCGTGGGTTATGCAAGAACACAACGCCCTCGGCCGCGCCTTCTTGTGCGGTGCCGCCCCGAAACAAAACCTGACTTTTGTGGCGGGCGCGCAGAGCTTCGCCTTCGCCAACAAATGCGCCCAGCTCGGTCATCTCGGCCAGAACCATCGCCACAACCTCAAGGGCGTAGACTTCATCCTCGGTATAACTGCGCGCGTCCTTGGATTGTACAACCAGAACACCCAGCGTTTCGCCAAGGCGCTGGATCGGCACACCGAGAAAGCTGGAATAAATCTCTTCCCCGGTTTCGGGCATGTAGCGGAAACCGGGTGAGCTAGGGGCGTCGGACGCATTCACGGGGGCGGCACGTTTGGCCACGCGGCCCACAAGGCCTTCGCCCACGCGCATACGGGTGACGTGCACGGCCTCGGCGTTCAAACCCTTGGTCGCGCACAGTTCAAGCGTTTCGGCGTCGCGGTGCAGATAGACCGAGCAAACCTCGGTGCCCATGCTGTCTGCAACCAACGCCGTAATCCGATCAAGCCGCGCCTGACCTTCGCCAGCCTCGGCCATAACGCCTTGCAAACGTTGCAAGAGCCTGCGGCTATCTGAGTCTTTGGTCTGTACCATGTGACCCTCCCTGAGAGGGCACTATGAAGACAAAGCGGGCCCAGTGAAAGGGGCATGAAATGACCCGTGGGCCGAAAATTGCTGTCTGTTGGGTGGTCTGGGGCGAAATGTGTCGCCCCAGTTGAATTTTTAGGCTTTTTCTAACTCGAACGTATCGTGCAGGGCTTGCACGGCAAGCTCCATGTACTTGCGATCAATCAGGACCGAGACTTTGATCTCGGATGTGGTGATGACCTTGATGTTCACGTTCTCATCGCTGAGCGCTTTGAACATTTTGGAGGCCACGCCCGCGTGACTGCGCATTCCGATACCAACGACGGACACCTTCGCGACCTCGGTGTCGGCGATCAGATCGTGGAAGTTGATCGAGCCGACCTCACGAGCTTCCTGCATCGCACGCTCCGCCTTGAGGACCTGATCCACAGGGCAGGAGAACGTCATATCGGTGCGCCCCTCTTCGGAGATGTTCTGGACGATCATGTCGACGTTTACGCCAGCATCAGCCAACGGGCCAAAGATCGCAGAAGCGATCCCGGGGCGGTCTGCCACCGATACCAGCGTCATCTTTGCCTCGTCGCGCGAATAGGCCACACCGGCCACAACATTGCTTTCCATGATGTCCTCCTCGTCGCACACAAGCGTGCCAGCGTCGTCAGATTGTTCCTCAAAACTGCTCAGAACGCGCAGTTTCACTTTGTAGCGCATTGCCAGCTCAACCGAGCGGGTTTGCAGCACTTTGGCCCCGAGGGACGCGAGCTCCAGCATTTCCTCAAAGGCGATCCGGTCCAGTTTCCGGGCCTTTTTGGTGATGCGCGGGTCAGTGGTATAGACGCCGTCAACGTCAGTATAGATGTCACAGCGTTCCGCGTCGAATGCGGCCGCAAAGGCCACTGCAGTCGTGTCCGAGCCACCTCGGCCCAGCGTCGTGATCCGGCCCTCGGGGCTGATGCCCTGAAAACCCGCCACAATCGCGACCTTCATACCTTCGTCGAATTTGGTTGCCAAATTCTCGGTTGGGATTTCTTCGATCCGGGCGCTGGAATGTGCAGAGGTCGTCATCACTGGTACTTGCCAGCCCTGCCATGACCGTGCGGGCACGTCCATTTCTTGCAGAACAAGGGCCATCAACCCGGCGGTGATATTTTCACCCGACGACACAACTGCGTCGTATTCGCGTGCATCGTGTAGCGGCGAGATTTCATTGACCCAGCCGACCAGTTCGTTGGTTTTGCCGGACATGGCCGACACGATCACGATGACATCATAGCCCTTCGCGACCTCAACGCCGACACGCTTGGCGGCGCGGCGGATACGGTCAAGGTTTGCGACAGACGTGCCGCCGAATTTCATTACGAGGCGTTTACGTTGGCCTGACATTGCTATTCCCGGGACGTGGCTCCTGTTAGCTGGGCCTGTTAGGGGAGGGGGCGTCAAAGGGCAAGGCCTCGCCGCGAATAGGGTTGGGTTTTGTGCTGTGGCATGGGCGCATGTTGCCATGTCTACACAGGCTCGGTCGTGCGGAGAGCGTTGCTAAAGAGTACGGCCCAAACCCACAGGAGCGGACCGTACTCATCGTCGCACTGGGTTAATCGTTAACCATAGAAACAACACTAAGCTGCACCAGTTCGAACACATTCTTGCCCGTTTGTGGCGAGAACGTGTCAAAATAATGCCACGTATCGATATTTCGGTGCTCAAAGCGTTTGCCGCGCCAGGATCGGCGGATTTAAGCCGGTTTCAGGAGCCTTTGAGCCTCCGTTTGGGCAAATTTGCTCATTTTTTCACCGTGTAGGGCGATAAAGGCGCGGACACGCTCAGGGTCACGCTTGCTTAGCTCGCGCAGCCACCACGCGACGGCCTTTTGGATGAACCATTCGGGATTCGTTGCGTAGCGCGCGGCCCAGCCCAAAATTCGTTCCCGGGCTTCCAGCTCGGCGGGTTTGGGGTGGGATTGTTTGGTCCAGGGCAGCGTCATGACCAATGCCGCCCGTTGGGTCCAAAGGTGGTCAGAGGTTGTCCAACCCTCAACCACATCCAGTCGTGTTGGGTCCGCGATTAAGCGGCGTGAGCCCGCACTGCTGACGGCGTCGGCAATGGCCCAGCTGTCAAATTCTGGCACCCACGATTGGATCATATCCCACGCGGGCGTGTCGTCGGGGCGAATACGGGCTTGGGTCAGCAGTTTGGCCGCCGTGATCCGGGCCTCAAATACGTCAGTTTCCCACAATCCCTGAGCGAGGGTCAGCCGATCGCTCAGGGTAAGCGTTTGGCGCCAGTCCTTGGCGTGGGCATCCAGCGTGGCGCTGGGCACGCCCAGATACCGCCGCTCAATCTTGTGATAAGCGGCCATCTCGACGGCTTTATCCGCATCGCCCAACTGTTCCAGCGCGACAAGCGCGTCCTGCGGTGTCATTCCACGGTCACCGATTTGGCGAGGTTCCGTGGCTGGTCCACGTCCGTCCCTTTGTGCACCGCTGTGTGATAGGCTAGCAGCTGCGCGGGCACCACATAGACGAGCGGCGCAAAAATGGGGTCAACATCGGGCATCTGGATCGTGGCCCACACGTCATCGCCGGCCTGTGTGATCCCGGCGGCATCAGACACCAGTAGGACCATGCCTTTGCGCGCCATGACCTCCTGCATGTTGGATACCGTCTTGTCGAACAGCGCGTCACGGGGGGCCAAGACCACGACGGGCAGGGTTTCTTCGACCAAGGCGATGGGGCCATGCTTTAGCTCGCCGCTGGCGTAGGCTTCGGCGTGGATATAGCTGATTTCCTTCAGCTTCAGCGCGCCTTCATGGGCCATTGGATACATCGACCCGCGCCCAAGAAACAGGATGTCAGAGGCCGTAGCCAGCTTGCGGGATAGGTCTGAGATATGTCCAGACAGGCCGAGGGCTTGGTTGATCAGGCCGGGCACATGGGCAAATTGGCCCACCAGTTCGGCTTCGCGCGCGGCATCAATTGCGCCGCGTTGACGGGCGGCGGTGATGGCGAGCGACATCAAGACCGCCAACTGGTTGGTGAACGCCTTAGTGGATGCTACGCCCACCTCAACGCCAGCATGAATGGGAAAGCTCACGTCGCTTTCGCGCGCGATTGAGCTTTCGGGGACGTTCACGACCGACAACACCGATTGAGCCTTGTCTTTGCAGTACCGCAGCGCCGCAAGGGTATCGGCGGTTTCACCGGATTGGCTGACGAAAATCGTGGCGGTACGGGTTTGGATGGGTGGTTCGCGGTATCGGAATTCGGATGCGATATCGACCTCAACCGGCAGGCGGGCTAATTGTTCAAACCAGTACTTCGCCACGGTGCAGGCGATATGCGCGGTGCCGCAAGCAACCATGATGATCCGGTCAATCCCGGTGAAATCAAATGGCTCTGGCAGGGTGATTGCATCGTTGCTGATATAGGTCTTGAGACAATCGGCCAGTACGGCGGGCTGTTCATGGATTTCTTTGGCCATGAAGTGCTTATGGCCGCCTTTTTCGACCTGCGTGTGTGCTAGGTTCACCTCACGGATTTCGCGGTTCGCCAATGTGCCGCTGTGATCGTAGATCGTGGCGCCTGCACGGGTAATCTCGGCGCGGTCGCCTTCCTCTAGGTAGGTGATCCGGTTGGTCATGGGGGCCAGCGCAATCGCGTCGGAGCCGATGAACATCTCTCCGTCACCGTGGCCGATTGCCAAGGGTGAGCCGAGCCGGGCGGCGATCAGGAGGTCTTCTTCACCGTCAAAAATGAAGCACAGCGCAAAAGCGCCCTCAAGCCGGGCGATGGTTGCGGTGGCGGCGTCCTGCGGACCCAAGCCGGTGGCCAGATAGTGCTCGCACAATAGGGCTACGGTTTCAGTGTCGGTTTCCGTCTGAAACGGGACACCCAATTCGGCCAGCTCGGCGCGCAGCTCCCGGTAGTTTTCGATGATGCCGTTGTGCACCACGGCCACGCGACCTGCGCGGTGCGGGTGCGCGTTGCCCACACTGGGCGCGCCGTGTGTGGCCCAACGCGTGTGTCCAATGCCGACCTTTCCGGCCAGCGGTTCATGCACCAGCTTATCGCTTAGGTTAACCAGCTTGCCGACTTCGCGACGGCGATCCAGCCGTTGTTCGTGCACGGTGGCAATGCCCGCACTGTCGTAGCCGCGGTATTCCAGCCGTTTGAGCGCCTCAACCAGTTGAGGGGCGGCTTCGTTATTGCTTAGGACGCCGACAATTCCACACATCAGTTCGTGCCTTTCGCTTTGAGCCGTAGGGCAAGGTCGTGCAGTTTGCGCGCAAGCCCGGGCTTTGTTTCCTGCTTGGCGCGTGCCACGGCCAGCGCGCCGTCGGGCACGTCACTCGTGACGACTGATCCGGCGGCGGTCATCGCCTCAATCCCTATGTTGACGGGGGCCACGAGGGCGGTGTTGGTTCCGATAAAGCTGCGCGCGCCGATCTCGGTGCGGTGCTTGTTGACCCCGTCATAGTTGCAGGTGACGGTGCCCGCGCCGATGTTTGCCTCTGGCCCAACGGTTGCGTCGCCGACGTAGGACAGGTGATTGACCTTGGCGCCAGTACCGATGCTAGCCTCTTTGATTTCGACGAAATTGCCGATCTTGACGCCGCGGTCCAGCTCTGCGCCGGGGCGCAGGCGGGCGTAGGGGCCAACGACGCAACCGCCCGAGACGTGACACCCCTCTAGGTGGCTGAACGCACGGATATGGGCCCCGGTCTCAACCGTGACGCCGGGACCGAACACAACATTCGGCTCAATCACAACATCGCGACCGATATATGTGTCATGGGCGAAAAAGACCGTTTCGGGTGCGGTGAGCGTAGCTCCTTCGTTCAGGGCCTGCGTGCGGGCGGCAGTCTGAAATGTGGCCTCTGCGGCGGCCAGATCGGCGCGGGTGTTGACGCCAAGTGTCTCGGCCTCATCGCAGGTCACGACACGTGCGGTCAGGCCGCGCGCGGTGGCAAGGCCGACGATGTCGGTAAGGTAATATTCACCGGCTGCGTTGTCGTTTCCAACGGCCGCCACCAGATCAAAAAGCAAGGCGCGCGGGGCGCAGACGACGCCTGAATTGCATAGACGTACGGCCAATTCTTCGGGGGTGGCGTCTTTGGCCTCTACGATACGCTCAAGCTGGTCGCCTTGGGTAATCAACCGGCCATAACGGCCCGGATTGGCTGCCTCAAACGCAAGCATCACGATGTCGGCCCCGCTTGCACGGGCGGCAAGCATTGCTTCGAGCGTTTCGGCGGATACAAACGGCGTGTCGCCGTATAAAACGATGACGTCGCCGTCAAAATCCGCAAGCGGCGGGCCCGCTTGTGCGACGGCGTGGGCGGTGCCCAATTGCGGCTCCTGCCGGACGGTTTGCGCCTCAGGGTGCGATGCGGCCAGCTCCGCCTCAACCGCTTCGGCTCCGTGACCGGCCACCACGACAATGCGGGCGGGATCAAGCGCCAAACCCGACCCAATTGCATGGCTCAAAAGCGGGGCGTGGCCGATTTTGTGCAAGACCTTGGGCAAATCAGAGTGCATTCGGCTGCCGTGTCCAGCAGCAAGAATGGCGAGAGCTATAGGCATACCTGTAAATCGCTTTTTCTATCATTCGTTAACGTTTCTCTTGTCACATCCCGGCGCGGGGCTGCAAGACAAGCGATGGTCAAATTGCATAACAGAGTGTAACCGCGATGGGCGGGATGCCGCCAATGAAAGGGCAGGGGACAGGATGCAAACGGTTATATTCGATCTCGACGGAACACTTGCGGACACCAGTGGTGACCTCTTGGCGGCGGCGAATGCGGCCTTTGATGCGCTGGGCCACCCCGCCCGGCTTGACCCGGTCGCTGCAGAAGATCAGGCCACCGCGCTGCGCGGCGGGCGCGCGATGCTTCGGCTGGGGTTTGGGCGACACGGTGCCATTGATGAGGCCGCGGTCGATGCGGGCTATCCGGTACTGCTAGAGGCCTATGCCCAAGCGCTAAGCGTGCATACCACCCTTTACCCCGGCGTGATGGACGCGGTTGAGCGGTTGCGCGTCGCGGGCCATCCGGTTGGTATTTGCACTAATAAACCCAGTGGTTTGGCCGAAAGCTTGATGCGAGACTTGGGTGTTCGTGATGCGTTTGGCGCGCTTGTGGGGGCGGACACGCTGCCAGTGCGCAAACCCGACCCTGCCCCGTTTCGTCACGCGGTCGAATTGGTGGGCGGCGATCCGGCGCGCGCGGTCCTGATTGGTGATACTGAAACCGACCGTGAAACTGCTCGTGCCGCGGGTGTCCCCAGCGTGCTGGTGACCTTCGGACCCTTGGGGCGTGGTGTTGAGGCGCTCTCTCCCGAGGCGCTTTTGGATCACTACGATGATCTGGACCGGGTTCTTTCGGGCATCTGGACCGACTGAGGGCAATTGACGCAGCCACAATTGCTTCATATCGCTAGGGTATCGCGTTTTTGAGAGGCTGCCATGACCGAGCGTTTTACGGGATCGTTTACTCAGCAGGAACCCATTCCAGAGGCCGGGATCGAAGCCGCGCTAGAGGTGCTGCGTTCGGGTCGGTTGCATCGCTACAACCTATCTCCGGATGAAATCGGTGAAGTCGGCCTGTTGGAGGAGGAATTTGCCGCCTCTGTCGGGGCGAAATACGCACTGGCGGTTGCCTCGGGTGGCTATGCCATGGGCTGCGCGTTGCGCGCGCTGGGCATCGGTCCCGGTGATAAGGTCCTGACCAATGCCTTCACGTTGGCCCCGGTGCCGGGCGCCATTGCGAGCGTCAATGCTGAGCCGGTTTTGGTCGAAATCACATCGGACCTTGTGCTCGACCTAAACGACCTTGAGGCGAAGGCGAAATCTTCCGGCGCGCGCGTCCTAATGCTGAGCCATATGCGCGGGCATTTGGTCGATATGGAGGCGCTGGTGGCGGTTTGTGACCGGTTGGGCGTCACGATCATTGAAGATTGCGCACATACGATGGGGGCGGCGTGGAACGGCAAAGCCTCTGGCACGTTCGGTGCAGTCGGCTGTTTTTCGATGCAAACCTACAAACACATTAACTCTGGCGAAGGCGGGCTGATCGTCACGGATGACCCAGAGCTTGCGGCGCGGATGATCCTGCTGTCGGGCAGCTACATGTTATATGAGCGCCACGGCGCGCGCCCACCGATGGAGGCGTTTGAGGATGCCCGGTTTGTAATGCCCAACGTGTCGGGCCGCATGGATCACTTGCGTGCGGCGATCTTGCGTCCGCAATTGGCGGACCTGCCGCGCCAGGTGGCCCGGTGGGCCGAGCGGTATCAGACGCTTGAAGCGGGACTTGCCCAAACACCCGGCCTACACGTGGCACCCCGCCCAGATGCAGAGACCTATGTCGGCTCTAGCTTTCAGTTCACTTTGCCCGGCGCTTCGGCCGATCATATCCGTGATTTCGTGGCACGCTGTGCCGCGCGTGGGGTTGAGCTGAAATGGTTCGGGGCGGATGCGCCTGTGGGCTTTACGTCGCGCCATAGCCATTGGGGCTATGTCAGCCCGCAGCAATTGCCCAACACGGATCGTATCCTGTCAGGACTGTTGGATATGCGCGTACCCTTGACGTTCAGCGTCGAAGATTGCGCGTTGATCGCGCGGATCATTGATGCCGAGGCACGGGTGCCTGCATCCGTGGCCGCCGAGTAAAACGTGCCGCGTTGGTGGATATTTGCGCCCATTGCGGCGTTCTTCGGGCTGATTGGCGTTATGGCTTTGCTCTATGGCAAAGACATCGCGGAGCTGTCCGAGACCGAAGTCATTACTCACTACGCCGAGCGCTATGTGGTTGAGAGCGACAATCCAAATGCGCGCATGACGGACTGCCACGCGGTTCCCGGGGCGGACAATGTATGGATCATCGTGCGTTGTGCGGGGCATGAATATGCAGTCAATCGCTTTGGCGGGCTGATCGAATACACGCCGCTCTCGCAATTGCCGCCCAGCACCTAGCGCGCCTTGCGCAGAACATGCGCAACACCCTTGATGCCTGCGCGATACTGGGCACTGTAGGGGCACCTTTTTAATACACTTATTAACGTATGGATTTTGATATGTCTGATTTCACGGATCTTATTGATTGGTATCGACCTGTTGGCGGCATTCGGTACCGTACGATCAAACCTGTCCCGTGGGAAATCGGGGCCAAAGGATCGGGCCTGCGGATCGTTGTGCCGGTCGATTATGAGTTCGACGTCTCAATCCCTTGGTTCCTGCGTTGGCTGTTTGATCCCCATGATGCGCGTTATCTCAAAGCCGGGGCGCTGCACGATTATGCCCTGCATGTCCTCAGCTGGTCACGGGTTGCGGCCGCTGCATCTTTTTCAGAAGCGCTGAGCGCTGACGACGTAAAGCTATGGCGCAGATTACCCATGGTGCTCAGCGTAATCGTCTATAAATTCGACTGAGTCGTCACCGGGCGATCCGTGGCACGGATCAGGCTGGCAAAGGCCACCACCCAAGCCTGCGTCAGGACGCCGCCCCTGCAAAATCCAAAAATTCCCGCCTGCGTTGCAAATCAGGCGGGTACTGCGACGCTGCGCCGATTGACCCCCCGGGTCATGGGGACTAGATACCCCTCCAAGGTGCCTTTCGCATGAACGACCGAAACGAAGGAGGCCCACGTGGACGCGCTACTTTCGGAATACTTGCCTATCTTGATGTTTATCGGTGTGGCTGTCGGCCTCGGCCTTGTGCTGATGTTGTCGGCGCTGATCGTTGCTGTGCGCAACCCCGATCCCGAGAAACTCTCAGCTTATGAGTGTGGTTTTAACGCCTTTGACGACGCGCGGATGAAGTTTGACGTGCGGTTCTACCTCGTGGCGATCTTGTTCATCATCTTTGACCTCGAAATCGCATTCCTGTTCCCGTGGGCCGTGGCCTTTGGGGATATGAGCATGGCGGCCTTCTGGTCCATGATGGTGTTCTTGGCGGTTTTGACCGTGGGCTTTGCCTATGAGTGGAAAAAGGGAGCCCTCGAATGGGAGTGATGACAGGCGCACACACGGCCGGACCCGACAAAGAACAGGCCACCGCTCTTATCAATCAGGAGTTGCAGGACAAAGGGTTCCTCGTCACCTCTACGGATGATCTGATCAACTGGGCGCGCACTGGTTCGCTGCACTGGATGACCTTTGGGTTGGCTTGCTGCGCCGTTGAGATGATGCACACCGCGATGCCGCGCTACGACATGGAGCGGTTCGGTACCGCGCCGCGCGCGTCTCCGCGTCAGTCGGACCTGATGATTGTCGCCGGCACGCTGACCAACAAAATGGCACCCGCGCTGCGCAAGGTCTACGACCAGATGCCAGAGCCGCGCTATGTTTTGTCGATGGGGTCCTGCGCGAACGGTGGCGGCTATTATCACTACAGCTATTCGGTTGTGCGCGGGTGTGATCGGATCGTTCCGGTTGATCTGTATGTGCCCGGTTGCCCGCCCACGGCAGAGGCGCTGCTGTATGGTCTGTTGCAGCTGCAACGCAAAATCCGCCGCACTGGCACGATCACGAGGTAGGCTATGTCTGACGCACTCCAACAGGCTGCGCATCAGGCGCTTTTGGACTTGGCGGACCATATTTCGGCCAAGCAACCCGATGCCGTATCCAGCCACACTGTAACTCATGGTGAGTTGACGGTTGAGGTCTCGCCCTCGGCCATCGTGGATTTCGTGGATTTTCTGAAGTCTGACGCGACCTGCCGGTTCAGCAGCTTGGTTGATATCACTGGCGTGGATTACCCCGGCGAAGAGCGTCGCTTTGTGGTCGTCTACCACTTTTTGTCGATGTACCAAAATCAGCGTATCCGGGTCAAAGCGGCGATCCGCGAAGAGGAAATCATCCCTTCGATCGTATCGGTTTACCCGGCGGCCAATTGGTTTGAGCGTGAAGTGTTCGACATGTACGGCGTGCTGTTTTCCGGTCACCCGGACCTGCGCCGTATCCTGACGGATTATGGGTTCCGTGGCTATCCGCTGCGCAAAGACTTCCCCACCACGGGCTACACCGAGGTGCGCTATGACGAGGTTCAAAAACGCGTGGTCTATGAGCCCGTGAACCTGACCCAAGAATACCGCCAATTCGATTTCATGTCCCCGTGGGAGGGTGCGGAATACATCCTGCCCGGTGACGACAAAGCGGAAGAGAAGGCCTAATATGATGGACGGCACGAACTTCGACGACGCCCTCACGGGCGAGCAAAAAATCCGGAACTTCAACATCAACTTCGGGCCTCAGCACCCGGCTGCCCACGGTGTGTTGCGGCTGGTACTGGAACTGGACGGTGAGATCGTAGAACGGTGTGATCCGCACATCGGCCTGTTGCACCGTGGCACCGAAAAGCTGATGGAAAGCCGCACGTATCTGCAAAACCTGCCTTACTTTGACCGCCTCGACTACGTGGCGCCGATGAACCAAGAGCACGCTTGGTGTCTGGCCATTGAAAAGCTGACAGGTGTCGAAGTGCCCCGTCGTGGCTCTTTGATCCGGGTTCTGTACTGTGAGATCGGGCGCATCCTGAACCACATCCTAAACGTGACCACACAGGCTATGGACGTTGGCGCGCTGACGCCGCCGCTGTGGGGCTTTGAGGAACGCGAAAAGCTGATGTGCTTTTATGAGCGGGCTTGCGGCGCACGTTTGCACGCCGCGTACTTTCGCCCCGGCGGTGTTCATCAGGACCTGCCTGATGATCTGCTGGATGATATCGAAGAATGGGCGCATTTCTTTCCCAAGGTCATGGATGACATCGACGGCCTGCTGACGGAAAACCGTATCTTCAAACAGCGTAACGTAGATATCGCCATCGTGACCGAGGAAGAAGTCACCGATTGGGGCTTTTCGGGCGTGATGGCGCGGGGCTCTGGTCTTGCGTGGGATTTGCGTCGTGCGCAGCCCTATGAGTGCTACTCCGAGTTTGATTTCGACATCCCGATCGGCAAAAGCGGCGATTGCTACGACCGCTACTTGGTCCGCATGCAAGAGATGCGCGAAAGCCTGAAGATCATCCTACAAGCCATCGCCAAGCTGCGCGAATGCCCCGGTGACGTGCTGGCCCGTGGGAAAATCACGCCGCCCAAGCGTTCGGACATGAAAACCTCGATGGAAAGCCTGATCCACCACTTCAAGCTTTACACCGAAGGTTTCCACGTGCCCGCAGGTGAGGTCTATGCCGCCGTTGAGGCCCCGAAGGGTGAATTCGGCGTCTACCTCGTGGCGGATGGCACCAACAAACCCTATCGCTCCAAAATTCGGGCGCCCGGGTTTTTGCACCTTCAAGCGATGGATCACGTCGCCAAAGGCCACCAACTTGCGGACGTGGCAGCCATCATCGGCACCATGGATGTGGTGTTCGGAGAGATCGACCGCTAGCGACGCGCCCCGACCATTGGGCTAGCCAGAAACAAGAACGAGACCGACCACATGCTCCGCCGCCTGCACAAAGACCAACCTGAGAGTTTCGCCTTCACGCCGGATAACCACGCGTGGGCCGAGGCCCAGATCAAGAAATACCCCGAGGGTCGTCAGGCCTCGGCGATTATTCCGCTGTTGTGGCGCGCGCAGGAGCAGGAGGGCTGGTTAAGCCGTCCCGCGATTGAACATGTCGCTGCGATGTTGGATCTGGCCTACATCCGGGCGCTTGAGGTTGCGACGTTCTATTTCATGTTCCAGCTACAGCCGGTGGGCGCGGTGGCGCATATCCAGATTTGTGGCACGACCTCGTGCATGATCTGTGGCGCAGAGGATCTGGTCGCGGTCTGTAAGGACAAGATCGCAAAGGCCCCGCATGTGATCTCGGACGATGGTAAGCTGTCGTGGGAAGAGGTCGAATGCCTTGGGTCCTGCGCGAACGCGCCCATGGCCCAGATCGGCAAGGATTATTACGAAGACCTTACGGCCGAAAAGTTCGCGACCATCTTGGATGAGCTGCGCGCTGGTCGCGTGCCGACCCCGGGTCCGCAGAATGGTCGCTACGGCTCTGAGCCGTTGGGCGGTTTGACCAGCCTCAAATCCTATGAGGCGGGTAAGGCTGCGGGCAACGCGTCTGTACAACTGGCCACCGATATTGGCGATACCGTGAAACGGATCGACGGAACCGAGGTGCCTCTGTTGACGCCGTGGATCCATGATGGAGCGGCCAACACGTCCGCAAAGCCAGCGGCACAGCCCAAGGCAAAGCCAGCGGCGCCGAAAAAGGCGCAAAAAGCCGCCGACACGGCGACACCGGGCACCAAACCTGCTGGCCTGACGGCGGCGCGGGACGGCAAGGCCGACGATCTTAAGCTGATCAAAGGCGTTGGGCCCAAGCTGGAAACGCTCATCAACTCCCTCGGGTTCTATCATTTTGACCAGATCGCAGCGTGGTCCGAGGATGAGATCGCATGGGTCGATCAGAACCTTGAAGGCTTCAAAGGTCGGGTCACTCGGGACACTTGGGTTGCCCAAGCCAAGGCGCTTGCCGCCGGAGGGGAGACAGAAATCGCATCTCGCGTTAAGAAGGGGGACGCCAACGAATAAGGCGCTTTTAACGGGGAGAAGTTAATAATGGAAAAATCATCTAGCAAATTGACCTGCGCGATCACCTGTTGGGGGATTGCTGCGTTATTTGGTGTGGTCGTTGCGGCCGTTTTGATTTCCATGAGCGGATGGATGTTTTTGCAGGGCGCCTTCATGGGCGCCGTCGGTTTTGTGGTTCTTGGGGTGCTGTTGTCGCTGACGTTGTGCCGAGACCTGCCGCACCTGTCTGAGGTTCGCGCCGTGAGCAGCGCGCCTGCGCCAACAGCCGCGCCTGATGCGCCATCGGCCGCCCGCACATCCGCGACAGCGGCAGCCGCCGCCGCGATGGACACGGCAACCGCGGATGCAACCGACGACGTCGCGGCACCTGCGCCTGCCCCTAAGAAAGCGGCCCCGGCACCTACGCCTGCGCCAAAACCCGCGCCAGCCAAACCGGCCGCTGCGGAAGGCGAAGGTACCAAGCCCGCAGCCTTGGCAGCAGCTCGCGCGGGGGGTGCAGATGATTTGAAACGTATCAAAGGGGTCGGCCCAAAATTGGAGCAGACCTGCAACAGCCTTGGGTTTTACCATTTCGATCAAATCGCGGCGTGGACCGCAGATGAGGTCGCTTGGGTGGATCAAAACCTTGTTGGCTTCAAAGGCCGCGTGAGCCGTGATGACTGGGTCGCGCAGGCCAAGCTTTTGGCGTCCGGAGGGGAGACTGAGTTCTCCAAGAAGGTCGACAAAGGCGATGTATACTGAGGTGTAAATGGCACCTCGCAACACGGACGCCTCCGTCCGCACGGCCAAACAGGCCAAACTGGTCGCTATCGTGCTTGTCGCCACGATGGTGCTCTGGATGGGGGCGAATTTCATTGGCGCGCAGGTGGGGATATCGACCCGCTTTGCGTTGCTGTTTGATCTGGCGGCGCTGGGGGCCTTTATCTGGGCCCTTATCGTGACGATTGGCATCTGGCGTGCGCGCCAGAACGAAAAGGACTAGGACATGCTGCAAGATCAGGACCGGATCTTCACCAACCTTTACGGAATGCACGACCGCACCCTAGCGGGCGCGCAACAGCGCGGCCATTGGGACGGGACCAAGGATCTGATCGGTTTGGGCCGTGACAAGATCGTTGAAATCATGAAGGCGTCGGGCCTGCGTGGCCGTGGCGGCGCGGGCTTTCCTACGGGGCTTAAGTGGTCCTTTATGCCCAAGGAAAGTGATGGCCGTCCTGCGTACCTTGTCGTCAATGCGGACGAATCCGAGCCGGGCACCTGCAAAGACCGGGAGATCATGCGCCACGATCCCCACACCCTGATCGAAGGGTGTTTGATCGCGTCGTTCGCGATGAATGCGCATGCCTGCTACATCTACATTCGTGGCGAATATATCCGCGAAAAAGAGGCGCTTCAGGCCGCTATCGATGAGGCCTATGCCGCCGGTCTGGTCGGCCCGAATGCGTGCAAATCCGGTTGGGACTTTGAGATTTACCTGCACCACGGGGCAGGGGCCTACATTTGTGGCGAAGAAACCGCGCTGATCGAAAGCCTTGAGGGCAAAAAAGGCATGCCCCGCATGAAGCCGCCGTTTCCTGCGGGTGCGGGTCTCTATGGCTGCCCCACGACGGTGAATAACGTCGAATCCATTGCCGTTGTGCCGACCATCCTGCGCCGCGGCGCGGAATGGTTTTCGCAATTCGGCCGCCCCAACAACGCTGGCACCAAGCTGTTTGCGATTTCGGGCCATGTGAACAACCCCTGTGTTGTCGAAGAGGCCATGTCGATCAGCTTTGAAGAACTGATCGAGACCCATTGCGGCGGTATTCGTGGCGGTTGGGATAACCTCAAGGCCGTGATCCCAGGCGGATCCTCGGTGCCCTGTATCCGTGGCGAAAACATGCGCGACGCGATCATGGATTTTGACTACCTGCGTGAGCAACGCTCGGGCCTCGGGACTGCGGCGATCATCGTGATGGATAATTCCACCGACATCATCAAAGCGATCTGGCGTCTTTCGAAGTTCTATAAACACGAAAGCTGTGGCCAATGTACGCCCTGCCGTGAAGGCACGGGGTGGATGATGCGGGTCATGGACCGCTTGGTCCGAGGCGAAGCTGAGGTTGAGGAAATCGATATGCTGTTGGACGTGACCAAGCAGGTCGAAGGCCACACGATCTGCGCCCTTGGTGATGCGGCCGCGTGGCCCATCCAAGGCCTGATCCGCAACTTCCGGGATGAGATCGAAGATCGCATCATCGCCCAGAAAAAGGGCCGCGTTAGTGCGGTAGCCGCAGAATGATCCGCGCCTCTCTCCTCCTGTGTTGCCTCGCGACACCCGCGTTTGCGGCTGAAAAAGTCCCGGCGCCCACGTATTTCGTGTCCACGGTCATGGAAACCTCGACCGCTCAGATGCTGGCTGTTCGGTGTTCGACCTTATCGATCCATCTGGGCAAAGCCGCGCTGCGCAGCGAAAGCGTGTTGGTGCAACTGACGAAGGACGGGTTTGAGCCTTCGAACCTTGAGGATCAGATGCAAGACCCCTCTGCCGACGTGGCAGTGTTGCAGGATGCCTTTGTGGCCAAGCATAACCTGCGTGGCACGGTGACCGAAGATCAGATTTGTGCCGCGGGTCAGATCGAGATCGCCGAAGGCACCGGCATTGGTGAGCTGTTGTTGGGTGTTGCTCAATGATCCGCGCACTGGTGATCGCCGCTTTGGTCGCAAGCCTGTCCGGCTGTGGCTGGTTTGGCATTGGCCAAGACCGCGCGCTGCGCTCAGAGCGGGTGTTGTTTGACGGCATCCGGTTCCGCACCGACGTCGACAGCACCAGCCAAGACCGCCGCGACTTTACCGTCGATGTCCGGGGCGCGTCGCGCAGCTTGGCAGGCGCCCAAGAGGCGGGCGAGTTCGAAGCGGTTAAGTATTGCCTCGGCGTGTTCGGCGGATCGGATATCGCCTGGACACAATCCCCGTACCAAGAGCTTGAGGCCTTGGAATTAGGGGCGAATGACACATTGACGATTGCAGGGCGCTGCACCAAACGCTGAGCCCAAGCCAGCGCCGCCAGACACGGCGCGCGAAGTATGATGAAGGACGACGAAAATGAGCGACCTTAGGAAAGTGAACATCGACGGCCATGAGGTCGAAGTCGACGGTGCCATGACCCTGATCCAAGCCTGTGAAGAGGCCGGGATCGAGGTGCCGCGGTTCTGCTATCACGAGCGTCTTTCCATCGCTGGCAACTGCCGGATGTGTTTGGTTGAGGTCGTTGGTGGCCCGCCCAAACCTGCGGCCTCCTGCGCGATGCAGGTCCGCGATTTGCGCCCCGGCCCCGAAGGTCAGGCCCCCGTCGTTAAAACCAACTCCCCGATGGTCAAAAAGGCCCGTGAAGGGGTGATGGAGTTTCTGCTCATCAACCACCCCCTGGATTGCCCGATCTGTGATCAGGGCGGTGAGTGTGACCTGCAAGACCAAGCCATGGCGTATGGCGTTGATTTCTCCCGCTTCCGGGAACCAAAGCGCGCCACCGAAGACTTGGATCTCGGCCCATTGGTCGAAACCCACATGACGCGCTGCATTTCCTGCACCCGTTGCGTGCGCTTCACGACCGAGGTCGCGGGCATCCATCAGATGGGCCAGACGGGACGCGGCGAAGATGCCGAGATCACGTCTTATCTGGGTGAGACGTTGAACTCGAACATGCAGGGCAACATCATCGACCTGTGCCCCGTTGGCGCGCTGGTGTCGAAGCCCTATGCCTTTACGGCTCGCCCTTGGGAACTGACCAAGACCGAGAGCATCGACGTGATGGACGCGCTTGGCTCAAACATTCGGGTTGATACCAAGGGTCGTGAAGTCATGCGGTTCCTGCCACGCAACCACGACGGCGTGAACGAGGAATGGATTTCCGACAAAACGCGGTTCGTGTGGGATGGTCTGCGCCGTCAGCGTTTGGACAAACCCTACGTGCGTATCGACGGCAAGCTAAAGCCCGCCAGCTGGGGTGAAGCGCTTCAAGCCGCCGCCAAGGCGATCAAGGGCGCGCGGAAGGTTGCTGGCGTTGTGGGTGATTTGGCCCCCACCGAGGCGGCCTTTGCCCTCAAGGCATTGGTCGAAGGCCACGGCGGCGCGGTCGAGTGTCGTGCCGATGGTGCGAAGTTGCCCGCAGGCAACCGCTCCGGCTATGTCGGGACCGCGTCGATCGAAGATATCGATACTGCAGAAGCGATCATGCTTATCGGCTGCAACCCACGCGATGAGGCGCCTGTGCTAAACGCGCGTCTTCGCAAGGCGTGGTCGCGAGGCGCAAACGTGGACGTCGTTGGGCCAGTGGTCGATTTGACGTTTGATCACGCGCATCTGGGCACCGGTCCCGCCGCTTTGACGGAGCTGTTGGCAAAAGATCATTCTGATGTTGCTGACAAGCCATCGTTGATCATTGTCGGCCAAGGCGCTTTGGCGCGCGAAGACGGTGCGGCGGTTTTGGCTGCTGCTCAGGCTTTGGCGGATGCGACCAAATCCAAATTCTTGGTTCTGCATACCGCAGCGGGCCGTGTTGGAGCGATGGATGTCGGCGCGACCACGGATGGCGGCATCACGGCGGCTCTGGATGGCGCTGATGTGGTGTACAACCTTGGCGCGGATGAGGGTGATATCCCCGCCGGGCCGTTCGTGATTTACCAAGGTTCCCACGGGGACCGAGGCGCGCACCGCGCAGACGTGATCCTGCCCGCCGCCGCCTACACCGAGGAAAACGGTCTGTTCGTGAATACCGAAGGCCGCCCTCAACTGGCGATGCGCGCGAGCTTCGCCCCCGGTGAGGCCAAGGAAAACTGGGCGATCCTGCGGGCGTTGTCGGGTGAACTGGGCGCACCATTGCCCTATGACAGCCTTGCGCAATTGCGTCAGGCCTTGGTCAAGGCGGTGCCGCACCTCAAGAAAATCGACGAAGTTGCGCAAAACGAATGGACGCGGGAGGCCGAGGGCAAAATGACCGACGCGCCGTTCGCGCGCGCAATTTCGGAGCATTACCTGACCAACCCAATTGCGCGGGCAAGCCAGTTGATGGGCGAACTCGCGGCCAACGCCAAAGCGCGCCAAGACGCGCCCATGGCTGCGGAGTAACACACGATGGCGGTGGGCCTTAGACCGGCCCTTGTCTGCGGTGCGATGGCCCTTGGGGCCTGCACGCCGCAGACGCCGCCCACACAAGACACCTTTAGGCCCGTGTATGTCGGGCTTGAGACACGCAAACTGGACAACGACCTCGTGAATTTCCTTGTTGAGATGAAAGGCGCGCGCACGGGCGCAGACGTCGCGGAGTATGCAAAGTGCGCAGCTGCACAATATGCGTTGATCCGGGGCTTCGGTTTTGCGCGTCACGTCCGCACATCTGTGGACAACAAGGGTGGAATCTGGAGCGGCGATGCGGTTTACACCGTCTCACCGGCGCTCCCGCAGGGCGTACGAACGATTGATGCTGAGGTTGTGGTGGAAAACTGCCGCGATCAGGGCATTCCGACGGTATAGGGACGACTAGAGATGGCTGAATTCTTCACCACACCCGCCGGCATTGCGGTGCTGATCTTGGCTCAGACCCTTGCGGTTGTGGGCTTTGTGATGGTTTCGCTCATTTTCCTTGTCTACGGCGACCGGAAAATCTGGGCCGCTGTGCAGATGCGCAAGGGGCCGAACGTCGTTGGCCCGTTTGGGTTGCTCCAGATTATCGCGGATTTCCTGAAATACGTCGTCAAAGAAGTCGTCATCCCCTCAGGCGCTGACCGCACGTTGTTCATGCTGGCGCCGATGATCACATTCGTTCTCGCGCTGATCGCGTGGGCGGTGATCCCGTTCAACACGGGTTGGGCGGTTGCTGACATTAACGTCGCTGTTTTGTACGTTTTCGCGGTCTCCTCGCTGGAGGTTTACGGCGTGATCGTGGGTGGCTGGGCGTCGAACTCGAAATACCCCTTCCTCGGCTCGCTGCGCTCTGCGGCGCAGATGATCTCCTATGAGGTGTCTATCGGCCTGATCATCATCGGGGTGATTATCTCGACGGGCTCGTTGAACTTCGGCTCTATCGTCGCGGCTCAAGACACTGACTACGGGTTCTTTGGCTGGTACTGGCTGCCGCATCTGCCGATGGTGTTCTTGTTCTTTATCTCCGCCTTGGCTGAAACGAACCGTCCTCCGTTCGACCTGCCGGAGGCTGAATCAGAGCTGGTCGCGGGCTACCAAGTTGAATACTCCTCCACGCCGTTCCTGCTGTATATGGCAGGTGAGTACATGGCGATCTTCCTGATGTGCGCGCTGATCTCGCTGCTGTTCTTTGGCGGTTGGTTGTCGCCCTTCCCATTCTTGCCTGACAGCCCGCTGTGGATGGTTGCGAAAATGGGCTTCTTCTTCTTTATCTTTGCGATGGTGAAGGCCATCGTGCCCCGCTACCGCTACGACCAATTGATGCGCATCGGTTGGAAGGTCTTCTTGCCGATGTCCCTCGCGTGGGTTGTGGTTGTGGCGTTCCTTGCAAAATTCGAAGTGCTTGGCGGCTTTTGGGCCCGCTGGGCCGTGGGAGCATAGGACATGACGCAGATCGACTACGGACGGGCCGCGAAGTACTTTTTGCTGGCCGACATCTTCAAGGGCTTCAAGCTGGGAATGAAATACTTCCTCGCGCCGAAGGCCACGGTGAATTATCCGCACGAAAAGGGCCCCATCAGCCCGCGTTTTCGTGGTGAACACGCGCTGCGCCGGTACCCCAACGGCGAAGAGCGTTGCATCGCCTGTAAACTTTGCGAAGCCGTGTGCCCGGCTCAGGCCATCACGATCGACGCCGAACCGCGCGAAGACGGCTCTCGCCGGACAACGCGCTATGACATCGACATGACCAAATGCATCTATTGCGGTTTCTGCCAAGAAGCCTGCCCCGTGGATGCAATCGTAGAAGGGCCGAACTTTGAGTTCGCCACTGAGACCCGCGAAGAGCTGTTCTATGACAAGGACAAGCTTTTGGAAAACGGGGACCGCTGGGAAGCCTTCATCGCCCGCAACCTTGAAATGGACGCGCCGTACCGATGATTGATCCCAAGAACCCATTCGCCGCGTTCCTTGAGCAAAGCCAAGCTATGGCCAAGGCGCTGAACCCCGCGCTGGAACATTTTACGCCTCAGGGCTTTGAAAAGCTGTGGCCCACGATGCCTGCCGAAATGATGGAAGCCACCATTGGTAAGGGCGCCAACCCCGAGGGGCTGGATGCCAAGACCAAGCTGCTGCTGACGTTGGCCGGGCTGACGGTGCACGGCGCGCAAGCAGAGGCGCAGGTGCGCCTGACGGTGCGCCACGCCAAAGAGGCAGGCGCAACCCATCAAGAGATCGCCGAAACCATCGGCATGATGGCCATGTTCGGTGGCGTGCCCGCGATGAACAAAGCGATGGAACTGGCGACGTCTGTTCTGGACGGGTCCGAGGAGTAAGCCCTGTGTCGATTGCTGAGATCACTTTCTACCTCTTTGCCATCACAACTGTGACGGCGGGGCTTTTTGTCGTTGTCGCGCGAAACCCTGTGCACTCGGTCCTGTGGCTGATCCTGACATTCCTGTCCACGGCGGGCCTGTTCGTGCTGGTCGGGGCTGAGTTTGTGGCGATGCTGCTGGTCATCGTCTACGTCGGTGCTGTCGCGGTGTTGTTCTTGTTTGTGGTGATGATGCTGGACATCGATTTTGCCGCTCTCAAGGCCGAAATGGCCAAATACGTGCCGCTTGCGGGTTTGATCGGTGTCGTCTTGCTCATGCAACTCGCGCTTGCGTTTGGTGTTTGGGAAACTGCGGACGGCGTGTCGACGGCTGCAAACCTTGGTGCGATTGAACGCGGTGAGATGGAGAATACGGCAGCGCTGGGGATGATCCTCTATGATCAATACTTCCTGCTGTTCCAACTGTCGGGTTTGATCCTGCTCGTGGCTATGATCGGGGCGATCCTTTTGACCCTGCGCCACCGCCAAGACATCAAACGCCAGAACGTTCTGGCCCAGATGTACCGCGATCCAGCCAAGACCATGGAAATCAAAGACGTCAAACCGGGGCAGGGGCTGTAATCTTGTTCCGTTTGGCCTCCATATCGTTTGCCCTGGCTGCGCCTGCGGCAGCCTTGGACCTTGGGCAGTGTACGCGCACGACCCATGTCTCTCACGGTGGTGAGGCTGAGCATCGTGACCTTGGCGCGGGCCGCGTCGCTTGGGCCGAGTGGTGGAGCCAAGAAGGCGTCTATGTGGATGCCTACGTTGCGGATTGTAGCATGGCGCGGGTTCTGACCACCCGTCTGCGTGAAGAAAACGTTGGCGCGCGGCAGTTTGATCGCCGGGATGCGGGCCAAAAGATTATTGAGCGTCATACGCGTCGGCATCCCTCGCTGTTCTCGCTTGAGGGATTGGCGGACGATTTGGCCAACACCGGTGAGGACACGCAGCTGTCCGATATGACAACAGAGCCCTGCGCTTGCGCGAGCCTCTATCCCAATATGCGAGGGGCCATGATGCCTTTCGTTCTGAACTAGCAGACAGTTTTTAGTGAAAAACTGTTCGCCCTAAAATCTTTCAAAAGATTTTTTGGGCATGAGTAAGACCACCGGGCCGCAAAGGCCCACAATGAAGACAAGGGGCCAACGCGCTCCGGAGGGACGACATGATCGGCTTGGAACATTACCTCACGGTGGCGGCAGCGCTTTTCGTGATCGGGATTTTCGGCATCTTTCTGAACCGCAAGAACGTCATCATTATCCTGATGAGCGTTGAGTTGATGCTGCTTGCGGTCAACATCAACCTCGTGGCGTTTTCAGCATTTTTGGGCGACCTCACGGGGCAGGTGTTTACGCTGTTCGTTCTGACAGTAGCCGCCGCTGAGGCCGCAATTGGCCTTGCGATCCTTGTCTGCTTCTTCCGCAACCGTGGGACAATCGCGGTCGAAGATGTCAACGTGATGAAGGGCTAAGATCATGGAAACGATTATCCTATTTGCGCCCCTCGTTGGCGCCCTGATCTGTGGCTTTGGCTATAAGTGGATCGGTGAAACACTGGCGATGTGGGTTGCCACGGGCTTTTTGTTCCTTGCGGCGATCTTGTCTTGGGTCGTGTTCGTAACGTTCGACGCATCCGCGCATGACGGCGGGTTCTACACGGTAACGATCCTGCGCTGGATCGAAAGCGGCAGCCTCGCGACAGATTGGGCGATCCGGATGGATGCGTTGACGGCGACGATGTTGATCGTTGTGACAACTGTATCGGCGCTCGTGCACCTATATTCCTTTGGGTACATGGACCACGATCCGCAGTGGCGCGATGGCGAAAGCTACAAGCCGCGCTTCTTTGCGTATCTGTCGTTCTTTACCTTTGCGATGCTCATGCTCGTGACGGCGGATAACCTGATCCAAATGTTCTTTGGTTGGGAAGGCGTGGGCGTCGCCTCCTACCTTTTGATCGGGTTCTACTGGCGCAAGCCTTCGGCGTCTGCGGCCGCGATGAAGGCATTTGTGGTCAACCGCGTGGGTGACTTCGGTTTCGCGCTTGGGATCTTCGGGATCTTTTTGCTGACCGACAGTGTCGAGTTTGCGGTGATCTTCGAAAAGATGCCTGAGCTGGCCGACACAACCGTCCGCTTTTTGTGGTCCGACTGGAATGCGGCCAACTTGATCGCCTTCTTGCTGTTCATCGGCGCGATGGGCAAATCGGCCCAGTTGCTTTTGCACACATGGTTGCCCGACGCGATGGAAGGCCCGACGCCCGTGTCGGCCCTGATCCACGCCGCGACAATGGTAACGGCGGGTGTGTTCCTTGTCTGCCGCATGTCCCCCCTCATGGAATTTGCGCCCCAAGCGATGGAGTTTGTGGTGTTCCTCGGGGCGACCACAGCCTTTTTCGCAGCGACCGTGGGTCTTGTACAAAACGACATCAAGCGCGTGATCGCCTATTCGACGTGTTCCCAGCTTGGCTACATGTTCGTGGCGGCAGGGCTTGGCGTTTATTCGGTGGCGATGTTCCACTTGCTCACCCACGCGTTCTTTAAGGCGATGCTGTTCTTGGGTGCGGGCTCCGTGATCCACGCGATGCATCACGAACAAGACATGCGCAACTATGGCGGCCTGCGTAAAAAAATCCCCCTGACGTTCTGGGCGATGATGATCGGTACATTGGCCATTACAGGTGTGGGTATCCCGCTTTTATACGTGGGCTTTCCGGTCGGCTTCGCGGGCTTTGTCTCCAAGGACGCCATCATCGAGAGCGCATATGCAGGCACCGCCGGGGGCTACGCCTTCTGGATGCTGGTTGTCGCAGCCTTGTTTACCAGCTTCTACAGCTGGCGCCTGATGTTCATGACATTTTACGGCACGCCGCGCGGCGACAAGCATACCCATGAGCATGCTCATGAAAGTCCCCTCGTAATGACTGCCCCGCTTGGTATCCTTGCGATTGGTGCCGTGTTCGCGGGCATGGTGTTCTATGGTCCGTACTTCGGCAGCCAAGCCAAGGTCGACAAGTTCTTTGGCACCCATGAGGGTGGCGCGTATGGTGAGCATCATGCCGCAACCAATGTGATCCCGTTGATCGCACAGGCCCATGCCGCAGGCGACAAAGACCACGCCGAGCGCGCACCCCAAAAAGCAGGCCACGGTGGCATCTACATCGGCGATGACAACACCATGATCCACGACGCGCATGTCGTTCCGAAATGGGTCAAGGTATCTCCGTTCATTGCGATGTTGCTGGGCTTTGCCGCGGCATGGGTTGGCTATATCAAACGCCCCGAATGGCCCAAGGCATGGGCTGAGGCGGCGCAGCCGCTGTACTTGTTCTTGCTGAACAAATGGTACTTCGACGAACTCTACGACGCGGCCTTCGTTAAACCCGCCCAAGCCATTGGCCGGTTCCTTTGGAAAAAGGGCGATGAGGCGACGATTGACGGCGGTATCAACGGGCTTGCGATGGGAATCATTCCCTTCATCACCCGTCTCGCGGGTCGGGCACAGTCCGGCTATCTGTTCCACTATGCCTTCGCGATGGTCATTGGGATCGTTGTGTTGGTCACATACATGACGATCGCCGGAGGGGCGAAATAATGGAAAACAACCTCCTCTCCTTTATCACGTTCACCCCATTGTTGGGCGCGCTGATCCTTGCGTTGTTCTTGCGCGGCGATGACGCCGCTGCACAACGCAATGCCAAGTGGCTGGCCCTTGGTGCTACGGTATTCACGTTCCTGTTCTCGATCGGGTTGCTAACCGGGTTTGACGCCCAAAACACGGACTTCCAGTTTGTTGAGGAACGCACTTGGCTGCTGGGTCTGACCTACAAGATGGGTGTTGATGGCATTTCGGTTCTGTTCGTGATGCTCACGACATTCCTGATGCCGCTGGTGATCGCCGCCTGTTGGGATGTGACCCACCGGGTTAAAGATTACATGATCGCGCTTCTGATCCTTGAGACGCTGATGATCGGCGTGTTCTGCGCGCTCGACCTGATCCTGTTCTATGTTTTCTTTGAAGCAGGACTGATCCCGATGTTCCTGATTATCGGGATTTGGGGCGGCAAGAACCGCATCTACGCGAGCTTCAAGTTCTTTCTCTATACCCTCCTCGGTTCGGTATTGATGCTGGTGGCGATGGTTGCGATGTACGTTGACGCGGGCACCACGGATATTCCGACCCTGCTGACCCACACCTTCGCAACCGAGAGCTTTTCAGTCCTGGGCATCCATGTCGTCGGCGGTTTGCAGACCATGATGTGGCTTGCGTTCTTTGCGTCATTCGCGGTGAAGATGCCCATGTGGCCGGTGCACACTTGGTTGCCCGACGCCCACGTTCAAGCGCCCACAGCGGGCTCTGTCGTTCTGGCGGCTATCTTGCTGAAAATGGGGGGCTATGGATTCCTGCGGTTCTCATTGCCCATGTTCCCGGTGGCATCAGACTTGCTGGCACCGATGGTCATGTGGCTGTCCGTGATCGCGATTATCTACACCTCGCTGGTGGCGTTGGTGCAGGACGATATGAAAAAGCTGATCGCCTATTCGTCCGTGGCCCATATGGGTTATGTCACGGCGGGGATCTTTACGGCCAACCAGCAGGGCATTGACGGGGCGATTTTTCAGATGATCTCCCACGGGTTCGTGTCTGGCGCGCTGTTTTTGTGTGTCGGCGTGATTTACGATCGGATGCACACTCGTGAGATTGATGCATACGGGGGTCTTGTGAACCGGATGCCGGCCTACGCGTTGGTGTTCATGCTGTTCACGATGGCCAACGTGGGCTTGCCGGGCACCTCGGGGTTCATCGGTGAATTCCTCGTGCTGATGGGCTTGTTCCAATACAACACATGGATTGCAATGTTCGCGACGACCGGTGTGATCTTGTCGGCCTGTTACGCGCTGTATCTCTATCGCCGCGTTGTCTGGGGTGATCTGATCAAGGAAAGCCTCAAATCGATCACGGACATGACCACGCGTGAGCGCGCGATCTTTGCGCCGTTGATCGTCATGACGATCCTCTTTGGCGTCTATCCCGCCCCCATTCTCGACATCATCGGGCCCTCGGTTGAGGCTCTTGTCGCTGATTATCAAACCGCGACCCTCGTGACGGATACCGTCACGGCTGTGGCCGCCGCAAGCCAATAGGACGCACGTGATGAGCGCTGACCTCAACATCATCCTGCCCGAAATCCTGCTGTCGCTGTTCGCGATGGGGGCCCTGTTGGGCGCGGTCTATACCGGCAAGGACAAACTGGCCCTGCCGATTTTGTGGGCCACCGCCGGCCTGTTCGTGGCCATGGCATTCTGGATCGGCGTGTCCGGTGACACTGACCGTATGGCGTTTGGCGGCATGTTCACCGATGACGCATTTTCGCGGTTCGCCAAGGTGACGATCTTGCTGAGCGCTGCGGCCGTTTTGTTGCTGGGTCAAGACTACATGACCCGCAACGATATGCTCAAATTCGAGTACCCCGTGTTGGTCACACTTGCAGTTGTCGGCATGATGACCATGGTTTCCGCCGGTGATCTGATGGTCCTTTACATGGGGCTCGAGCTGCAATCTTTGGCGCTTTACGTAGTGGCGTCTATGCGCCGCGATAACCTTCGCTCGACTGAAGCGGGGCTTAAGTATTTCGTGTTGGGCGCGCTGTCTTCGGGTCTGTTGCTTTATGGTGCGTCGCTGACCTACGGCTACGCGGGCACGACCAATTTCGCAGGCATCATTGCCGCGGCTGAGGGCGACATCTCGCTCGGGCTGCTGTTCGGCCTCGTGTTCATGGCGTCTGGCCTTGCGTTCAAGGTTTCGGCAGCACCCTTCCATATGTGGACACCAGACGTCTACGAAGGCTCACCCACGCCTGTCACCGCGTTCTTTGCGACCGCACCCAAGGTCGCGGCCATGGGGCTATTTGCCCGCGTCGTGCATGATGCCTTTGGTGGTGTTGTCGCTGACTGGCAGCAGATCATCGCGCTGCTGGCTGTGGCGTCGATGTTCCTAGGTGCGATCGCTGCGATTGGTCAGACCGATATCAAACGCCTGATGGCTTACTCTTCGATTGCGCACATGGGCTTTGCTTTGATGGGTCTTGCGGCTGGTACGGCTGCGGGTGTGCAGGGGATGCTGATTTACATGGCGATCTACGTCACCATGAACATCGGGACCTTTGCGTTTATCCTGTCCATGCGCCGGGATGGCCGGGACGTGACGGATATTGCCGCGCTCAACATGCTGTCCAAATCGCATCCGACACATGCCTTGGCGCTGTTGGTTCTGTTGTTCTCGCTTGCGGGTATCCCGCCGATGCTGGGCTTCTTTGGCAAGCTATACGTGCTACAAGCCGCCGTGGACGCGGGCCTGTTTTGGCTTGCGGTTCTGGGCGTTGTCGCATCGGTTATCGGTGCGTTCTATTACTTGCGTCTGGTCTATTTCATGTACTTCGGCACGGAGGGCGAGCCCCTCGATCAAGCGATGCCTGCAATCCAATGGGTGGCAATGGTTGGCTGTGCTGCGATCATGGTCTTGGGCATCGTAAACCTGTTTGGGATCGAAGGTCTTGCGGCAGCGGCTGCCGAAACGCTGGTCCGCTAAGATGCGGATTGGTTGTGCCCATCGCGGGGGTCACGCATCGTGATCCCGCGCTGGCCCGAGGGTGTCGGGCAGGTAATCCTCCCCACCGTTGATAGCACTTCGCTAGAGGCCGCGCGCCAAGCCCCGCATATCGCGGGGCCGACGTGGTTTTTGGGGCTAGAGCAAACCGCAGCCAAGGGGCGGCGCGGGCGCGCGTGGTCCAATCCGGCGGGCAACTTTGCAGCATCGTTGGTCTATCGCCCCGGTGGCGCGATTGCGCATCGGGCGCTGCGCAGCTTTGTGGCCTCGCTTGCGTTACAGGACGCGTTGATCGCCGCCACGGGCCGGACCGAGGGGCTGCGGCTTAAGTGGCCCAACGACGTGCTGTTGAATGGGGGCAAACTGGCGGGCATCTTGCTAGAAAGCGGCCCGTCCGAGACCCTGATCATCGGGATCGGTGTCAACCTGCGCGCCGCCCCAACGCAGGCTGAGGTCGAAACCGGTGCGGTTGCGCCAGTGTCCCTTTTGTCCGAGACAGGTACCGACATCACGCCCGAGGCATTTCTTGATCTTTTGGCGCCCGCCTTCGCCGCCGTTGAGGCGCAATTTCTGACCTACGGCTTTGACGCTGTGCGTACCCGCTGGCTGGCCAATGCCGCCAAATTGGGTGAGCCGATCCACGCGCGCACCGTCACCGAGACCCACCACGGCACGTTCGAGACCGTGGACGCGGAGGGGCAACTGGTGTTACGGACCGCGGCGGGCCAGCGAATGATCTCGGCGGGCGACGTATTTTTCTAAAGGGGGCAGCCATGCTTCTTGCCATCGATTGCGGAAATACCAACACCGTCTTTTCCATCTGGGACGGCGATGACTTCGTGGCGAGCTACCGGATGTCGACGGATCATGCCCGCACCGCGGATGAGTATTTCGCATGGATCAGCCAGATGATGCTGCTGCAAGGGGTGGCTGCGCGGATCGACAGTGCGATCATCTCATCTACGGTGCCGCGTGTGGTGTTTAACCTGCGGGTGCTGTGCGACCGGTATTTCGACTGCCGCCCCAGGGTTGTGGGCAAGCCGGGTTGTGCCCTGCCGGTCGAAACACGGGTGGACGCCGGGACTGCCGTTGGGTCAGACCGCCTTGTAAACACCGTCGCAGGTTACGATCTATTTGGGGGCAATCTGATTGTTGTCGATTTCGGCACCGCCACAACGTTTGATGTGATAGACCATGACGGTGCTTATATCGGCGGTGTGATTTCCCCTGGGGTGAACCTGAGCCTTGAGGCGCTGCACCGTGCGGCGGCCGCGCTCCCCCATGTGGATATCAGCAAGCCATCGGCCGTGATTGGCACCAACACCATCGCCTGCATGCAGTCGGGCGTTTTCTGGGGCTACATCGGCCTCGTCCGAGAGATTTGCGCGCGGATCAAAGCTGAGCATGGCGCGCCTATGAAGATCATCGCTACAGGGGGACTGGCCCCACTTTTCCAGCAAACCGAGACGCTCTTTGATGCTTTCGAAGAGGACCTGACAATGCACGGACTGACCGTGATACATAAATATAATGAGAGTTTAGAGGCCTAATGAAAAAACCTGACCGACTGATCTACCTCGCCCTCGGGGGCGCGGGTGAGATTGGCATGAACGCCTATGTGTATGGCTACGGCCCCAAAGGCAAAGAACGCTTTATCCTTGTGGACCTAGGCATCGCTTTTCCTGACATGGACAGCACTCCGGGCGTGGATGTGATCCTGCCGGATATGTCGTGGCTCGCGGAGCAGGCGGACCGTTTGGATGGTATCTTTATCACCCACGCCCACGAGGATCATGTTGGCGGCGTGGCCCACATGTACCGCCATTTCAACGCGCCGATCTATGCGCGCCCCTTCACCGCCAACATCGCCAAGCGCAAGATGATTGAGCAAGGGCACGCCCCTGAAAATGTGCATGTGGTCGAGGCGATGGAGCCGGTCGAAGTGGGCCCCTTTACGGTCAGCTACCTGCCTATCTCACACTCTGTTCCCGAAAGCGCGGGCCTTGTGATCGACAGCCCCGAGGGCCGCGTGATCCACACCGGTGACTTTAAGCTGGACGAAAGCCCCGTCGTGGGTGAGGCGTTTGATCCCGACCTCTGGGCCGAAGTGTCTAAGCCCGGCGTTCGCGCCCTTGTGATCGATTCGACGAACGTGTTCACCGGCCATGCGGGTCGCTCTGAGGCGGTTTTGGGCCCAGAAATCCAAAAGCTGATCAAGGCTCAAAAGGGCATGGTCGTAGCGACGACGTTCGCCTCAAACATCGCGCGTCTGAAAACGCTGGCGGATGCGGGGCGGGATGCGGGGCGTTCGATCGTTCTGTTGGGTCGCGCGATGCGCCGCATGACCGAGGCCGCGATGGAGGAAGGCATCCTCACGGATTTCCCCAGCGTGATTTCGCCCGAGGACGCCAAGAATGTGCCACGCGAAAACCTGATGCTGATCGTGACCGGTTCGCAGGGTGAGCGGCGCGCAGCGTCTGCCCAGCTCAGCCGGGGTAAGTATCTGGGGCTAGAGTTGAAGGAAGGCGATACGTTCCTGTTTTCCTCCAAGACGATTCCGGGAAATGAGCGCGGCGTTGCCCAGATCATGAATAACTTCAGCGAGATGGGTGTTGATGTCGTGACGGATGCGGATGGTCTGTACCACGTGTCAGGTCACGCAAACCGCCCCGACCTTGAGCGGATCACGGGTATCGTGAACCCACAGGTCGTGATCCCGATGCACGGGGAACACCGTCACCTGCGCACCCATTCCAAGCTGGCCACGGCCAATGGCCGCCAAGGCGTGTTGGCCCCCAACGGGACCATCGTCGACCTGTCCGGAAATGCCGCCACGGTCGCGGGCTATGTCGACACGGGCCGGGTGTATTTGGACGGTGCCGCACATGTCGGGTCCTACGACGGGGTTGTGCGGGATCGCTTGAAAATGGCGCTGAACGGCCATGTGGTTGTGGCGGTGATGGTCGATGAGGACGATGACCTGCTAGAGGACGCTTGGGTTGATATCCGGGGCCTGAGCGAAGTGGGCACCAATGGTGCCCCGCTTTTGGATCTGCTTGAGGATGAACTGGCCCAAGCCTTGGCGCGCGTTGATGGGCGGACTGCTGCGGATGATGACAAGCTGTCTGATGTTGTCAAACGTGCGGTGCGCCAGCTCTGCAAAGAACAGATCGGCAAGAAGCCTGAGGTCACGACGTTGATCACGCGGCTGGCGGCTGAATAACGAAAAAGGGCGGGATCAACTCCCGCCCTTTCTAATTCTAACGATGCGATATGTGCGGACTGGCCGCCGCAGGGGTTAGCCTGCGTTTTCTTCGCGGCGTTCTTCAAAGCTGAGCGCGATGAAGCCGGGCAGGTGATCGCCCAAACCCACCACACGATTGTCCTGACCGCCGGAGCGACCACGTCCGCCGCGCGAACGTCCGCCACCTGCATTGTCACGCTTGGGGGCTGGCTGCTCTGCTGGGGCGGCGTTATCGGCTTGGGCCTCAGGGGCGGCTGCCTGTGCTGCGGTATCCTCAGCGGGACGCTCCGACTTGTTGCGACCACGGCCACCGCGGGAACGGGTTCGCTTGGGGCGCTCTTCGGTCTGCTCTGGTGCCGCGTCGTCAGAGACGGACTTGTTGCCGCCGCCGGGTGGGGACCATGGGCTTTCGACCCGTGGAATTTCCTTTTCCACCAAACGCTCAATCGCGGTGAGGTATTTTTCGTCCGACGGCACCGAGATTGAGAACGCCGTTCCCAATTTGCCCGCGCGCCCGGTGCGACCGATGCGGTGGACGTAGTCTTCGGCGTGGCTGGGCAGGTCAAAGTTGAACACGTGGCTCACGTCCGGAATGTCCAGCCCGCGCGCAGCCACGTCAGAGGCCACAAGGAACCGCAATGACCCCTCACGGAAGCCGTCCAATGTGCGCATCCGCTGGGCCTGATCCAGGTCGCCGTGAATAGGCGCTGCATCATAGCCGTATTTCTTGAGCGACTTGGCAACGATATCCACGTCAACCTTGCGGTTACAAAAGATGATGCCGTTTTTGCATTTGTCGCCTTCGCTATCGATCAGCGCGCGCAGGATTTCGCGTTTGTCTTTTGCCGTCATATCGCGGCGTTTGGGGGTGTGCTGGATCAACCCTTGAGTAATCGTATCGGAGGTCGAGTTCTGCCGCGCGACTTCAATCTTTTCGGGGTTCGACAAGAAGGTCGATGTGATCCGCTCAATCTCGGGCGCCATTGTGGCCGAGAAAAACAGGGTTTGCCGGGTGAAGGGCGTCAGCTCAAAAATACGCTCAATATCGGGGATGAACCCCATGTCGAGCATCCGGTCAGCTTCATCCACGACCATGATCTGCACACCACCGAGCAGCAGTTTGCCACGCTCAAAGTGATCCAGCAGACGGCCCGGTGTTGCAATCAGGACGTCAACACCACGGTCGATCAGCTTGTCCTGTTCTTTGAACGAAACGCCACCGATCAGCAGAGCCTTCGTGAGGCGCGAGCCCTTGGCGTAGGTGTCAAAGTTCTCAGCAACCTGTGCTGCCAACTCCCGTGTGGGGCACAGCACGAGGCTGCGTGGCATCCGTGCGCGCGCGCGGCCTTTGCCGAGCAGGGTGATCATGGGCAGGGTAAAGGCGGCGGTTTTGCCGGTGCCTGTCTGGGCAATTCCCAGGACATCGCGGCCTTCGAGGGCAGGCTTGATCGCGCCTTCTTGGATCGGTGTCGGAGACGTGTACCCTGTGGCTTCGATAGCCTTCAGGACTTTGGGGTCGAGGTTGAGCTCGGAAAATGTCGTCATGTGCGTCCATTGTTAGCGGGGAGCCGTATTGCTCTGATCCGCGGGGGGAGGACGCCTGCATTCACGCCCAAACGGTTTTCAAACGCGCGTTCTTCGCACGTGCGGCAGGACCTAGACCATAACGCGCAAAACGTCAACTTTTGCCCGTGCCGCGGGTGGTTGGGTGTATGTCTGGGCGGTAGCCGTGCCGAAGGGTGGCAATTGTCGGGGCAGGGGTCAGGACCGTGACGGTCCCGCTGGGCCGCGGTTGGGGTGGGCCGTACCCTGCGGGGCTATAGGTATGCGCGGCACTTTCGGTCAGCAATATCGGAGTTTGTCCGGCGATAAAGCTGCCCGGCGGCAGGTCGGCTGCATCCGCGCTATGCACGATCTGTTGGCGGCCGCGTGTGACGCGGGCGGCGTGCAAGGCCCGGTCTAGATCGGGCATCCGGGTTGCAGGGCCGCCGGTAGGGCCATGTGCGGCATCCCACGCAGCGCGAAATTCCCGTGCACGGGCGCGTTGGCAGTAGTGGCAGGGGCGGTGCCCCGCCGCGAGTGCAACAGCCTCATCAAGGAAAAACAGTGCGGTCCAGGCGCGGTCCGGCATCGGACCATGATAGGTGCCGCGCGGGTGATGCAGCGTGCAAATCACCCAATTGGGGTGCTGCCACCGAGAGGTGCCAAGGGTCCGATCGGGCCGGTGCAGGATGCCTCGGTTCCCGGTCAGCGTCCCGCGGGCTGGATGGGTGATAATCTCACCCGTCGGAGCCACGCGGTTTTGCAGTGTCACACCATCATTTCCTTGGTGTTGGACAGGGTCACATCCGGATAATCGCGCACCACACGGTCGATATCCCACTGAAGGCGGGTCAAAAACACCACGTCGCCGTCGTTGTCGTGGGCGATGTGCTGTTTGTTGGCATTCACAAGCTTGTCTACCGCCTCTTCGGTGCCATGCACCCAGCGCGCGGAGGTAAATTGCGACGGCTCGAACCGGACGGGCAGGCCGTATTCCAGCTCAATCCGCGAGGCGAGGACTTCAAACTGCAACGCGCCCACCACGCCGACGATAAAGCCGCTGGCGATGGAGGGTTTGAATACCTTGGCCGCGCCTTCTTCGGCAAATTGCATCAGCGCCTTTTCGAGGTGCTTGGCCTTCATCGGATCGCCCGCGCGGACCGTTTGCAAAAGCTCGGGCGCAAAGGACGGGATGCCGGTGAACTTGAGGGCTTCACCCTCTGTCAGGGCGTCGCCGATGCGCAATTGGCCATGGTTGGGAATGCCAATGATGTCACCGGCCCATGCCTCTTCGGCCAACTCGCGGTCTGCGGCCAAGAACAGCACAGGGTTTGAGATCGCCATTGGTTTTTTGGACCGCACGTGCGTCAGCTTCATACCGCGCTGAAAGTGACCGGAGGCAAGGCGCACAAACGCCACGCGGTCCCGGTGTTTGGGGTCCATGTTGGCCTGCACCTTAAACACAAATCCTGCGACTTTCTTTTCATCGGCGCTGACTTGGCGGGGGGAGGCGGATTGCGGCTGTGGCTCAGGCCCGAATTCCGCGATGCCGGACATCAGTTCCTGCACCCCGAACGAGTTGATTGCAGAGCCGAACCAAATGGGGGTCAGAGTGCCCTCAAGGAATGCTTTGTGGTCCATCGCGGGCAGCAACTCACGCGCCATCTCGATCTCTTCTAGGAAGGTATCCAGCAATTCTGCGGGCACGTGTTCCGCAAGTTTGGGGTCATCCAGACCCTCAATCGCGATGCTCTCAGAGATTTTGTTGCGGTCCGCGCGATCCATCAGTTCTAGCCGGTCACGCAGCAGATCGTAGCAACCGACAAAGTCGCGACCGCGCCCAATCGGCCATGAGGCCGGGGTCACGTCGATCGCGAGGTTTTCTTGGATCTCATCGATGATCTCAAAGGTATCGCGGCTTTCGCGGTCCATCTTGTTACAAAACGTCAGGATCGGAAGGTCGCGCAGGCGGCAAACCTCAAACAGCTTTTGCGTCTGGCTTTCAACGCCCTTGGCGCCGTCGATCACCATGACGGCGGCGTCAACGGCGGTCAGCGTACGATAGGTGTCTTCGGAGAAATCCGAGTGGCCCGGCGTATCCACAAGGTTAAAGCGAAACTCGCGGTCGGGCGTGTGATAGTCGAACGACATCGCTGAGGCCGACACGGAGATGCCGCGATCCTGCTCCATCTTCATGAAGTCTGAGCGCGTGCGTCGCGCCTCACCTTTGGCGCGCACCTGACCCGCCATCTGGATCGCGCCCCCGTACAACAGGAACTTTTCCGTCAGCGTCGTTTTCCCGGCGTCGGGGTGCGAGATGATCGCAAACGTCCGGCGGCGGCTGATTTCGGGGGGCAATAGGGGCGCATTATCAAGCATGATCGGGCTATAGAGCGCAGGCGATCAACGTGCAAGTTCGCAGGCCTATGCCGCCCGCTTCTTGGCTTTGGATTTTGCGGGGCCCCAGTCCAGTTTGACCTTCTTCTTTTTAAGCTTCTTAAGGTACGCTTGCTCCCAGTGGGTGTAGTGGCCAAGCGTATCTTGTTGCTGACGCAGCATGTCCAGAAACGCGATCTGGTGCTTTTCCTTTTTCAGCCCCTTGAACAGGGATTTTTGCGCCTTGGTCATGGAGCACCCGATGCAGTGCCCTTCGCGCTTGAATTTGCACACGTCAATGCAGGGGCTGGGCACTTTGCTCATGGTGGGTTCCGTGTGTTGCGGGCCGTTGTTCAATACTTGATGATTTTGTCCCAAATTTCAATCCCGACAAAAACAATCGGACTACACGCTGGCACGGCGTAGGCCGGCCCCCATCGATTGCAGGTTGCAGTACGCGCGCATTCGGCTAGGTCTAGCGCCGAAACGTATGGGAGAAGACGACTATGGATCTGGGTATCAAAGGTAAACGCGCCCTCGTGTGTGCAAGCTCCAAAGGTTTGGGCCGTGGGTGCGCCGAAGCACTGGCCGAGGCTGGCGTTGATCTGGTGCTGAACGCCCGTGGGGCAGAGGCGCTTGAGGCGACCGCGGCACACATTCGCAGCACCTACGGCGTAGAAGTCACGGCCGTTGCCGCCGACATCACGTCCGAGGATGGCCGCGCCGCAGTGTTGGCTGCCGCTGGCGACATCGACATTCTGGTCACAAACGCGGGTGGCCCGCCCCCCGGCCTGTGGTCCGATTGGAGCCGCGATGATTTCATCGCAGCCATCGATGGCAACATGCTGGCCCCCATCGCATTGATGCAGGCAGCACTGCCGGGCATGATCGCGCGTGGCTGGGGCCGTGTGGTGAACATCACATCCGGTTCGGTCAAAGCACCCATCCCGCAACTGGGCCTGTCGAACGCGGCACGCACCGGGCTGACCGGCTTTGTTGCAGGCACCGCACGTCAGGTCGCCGAAAAGGGTGTGAACATCAACAACCTGCTGCCCGGCATCCACGACACCGACCGTGCCGTGTCGTTGGACACAGGCGTGTCCAAGGCGCAGGGCATCACCATGGATGAGGCCCGCACACAGCGCGAAGGCACCATTCCGGCCCGTCGCTATGGCACCGCGGCTGAGTTTGGCGCGACCTGCGCATTCATGTGCTCGCAGCACGCGGGCTTTATGGTGGGGCAAAACGTTCTGCTCGATGGCGGCGCAATTAACGCCACGATCTAAGGCCAAATCAGGCAAAAAGTGTCGCAGGACTGGCCAAGGGCTGGACCTGCGACGGTTTCGCACCATCTTGCCCCTTGAATAGAAGGGAGCCTTAGATGTTCGACGAAACACACGACCCCGCGACTGCCATGCGCCAACGCCGCCAAGAGGCTGAGGCCCAAATCCGCGCAAAAGAATTGCGCAAGGTCGCCCAAGGCCACGTCTTGATGGCTGGCTTTGAAGCCTACGGCAACGGCATGAACGGCAAAGGCCTGTTTGCAAAGGTGAACACGGCCGCCAAATGGGGCTTGATCTGGTTCGCCATGATCGCGCCAATTCTTTTGGTGATTGACCAACGCTGGTAAGCCAGCTGGCTTCGATGTCTGAGCGTGGTCCCCTTGGGGCCGCGTTTTTTGCGTTTCTTGATGTATCCCATCACATCATTCCATTTGACGCTGGTGCGACCCTCCGCGAATGATATTCGTATCGCAACGCAGTGGAGGCCGGGATGAAAGACAGCAACTTCCTAAAGGAAATGAACGCGCGCAAGCTGTGGCACCCGATGGCGCACCCCGGTGCGATGCAGGACGCCCCGCCCAAGATTATCACCAGTGCGGATGGCATCCACATTACGGATATCGATGGGCACAGCGTGCTGGATGCAGTTGGCGGGCTTTGGAACGTCAATCTGGGGTATTCCTGCCAGCCAATCAAAGATGCGATTGCGGCCCAATTGCAGGTGCTGCCATATTACAGCGCCTTCAAGGGCACGACGACGGATCTTGCGATTGAGCTGTCGGATGTTGTGGTGGATTCCTTCGATCAAGAGGGGATGGCGCGCGTCTTTTTCACCTCGGGGGGCAGTGACAGTGTGGAAACCGCGCTCAAGCTTGCGCGGCAATATCACCGTCTGCGCGGTGAGGCAGGGCGCACCAAGTTCTTGTCCCTGCGCAAAGGCTATCACGGGACGCATTTTGGCGGGGCCTCGGTAAACGGAAATCCGCTGTTCCGCGCCTCTTATGAGCCGCTTTTGCCCGGCTGTTTCCACGTGCCCGCGCCCTATACCTATCGCAACCCGTTCGATGAGGCCGATCCCGAGCGGCTGGGCGCGATGTGCCTGCGCGCACTGGAAGAAGAGATCACCATGCAGACACCGCAAACGATCGCGGCGATGATTATGGAACCCGTTTTGGGGGCTGGCGGCGTGATTGTGCCGCCCGAAACCTATATGCCGGGCGTGGCTGAAATATGCGCGCGCCACGGAATTCTGCTGATCTCGGATGAGGTTATTACCGGCTTTGGCCGCACCGGATCATGGTCCGGGGCCCGGCGCTGGGGCGTGAAACCCGACATGATGACGACTGCCAAGGCGATCACCAACGGGTACTATCCGTTCGGCGCGGTTCTGCTGTCGGGTGAAATGGCTGAGGTGTTTGAGAGCGCGGATGAAGCGGCAGGCATGATCGGCCACGGCTATACCTATTCGTGCCACCCCGTGGGCGCGGCGGCGGCGCTGGCCTGTTTGGCGGAAACGCAGCGGTTGAACGTGATGGAGAACGCAAGCGCGCGCGGTGCACAATTGTTTTTGGGCCTGCAATCCTTGGCTGAACGGTTTTCGCTGATCGGCGATGTGCGCGGCGGGGCTGGCTTGATGTGCGGGGTGGAACTGGTCTCGGACCCTTCGACCAAGACGCCCCTAGACGCGGCGACGGCCAAGAAAATATTTGAGACGACCTATGAAGCGGGCGTCATGGTACGGCTGTCTGGCACCAACCTGTTGATGTCGCCGCCGCTGATTTTGGGCGCGGGTGATGTGGATACTATCCTTGCCGCACTGGCAAAAGGCTTGGAGGCGGCCTAGGTTACGCACCCTAACGCGCTTGCATCGAAGGCAAATTCCATGACCGCTCGGATATTCATCAACGGCTTTGGCCGCATCGGTCGCTCTGTCCTTCGGGCGCTTTTGGCGCGGGATGAGGACCTTGAGGTCGTGGGAATTAACGACATCGCGCCTTTGGAAACCTGCGCTTATCTATTTGAGTTCGACAGTGTGTTTGGCCCCTGGAAGGGCACTGTCGCGGTTGAGGGCGATGCGCTTGTGGTGGATGGGCGACGGTTCGCGTTCCACCGCACGCCCGACATTCGGACCCTTCGGCTGGGCGATGTTGATCTGGTGATGGAATGCACCGGTCACGCCGAAACCCGCCCCGAGGTTGAGCGCGGTTTGCTGGCAGGCGCGGGCAAGGTTTTGATGTCGGGACCCTCTGCTGTGGCGGATGGTACCGTTGTTCTTGGGGCAAATGACGCGGCTTTGCGCCCCGATATGCGGGTCGTGTCCAACGCGTCATGCACCACCAACGCGGTCGCGCCACTGGTGCGGGTGCTGGACGATGCCTTTGGGGTAGAGACCGGGACCATGACCACGATCCACTGCTACACCGGCTCTCAGCCGACTGTGGACAAACCAACAGGTGGATTGGCGCGGTCGCGGGCGGCGGCTTTGTCGATGGTGCCGACAACCACCTCAGCCGGGCGGTTGGTTGATGTGGTCTTGCCGCATCTTGAGGGGCGGGTCGTGTGCACGTCCGTGCGGGTGCCTGTCGCGTCCGTGTCAGCCGTTGATCTGACCGTACGATTGACTAAGGACTGTGACGCAAGCGCGTTGAATGCAGCAATTTTGGCGGCCAGTGGGCCTATCATTGGCACAACGGACAAGCCGCTGGTTAGTTCGGACCTGCGCGCCCGCGCCGAAAGCTATATCCACGCTCTGCCCGAGACGTTTGTCACAGACGGAGGCCTTGTGCGGGTGTTTGGCTGGTACGACAACGAGTGGGGCTTTGCGCACCGGATGATTGATATGGCTGTCCGAATGACCGCGCGTGCCTAAAACCGAACGTGGTATTTCGGTTGGCCTCGGGCGGATCGGCGCGTGGCCTAGGCCAGGCCCTTTTGAGGCGAACCGGCAAGGTCCTACGCCTGCGCAAGATCCCAGCGATATTCTTTGAGGCAGTGGCGCTCAGGCCGGTTGCAGCGCGCTATGCAGGTGAGTCCAACGTGCCCAGCGCGGTGAATAGACCTGCTTGTGTTAAAGGCCCGGCGGCAAACCGGTCCGCGGGCACGCCTTGTTTGGACAATGCACGCGCGTAAAGCCCGCACAGCACCTCTCGCCCGATGAGGGCGACTTGCTGACCCAGCCAATAGGGTTTTAACGCGGCAATCTCGGCCCCGATCAGCAAGCCCGACAGCCGAGCATCTGCCGCCGTCTTGGTCGCGCCGGTCAAGACATGGCTCGCGCGGATCGCGGCCAATTCGGTGACCAAGCGTTCTGGATTGGACAGTGTCACATCCACCCCTTCGTCAAAGGCGATGCCATCCGGGTCACCATGGGCCACGGAATGACGCAGGATCGAAGTCTCAGCCAGAAGGTCATACATCTCACCCGTCATGGTGGTTTCAAAGCTGACAATTTCCTCGGCACTGACATGGGCCCACTTGGAATGCGTTCCGGGCAGGCAAATGACGCCCTCGAACGTTGGATGAGAGGCTAAAAATCCAGAAATCTGGGTTTCCTCGCCGCGCAGAATTGTGGGCTTGGGGCGCAATTGTGACAGTCCGGGCATCATATAAACGTGCAGCCCTGCATCCTGCGTCGGTACGCGCGTTGGTGCCAGCGTGCGCGGGGCGCAGGGGACCTGTGCAAACGGGGCCTCAAACCAACCCTCGCGGGAGCCTGCCTCACCACAGATCAGGATCGTCACAGGGCGATCCCCCCAAGTGCTGCGCCAAGGGTCGATCAATTTGCTCAACGTTGGTTCAAACTCATCGCAATTGAGGGTGCGCGCCCCGGCGGACCTATCCCCGGCCTCGGCCACAGCAGTGTCATCCTGCATCAGCCAAGCCCGCAGGTTTGACCCGCCCCAATCAACGGCAATCCAAGTCATCAAGCGCACCCTTTTCTGTCTCATTCAGCCCAAGCTGCGCCCCTTATGCGCAATGCGCGGCCCAAGACCAAGGCTTGGATTGGCGGCATCGTGGGGGCGGCAGCGGATGGTTTTGTCGGGCATAAACCATCAAGCGTGAACATGGTCCTAAGAGCCGGGCACAACGCGAATACGTTTGAAGCTTGGGGGGTGCTCCGCGCCTTTGGGCCGAGTGGAACCAGTGGATGCGCCCACCCGCAAACGCCGCGCGCCTTCGGATGTCGGCGGCAGGCTCTGACGCGCCCTCAGCCGCGCCATCAGGTCCGCCACTGGTGTCGTCAGTTCCATGCCGTAGACGACAAAACGACCGTCATCGCCGCGCGTCCCGCCGGAGATGATCGACAGGATCCGGCGATTGCCGTCTTCTTCGATGAATACCGGGGCCCCGGATGAGCCGAAGGTCGCGGCACAGTTGAACTCTAGGATGCCGCCAGAATAGCGGTTCGTGATTGCGCAGCCGCGTTCTTGGGTCAGGGCTTCCTCTCGGCCCTTGCCGTAGGACACCAGCATGACTTCGGTGCCTTGGCTCGCGCGGGCGTGGATCCGAAAGGGGGAGGCGCTGGTGACGAAAATCTCACTTTCAAGCTGTAATAGCGCGATGTCATAGGGGATGGTTTTGGCGGTCGACTTGCCGCCCGGATCGCGCACATAGCCCTGTGGGATGTGAGCGGCCACAACGCGTCGCTCCGCGCTGGCGGCACCGTGTTGATAGCCTGCGCGAAACACCAAATCGCGGGGCAGTTTGGTTCCGGCTTTGACGTGGTCATAGACACAATGCGCTGCCGTCAGAACGATATCGCGGGCAATGAGCGTGCCGGTGCAAAACCCGCGACCAAAATCGAGCCTGCCGACACCTTCCCACCCCATGCGCTTGAATGGTGCGTCTAGCGTCTGGATGGATTGGGCCTGCACACTGTGGGAGCATGCCAACACCACCATAATCGCAAGCGCGTGTGCAGAGCGGCGCGCAAATTGGTAAAGCATGGTCGGACCCCCGTGATAGCACTGCCCCCAACGTAGGCGCGGGGCGGGACAATTCTGCGGCAACAACAGGGAGATTTCGCATCATCCCTGAAACAATGGCATCAAAAGAGGGGGATTGTTTGACTTGCCATTCGATCCATCGGTGAACTTGTTGGACATAGGAACGTTCTAGGCACCATGCCGATGTCATCGGAGAAGGATATCGCTGATATCTGGGCAAGCAGCACTGATTGTGGTTGCCTCTGCAGGGTCTGCTGTGGGCGGGCTTATGGTGGGCCTTGAACTATTGTGAACTGATGGTGATGGTCAGTCTAGTGCAGGTAGTGACGCGCTCTTTGTGCTATGAATGACGAGCCTGATTGCACAAAGCGCCGCAATAGGGAGCACTGTTGCGATCTACATGCTGGCGTTGATGCCGCCGCAGGTGATCAGCGCTGTGGGGGCGCTGACAGCCCCGGTGTGCCGATACGGCGTTAGATCGGCACCATAATGATCGACGCCGATCCTCTCTCAGGCATCCCTGAAAAAAACGACGTTGGATGCGGAATGAAACGTTGATTTTATTTTGCCCGTTGTCGTTAGTTTTCTTGATGGTCGATTTTTTGGGCCAACTGGGGTGATAGTGTCGGAGTCATCGGGGCTAGGCTCGATGTCGATCGCGGCGTTGAAAAAGGAAAAGCATACCGTCCAACTCTCGGTGGTGAGCTGGTGTGCATCGCTTTCCGTTCCTGCCCAAGGTCGATGATTGGAACCGATTTAACCGGCGCACGGGGGGCACTTTGGTCGAAAAATGCTGCCACTTTTGGGACTTGATGCGCCTGACGCTGCAAAGCAATCCGGTCCGCGTTTATGCCAGCGCAGGCGTCGATGTGAACCACTTGGATGAGGTGTATGACGGTCAAACTCCGGACATTATCGACAATGCTTTTGTGGTGGTCGATTTTGAAAACGGCGCGCGTGGAATGCTGGATTTGTGCATGTTCGCCGAAGGGTCATACTGGCAAGAACGGATCGCCGTCACCGGTGAAAAGGCGCGGCTAGAGGCGCTGATCCCCGGGCCTGCAAGGTTCTCACCAGATGGATCCGAGCGCGCCGCAGAGTTCGTCATATCACCCCGCGCCACCAAGCAAGAGCAACGCGAAGTCGTGCCTGTTCCTGAGCATATCCTTGCCGCGGGCGATCACCACGGGTCCACCTATTTTCAACATGAACGCTTTCGTGATCTGGTGCTGGCAGGAGTTGGTAAGCCTGAGGTTACGTTTGAGGATGGCTACTGGTCCGTCCTTGTGGGCGAGGCGGCAGAGCAATCCGCGCGGACCGGTATGGCCGTGGACCTAAGGGGCAAGGGGCCATGATGCCAGAAGCCTTCTGTTGAAAAATGCCTCTGTTGTTCGTGAAAATTGCCGCTATCACTTGTGCAACGACCTAGCGCTTGGACCCCTTTATGACCGACCCGCGTGCCCCTGACGGCAGCCTTATCACGACTCACGACATTGCCCACGCAGGCCTACGCGCGCGGCTGACATCGTGGGGTTCGGTGCTGATGGACCTGCGGTTGGATGGGCACGAGGCCCCGCTGGTTTTGGGGTTTGAGGACCCCGCGCTATACCTGCGGCACTCGCCCTACTTTGGGGCCACTGCGGGGCGCTTTGCCAATCGGATAGGCGGCGGCCGGTTTGTAATCGACGGCACCTCGTATCAAGCTGATTGCAACTATCTGGGTGAGCACACGCTGCACGGTGGCGAGGTTTCGATGGGCAAGCGCAATTGGGACACGATTGCCCTGTCCGACAGCTCGGTGACTATGACAATCGGGCTTGAAGATGGTGAGATGGGCTTTCCCGGCGCGCTCCGGGCTGAGGTGACATATGCATTGGTGGTGCATGACGGCTGTACTGCGTTGCGCATTGATTACCGCGCCACCAGCGATGCGCCCACGCTGTGCAACTTGGCCCATCACAGCTATTGGGCGCTGGATGGGTCCGGCGATCTGGGGCACCACAGCTTGCAGGTCGATGCTGCGCACTATACCCCTATCGATGCGGAGCTGATCCCCACCGGGGAAATCGCGGACGTCACCGGGACCCGGTATGATTTTCGCCAGCCGCGCAGCGTTATGAGCAATCGTCTCGGGGAGGGGCCGATCGATCACAACCTTTGTCTTGCGTCCACGCGCCGGGCGCGCCGTCGGGTCGGGACCCTGCGCTCGCGTCTGTCCGGCGTGTCGATGGACATCACCACAACTGAGCCTGGTCTTCAGGTCTATAACGGGGCCAAGATCAACGTCTCCGTGCCGGGACTGGATGGACGCGTTTATGGGGCCCATGCGGGCGTTGCCCTAGAACCCCAAATCTGGCCCGACGCCCCCAATCATCCCGGTTTTCCCAACGCCATTTTGCGTCCGGGGGAAACCTATCGCCAAACAACGATTTTCAGTTTTTCAAAGGAGGCTCCCGATGAGCTTTGAGACCTATATGCGCCAAGCCAACCTGATCGCCGGAGAATGGGTCGGGGCGGACAGCGGTAAGACAATCGACGTCACAAACCCGGCCACCGGCGAAGTCATCGGCACCGTGCCCGCCTGCGGCACCGCCGAGACTGAGCGCGCGATCGCTGCCGCTCACGGTGCTTATGCCGACTATGCGGCCACCTCATTGATGGACCGTGTCGGGCTTTTGTGGAAGCTGCACGATGCGCTGATGGACAATCAAAAATCGCTGGCCGAGCTTCTGACCATCGAGATGGGCAAGCCATTGGCCGAGGCAATGGGCGAGATCGCAATCGGCGCACAATACGTTCGCTGGTTCGCTGAAGAAGCCCGCCGTGCCAAGGGTGAGATCGTCCCCGCAGGCGTGAATGGTCGCCGCATCCTCGTGACAAAGCACCCTGTGGGCGTGGTCGGCATGATCACACCATGGAACTTCCCGTCCTCGATGCTCGCCCGGAAAATCGCACCGGCGCTGGCGGTTGGCTGTACTGTGGTAGCCAAACCCGCAACCGCGACGCCATACTCGGGCCTCGCATGGGGGGCATTGGCCGAAGAGGCAGGGTATCCGGCGGGCGTGGTCAACGTGCTGACCGGGTCCGCGCGGGCAATTGGGGGCGCCATCATGGATAGCCCGATTGTTCGCAAAGTGACTTTCACCGGCTCAACTGAGGTCGGCAAGGAGCTGATCCGGCAATCGGCAGACACGGTCAAAAAGGTCTCAATGGAACTGGGCGGCAATGCACCTTTCCTAGTGTTTGATGACGCGGATATTGATGCCGCCGTCCAAGGCGCAATGGTGTCCAAGTTCCGCAACGCGGGCCAAACCTGCGTCTGTGCCAACCGCATTTATGTGCAGGCCGGCATTCACGACGCCTTTGTCGCCAAGCTCGTAGAGGCCACTGAGGCCATGAAGGTCGGCAATGGCCTTGAGCCCGGCGTCGAGCAGGGCCCAATGATCGACATGGATGCGGTCGCAAAGGTTGAGGAATTCATCGCTGACGCGACCGCCCAAGGTGGCACAATCGCCACAGGCGGGGCGCGTCACGGCAATGGCGGTACATACTTCACACCCACGGTCGTCACCGGCGCCACGCAGTCGATGAAGTTCGCGACCGAAGAAATCTTTGGCCCCCTCGCGCCGGTGTTCAAATTCGATACCGAAGAGGAGGCGATCGCGATGGCTAACGCGACGGAATATGGTCTCGCATGCTATGCCTACACTCGTGATCTGGCCCGCACATTCCGCCTCAACACCGCTCTGCAGTACGGGATGATCGGGGTAAACTCCGGTCTCATCACCACCGTCGAGGCTCCGTTTGGCGGTGTCAAAGAAAGCGGCTTGGGCAAGGAAGGCGGCAGCCAAGGGCTAGAAGACTACATGGACACCAAATACGTTTGCATCGACGGGGTCTGAAAACGGCCCCTCCTTTGTTCCTGAAATACTCCGGGGGTGCGGGGGCCGCGCCCCCGCGTCAGGCGTAGCCTGAAGAGGCTGCGCAACCCACTAGGTCACACGCTTGATCAAACGTGCATGTTGGTCGCAGGCGATATTCAATTCGCCGACCGTCGTAATGTCGCGCGCCTCCAGCATCGGGATCAGCGCCCGCAACGCCAGTGCGGTGGCGCGGGCGTCTCCCAATGCGGTGTGCCGTACCTCTTCGGGGATTTCGATCCCCAGCCGCGCGCACAAGGCGTCCAACGTGTGCGTCTGGGATTGCCCAAATACCACGGCTGACATCAGCACCGTATCCAGTACCGGCATATCAAACCGCAACCCCAGTTGCGTCTCGCGCCGTCGAAGGAAGGCCATGTCAAACGGGGCGTTATGGGCGACCAATGCATGGCCATCCGTATAGCGGTGAAAAGCCCGCAGGGCATCGCGCACCAAGGGCGCCTCACGAACCATGGCCTCAGTCACATTGTGAATGGCGGTCGAGGCCGCGGGGATCGGGCGGTTGGGATTGACATAGGTGTCGAACGGCTCGGTGGTAAGGATCTCTCCCCCGACCACCCTTAGAGCCGCGATTTGTACGATCTCATCGCCCTCGTCGGGCAATAAGCCAGTCGTTTCAGTGTCAAACACCACCAGATCAAGGTCGCGCAGGCTGGTCGTCTCACTCAGCGGATGCGAGGGGCGCCCCAGGAGGCGAAAGTCGCGCGCGCCCGCGCCGCGTTTGGCCCCTTCGCCCAAGCGCACAAGGTAACCTGTACCGATCTCGGGCAGGTCGATTTTGCGCACGCCCGCGCGATCCGCGGCAGGGGGCAAGCGGCGGTTCAAGCCAACCTCAACATCCCCAACCGACAGCCCAGAGGCGGCTGCGTTATACGCCACGACCCGACGGTCCTCAGAGCACAGCACATAGGCCTCGGGCAAGTTGTCCAGAACGGCCTCTAGGCGTGCGCGCTCTCGGCGCAAAGCGCGGGTTTCACGTGCCAGTGCTGCCGTAACGGCCTCTCGGCTCTCCGCGAGAGAGTCTGCCATTGCATGCGCGGCATCGCCCAAATCCCCCAGATACCGGGCATGCGTGATGTCCATTTCATGGGTGGTTTCGGTATGCGCGCGGGTGCGCAACTGCGCGGCCAACGCCTCAACGGGTTTCGCGACATTCTCATCGAACAAAAGCCAGACCCATGTCGTCAGCCCCAAAATTGCCAGTCCCGCCACCAGCCCAGCAATCACAAAGCCCGACAGAACCTCTGGCTGCGCAAGGCGCATATAGCCCAAGATCAACCCGCCCGTGATCAACGCAATCCCACCCAATGCCATCAGGGCAAAGAACAGAAAAATCCGCAGTCGGAGTGAGAGGTTCGCGAGCCCCATGACCTAGCCCTGACACACAATCGGCAGGAACGGATCGTCATCCGCCAGCGCGCGCCAGTCGCTTTCCGCCGGTAAATCCGCGCCGTCGGGCAGGTCCGCACGCCGCCTGCCCGCGCAGTCAAACACCACGGGCATCGCAAACAGGGGCGCATCGCGGGTAAAGACATAGACGGTGGCCAGTTTCGCGCTCTCCATCGCGGGGTTCGTCAAAATGGTGTCCCGGTCCACGGCCATGAACGTGTGGACATAGGGGCGTGCCAGGGTCCACGGGCGGTACCATGCGCTGCTTTGCTGGTTGTTGACCTCAACAAATCCAGCAGGCATCGCGTTTAGGTTGCGCGGGTACCACGAATATTCAGCGTTGATCGAAAAGGCGACCATGGCCAAAGCGGCTGCGGTGGGCGTGACCCAGCGGGGGATGACGTTACCCACAATCACCCGCACCAACATGACGACCCCTGCCACGGCGGCCCCGCTGGCCAGCATCGCGATCAATTCCCAAATCATCTCTACTCTCCCCTTTGTCGTTTCTTATTGCGCCAAGCCGCGTCCAGACTGGAGCGCGCTTTGCATTGTTTTCACCACGACAAATGCGTCGCGGAGGTGTGATCTCTCCAGGTCGGACAATTGCCCCGGAGACATGAAGTTATCGGGCGCCTCGCCGCGATTAATTTGCGCGGCTTGATGCAAAAGCCGGGTTTCCGCGATCATGTCATAGGCGTCGCGCAGGTCCTTGGCTCCGGCGGGTGAAATCAGGCTGGCGTCAGCGGCAGTCATCAATCGCGCCCCGGTGTTCACCACACGCATTTGCCCCAGCAACGCATAGACCCGCCCCAAATCGACCACTGGCACGACGCCGTTGTGTTTAAGGTCTAGGGTGTTCTTGTGCTCTCCCGAGCGGATGGTGGCAAGGCCGCGCAACAGCCCAAGGGGGGGCGCGTGTTTCAGCGAATTGGCGATCATTTGGGCCACAAAGATCGAGTTCGATTTCGCGGCAGGCAGGGTCTCATCCAATAGTGCCGTCAACAACGCCGGATCGCCGCCAATCGGGCGCAGATCAAACATGACAGAGGCCAGCATCTGCGCCTCTGTACTGGGGTTGCTGATCCACTTTTCAAAGTAGCTTTTCCACACGCGCAAGGGCTGGCGCCAGCGCAGTGTGGTGGCCATCATTTCGCCGGGGCAATAGACGTAACCACAGGTGTTCAGGCCATCGCAGACGAATTTGGCCAGCTCCGAGAAGTAGGTATCATGCGGGGGCGCGACGCTATCGTCTAGGATCAGGCAATTGTCTTGGTCTGAGACGCCTGTTTGTTCTTGCCGTCCCTGACTGCCGCACGCGGCCCATAGATAGGGCACGGGCGGGGGGCCTAACTCTTGCTCCGCGAGGGTGAGGAGGCGTCGGGTTGCGGCGTCGGCAATATCGGTGATCAGGCGCGTGATCGTGCCATGCTCGGTCTTGGCAGCGACCAATTGCGCCAACAGGGCTGGGATTTGGGCCGTGGACTTGGCCATTTCTTCGGCCGAATGCGCATTCACCACGTCCGCGATCAACTGCCCAGAGGACAGAGCCTGATAGCGGGTCAAATCGGTCTGAGTAATGATCCCGGCGACATCGCCCGTGGCATCAACAATCGGCAGGTGCGAGACCTTACGCTCCAGCATCAGGTGCAGGGCATCAGACACAAGAGCCGTCGGGCTGAGAGTGAGAGGATCAGGCGTTTGGATGTCCGCGATCGCGGTTGAAGCTGGCAGGGACTGCGCCAGCGCCTTGAAGGTCATGTCCTTGGTTGTCACGATCCCAGCAAGCGCGCCGCCGTCAGTCACGATCAGTGAGGACACTTTGGCATCCCGCATCATCTGGGCCGCGACTTGTACCGTTGTGTCCGCGGCGCAGGCGACGGGTGTCCGGCTCATCAGGTCTGAGACAGGCATGGTCATCAGATCGCGTTTTCGGGGGCCTGCGGGGGTGGTGCGGGCGTAAAACGCCTCCGCGTCGGGGTGGGTCGCGCAGAGCTGGGCAAATGCGCTGGCGTTCAGGCAATACAACGTGACTGCCGTTGCGGCCTGTGCGGATGTTACGGCAGTGCCGTCCTTGCGCAAACCGCGTTCGCCGAATTGGTTTCCCGCCCGCAGATGCGAGAGGGTTGAGCCAAGCGCGTCGGTGACTTCAACCTCACCCTCGGCAATCAGATACAGCCCGGCCAGTGTTTCGCCGGTGGAATAAATCGTGGCCCCCGCAGCGTAGCGCATCTGCGTCAGGCTGGCCGCAATCTCACGTTTCGTGGCCTCCGGCAGGGCCACGAAGGGCGGCGTGGTGTTCATCAATTCAAGTTCGGTAAAAGAAATGTTCGGCATGATGCAGCCCTGCGAAAAATAAAACGGCGCGCCTCAAGTGTGGGGCGCGCCGCTGGTTTGGGGAAGGGGCCGCATCGTCGCGGGAGGTGCGAACGATGGTCGTCGCGGCCCCTAAGCCGTTAGTGGTCGGCTGCCGCAGCGCCTGCACCCTTGGGGATACGAACGCTTTCCACCAGGTCCACGATCTCTTGTGGAGGGGCGGCAGTTACGCGGGACACACCAATTGCGACTGCAAAGTTGATCATCGCGCCCACGGCCCCGAAGGAGGTGGATTTGATGGTCAGAAGCAGTGGGTCTGCATCTGTGAAGCTGTTCGTGTCAGGAATGAACAACCAGCCTTTGTGCAGGAAGATGTAGACCAACGTTGTGACCAGACCTGCGAGCATGCCCGCAACTGCGCCACGGTTGTTGATGCGCTTGGAGAAGATGCCCATCATCAGTGCAGGGAAGATCGAGGCCGCAGCGAGACCAAAGGCCAGTGCCACAGTTTGCGCCGCGAACCCGGGAGGGTTGAGGCCCAAGATCACCGCCACAGCGATTGCAACAGCCATCGAGATCCGTGCCGCCATCAGTTCCGATTTCTCGGACATGTTTGGCGTCAGCTGACCCTTGAGCAGATCGTGCGACACAGCAGACGAGATCGCCAGGAGCAGACCCGCAGCCGTGGACAGAGCCGCAGCCAAACCACCGGCAGCCACAAGGGCAATCACCCAACCTGGCAGACCTGCGATTTCTGGGTTCGCCAACACTAGGATGTCACGGTTTACGCTCAGCTCGGAACCGGTCCAGCCACGCTCAGCCGCCGTAGCCGCAAAGCCATCGGAGCCTTCGTTGTACCACTGGATGAGGCCGTCACCGTTTTTGTCGTCGTACTTGAGCAGACCGGTTTTCTCCCATGTGGCCATCCAATCGGGACGCTCTTCATAAGCGATCGGTGCGGATGCTGTGCCATCAGGATAAACAGTCGTGATCAGGTTCAAGCGCGCCATGGAGCCAACAGCAGGAGCCGTCAGGTACAACAGTGCGATGAATACCAGTGTCCAACCAGCGGACCAACGAGCGTCAGATACAGTAGGGACCGTAAAGAAGCGCATGATCACGTGGGGCAGACCAGCAGTACCGATCATCAGCGACAGGGTGAACAGAACCATGTTCAGCGTATCGGCGTGGTGGCCGGTGTAGCTGTTAAAGCCCAGTTCGGTCACAAGACCGTCCAGTTTCTGCAGGAGCGGTTCACCGGAGGCGGTGTGCTCACCCAACATGCCCAGAGCGGGGATGGGGTTACCTGTCAGTTGCAGCGAGATAAAGATCGCGGGGATCGTGTAGGCAGTGATCAGCACGACGTACTGAGCAACCTGCGTGTATGTCACACCCTTCATGCCGCCGAAAACGGCGTAGGCGAACACAACACAGGCACCGATCAGCAGACCGGTTGTTGCCGACACTTCGAGGAAGCGACCGAATGCAATACCCACACCCTGCATCTGACCGATCACGTATGTGATGGAGGCCACCAGCAGACAGATCACAGCAACCATGCGTGCAGTCTTGGAGTAGAAACGGTCCCCGATGAACTCGGACACGGTGAATTTGCCGAATTTGCGCAAGTAAGGCGCAAGCAGCAGAGCCAAAAGCACGTAGCCGCCGGTCCAACCCATGAGGAAGGTCGAGTTATCGTAGCCGGTGAACGCGATCAGGCCCGCCATCGAAATGAACGACGCCGCAGACATCCAGTCCGCGCCTGTGGCCATACCGTTGGTGATGGGGTGAACGCCGCGACCTGCTGCGTAGAATTCAGATGTGGAACCCGCGCGGGCCCACACAGCGATGCCGATATACAGAGCAAAGGACGCCCCGATAAACAGCCAGTTAAGAACGAATTGGTCCATTTATCAGTCCTCCTCAACGCCGTGTTCGGCGTCCAGCTTGTTCATGCGCCAAGCGTAGAAAAAGATCAGCGCCAAGAAGACCAGGATCGAGCCTTGTTGCGCGAACCAGAAGCCCAAGTCAGTGCCGCCCACGGCGATGCCAGACAGCATCGGACGCAGGAGAATGCCAAAGCCGAACGACACAACAGCCCAGATAACGAGACACCATGTCACGATCCGGATGTTTGCCGACCAGTAGGCGTTTTTGTCGGATTGGTTATCAGCCATGTCCAACTCCCTTTTTGGTTGAAAAATGCTCGCGTGCCCTCCTCTGGCCACGCGCGCGGTTACTGTTTGCGCGGGGAATTCACGAATTCACCCCTCGCGCGCGACTTTCCCTACGATGGTCGACAGGTGCGAGGCGATCGCGTCGATCTCGCCCATGGCATCCACCGTTGTGAGAGTTCCTTTTGCGTCATAAAACGCGATGAGAGGGGCCGTTGAGGCGTGATACGCCTCCAGCCTTGCGGCGACCGTCTCTGCATTGTCGTCGGCTCGGCGTTTGAAGTCCGAGCTTCCGCAATTGTCACACGTCCCGGCCACCTTGGGGGCTTTGAACGTGTCGTGATAGCCTTCGCCACAGCCGCCACAAGTGAACCGGCCAGACACCCGTTCGACCATGGCCGCATCATCCACCGCGAGCGAAATAACGCTGTCCACGGTGGCGTTGTGCTCAGCTAGAAGCCCTTCGAGCGCCTCTGCCTGTGCGGTTGTGCGGGGAAAGCCATCAAGGATCACGCCGCGGGCGCAATCATCATCGGCCATACGGTCGCGCAGGATGTTGATGACGATCTCATCAGAGACCAATTCACCCGCTTCCATCACGGCCTTGGCCGCTTTGCCTGCGTCGGTTCCAGCGGCAACTGCGCCGCGCAAAAGATCACCGGTCGAGAGTTGTACAAGACCGAAGTCTTGTTCCAACATCCGCGCTTGGGTGCCCTTGCCTGCGCCCGGAGGCCCAAGCAAGATGAGCGTGACGGGGCGGGTCATGGTTTCAGTCATGCCGTCCATCTCACTTCACCGCGCGGTTTGCGATCAGGTCGTCAACGACGGACGGATCGGCCAGGGTGGATGTGTCGCCTAGACCGTCAACCTCATTCTCGGCGATCTTGCGCAGGATACGGCGCATGATTTTACCGGAGCGGGTTTTCGGCAGGCCGGGGGCCCACTGGATCACGTCGGGCTTTGCGATGGGGCCGATTTCCTTGCGGACCCATGCTTGCAGCTCTTTGACCAGTTCGTCCGAAGGATCGGCATCGGACATCAGGGTGACGTAGCAATAGATGCCTTGGCCCTTCAGTTCGTGCGGGTAACCAACCACGGCAGCCTCGGCCACCTTTTCGTGGGCGACCAATGCGCTTTCGACTTCGGCGGTGCCCATGCGGTGACCGGATACGTTGATCACGTCATCGACGCGGCCGGTGATCCAGTAGTCGCCATCGGCGTCACGGCGGCAGCCGTCCCCAGTGAAGTAGTAGCCTTTGTAGTCCGCAAAGTAGGCCGACACGAAGCGATCTGCATCTCCCCAAAGGGTCCGCATGATGCCGGGCCATGCGTCTTTCATGCACAACACGCCTTCGGCTTCTACGGTGGTGATCTCTTCGCCCGATTGTGGGTCAAGGATCACGGGCTGCACCCCAAAGAACGGCTTGGTGGCCGCGCCGGGCTTGAGCTTGGTTGCGCCGGGAAGCGCAGTGATCAGGTGGCCGCCGGTTTCGGTCTGCCAGAAGGTATCGACGATGGGGCATTTGCCCTTGCCGACGACCTCATTGTACCAGTTCCAAGCCTCGGGGTTGATCGGCTCACCCACCGAGCCAAGGACCTTAAGGTCGCTCAGGTCGTACTTGGTGACGAAATCATCCGATTGGCCCATCAAAAGACGGATCGCTGTGGGCGCGGTGTAGAATTGGTTCACCTTATGCTTTTCGCACACAGCCCAGAAGCGGCCCGCGTCGGGATAGGTAGGCACGCCTTCGAACATCACGGTTGTCGCGCCGTTCACGAGGGGGCCGTAGACGATGTAGCTGTGGCCCGTGACCCAGCCTACGTCAGCGGTGCACCAGAAAACGTCGTTCTCTTGGTAATCAAAGGTGTATTGGTGCGTCATGCCCGCATACACGAGGTAACCGCCGGACGTGTGGACGACGCCCTTGGGTTTGCCTGTGGAGCCCGAGGTATAGAGGATGAACAATGGGTCCTCTGCGCCGACTTCTGCGGCGTGGCAGAAGGTCGAGGCGGACGCGGCCAGTTCATCGTACCAGATGTCGCGGTTTTCCTGCCACGTCACTTGTTGGCCGGTCCGCTTGACCACCAGACATTTGACGTGATCGTCGCAATGCAACAGCGCCTTGTCGACGTTGCCCTTAAGGTCGGTGACACGGCCACCGCGCGGCGCGCCATCGGAGGTGATGACAATTTTTGCGCCCGAGTCGTTGATCCGCGAGGCAAGCGCGTCAGGGGAGAAGCCCGCGAAAACAACAGAGTGGACCGCGCCGAGGCGGGCACAGGCGAGCATCGCGTAGGCGGCAGCCGGGATCATGGGAAGGTACAGAACCACCCGATCGCCTTGCTTGACGCCAAGGTCCTTGAGGACGTTCGCGAATTTACCAACTTCATCAGAGAGCTGTTGGTAGGTGATGTTCTGAGCGGGTTCATTCGGATCATCGGGTTCAAAGATGATCGCGGTTTGATCGCCGCGAGTCGCGAGGTGACGGTCGATGCAGTTTTCGGCCACGTTCAGCGTGCCGTCTTCAAACCATTTCACATGCACATCATCGTGGGCAAAGGAGGTGTCTTTGACCTTGGTAAAGGGCTTGATCCAATCAATGCGCTTGCCGTGCTCTGCCCAGAACCCTTCAGGGTCCGAGATCGAGGCTTCGTACATGGCATTGTAAGTTTCTGTATCCGCGTGCGCACCGGCCAGCAGTGGCGGAGTATTATGAATGTCTTTAGGCATCTCGCCTTCCCTCTCTTGCTTCGGAGGAGGGGACAGAGATCTGGGCACACCTTCTGCGTTCACAGCCCAAGGTGGACTGTGGGACGGCATTGCCAAAGATCCTCTGGATCCTCCCGAAAAACGTCTGATGCGTCTGCCCCTGTGGCTCCCACCACGCAGCTGCATCTAACGCCATATAAAAGAGTGGTGGGTAAAAAGGGCCCATCACCCTGACGACTGCTTTACTTTACACTACGCGGTGAAAGATTTCGCAATGTGGCGTAATTGCGCGCTTTTTCTGTAAAGAAAGTTTCAGAAAATACCGCCGGATTTGTAAATTTCTGAGCAGTACCCAGTTTTACTGAGCGAAATCAGTCTATTTTCGGATCAAAGGTGACAGGCCGTCGCAGGCCCAAAAAGCCGCGGCAGTGCGTGGCACGCTGTGGCGTCAAGTGGGCCGTGCCAGCATGTCGCAGGGCAAGTTAACGAAAAATTGACACCCCAGCGACTCAGATTGTTGCGCGGGCGTGGTTTGCGGCGGCGATCACATCGACCCCCATCTGGCTCAAGAGGTCCACGTAGTCGAGCAGGACCCAGTTTTCAGCGATTTGTGTCTGGGTGCAGCGGTAGAAATCCATCACGCGCAGCGTCAGGGCTTTGCCGGTTGCGGGAACACCCAAGTAGGGGCCTGCATGGGTCATCGTCATAGAGGGCCAGCCGGAGACCGCCGCGTAGGGCCCATCGCCGATCCGGCAGTAGTGATTGCCGCCCTGGCGATCTGGGAAGGCATTTAGGAACGGGGCACGGTGGTCTTTAACAAAACCTTCCCACTGAAAGTTCGATCCAATGCCGCCGGGCCCGTACCAGAACATATCCTTGGCCCATAGTCCCCCTTGGCCGGTTTGATTGTCCGAGCCAAAGGTTTCGGGGTCATAGACATGCAGTGCGCCCAACATCGCTTGCACAATGTCGAGCGACCGCGCGCCGTCGCCCGTTGTCGGGCAGACACCATCATGGGTCGCAGGGCCGGGAAAGAGCATTTCCGTTCCAAGTTCGAACGGAATGGGCTTTAGGCCCGCCTGACGCATCAGGTCGATCAGGTCGATGATAACCTTGGCCTCAGTGATGCGGCCGTTCTCGACCCGGTAAAATTCACCTGCCCGCAAGAATACCAGCCGGTTGCTGGGCGGAATGCCCCACAGCGGTGCATTGAAGGTGCCGACATAATGGCTGACCGCGCCGACCCATTGCCCGCCCGGCGCACGAATATTGTCGCCCCCGATGAAAATTTCATCTCGGCGGTGCAGCCCGGTAAGCGCATGGCGCAGAGGCATGATCACCTGCTCAACCACAGCCTCACGCCCCTCAAGCCGATTTACGGGGGCACACATGTCCCAAATGACCTCCGGTGCGATGACGGCACTGGCGGCTTCAAGCTCAGATTGTGGGCAGGTGAACAGCGTGTTGAGCGCGGGACGAAGGGCATTGCGGTAGTTCAGCATGGGACACCTTTGCGTGTTTGTCAGAAAAGCCTTGCCAAAGGGCGTTTCAAGAATCTAGCTTATTTTGCAATCGTATGCATTTTGCTGTGATGTTAGTCGGCTCAAGGAGCCTATTTCCCTCAGTGGCAATGCAGACGCCAGAAAAAGAAGACCCCCAAATAGACAACGTTCAACGGGAGACATCGAATGTTTATTAAGAAAATCGCGCTCGCTGGTGCGGTCTCGCTCTTTGCCAGTGGTGCCGCAGTGGCCTGTTCCTATGAGAACACAGTGCCCCTGAAGTCGCTGACGGCTGGTTTCGAAGCTTGGAAGGCTGTGACAGACGCAATGGCGGCCTGTGGCAACTTTGAGCCTGAACTGGACCAAGAGTTCCGCACCAAACAGCCCGCAGCCTTTGCGGCGAACCCTTCGCTTTACCACATCGGTGGGGTGTCCAACGGGACCGTTACGCCACTGCTGAATGAGGGCACGATTCGTCCGCTGGATGATCTGGTTGCCAAATACGGGCAAAACCTCAGCCCCAACCAATTGATCCGCGTTGATGGTCAGATCATGGCCATCGCCATGATGGTGAACACGCAGCACATGATGTACCGCTCGGACATCTTTGCCGATCTTGGGCTGGAAGCTCCTGCAACCTATGACGATGTGCTCGCGGCAGCCCAAGCGATCAAGGATGCAGGCGTTGTGGACTACCCACTTGGTGCCACGATGAAGTCCGGCTGGAACCTCGCGCAGGATTTCAACAACATGTTCCTCGGCTTTGGCGGCACCTTTTACGGTGACGACAGCATGCCGATGGTTAATTCCGAAGCGGGCATCAACACGCTTGAGATGATGCAGAAGCTGGCTGTGTACATGGACCCTGAGTTCCTCGTATCCGACAGCACATACGTGCAGCAGCAATTCCAACAGGGTAAAATCGCGATGGCGAATCTGTGGGCCTCGCGCGGTGGTGCAATGAACGACGCCGCTGAAAGCTCGGTTGTGGGCAAAGTCGGCTCCTCCGCAGCGCCTTTGGCGATGGCAGGTGGCGCGCCAGCGACGACCCTGTGGTGGGACGGTCTTGTGATCGCGGCTAACATCTCGGACGAAGAGGCTGATGCAGCCTTCCGTCTGGCGATGGAAGGGCTAACCACGGACATGGTCCAAGCGAACAACGATGCGGCGATCTGGCTTGTGAACGGCTACCAGCCTTCGGATATGGCCGCCGGCGCGATCGCCACAGCGACCGCAGCACCCGCACCTGCGCCGTACCCATCGACCAGCCAAATGGGTCTGATGCACACAGCTCTTGGCAACGTGTTGCCCGCGTTCTTCACCGGTGAGATGTCTGCTGAGGACGCACTGACCGCGGTTGAGGATGCCTACAAAACAGCCGCCGAAGAAGCAGGCCTGCTGTAAACCCCATCTTGGGGCCCGCGCAGACGTGCGGGCCCCGCTCAGGACCATGAAAAAGAAGGACTGACGATGAAGCCCAAAGTCTTTGCGATGTTCGTCGGCCCGTCCGTCTTTTTGATGCTCTTGTTCATCGCAGCACCTCTGATCTCGGTGCTTGTGAATTCGTTCCAAGTCACCCAGCCGATTGTTGAAGTGGTCGAGGTCGAGACATGCACGCCCGGCTTTTTGACCCAGACCTGCGTGACCGAGGTCAAGACAGTCCCGATCCTTGATGACTTCGGCAAGATCCAAACAACAACCAAATGGGTGGGTCTGCAAAGCTACGCCAACGTGTTGGAGCTGGACCGCGTGGGCGAAGCGATCTCATCGGGCGCATGGGGCAATATCCTTCAGATCGATTTCTGGAAGGCGTTGCGATTCACGCTGACGTTCACACTGATCACGCTGCCCTTCGTGCTGGGCCTTGGGCTGGCAATCGCGGTGGTGGTCAATAACGCAACCAAGGCGGTAAAGGGACCGGTGATCTTTGTGTCGTTGCTGCCATTCATCATCACCCCCGTGATTGGCGCGCTGTCCATCCGGTGGCTGTTTTACGGCGACGGGATCGTCACGGTCTGGCTAGAGGCGCTGTTTATGACCGACATCTCGGTCGCGGCGAATGGCTGGGCGGTTGAGTTTTTGATGATGTTCTACCGCGTTTGGCACGTTGCCCCCTTTGCCTTTGTGATCTTTTACGCAGGCCTGCAAACGGTCAACCAAGATACCCTCGAAAGCGCGATTATCGATGGCGCGTCGCGCTGGGACCGGTTGCGGTATGTGATCGTTCCGCACCTGATGCCGTTGATCATCTTTATCACGCTGATCCATTTGATGGATGCGTACCGGGCGTTCGAAGAAGTCGTCGGCTTTTCGTCGCAATCGCAACGGATCACGCTGCAATGGCTGACTTACGATCTGTTGCAACCGGATGATGCGGGCAACCGCGCGATCAGCCGGGCATCGGCCAGCGCGATGCTGACGATGATCGGGATTGTGCTCATCCTTATTCTGCCACTGCGCCGCACATGGCGCGATCATAAGGGAGGCTGACATGAGCGACGCTGCCATTCCACGCGCCATGCGCCAACCGTTCGGGCTTAAACTGGCCTCGAACCTCTTTTTGATCTTTTGGCTTTTGCTCGCGGCGTTCCCGCTGTTTTGGGTTCTGGCCATGAGCTTCAAATCACCGGTTGATGCCTTTTCCAGTTCTGCGGCTGAGGTGATTTTCGGGCCAGAGACTTTGGCCAAGGGCGACGGGCTGTCGTTGATCGACATGGCCTTGGGGGTCGCATTCATTTGGCTGTCGATCAAAGCGGCCGTTAAGTGGTTGATGCCGATGGCCGCCGGGGTGGGCACCCTGCAACGGGTGTTTAGCTGGCTGGTCATCTGTGCGGGCTTTGCCGTTATGGTGATCGTGGGTCTGTTCGTTGTGTTGCCGTGGATTTTGGCCCCGCTGAATGCGGTGGCTGGTCCGCTGGGCACACCGATTTTGGGCCTAACGACCGAGCATTACTATGCGGTCTGGGTCGAGAACGCCTTTTGGCAAAACTTCAACAACTCGCTACTGGTGACGGCCGGGGTTGTGACTGTTTCGCTGACGGTTGGGACCTTGGCGGGTTACGGTTTGGCGCGGTCAGGATCGAACCTCGCGTTTTGGATTTTGATCGTGGCGTTGGTGTTTCGCGCGCTGCCGCACTCGGTTTTGGTGGCAGGCTACTTGCCGTTTTTCATCAACTCCGCCGAATGGCTGCGTCCGATCCTAGGTGAAAACGCACCGACGCTCTATGGTCAGCCCTTGGCGGTGATTGCGGTGTTGGTGTCGATCAACCAACCCTTCACGATCTGGATGCTGCGGTCCTTCTTTCAAAGCATCCCGGAGGAGCTGGACGAAAGCGCGCGCGTGGACGGCTGCACTCATTTTCAAGCATTTCGCTGGGTGATTATGCCCGTGATGTGGCCGGGGGTCATTACGACCGGACTGTTCAGCTTCTTGCTGGCCTATAACGACTTCTTGGTGACATCGCTGCTGTTGGACGCGTCGAACCAGACGATGGTCCCGGCGATTGCGGGCTATTTCAATCGCGAAACGACGACCACGGATCAGGTGGAGGCTGTCGCGGCGGCCGTGTCGATCACGGCTCCCTTGTTCTTGTTGGTAATGGTGTTCCAGCGCCAGATCGTAAGCGGCCTGACGGCAGGGGCTGTGAAAGGCTAGAGAACGTGTGTGGCTCCAGGCGGTTTTCGCCCGGAGCCAAACGCATTAATCGATGCCGAGCTTCTGGCGCACGCCGTGTTCAACCTTAGTCGGTGCCCACAACGGAACGCCCGCGCGGAATGCGGCGCGCCCGATCATATGCGCACCCACAGGTGCTGTGATCAGCAGGAACACAACGATGGCAATGCACTTTGCGACCGTCTGCGTATCGCCGAAATAGACCGCAACTGCGGCCATGATCAGGCCAGAGGACAAAGTGCCCGCCTTGGTTGAGGCATGCATGCGGATCAAGACGTCCGGCAAGCGGACGATGCCGAGGGCTGCGACAAAGGCGAAAAAGCCGCCAAGCAACAGTAGGACTGATATGATGATTAGGCTCATGGCTTCGGCTCCTCGGCGGGGGGCTCATCCATCAGGCTTTGCGCCAATTTGGTGTCTTGGGCGCGGATGATTTTACGCTCAATAAAGCGGGCAAAGGCGACAGTCGCCAAAAAGCCGATCAGCGCGAGCACGATGGCCACGTCCAAAAAGGCCTGAACTTCGGACAAAAGCGCATAGAGTCCGCAGAAGGCCACGATTAGGACTGTCATCAAATCGAGTGCGACGACCCGGTCGGCCAGTGATGGGCCCTTGATCAAGCGAATGAACCCGAGGGCTACGGCAACCATCACCATGATAAAGCTGGCATGTAGTGACCAGTCAAAGAACTCTTGCGGTGTCATTCAAACGCCTCCCGCACCCATTTTTCCATTCCGTTTTCAATGTCGGCCCGGATTTGGTCCGCATTGTCGGCGAACATTGCGTGTACCACGAGGGTGTTACAATCCTCGGTCACGTCCATGCTGAGCGTGCCGGGCGTAAGCGAGATAAGGTTCGTAACCAGCAACACCTCGGCCTCGCCTTTGGCCTTTAGGGGCACGCAAATGACCCCGGGCTTGGCGCGGTGTCGTGGGGTGAGAACATCCCACACTACGTAAATGGAACTCACGATTAGTTCCCAATGGAACAGCACGATCAGTTTGACCCACTTGAACACGCGCTTGAAATAGCCACCGCCATTGTCCTCGAATAGTGGTGAGGCAACCCACAGCGCGACAAAGCCGACCACTGTGCCCACCGCCAGCCCCGGTAGGGTAAAGTTGCCCGTGAGCGCGGCCCATGAAACGGCCAGAATTAGGTTCAGTAAAAACAGGCTCATTGTGTGACCTCCGGCAGGGCCGTCGCAGGCGCGGTTATGGCGTCAAGCGGCGCGTTCAGGCGCAATACAGTCTCAATATAGACCGTTGGCTCCAAGAGTTGAGCCGCTGAGGTTTCTGCAAAGCTGACGAAAGGTTGGGGGAAGACGCCAATAAGCACGGTCATGATTGCAAGTGCCGTAATGGGTGTCATCAGCGCGAGCTTTTGGCCTGCTGGCAGGGTCGCAAGTGTGGGCACGTATCCCTCGGGGTGGGGTTTCCAAAAGGCTTGGCCCCAGATTTTCGTCATTGAGTAAATCGTCAGTAGCCCCACGGCCAATGCGACACCGGCGATGATCCAGCCTTCAACCTCAAGGGCTGCTTTCACCAACACATATTTGGCCCAGAACCCCGAAAGCGGCGGGAAACCCGCAAGCGAGAAAGCCGGGATCAGGAACAACAGCGCAAGGAACGGAGCACCCTTATAAAGACCACCAATTGCACCCAGCTCTGTGCTGCCCGAGATGCGCTGCGCTACGCCCGCGATCAAGAAAAGGTTCGCTTTTACGATGATGTGGTGGACCAGATAGAACACTGCGCCCACCAAAGCCAGTGGCGTGAACAGCGCCAGGCCCAGCACCATGTAGCCGATTTGGCTGACGATGTGGAACGACAGAATTTTGCGGAAATCAGTTTGCGCGGCAGCCCCCAAAACCCCGGTCACCATCGTAAAGCCTGCGATCCATAACAGCAGGGTGTGGGTGAATGCGACATCCGTGTCGAACACCAACGTGAACATGCGGATCAGCGCGTAAACGCCGACCTTGGTCAGCAGCCCCGCAAACACCGCTGATACTGCGAAGGACGGGGTGTGATAGGATGCGGGCAGCCAGAAAAACAGCGGAAAGACGGCGGCCTTTACGCCAAAACCTATCAAGAACATCGTGGCGATGACGGTCAGGGTGCCTTGGTCCTGAATGCGGTCCACGCTGCCTGCAAGGTCGGCCATGTTCAGCGTACCGGTCATGCCGTACAGCAGGCCAATGCCCGACAGGAACAGGATCGTCGAAATCAGATTGAGTGTGACGTATTTAATGCCCGCGTCCAGCTGTTGTTTGGACCCACCAAGCACCAAAAGCCCGAAGGACGAGATCAGCATGACCTCAAACCAGACGTAAAGGTTGAACAAGTCGCCGGTTAGAAATGCGCCCGTTACCCCCGCGATCAGCACCTGAAACAGCGCGTGAAAGCCCAGCTGGTCCATCCGTTCGGTAATGTCCCCGATGGAATATATCGCGACCGCGAGCCCGGTGATCGCGGTGATTACGACCATCACAGCGCTCAGGTAATCTGCCACAAGCGTGATGCCGAAGGGGGCAGGCCAGCCGCCCATTTGTGCAGCCACAACACCTTGATCCAGCACTTGGCCCATCAGAATGACGGCGGCGATCAGCGTCCCAAAGGACCCCGCGACCGAAATATAGCGCCCCTCAGGCGTGTTGCGGAACAAGAATGCCAGCACCGCCGTGGCGAAGGGCAGGATGATGGGGGTGGCGAGGTACCAACTCATTTCGAGGTCTCCTCGGCTTTGGTCTCGCTCTCAAAGCGCGGCTCAGCGATGCGCATTTCATCAGCATTGAGCGTGCCTAGGTTTTGATACGTGCGGTAGACCAGAGCCAGCGCAAAGGCGAACAGGCCAAACCCGATCACGATGGCCGTAAGCACCAATGCCTGCGGCAGAGCATTAGCTGCGCCCACCACGGTGTCAGCGCCTTCTGCAATCAACGGCGGCGTTTCGGGGGTCAGTCCCCCGGCGGCAAAGATCGTCAGGTTAGCCGCGTTGGACAACAACACCAGCCCAAAGATGAACCGCAGCACATTGCGCGCCATCATCAGATAGACAGACGTGGCGACCAGAACACCCACCATGATGGCAATCAGACTTTCCATCAGACTTCCTCTTCCAGCGCGAGCACCATGGCGAGGATGGACCCCAGCACCACAAGGTAAACGCCCACGTCAAATATCAAAACGGTCGAAAGGGGCAGGCCCTTTTCGGTCTCGGTCGCGCCGAGGAACATCCACTGGCCTGTGAAGAACGCATCGCCATCGAAAAGGGAGGCAACACCAGCAAACAACGCAATCCCAAGGCCTGACATCGCGATGTCGAGGGGATCAATCCGAAGCGCAGTCCGCGCTTCAGCCGAGCCATGGGCCATCGCATATAGCACAAAGCCGGATGCGCCGATCAGTCCGCCAATGAAGCCACCCCCCGGCTCGTTGTGGCCGCGGAGAAGCATATAGATGGAAAACATGAGCAGGAGCGCGACCATCAGCCGGGTGGCGGCTCTGACGATTAGGGAACTCATTTCTCTTCTCCTTTTGGCGTACCACGCAGCAGGACAAAGGCACCCAATGCCGCGATCATGACCACTGCAATCTCACCAAAGGTGTCGAGCGCGCGGAAATCCACGAGGATGACGTTCACGACGTTGCGGCCGTAGGCTTCTGGCCATGAGGTTAGCTCAAAGTAATCCGTAAGGCGGCGATCCAGCGGCTCGGCCATGGATGCCAGTAGGACAATGGCTGATGTGGTGCCCACAAGGATCGCGACCAGCGCGTCCCAGCCGCGAATTTCGGCGATCTTCTTGGGGTTGAGGTAGGGCAGTTTCAGCATCGCAAGTGCGACCAGAACCACGACCAATGTCTCAACCAACAACTGGGTGATGGCCACGTCTGGCGCGCCAAACATGATAAAGATGAGTGCGACACCAATCCCTACCACGCCAAGGGCTGCAACTGCGGTCATGCGTGAATTTGCGGTGGCGGTGACAAAGGCACCTGCGGTGATAAAGATCAGAACCGCCCAATCGCGAAAAGCCACGCCCGTGAAATCAAACTGGACCTGCCACGCATCGCGCAGCCACATGGCATAGGCGACTGTCACGCCCAAAAACGCAAAGATCACAAAGATGTAGCGGCGCAAAACCCCGTGTTGCAGTTTTTGCGCCTGCCACTTGGCAAAAGCCGCAAAGCCATCAAGGAACCTGTCCCAACCGCGATCAAAGTGGATGGGGTTCCAGCTCTCGATACTAGCCAGCCGTGCGCGCAGGCGGCGGTGGCCAAGATAGAGAACAATGCCCGTGGCGAACGTGACAAGCGATAGGATCAGGGCGGCGTTGACCTCTTTGTAGAGGTATAGATCAACAGCAACGGGGCTGCCGTAGACGGCGGCAGTTGCGGGGCGCACAAGTGTTTCGGCCCAGTCTGAATTCACGCCAAGCGCAAGACCAAGGCCCGCAAGGATCAGCGGACCCACCAGCATTGCGATGGGCCCTTCGCGCGGGGCCTTTGGCGTGTCACCCAGTTTGCCAAAAAACGGGCGCAGAGCCACAATACCGCCCACCGCAAACATCAGCGCGGAGGCCGCAAAGGCGGTGCCAGTGATCCAAAGCTGCGCGGTCGGCATGCTCAGCGCAGCCTTGTAGAGAAACTCTTTGCCGATAAACCCGATCAGCGGCGGGATACCCGCCATCGACAAGGCAGCCAAGACTGCGGCCAGCGCGGTTAGGGGCATCTTGCGCGAAAGGCCAGACAGGACCTCAGCCTCTCGGCTGCCGGTGCGGTGATCCACAATGCCGATCATCAAAAACAGTGCGGCTTTGTAGAGGGAATGGACGATCAAAAAGAGCATCGCGCCCTTGATGGCCGCACTCGTGCCCGCCCCGATAAACAGTGTTAGCGTGCCAAGCGCCATCAGGGTCGTATAGGCCAGCACCTGTTTGATATCGGACTGCCGCATCGCAAGGATGCTCGCGAAAACGGCTGTGAAACCGCCCGCAATCGTGAGCGACCAAAACCACAAATCCGTACCACCCAGCGTGGGGTTCATCCGCGCCATCAAATAGATACCCGCTTTGACCATCGTGGCGGAGTGTAGGTAGGCCGACACCGGCGTCGGGGCCGCCATCGCGTTGGGGAGCCAGAAGTGAAACGGAAATTGCGCTGATTTGGTGAAAGCACCCGCGAGGAACAAGATGGATATCGCGACGATCCACGGGTGGTCGCGCAACTCAACTTCTCGGATTTCTGACAACTCAAATGAGCCAGCCGCAAAGCCGATCAACACAATCCCGGCAAGGAACGCGAGGCCGCCGGTGCCCGTCACCAAAAGCGCTTGTAGCGCGGAGCGGCGCGATTTGGCTTCATCGGCAAGATATCCGATCAGCAAATAGCTAGAGATCGTCGTGACTTCCCAAAACACAAAGAGCGCGAGCAGGTTGTCCGCCAGTACAAGGCCGAGCATCCCGATCATGAACGCCATCAGGAACAAAATGAACCGGGGGTATTGTGGCTGCGTGCCCAAGTACTGCGCGGAATAAAGCGTCACCAACGCTCCGATCCCGGTGATCAACAGCGCGAACGTCAGCGAAAGACCGTCGAGCCAAAAACTGATCGCGACGTCAAGCGACGGAACCCATTCCATCGACCAGCGCAAGGTTTCCCCGGCGGCGATGGCGGGGATGAATTGCAAAAACCAAATGAATAGTACCAGCGGCACGGCCACAGATATCCAGCCCGATGGCCCGCCAAAAAGTCTTGGCACCTGTGGTCCCGTATCCGCCATTTCGCTCGCCCCTGGTAATACTTTGTTGGGTGGAAGCTAGCATCTCATTTTGATTGTTCAACACTTATAAGGCGTGACTTTCGATAGTATGAACCTAACTATCCAGCTAACGCCCAGATCGGAGGGTTTCATGCCCACACTGCAGCAGTTCAGATACCTCGTGGCCGTGTCGGAGGCTTTGCATTTTCGCAAGGCGGCGGATCAGGTTCATGTGACTCAGCCGACGCTAAGCGCGCAGCTGCGAGAGTTAGAGGGCAAGCTGGGTGTGCAATTGGTTGAGCGGTCACGTTCTCGGGTCATTTTGACCCCGGTGGGGGCTGAAATTGCCCGCCGTGCCAAAGGCATCTTAAGGGATGTCGAAGAAATCACATCGCTCGCGCGGCAGGGCTCCAACCCGCTTGAGGGCACGGTGCGTGTGGGGTTGGTGCAGTCTCTCGGCTCCTACTTTTTGCCCCTCGTGATCCCTGCATTGCACGCGACATACCCCAACCTCAAATTCTATGTCCGAGAGGGAACTGCGGCGGATCTACAGGCGCGGCTTGATCAGGGCACGCTCGACATTTTGCTGTTTCCGCTGCCTGCCGAAGGCCCCGACCTGCGGATCGCGCCGCTGTTTGAGGAGCCGCTTTTGTTGGTCGTGGCTCACGACCATCCGTTGGCCTCTAAGGCCGAGGTGAAACGCGCGGACCTACGCGGCGAAACTGTGATGCCGCTCGAATCTGGTCACCGCTTGCATGGGCAGGTTGCTGAAATCGCGGCCTCCGCGGGGGCGGAAATCTCTCTTGATTATGCGGGCACATCGCTCGACACGCTGCGCCAAATGGTGGCGACCGGGCTGGGGGTGTCGCTTTTGCCCGCGCTCTATGTCCGCTCCGAGGTGGAGCGCGAGGCATTGGTCACAGCCCTCCCGCTGGACGACCCGCAACCGTCGCGCAAGATTGGCATGGTATGGCGCGTGACGGCGGCGCGGGACGAAGCCTATGAGGCAATCGCCACTCTGATCCGTGAGACGTTAAACAAGGCCGCCCCCGAGGTGCGTATCCTTCCGCCAGAGTGACTTGCACGCGGCTGTTCGGGGTCGTAGAGGGCGATGATGTTTGACGCTCTTGCCCTCACCACCACGGATATACTCGTACTAAGCGGTCTCGCCTTTTTGGCGGGGCTTGTGCGCGGGTTTTCGGGGTTCGCGCTGTCGGCGGTGATGATGGCCACGGCCGTGGTGATCCTGCCGCCGGTTGAGTTGATCCCCGTCCTTTGGGTGCTGGAAGCGGTGGCTTCGATCATGATGGTGCGCGGCGGGTTGCGCGACGCGGATCGGGGCATTGCGACCGGTCTTGTGCTGGGCTCAGCGATTGGGGCGCCCATCGGCTGGGCGCTGACGGTGTCCGTGTCGGTGATGACGTCCTCCATGATCGCGCTGACGTTGATCATTTGTCTCGCGGGGTTACAGCTCAGCCGGGTGCGGTTTGTATTCTTGGCCACAAGGCCGGGGCTATACGGCTCCGGTGTGTTGGCGGGGGTCGTCACGGGGCTGGCTGGCATCGGCGGGATGATCGTGGCGCTTTATACGCTGAGCCAAGACAAACCTGCCCGGGTCATTCGCGCCACGTTGGTGATTTTTCTGCTGTTTACGTCCGTGTTTAGCGCGATCACTATGGTCGCTTATGGGGTGTTCACCGGGGTCAGCATTTTGCGTGGCGTCGTTCTTGCAGCCCCCATCGCGGTTGGGGTGTTTCTGGGCCAACGGCTCTTTAACCCTCGGTTTGAGCCGTATTATAAGCCCACCTGCCTGACCCTTTTGATTGTACTGGCGAGCGTCGCCCTCATCCGTGTGAGCCTATGACAAACCTTTCTATACACAGCTCCGATGGCACCCAACTTGTGGTCACAGATGTGGGCCCGCGCGACGCACCGGCGTTTGTGTTTATCCACGGTTGGGCGCAGGCACGGCTTGCTTGGACCGCGCAGTCCCCACTGGCGGATCGCTTTCGCCTGATTTCATTCGACTTGCGCGGCCACGGCGACAGCGACGCGCCCCAGAACCCCGCTGCCTATACCGACACCCGCCTTTGGGGGGATGACGTGTGCGCGGTTCTAGAGACACTGCAACCCAAGACACCGATGCTGGTGGGGTGGTCCTACGGCGCGCGCGTGATCGGCGCCTATCTGGCGACGCATGGGGCAGGGACCGTGGCGGGCATTGCGCTTGCTGGTGGCGTCTTGGCGCTTGGCTCCGCGCGGGAAGAATGGATGGCCGGCCCAGACAGTCCGGGCATGAACCGCGCGCTCTATTCCGATGATGACGTTGCCCGGGCAGAGGCGACGCGTGGGTTTGTCACCGCTTGCACCCACGCGCCGCTTGATCCCGGATTTACCGCGCAGCTGATTGCGGCGAATGATCGTGTCGGCGCGCTGGTCCGCCGGTCACTGTTCAAAACGGATGAGGACTTGCGCCCCGTTTGGGCCGCGTTCGACCGCCCCGCGCTGGTTGTGCATGGCGCACAGGACAGCGTGATCCCGGGGACCGTCGGGCAGGCGGCGGCGGATGCGCTTCCGCAGGGGACGCTTGCGGTTTATGACGACTGCGGCCACGCGCCATTTTTGGAACATCCCGCGCGGTTCAACGCCGATCTTGCGGCGTTGGCCGAACGCATCACTCCTTAGCGCGCAAGACACCAGCAGGGCGCGCAGCCAAAGGCCGCCACGCAAAGGCCAACCCCGCCAAAAGCGTGGCCATCGCACCGCCCAAGATGATTGCCGTCGCAGAGACCCACTCAAACCGGTACGTGCCGTCCATGACGAATGTCATCACGGCCCAGCCCGCCAACGCGCCTGCGCAAATCGCGACCGTGCCAGCGGCGGCACCCAACATGGCGGAGCGTAGCGCAAAGCTTGCAAGGATCGTGGCGCGCGTGGCCCCTAGTGTCTTGAGGACGGCGGCTTCAAAAACGCGCGCGCGCTCTCCCGCGGCGGCGGCACCGATCAACACGATGAACCCGGTCAGCAAAGTGGCCGCTGCCCCGTAGGATGTGGCGGCGGCCAACCCCTGCAATGCTTCGGTCACCAAGGCGATGCCGTCGCGCACGCGGATCGCGGTGATGTTGGGGGCGTTGCCCGCCACATCGCGCAGAATTGCGGCCTCGGCGGCTTCTTCGGCGTAGACTGTTGCGATGTGGGTGTGCGGGGCGCCAGCCAATGCGTTCGGCGACATCACGAGGATAAATCCGATACCCGCATTGGAAAAATCCACCTCCCTCAGGGATGTGATGGTTGCGGTGATGTCACGGCCCAAGATGTTGATGGTCAGCGTGTCGCCAAGCCCGATCCCCATTTCCTCGGCCTCTTCGGCGGCAAAGCTGATCTCTGCGGGGCCTGTATGGTTTTCGGCCCACCATGCGCCTGCCGTGACTGTCGTGCCCTTGGGGGGCAGGGAGGAATACGTGAGGCCCCGGTCGCCCTGTAGCACCCAGTGATCACCCGCCACGTCCCTTGAGGGGATGCCATTGATCCGCGTGATCACGCCGCGCAACATCGGCGCGCTATCCACGCGTCGTACGGCAGGATCGGTTGTGACCCGCTCCAAAAAGGCGGGCAGTTGGTCATTTTGAATGTCCACAAAGAAGTATGAAGGGGCTTCTTGGGGCAAGTCTTGGGTTATGGCAGCACGCAGGTTGGTGTCGATTTGTCCAACGGCGGCTAGAACCGTTAGCCCCAGCCCGAGCGACAAGACTACCGATGTCGCGTCTCCGCCGGGTCCGCCCACGGCACCCAGTGCCAGCCGCAGTCCGGTGCGGCCCCGGACCCAATGGGCGCGTGCAAGACCGCGCGCCAGCCGCCGCACACCCCATGCGGCACCCGTCAGAATAGCGAGCGCGCCGAGGATGCCGCCCGCCGAATAGAGCGCGAGCGTCGGGATGCCTGAGAGCCACATGGACAAGCCCACAAGCAGTACGACGAGCATCGCGATCAGGATCAGCATTCCCCAAGAGGGCAGCGCGCGGGACGGTCCGCTGGCATCTCGGAACAAGGCGGCTGCGCGGACCTCTCGGGTGCGCGCAAGCGGCCAGAGTGTGAAAATTAATGCCGTGAGTGCGCCGTATAAGGCGGCCTCTAGCAAGGGGCCCGCGCTGACGCCAAAGGCCACGGGGATCGGCAGTTGTGCTGCGATCAGGGGTGCCAAGAGCAGGGGCACAATCGCCCCCAAAATCAGCCCCAGCGCGATGCCCACAGCCCCCAATACGCCGATTTGCATAAGGTAGGCGGCAAAGATCACACGCCCCTCCGCGCCCAACGTCTTGAGTGTCGCGATGACGGGTGTTTTACGGTCCAAATAGGCGCGCACGGCGGCTGATACCCCAACGCCGCCCACCGCAAGCCCTGCCAACCCGACCAGCACCAAAAATGCACCTATCCTCTCGACGAACTCCGCGATGCCGGGGGCTGCGTTGCGCGCATCGCGCCAGCGCAGGCCAGTGTCACGAAACGCCTCTAGGGCGCGGGCCTCTAGCGCGCCAAGGTCGGCGTTCTCGGGCAGGTCAAGGCGGTATTGGCTGTCGAACAGGGTGCCCGGTGCCAACAGCCCGGACCCGTCGAGCGAGGTCATTGATACCAATGACCGTGGCCCAAGCCCAAAGCCGCTGCCTGCGGCGTCAGGTTCAACCTCTAGGGCGGCGCGTAGCGTTAGGGTGGCTGTGCCAAGACCCACCTGATCACCAATCGTGAGGCCCATGCGCGCGATAAGGATCGGGTCCATGACAATGCCGTTATCCGCCAACGCCTCCGCAATCGGCATTGCGGGCGCAAGTGTGACTGACCCGATCAGCGGGTACAGATCGTCCACGCCGCGCACCTGTGTCAGGCCACGCTCGTCACCCTTTACGATCATGGATCGGAAATCGACTGTTTCAGACACGCGCGCGCCGGTGGCTTGCATAAAGGCGCGCTCCTGCGGGCTGGCAAAGCGATAGGTGAACGACATCTCTGCGTCGCCGCCCAAGATGGTCGCGCCTTCGCGGGCCAATCCATCCGAGATCGCGACCCGGACGGAGCCGACGCCCGCAATTGCTGCCACCCCTAGCGCGAGGCACAGCAGAAAAATCCGAAATCCGGCGACGCCGCCACGCAGCTCCCGCCGGGCAATGCGCCATGCGCTGGTCAAAACATTGCTCATTCTGCTGCGGCCTGTGCAACGTCGGTCTCAATGCGGCCGTCGCGCAGCCGGATCACCCGGTCGCAGCGTTTGGCCAGCTCAGGCGCGTGGGTCACAAGGATCAGCGTGGCACCGTGCCGGTCGCGTAGCCCAAACAGCAGGTCCATGATCGCCTCGCCAGTGTTGCCATCCAGATTGCCCGTGGGTTCATCCGCCAGCAGAATGTCGGGCCGGGGTGCGGCGGCGCGGGCCAAGGCGACGCGCTGTTGCTCTCCGCCGGACATCTGCGCGGGATAGTGATGCATGCGGCTGCCTAGTCCCACGGCCTCCAACTCGGCCTCGGCGCGCTCAAATGCATCGGCCACGCCGCCAAGTTCTAGCGGCGTTGCGACGTTTTCCAGCGCGGTCATGGTCGGAATAAGGTGGAAGCTTTGGAACACGACCCCCATATGTGAACGGCGAAAGCGGGCAAGCTGGTCCTCGTTCATTGCGGTCAAATCCTGCCCCATGGCACGGATTTCGCCGCTCGAGGCCTGCTCCAACCCGCCCATCAGCATGAGGAGAGACGACTTGCCCGACCCCGATGGACCAATCAACCCAACCGTTTCTTGGGCACCGACTTCGAGCGTGAGCCCATGCAAAATATCCACCGGGCCCGCGTTTCCAGCAAGCCGGAGGGAGACATTGTTGAGGGCGATCACAGGGGGCATGGGGCGTTTCCTTTGGGCGGCGTCTACAAGGACATATGGGGTGGTCGCGGCGCAGGCCAAGGCGATTGTCGTGAGCATTTTCATGGTTTTGCCGGTCATGGGGGGCGCTGCGGCCGAGCCAATCACCGTGGCAGCCCTAGGCGATAGTCTAACCCAAGGCTACGGCCTACCGCCTGAGCAGGGGTTTGTGCCGCAATTAGAGGGCTGGTTGCGGGCGCGGGGGGCGGATGTTTCCATCCTGAATGCGGGTGTGTCAGGCGATACGACGGCGGGTGGGCTGTCGCGCATCGCTTGGACCCTGACGCCAGAGGTGGACGCGGTCATCGTGGCCCTCGGCGGGAATGACCTGTTGCGCGGCATTGCGCCAGAGGTCAGCCGCGCCAATCTGGACGACATCTTGCAGGCCACACAGAACGCAGGCGTGCCAGTATTATTGATCGGGCTGCCGGCACCGGGCAATTATGGACCGGATTACCAAAGGGAATTCAACGGGATATATCCTGCGTTAGCGCAGGCTTACGATACTCTCTATGCCGAGGATTTCCTTGCAGGGTTAGGTGAAAACACGCCCCAAGCGCTGCGCAGCTATATGCAGGCGGACGGAATTCACCCCAACGCCGCTGGGGTCACAAAGATAGTCGAGACGTTGGGGCCAGAGGTTGAGGCGCTGCTTGCTCAGGTCAGGCCGTAGGCCGCCAAACCTGTAGAACGTCCGCCCCAATTTGTCGGTGCGCTGACAGCGTGAACTGAGGCGCTTGGGCCAGCTTTGCCAGGCCCATCGCGGCGATGGACGGCGTGCCCTCGGCCCCGATGATCTTGCCTGCGAGGTACAGATGAATTTCATCGACCAGACCTGCCGCCAAAAGAGATGCGGCCAGTGCACCGCCGCCTTCACAATACACACGCGTGAGGCCTGCGTCGCCAAGTGCTTGTAGCACGGCGGAGGGATCCAAGTTGCGGCCATCCTGGCCACACTCGATCAGTCGCGCGTCGCCGAATTGGTCGCGCAGTGGAGCGGGAGCAGCCGCGCCATGGCACAGCCAAACGGGGGCGGCGCGGTCGTTGAACATGCGGGCTGTCGGGGGGAGGTCTAACCTACGCGACACGACGACCCGTACGGGCTGGGGCACATCGCCCATGCCACGCACGGTCAGTTGTGGATCATCGGCGCGCAGTGTGCCCGCACCCACCATGACCGCATCATGGGCCGCGCGTTGGGCATGGACATGCGCGCGTGCAGCGGGACCCGTGATCCACTGGCTTTCGCCGCTCGCGGTTGCGATCCGACCATCAAGGGTGCTGGCCAGCTTGAGCGTCACCATGGGCCTGTTTTGTGTGATCCGCGTGGTAAACCCGCGTTGCAACAGTGCTGCCTCGTCGGTGCAGACGCCGGTCGTGACCTCAATCCCGGCGTCTTGCAGGATGCGGATGCCACCGCCATCCACACGCGGGTCCGGGTCTGTCTGCGCGATCACCACACGCGCGACACCAGCTGCAACCAAGGCCATGGCACAAGGTCCAGTTTGCCCGGTATGCGCGCAGGGTTCGAGCGTGACATAAGCCGTCGCACCCCGTGCATCGCCCATTGCCAAGGCCTGTGTTTCGGCGTGAGGGCGGCCGCCGTCAGCAGTCCGTGCCCGGCCAATCACCCGGCCATCGCGCACAATAACACAGCCGACACTGGGGTTTGGCCACACGCGCCCCAACCCGCGCCGGGCCAAAGCCAGCGCGGCGCGCATCCAACGGACGTCTTGGTCGGAATGCACTTACTCGTTGATCTCGGGTGGGCGCAGTTCGTGAACAAAGTCCTCGAAATCATCTGCCGCCTGGAAGTTCTTGTAGACGCTCGCAAACCGCACATAGGCCACGGTATCGATGCGAGCGAGACTCTCCATCACGATCTCACCGATGGTTTTGGACGAAATGTCGGTGTCGCCCATGCTTTCGAGCCGGCGCACAATGCCAGAGATCATCTGATCGATCCGCTCCGGCTCAACCGGGCGTTTCTGCATCGAAATACGGATAGAACGTTCCAGCTTGTCACGGTCAAACTCTTCGCGTTTGCCGCTGGTTTTCACCACGATCAGGTCGCGCAATTGAACGCGTTCATAGGTTGTGAACCGACCGCCGCACGCAGGGCAAAACCGACGCCGGCGAATGGCGACGTGGTCCTCTGCGGGACGGGAGTCCTTTACCTGTGTGTCGACATTTCCACAAAACGGGCACCGCATCGGCGTCTCCCTTCACGTCTTTATGGCCCATGGGGCATTTATCCACAGGTACTATATGACCATCCCAAGGACTTGGGTAGGGGGATATTAACCATGCTCTATCTTGCGGGTCGAAGCTGCTATCGCAGCAGTGCGATGACCCTCCGCGTGTGGGGGGCGTCGCGATGCTCTACGACATAGATGCCCTGCCACGTGCCAAGAGACATGCGCCCGCCGATAATTGGAATTTGCAAAGAGGTCGGCAGAAGGGCTGCCTTAATGTGGCCCGGCATGTCATCGGGGCCTTCGTACGTGTGGGTCAGATAATCCATCGACGGATCGGTCGTTGGCGGGACCAGCCGATGAAAATAGGCGGTCAAATCTGTGCGCACCTCAGGATCTGCGTTTTCTTGGATCAGCAGCGAGGCCGAGGTGTGTTGAATAAACAGCGTCAAAAGTGCTTCATCCCGACCCGCGTCCGCGACCCAAGCGGCCACGTCGCGCGTGATTTCACTTAGGCCCGGACCGTGGGTCTGGATGGTAAAGGTTGTGTGCATGGTCAGCGCCCCAAAGGGCACGGTCCTTACCAGTTGATGTGATCTTTGAACGAGCTGACCGCATAGCTCCAGCGCGAGATCATCTCTTCGAACAGCACGCCCGAGACGCCGCCTTTGGCAATGATGTAATGTTCCAGATAGGGATCGCTTTCATCGTCAAGGTAGACAGACCCCATCAGTTTTGCGCTGTTCCACTCGTTGGCCTTTTGCAGGGTTAGGCCGTTGTTGAGGTCAAAACCAACCGACAGCTTCCAGCTTGTGCAATCAGCGTTGTCGGTGCAGCCATAAAACCAGATGTAGTAATCCACACCTTCCAGCTGAGACTCGATGCGGGGGTCACCAACACTGTCGACCTCAAGTTGGGCGCGGTAGCCCATTTCTTGCAGCGCCTTAATGACGGAAAAGGGCCGTGCTGGATCGACGCTTTGCGCCTGTGCCACCGTCGCGGAGAATAGAAAGAAGCTCAAAAGCAGTAGTGTACGGCGCATGGTTGGTATCCCTCTTTTTGCTGGTTGGGAAACAACCGTAAGAACCCAATTGGGTCAAGCTGCAACTCGGTTCAAAGATGGTGTCTTACATCCATTTTTAGGCATTTTTGCTATCGTTCGAGAGAAATGCAACCACAGCGCGTGCGGGATCAGAACAGTCGCGCGCCTTGTTGGTCAATCACCTGCTTGGCCTTTTCGATCGCAGCTTCATGCGCGGCTTCTACCGAGGGCAACGTATCGGCGCGGATCAGATGATGGCTTTGGCCGTCTTTCTCTATGATTGCAGACAAGCGATACACATGCCCTTCCTTCATCGGCTGGGGTGTGATCGCATATCCCTCATACATCACGGGCTCCGCAGGCTTTTGCTCGGATTTTCCAAAAAGTTTAGAGAGAAAGGACATGGGCTAAGTTTCCAATACGACTAGTCAGCGTCTTCAAGGCGACGGCGGCGCTCATCCAAAAGCTCGCCTTCATATACCCAAGAGCTTGGTCCAGAAACCGCGCTCCAATTATACCCCAGCTTATGAAAAACCCGCAGCGCCGACTGGGAGAGGCTCATTTCCTCACCGTTATAAATACGGTATGATTGTCCTTCACCGTACACACCTCAACCTCGTCTTTTTTGTGCGCAAGGACCGCGCCGAGCGGGACCTCGGCGGTGCGAAAACTAAAGCGGTTGCGGCGTTCTTTTGCCTTCTTAAGCGCGGCAGCATCGTCAGGTTCAACAATAACGGGGCCGGTTGGAGTTATCTCTCGGACGGCCGCAAGTTTAAGTGCAGAGGCAATCCGCTCAGGCGCAATTTCAAAGAACTCGCGGTTCTTTCGAACGCGGTGATCGTCAAACGCATCGTGGATCAGCTTTTCTACAAGGTGACAGTCTGCAACCTCCGCTGCAAAAAAGCATTCAAACGGAAGTGGGATGCCCGTGGTGTCCAACGCCCTAATCCGACCCAATAAATCCGATGTCGTTTTACCGACTTTTACGAGGCCGGGCATCGCCTCGTTGGTGAGAATATAGACAATATCCATCGAGGCGACCTTGGGTCCGGCGTTTTACTGATCTAAGAAACTCCGCAGCTTACGGCTCCGCGATGGGTGCTTAAGCTTGCGCAGCGCTTTTGCCTCAATCTGACGAATACGTTCGCGTGTCACGCTGAACTGTTGGCCGACTTCTTCCAGCGTGTGGTCGGTGTTCATCCCGATCCCAAAGCGCATGCGCAGCACGCGTTCTTCGCGCGGGGTGAGCGAGGCGAGCACACGAGTGGTCGTCTCTTTCAGGTTTTCCTGAATGGCGCTGTCCAGTGGCAGAACCGCATTCTTGTCCTCGATGAAGTCGCCCAGTTGGCTGTCTTCTTCGTCACCAATCGGAGTCTCAAGGGAAATCGGCTCCTTGGCGATTTTCATCACCTTGCGGACCTTTTCCAAAGGCATTTGCAGCTTTTCTGCCAATTCTTCTGGCGTGGGTTCGCGGCCAATCTCATGCAGCATTTGACGGCCTGTGCGGACCAGCTTGTTGATCGTTTCGATCATGTGAACCGGAATACGGATCGTGCGCGCCTGATCCGCGATCGAGCGGGTGATCGCCTGACGGATCCACCATGTCGCATAGGTCGAAAATTTGTAGCCGCGGCGGTATTCAAACTTATCCACGGCCTTCATCAGGCCGATGTTACCCTCTTGGATGAGGTCAAGGAACTGAAGCCCGCGGTTGGTGTATTTCTTAGCGATGGAAATCACGAGACGCAGGTTCGCCTCAACCATTTCCTTCTTGGCCTGCCGGGCTTCTTTTTCACCCTTTTGGACCTGCTGCACGATGCGGCGGAATTCGTTGATGTCGACGCCGACGTATTGGCCGACCTGCGCCATGTCAGCGCGCAACTGTTCGACCTTATCGCGCGAGCGTTCCAGCAACATCTGCCAGCCGCGCCCGGATTTTTCGGACATGCGGTCAACCCAACCGGGATCAAGCTCATGGCCGCGGTATTCTTCGATGAATTCACGACGGTTGATGCGGGCTTGGTCCGCCAGCTTTACCATGCCGCTGTCGATGGACATGATCCGGCGGTTGATGCCGTACAATTGGTCGATCAGAGCTTCGATACGATTGTTGTGCAGGTGCAATTCGTTCACCAGCTCAACGATCTCAGAGCGCAGGTGCTGGTACTCAGCCTCATCGTCCTTCGAGAACGTGTCGTCTTTGTTGAGGGTCGCGGAAATCCGCAGGTCCTGCATTTCGGACAGCTTGGCGAAGTCGTCGGAAATCCGCTCAAGCGCTGCCAGAACTTGGGGCTTCAGAGCGGCTTCCATCGCGGCCAACGACATGTTGGCCTGATCGTCCTCATCTTCGTCGTCATCGCGGCGGATCGGGTTGCCGTCGGCGTCCAACTCTTGGGCCGCTTCTTCTTGGGGCTTGGGGGCCTCAGAGGAATTGGCGGGCGCGTTCGCGACCACGGGCTCTACGTCATCCTCGTCACCCATGGCGTTGCCAAAGGTGGTCTCAAGGTCGATCACATCGCGCAGTAGAATATCTTCGTTCAGAAGTTCTTCGTGCCAGATCGTGATCGCTTGGAATGTCAGGGGGCTTTCGCAAAGCCCAAGGATCATGGTGTTGCGGCCGGCCTCGATGCGCTTGGCAATCGCGATCTCGCCCTCACGGGACAGCAACTCAACTGACCCCATTTCACGCAAGTACATGCGGACAGGGTCATCGGTGCGGTCCAGCTTTTCGCCACCAGTGGCGCCAACGGCTAGGTCGCGGTTGCCTGCAACTTCGACCACAGCCGTAGAGCCGGACTTACCGTCGTCTTCGCCGTCCTCGGCCTCTTCGGCTTCGATAATGTTGATGCCCATTTCGGACAGCATCGACATCACATCTTCGATTTGCTCGGAGGACACCTGCTCAGGCGGAAGCACCGCGTTGAGCTGGTCATAGGTCACGTAGCCCTTGGTTCGGGCTTCGGCGATCATCTTTTTGACCGCAGCTTGGCTCATATCAATTGCGATATCGCCGTCCTGCTGGTCAGTTTTTTGATCTTCGTTGGTGTCTTTAGCGGCCATGGAGCGCTCCTGGAGCTTGCGGGGGCGGACGTGGCGGAATCGATTCGCACGGTAAGGTTGTTCGAATCATTACCGCGAATCGTAGGGAAGCGCACCCGCTGCTAGCGTTTTTTCTTTTCCCAAACCTTCGTATCGAGAAGATTTTGGAGGTAATTTGACATTGACGCACTGTCCTCCGCGTCAACCCCGGTATTAGGCAGAACAGCGCGATCAGCAAGAGCGCGCGTCTGGTTGGCCTCATTCAAGCGCCAAGTAAGGGCTTCGTCCGCAGGGCTAGGCTCTGCTTTGGCCCGAAGGTCCTCAAGTGCCTCGCTCAACTCCTGACGGTGACCCCGGCGCGCCTCTAGCTTTGTCAAAGCGTCCATGATGCACGGGGCCGCGTCGCTTGGCTGTGCCTTTTGGCGCAAAGCGGGGCTCAGTTGGATGTGGCGTGAAGCACGCAAAGTTTCAAGGGTCTGCGCAGTGCCTGTGGCCATGAAATAAGCGTCGGGGTTGTCGGTGGCCTCTTTTGTCCACCACAACAGCGCGTTGGCCAGCACTTCGTGGCCGGGGCCGACCCATTTCATTTGCTCCAACGCCTCTGCGTGGCTGTCAATCAGGGCAGGGTGCGCGGCCAACGCGGTCAAAACCACACCCTCTAGCAAGATTTCCGAGGTTTCGTGGGTCGAGCTTTGAGCCAGCGCGGAACTTTTGGTCGAGGCGACGGGCGCCTGCGGTTCCTGCCACCGCGCGAAATTTCCGCGCCCACCACCGCCGCCCTGGCCTCCACGGCGCTGACCGCCGCCAAAGCTGCCGCCCTCATTGCGCTGCCCGCCTCTGGAGGGGCGGGGGCCGAATAATGCTTCACGTAGGCGCGCGATTTCATCGCCGTAATGCGCCCGGATCGAGGGGTCTTGGATACTGCGCAGAACGGTCCGTAGGTCTTTGTCCAGCTTCGCGCGCCGCTCGGGGCTGTCGATGTTTTTACCTTGGGTTTCGCGCCGCCAGAGCAATTGCACCATCGGCAGCGCGCCGCCCAAGAGGGTCTTCATCGCCTCTGGCCCTTCGGCGCGCAAAACGTCGTCCGGGTCCCGTCCCTCGGGCATCAGAGCAAAGCGCACGGATTTGCCGGCCTCAAGGATCGGGAGGGCAAGATCGATCACCTTATAGGCCGCGCGCACACCGGCCTTGTCGCCATCCATGGCAAAAACAGGCTCATCCTCAAACCGCCACAACATCCGCAGATGTTCCTGGGTGACGGCGGTGCCAAGGGCCGCGACCGTAGCCTCAAACCCTGCTTGGCTAAGGGCGATGACGTCCATGTACCCTTCGGCCACGACCAGCGGCTGGCCCTTGCCTGCGGCAGTGCGCGCAGGCCCGTGGTTATAGAGCGTGTAGGACTTCTTGAATAATTCCGTCTCGGGCGAGTTGAGGTATTTGGCCCGCGCATCCGCCGCCATCGCGCGGCCCCCAAACGCCACACACCGCCCGCGCGGATCACGGATGGGAAACTGAATGCGGTCGCGGAACGTGTCATAGGGGCTGCGGCCATCATCAGGGGTTTTGGCCAGCCCGGCGGCTTCGATCAGTTCCTGTGGGACGCCCTTGCCTTTGAGGGCGGTTTGCAAACCGTCGCGTCCATTGGGGGCAAAGCCGATCTCGAAACGTTCAATCGTAGCGGCATCCAGCCCGCGACGGCTGAGATAGGCGCGCGCGTCTGCGGCCACGCCGGTGTTCAGCTGGAGCCGGAACCATCGCGCCGCAAGGTCCATAACCTCAGCCAGCTGGGTGGCGCGGTCGGATTTTTCCTGCGCCTTTGGATCGCGCGCAGGCATCGGCAGCCCGGCTTCACCGGCTAAAATTTCGACCGCCTCCATAAAGCTGACATTCTCGCTTTCACGCACAAAGCTGATCATGTCGCCCTTCGCTTGGCAGCCAAAGCAATAGTAGTAGCCCTTTTGGTCATCCACGTGGAACGAGGCGGATTTTTCTTGGTGGAACGGGCAGGGGGCCCACCAGTCGCCCTTGCCTTGGTTCGACTTGCGGGTGTCCCACATCACCTTTCGCCCCACGACATCCGCAAGGGATAGTCGCGTGCGTAACTCATCAAGAAAACCGGGCGGGAGACTCATGCCCCTATGGTCCCATGCGCTCGGCTCCGTGTCCAGATGACCCGCGACCCATTGGGCGGCTCCCATACTAAGTATTTGGATCCCGCATTGGGGCGCAGGTGTGCTCGAAGGCAGCTATCGGCACATTTGCGCCAACGAAGTGGCTGCATTTTTCATAAAATTGCCCCTATTCCGGCGCGCCAAGGCCATGGCCCCGCGCGACAAAGGATCAATGCCCCCGAGGGGCCAAAACGATAAGGATGCGTCCCATGTCTGTCACCAAAGCCCAACTGACCCATTTTTGGCGCGACACGTCCGGCGCAATAACCGTCGAATGGACCCTCCTGACCGGAGGGCTTGTGGCCATCGCGCTCGCGGCAACGGCCGTTGTGGGTTCGGGCCTTGATTCCAACACGGCGATGCTGAACGAAGAATTCACCCGCGAACATCGCTTCTATGAAACACGCAATTTCGGGCGATCACCGACCGAGGTTGCACAAGCGCTAGAGATGGAAGTGCTGTCCAATAGCCGTCGTGATCGTCGGGTTGCGCGGTTATTGGATGCTCTGACTGAGAACCAATTACGCAACCAACACCGCACGTGGAACACACGCGCCGCCGATGCCAGCTACAGCAACCTGCCGCTGGCCCGTGATCAGGTTAAACTGATCGACGTGGCGATGGATGCACGCGACGTCGATCCGCACGCAGGTGTGCCGACGCCACTGCCCACGCCCGCAACCTAGGCGCTTAGCGCAGCCCGTGCGGCGACGCCCGTCATGGCATGCGTGATTTCATGCACCGCCGTCTGCGTCATGGACCGGAACACATAAATATCCATCCCGGTTTTCGTCCGGTGATACAGCGCCGACATATGCCCCAATAGCCCGCGCGCCGTGGCACCCGGCCCCATCGCAGCCACATCAAGCGGCGTCAGTCGTGCCATCACAGCCTCAAGCGCGTCGCCCTCAAGCGTGAGCGCGGCCCATGCGTCCGACTGGTCCGTGGTAGCCGCAAGCCCCGCCAGCTCAGCACACTCCCCAACCACAAACGCCATATTGCGCCCCGCCCAAAGGACGTTTCCTTTGGCTTCATTCGGGGCGGGCCAGTGACCGAGCGCCTTGCGTACGGCGGTCTTTTTGCCCTTGAACGGTGAAACAGAGGTAAGCGTTGGCGCCCGCTCCGTAAGTGTGAGGTTACCAATAGTGATCGGGCACAGACCCGATGCGGCGGAGGTAGCAATCAGATTACCCACGGGCGCGCCCTCCTTCTGGGTCCAAGAATACGGGGTGGCAAATCTCAACCTCCGCGTCGACGCCGCGCAACCGGTCCACAAACCGAATACGCTCACCCAGTCGCGCCGTGCCGTCCCGCACAAAAGCAAGCGCCATGTAGGTGTTGAGCGTTGGCGAATAACAGGCCGATGTGGCGTAGCCTTGGTCGGTCTCGCGGTGCACGCGGTCGCCAATATTGTACAGGTGCCCGCCCGCGTCGATCTTGGTGTTGGGGTCCACGGGACGCAGGCCCACCAATTCCTCGCGAGAGGCCATCAGGACGGGGCGGCTGGCCGCAGCCTTACCGATGCAATCTTTCTTGCCTGAGATCATCCGCCCCATGCCGATGTCGCGCGCGGTGACCCGGCCCATAATCTCGGCGTGGGTGACAAAGCCCTTCTCGATGCGCAGCACGTTCAGTGCCTCCATCCCATAGGCCCCGCCGCCGAGCAATTCGGACCGCGCCACAAGGTCCCGCCAGAGGGCGGCCCCATACCGTGCAGGCACCGCAACCTCATAGGCATGCTCGCCCGAGAACGAGATCCGGAACAAACGCCCCGCCACGCCCAGCACGTCAATCGCGCCACAGGCCATAAAGGGGAAACTATCGTTATCGACCTGCGTATCGGTCAGCGAATTGATCAGCTCACGTGCTTTTGGCCCCGCGACCGAGAATTGCGCCCAGGCCTCGGTGGTTGAGATGATCGACACGTCCCATTCGGGGTGCAAGGCTTGGGTTACGAACTCTAGGTGTTTCATGACGTTGCCAGCCGCGGCCGTCGTGGTCGTCATGACATAGTGATCCGGCGCGATGCAGGCGGTGGTGCCGTCATCCATGACAAAGCCGTCTTCGCGCAGCATCACCCCATAGCGCACGCGCCCGGGTTTGAGCGTTGAGAACGTGTTGATATAGACAAAATCCAACAGTTTGGCGGCGTCTGGCCCCTGAATGTCGATCTTGCCCAGCGTGCTGACATCCGCCACGCCCACGGCCTCGCGGACCATGTTGACCTCTCGGTCGCAGGCATCACGCCACGTCTTTTCGCCCGTGCGGGGGAAATAGCTGGGGCGGTACCATAGGCCCGCCTCAATCATCGGCGCGCCCATTTGCAGCGCATTTGCATAGGATGTGGTGAACCGCTCAGGCGCAAAGCCCTTGCCCTTGGCACCAGCCCCCATCGTCCCGATTGCGGTGGGCACATAGGGCGGGCGGAAGGTCGTCGTGCCAGTGCCGGGAATGTCCCGACCCGTGGCCTCTGCCAAAACCGCAAGCGCGCCAACGTTTGACGACTTGCCCTGATCGGTGGCCATGCCTTGGGTCGTGTAGCGTTTCATGTGCTCGACCGACTGGAAGTTTTCCTTGGCCGCTTGGCGCACATCCTTGGTGGTTACGTCGTTCTGAAAATCGAGCCAAGCGCGTCCCGGCGCATCCACCGCCCAAAGGGGCGCAAGCCCGAGGGGCGTGTCATCGGCCACGGGCGTCTGGATGGAGGCAGGCTTGAGGCCCAAGCTTTCCAGTACTTTGCGCGCCCGAAATATCCCGGATTTGAGTGCACCGTGGGTTGAGAAATTGCCCATCGCAGCACCCGCCGCCTCTAGCCCCGGCACGGAGCCCGGCGTGGGCACAAAGGCGTGGATTTCGGGGTTCCACGTGGGGCGTCCGTTCATGTGGCACGTCAGGTGCACCGAAGGGTTCCAGCCGCCAGACAGGCCAAGGCCGTCAGCTTCGATGTCCCATTCGCGGGTGCCCTGCCGGACCTTGACGCTGCGTAGCCCCAAATGCCCGCGCGTGTTGATGACCTCAGCCCCTGCATGCACAAGGTAGTCACCGCTTGGAGAGATACCGCTGCGCGCGTCAATCACGGTGGTGTCGATGCCTGCGTCCGCAAGGTCTTTGGCCGTTGCATGGGCGCTGTCGTTGTTGGTGAACAGCACGATCCGCTTGCCGGGGGCGACGCCCCAGCGGTTCAGATAGCTTGCCATCGCAGAGGTCAGCATAACGCCGGGGCGGTCATTCATCGGGTGGGCGATGGGGCGTTCCAGCGCGCCCGCCGCCAGCACCGCGCCGCGTGCGTGGATACGCCAGAAACATTCGCGCGGGAGATCAGCAGAAGGATTGGGTAAGTGGTGGCTTACGCGCTCCAGCGCGCCGTAAGTGCCGCCGTCAAACACGCCCGTAATCGTGGTCCGCGTCATGATCCGGACACCCAGATCACGCAAGGTTTGCACCATCTCAGCGGCCCAGACGTGGCCGGGTTTGCCGTCCACGTCGACGGTTTCCGACAACAATCGCCCGCCCGCTTCGGTCTGCTCATCACACAAAATCACCGACGCACCGGACTTCGCGGCCGTAAGTGCTGCCATCAAACCCGCAGGACCCGCTCCAATAACCAGCACGTCACAGGTCGCAAAGGCACGCTCTGCGTCGTCTGGATGCGCCTCACCGGAAAGCCCGCCCAAACCAGCCGCGCGGCGGATGATCGGCTCATAAAGCTTTTCCCAAAATGCTTTGGGCCACATGAACGTCTTGTAATAGAAACCCGCCCCAAGGAAGGGCGCCGCCAGATCGTTGATCCCCATCACATCGGTCTTGAGCGAGGGCCACGCGTTTTGCGAAAACACCTCCAGTCCGTCGTAGATTTCTTGCATCGTGGCGCGGACGTTGGGGTCCTGCTCTGCGCCGCTGCCCACGGTGATCAGGGCGTTTGGCTCTTCGGAACCTGCGGTCAGCGGACCACGGGGGCGGTGGTATTTGAAGCTGCGCCCCATCAACCGCTCACCCTTGCCCAAAAGGGCGGAGGCCACAGTATCGCCCGCATACCCACGGACATATTTGCCATCAAACTGGAACAGCACCTCTTCGGCGCGGTTCACGCGGCCCTTGCCATCAAGTCTCATGTGCGGGCCTCCCGGGGATAGGTCTCGGCCAGCTCTGATCCCTTGACCTCATGGGTGACAGTGTTGCGGGTCACAACGACCCACGCGCCACAGCCCGCTTCATGCTGCCACAGCTCTTGGGTGTCGCCCGCCGGGTTGTCGCGCAGGTGCAAATACGCGTCCCACTCAGGCAAAGGCGCATCAGCGGCGGGGCGGTTGAGATATGTCTCATGACCCATGTAGTAAAATTCCCGGCGATCACGGTCGCCGCAAAGCGGGCAGGTTATGCGCATGGGACGTTCCCGTGGGCTTGAGAGAGAAAGACGCAGCCAAGCGACATGCGCTGGGCGGTTTGTATGGGCGAACGCATGGCCATCAGTGCAAGTTGTGCTGAGACCCAGTGGCCTCTTCGTCGATGACATGACCGCGCGCGAGCCGGTCGAGGCGCAGCTTGCTGGCGGCGGGGTGGTAGTCGCCAGTCGCCATCAAGTGGGCAAAACACTTGCCGGACCCGGGCACGGCCTTAAAGCCCCCGTAACACCAACCACAGTTGATAAAGAGCCCTTCGGTCTGGGTCCGGTCAATAAAGGGGGAGCCGTCGGGGGTCATATCCATGATCCCGCCCCACGACCGCAGCACCTTGGCGCGTCCGATCATCGGCATCAGGGCCATGCCCGCCTCCATCACATGCTCGGCCATATGCAGGTTCCCGCGCGACGCGTAGGAGGCATAGAAATCAATATCACCACCGAACACCAAGCCGCCCTTGTCCGACTGGCTAAGGTAAAAGTGCCCCATGCCAAAGCTGATCACATGGTCCACACAGGGCTTCAGCCCCTCGGTCACAAAGGCCTGCAATACGTGGCTTTCGATGGGCAAACGCATGCCCGCCATTGCCGCCACTTGGCTGGAACGGCCCGCGACAACAATCGCGACCTTCTTGGCCCGGATCGGCCCGCGTGATGTTTGCACCCCGCGCACAACGCCGTTTTCGATATCGATGCCGGTGACTTCGCATTGTTGGATGATGTCCACGCCGCGCTGGTCCGCACCGCGCGCAAAGCCCCATGCCACCGCATCATGGCGCGCTGTGCCGCCGCGGGGGTGGTACAGCCCGCCATAAACCGGAAAACGTGGGTTGTCGTAGCTGATGTAGGGCAGCATCTCGCGGATCTCATCGCGACCCAGCATGATCGCGTCATCGCCCTGTGAAATCATCATGTTGCCGCGCTTGGCAAAGGCGTCGCGCTGACCGTCGGAATGGAACAGGTTGATGATGCCGCGCTGGCTCATCATGGTGTTGTAGTTCAACTCCTGCTCCATATCTTCCCACAGCTTAAGCGAGTGGGAATAGAACTCAGAGTTGCCATCAATACCGTAGTTTGCGCGCACGATCGTGGTGTTTCGGCCCACGTTGCCGCCGCCGATATAGCCCTTTTCAAGGACGGCCACGTTGGTGATCCCGTACTCTTTGGCCAGGTAATAGGCCGTGGACAGGCCATGCCCGCCCCCACCAATGACCACAACGTCATATTCGGCTTTGGGTTCGGGCGAACGCCAATGCGGCTGCCAACCGGTGTTCCCGGTCAGCCCTTGCTTGAGAATTTGCCATGCTGAATAGCGCATTAGGTCCCCGCAGAGGTGTCATCAAATTGTATGACACACCCTAACGAAGCCAAGCGCAATCCCCTGCCGATCCGCGACATCATGCGGTCAAAGTCCGACGTGCTGTTACATAGGCGCCGGATGAAGTCGGCTCAATAGGTCCCGACCGGGGCTGCGGGCAGTGCGACGCTCTGATCGAACTCAAGGAATGAGGCAAAGCGGGGCCGCGTCACGATGATGTTTTCAAAGTTTTGCGTGGGCAATTCGATGTTCAACGGCGGGGTGTAGGTGGAATAGGTTTCGACCACGATCACCCGCTCACCCACGGCCATCACGGGCATACGCGCCAACAGCGCGGAGATGGAATTGGTGTCGCGCACCGCGTTGCCGTCGGTGGCGTAGGACCATTCGACCTCGTAGCCGACATCCCCGCGCCGCACCTCGCTGTAACGCAACCACGGCTCACCGTTCTCAAACGTCAAAAACTCGTAAAGGTTTGCAAGACCTTCAAAATCCCACGCCGTCACGATGGGGCGCCGGGATAGAATGTCCCCAATCGTGTAGGCGGCCTTCAGCGACAGGTTATACCGCCGGAACGCGTCGAAAAATGTGAACGACAGGATCAGCGTCACGAATAGGATCGGCATGATGATCACAGTCTCGGTCGAGATCGCGGCATCCTCCCGCCGCCAAAAGGAAACGATGGATTTGCGCATGGCTTAGGTCCCTCCCGGTAGGCTGGCGGTGCCTGCAATCGGTTCGCTCGAAAAGGCAGTGGCGGACGTCATGTACAGCAGCCCATTTGTGTCGCGGGTCAGCGCGAGGCCGAACTGCGATGTGGGGAAAAACGGCTCAACCACATAGCAGGTGCGCAGAACGATCATCATGTTGGGCGTTGTCTGCTCAAACCACGTCAGCGGTCGCACCGCGTTGGACACATCCACGCAAGGTTGGTCGAACCGCGGCATCACGTAATTCGCGGATGACACCTCGGTCATTTCAACGCTGAGCGTTGCATCGCAATGCGGCAGGACCACCGTGTTGGAGCAAATCCGGTGGCGGATCACGGATTCCGTGATGGTAAGTCCCGTGCCCAGCCGGATGTCGCGCACAACCAGATCAATCGCCCGGTCCAGCATAACCTGACGCGCCAACAGCATCGCCGCCTCAAACGCCATGATGAAAATCATGATAAAGGCAGGAAAGACGATCACAAACTCGACCGTCGCGCCTCCGTGATCATCGCGGCGCAGAAACTGCGCGATATGGGCCCCAAGCCGCATCACTGCGTGAGCCTTAATTGGCCGATGGTCTGCGCGATGGCGGCAAAGACCTCGTTAATCTCAAAGCCGTTCACGTCGTAGTAATGGCTGGGCGTGCTGGCGCAGTCGCGAAGGGCGGCCTCACCGCTGGGTGGGGCTTCAAACGCGATGGAAAAGATCACCAGATTGCGGTTTGCCTGTGCCTTGGTCTCTGAGCAGATTGCAGCCAACCGGCGGTCCCCCACGGTTTGCCCACCATGCTGGGCCACGGCGTTACGGATGCGGTTTTTCCAATTGTAGGGAGAGCTTGCACCATTGCGTGTGGGGTAAATGTTGTCCGCAACCCAACGCACGTTGTACCGGCTCCACAACTCAACATAGCTCATTTGGCGCGCGGCACTGCCACCGATGGGGGTCGAGTAATTGGTGTTGTCCCAAGGGTCGCGGTAGCGGTTGTTTTCGGGGATGTAATACGAAAACTGAGGGGCGCGGCCCGAGCGTTCATAGATCCACACGTTGGACAGGCCGGACTTAAATTCATTCTTCAGGTCGTATTGATTGGTATTAGATCCATCCGTCATCAAGATGACCACTTTGATCGTGTCACGGTCGTTATAGGCGACGGGAGGGCCCGCAAAAATGGGGTCAACGCTGGCAGGGGCTGCCACGGCCATCGCGGACAGGTTGGCTTGGGTCGAGGGGTCAATCAGGATCGAGGCCCACTTCATCCCCACATCAATCGCGGTCCAGCCGTCGGCGTTAAGCCCGTTGATGGCTGCGTTGATTGTGGTCTTATTGTTAGACCAAGGAATGATCGCGCCGTACTCGTTTGTGGGGCACCACGGGTTCGTCATGGACCCAGACGTGCTGTCCTTGTTGAAGTGTCCCATGCGGGGCAAAGGCGACAGCGGATCAATCGTGGTGGTCGAGAACATGGCCTCCGAAAAGTTGATGCAATTCGAAAAGTTATGCTCATTGGTAAAGTTGAAATGGTTCGCAACCAATGTGCCCGCATTCACCTTGCCGTTGTAGGGAATGACCGAAACCGACACGAGGTCCTTTTGTTCATCCACCAGCACCGTGTTTACGAATTCGGTCGCTGCGTCCTTCATAAGCTGCATCTTGGACTTGCCACCTGTAGGCGACCAATTCCCCATGGAGCCGGAGATATCCAGCACCAACGAAATCTCAACATTCAGCACCCGCTCCTCGGCGGTGCCAGTGGCCGGGGCGTTGATGCTATCAATCCCAACCATGTGTAAAAACAATGAGTTGACGTCTATACTCGCCTCTGCGGTCACCTTCCGGTAAGATCCAACAGTGTCCTGCTCCACGTCCACATCCAGGGTGTAGCCCTGCAATCCTGCCTTAGCGAAATAGTCCGTCACAACCAGCGTCGGGTCTAGGTCTTGGTCCAAGGAGGCCGCCGCCAAAACCGCCCGGTCCAGTGTGTTTTGCAGCTTGGTCCGATTGGCTTCATACCGCATCGTGTCCACGGCAATGCCGCCCGCAACCAGCATCAAGATCATGATCATCAGCCCAAAGATCACCATCGACCCGCGCTCGGATCGCTTGAACCGCCGCAAAGCATGACGCAGCCCGCGCCGGGGCGCGTTGGATGTTGTGTTTTGATCGGTCTCTTTGGTCTTCACGGCAATACCCTCCATCCCACGGGCACGCAGTGACATCGGACCGGCCGATGTCTCATGTGCGCACCTCTTGCGACAAGGGAAGGGTGCGGGGGGCACGTGGCGATTTTAAGGCGCTCAATAGGGCGCTTTCGCGGCATTTTCCTTAAATCAGAAACAACACAGCCTCGTTCGCAAGGTCTGTCGCGCAGAGCGCTGATCCAACGGAGGCTTTACTTTGCGTAAACCTTATGGGTTTAGTCTCAATAATTAACATACCATAGGTTGCAAGGGAGGGGACTATGACGGGACCAGCAGGGGCCAACGAGCCGGGATTTCGAGAATCCGTTAACCTTATGTTTGATCGTGCTGTGGCACTGATGGACCTCCCTCCAGGGTTGGAACAGAAAATTCGGGTGTGTAACGCGACCTATACCGTGCGCTTTGGCGTGCGCCTGCGCGGGCAGGTCGAGACGTTCACCGGGTACCGCTCGGTCCATTCGGAACACATGGAGCCGGTCAAAGGCGGCATCCGCTACGCGCTCGCCGTGGACCAACAAGAGGTTGAGGCGCTCGCCGCTCTGATGACCTTTAAATGCGCGCTGGTTGAGGCGCCGTTTGGTGGTTCCAAGGGCGGCCTGTGCGTCGATCCGCGCAAATGGGACGCCCATGAGATGGAGCAGATCACCCGCCGTTTCGCCTATGAACTGATCAAGCGCGACCTGATCAATCCGTCCCAAAACGTGCCTGCCCCCGACATGGGCACCAGCCAGCGTGAGATGGCGTGGATCGCGGATCAATACGCCCGGATGAACACCACCGACATCAACGCGCGCGCCTGTGTGACGGGCAAACCGTTGAACGCGGGCGGCATCCAAGGCCGGGTTGAGGCCACGGGCCGCGGCGTGCAATACGGCCTGCGCGAATTCTTCCGCCACCCCGAGGATATGGCCAAGGCCGGGCTGACCGGCTCGCTCGAAGGTAAGCGCGTGATCGTGCAGGGCTTGGGCAACGTGGGCTATCACGCGGCGCATTTCCTACAGGTTGAGGACGGCGCGATCATCACCGGCGTGATTGAGCGTGACGGCGCATTGGTCTCAGAAACGGGCCTAGATGTTGAGGCCGTGCGCGCCCACATTCTGGAAACCGGCGGTGTCAAAGGCTTCACTGGGGCCGAGTTCGTGGAACACGGGGCAGTCGTACTTGAGGCAGATTGCGATATCCTGATCCCCGCCGCGCTGGAGGGTGTCATCAACCTTAAGAACGCAAGCTACATCAAAGCCCCCCTGATCATTGAGGCCGCAAATGGCCCGATCACCGCTGCTGCCAACGATATCCTCGTCGAAAAGGGCTGCGTGATCATTCCCGACCTCTATGCCAACGCGGGCGGTGTCACGGTCAGCTACTTTGAGTGGGTCAAAAACCTGAGCCACATTCGGTTTGGCCGGATGCAGCGCCGCCAAGAAGAGGCCCGCCACCAGCTCGTCATTGATGAGCTGGAAAGGTTGTCCACCTCGGGCGGTGTCGACTGGAAACTGTCACCGGGGTTTAAGGATAAGTACCTGAAAGGCGCCGATGAATTGGAACTGGTCCGCTCAGGTCTCGATGATACGATGCGCACCGCCTACCAATCCATGCGGGAGGTGTGGCACAGCCGTGACGGGGTCACGGACCTGCGCACAGCGGGGTTCCTTGTGGCGATCGACAAGGTCGCGCAAAGCTATACGGCCAAGGGGCTGTAACCCAATAATCCCGGCCTCCACGCGCGGGGCCGGGATGCCCGCAGGACTAGGCCACCTCCGGCGCGCGGCAGGGCACGGCCAATCGGTTCACCCCTTGGCCCGCCAATTCCGCAACCAAGACGTCAGTGTCCACCAATTGCACCGGCACGCCCGCGCGTAACGCAAGCGCGCTGGCCATGCCCGTCGCCTGACCCATCGCCATGCACTGCGGCATTCCCCGAACTGAGGCGAATGCCACCGGGTCCGCCGACAAAATACGACCTGCAAACAAAAGGTTGGTCACCTTTGAAGGGATCAAGGCGCGGAACGGAATGGTATAGTAATTGCCCGCCTCAATCGCGGCATCATGGGTCATATCCCCGTCCGAGCGCATCACATCATCAATCGGGTTGTCACAGGCCACGATCCCATCGGCGAACTTGGTCGCGCGCGCCAGATCAGCGCCCGTGACACGGTAAACGCCCTCTAACTTACGGGTTTCTCGCACGCCCACGGTCGGCGACAGCATCGCCATATGCGCGCCTTCAAATCCCGGCACATCGCGGCGCAACAATTGCGCAAGCTGATAGCACCGCCTGCGCCCCTCCTGCGTGGCTTGCCCCACAGCGACGGGGTCCGTGCCATCCACACCCCGCACATGGACCGAATTGCAAAACACCGATCCCTCGTGAAATCCACGCATCAGGTATAGTTTCGCAAGGTCCGGGTGCAGGCGCCCCTCCGCGATGCCGCGTGCGGCGTAAGTCTCAAAATAGGGGTCGGGGTCGGCGAATGCCGCGTCCCAATCCACACCCACCATGTGGAACGAAATCGTCACGGCCATCATGTTGCCCGACGCGTCACCCAAGGCATAGGGCACGCCCGCCTTGGCCGAAATATCCCCGTCGCCCGAGCAGTCGATGACCATCTTGGGCGTAACCGTGAACACTCCGTTTCGGTCGCAACACGACACGCGCGCGATGGTATCGCCGTCCATGTCCGGCTCCAGTGCCATGGCCCCCAGCCGGACGCGGACACCGGCCTCTTCCAACATCTCAAACATCGTGAGGGTCGCGATATCGTGGTCATAGATGATTTCGGGCCCAAAGTTTTCGAGCGTACAGGGCCGCTTTACCGCCGCAGGTGGCTCCATTTTGGCCAACCGTTCCGTTAGTTCTTCGATCAAACCGCCGATGATCTGATCCTGCGGATACCCGCCCCCCCACGGCATACCGGGGCAAAACGCCATCACACCGCCAATTTTGGTCGTGGCCTCCAATAACGTCACGCGCAGGCCCTGTCGCCCGGCGGCAATTGCGGCCCCAAATCCGGCGGTTCCGCCGCCAATCACCAAAACATCTGTCTGCTCATCCCGTACGCTCATCCGTCCCCCATTTTGCGCAAAAGGCCGCTTCTCATCGTTGGGTCAAAGCCTGCGTCGCCCGCGCCTCAGGGTCAAGGCTTCCTGCGCATCGCGCGTCCAGCCGCACAGCGGCCCGTAGCCTGCCAAACGGGCAGAGCCACATCATCCACCGTCACCACCCCATATTTGGTGGTTAACGACTTACGGAAATCGTTAATTTATCGTTACTTTTCAGTAATATATGCTGACCTATTGTTGCGCGTGCACAACATTCAGTCAGCCGCGCTGACCTATTCGTCGCTCAGGGTCTCAGGCGCTTTGTCCCGGTCCGCCACCATCATCGAAAGCGCATCTGCAACGATCTTGGTTTGCGATCCGTTGGTCACCCCGCCAATGCCCACATGGCGGCGCACCCGCCACCACATGCCGGGTTGCCACGCCCGTGGGGCGGGGTCCCGCAGCCGGACCAAAAAGCCGCGCGCAGGCTTCACCGCAAACAACGACCGATCCACCGAAGCGATCTCATCCAAGGGCGCAATCGGCGCGCCCAGATCATCAAACAACCCATCCGAGCGCAGCACAATCCGGCGGGCCCCGGCGCGCCAGCCGCGCACCGCCGCCACCAATGATACGATCCCCACGACAAACAACAGCAGCAGGAATATGAAATCGCGCGGCGGGGTCGCTAGCGCGGTATAGATCAAAAGTGTGCCCAAAAGCCCCAAAACCACGCTGCCAAAAATGCGGCGCGGTTCGGAGGCTTGGATCTCAAACAGGGTCTCTGGTGTGGTGTTCATAGCCCCCTTCTGCACGGATGGCGGGCAATGCACAACTAGCGACGCACATGAACCTCGCCGCCGCGTTCCTCGGGCTCATCATCGTGCATTTCGGCGGGAAAACCGGGGGCGGTCACGTCAAGGCCCGTGGCTTCTTCTAGGCGTTTGATGATGTTGGGCGACAATTCACGCGGGCCAAACCGGTCGATCCCATCGGCAAAGATCTGGTTCACCAGCGGTGAGATTTCGAGCGGCACGTCATGGGCCTCAGCGATGGATTGAAACAGGCCAATGTCCTTGGCCACCAAATCCATCGTAAACGAGATATCGCGCGACCCGTTCAGGATCACTTGGCTTTCGGTTTCGTGCACAAATGACGTTCCCGAGGAGATCGCGATGGCTTCATAGGCGGTGGCCAGATCAAGGCCTGCGGCTTTGCAGGTCACCAAGGCCTCGGCGCAAGACACAAGGTTAACGGTCGCGAGGTAGTTGGTGACCACCTTCAGCTGTGAGGCCGTGCCAACATCGCCGGTGTGCAGAACACGGCGTCCAAGGATCGTGAGCAGCGGCAAGACCCGCTCAAACGTCGCGCGGTCCGTGCCTGCAAAGATCGAGATATTGCCCGTGTCCGCCCGGTGGCAGCCGCCCGAAACGGGGCAATCCACGGCGGCACCGCCCGCGGCGGTGACTTTGGCCGCAAGGCGCGTGACCTCGGTGGCGTCGGTGGTGGACATCTCTAACCAGATTTTACCCTCGGTCATCGCGTTTAGCAGGCCATCGGGACCCTCAACGGTTTGGGCGCAAATCGTGGGTGAGGGCAGGCAGGTGATGACCACGTCGCAGGCCCCCATCAACTCAGCCGGGGTCGCGGCGGACTTGGCGCCTCGTTGGGTAAAGTCGCGGACCTTCTCTGCATCCAGATCGAGGACGGTCACATCCTGATCATTGCGCAAAAGCGACCCCGCCAGTTTGGCCCCCACATTGCCCAGTCCAATAAAGCCGATTTTCATGGCCATCCCTTTCATTGTTTTGGGAAAGGTCCAGCGATTCGGACCCCTGTGCGCGCCACTGAGCGACACTTTGCAAATATGCACAGATCCCGTGGAGTTTCGCCCTCTTTTGCGGGAGCGTGGGATGGTTATCTTGGGGGCAACCGATAGCAAGGAGTTATCTCATGTCTGTACGTCCCGTCACCCAAACCCGCCAAGCCCAACCTACGATGGAAGGGGCAGGGGTTCACCTTCACCGCGCCTTTGGCTTTCAAGATCCAAGCGAGTTGGATCCGTTTCTGTTGTTTGACGATTTTCGCAACGACATTCCGGCGCATTTTGAAAAAGGCTTTCCGTGGCACCCGCATCGGGGGATCGAGACGATCACCTATGTGTTGAATGGCACGGTTGAGCATGGCGATAGCCTTGGCAATGTCGGCACCTTGGGAGCAGGCGATGTGCAGTGGATGACCGCAGGCTCGGGCATTTTGCACCAAGAAATGCCCCACGGAAACGCATGCGGGCAGATGCATGGCTTTCAGTTGTGGGGCAACCTGCCCAGCAGCCAAAAGATGACCGCGCCTCGCTACCAAGATGTCACGGCGGCCGATATCCCCGTGGTCATCGACGATGATGGCACGCAGGTGAAGGTCATCGTGGGTGAGTTCTGGGGCAGGCGCGGACCGGTCGACGGTATCGCGGCGGACCCGCAGTATCTGGACGTATATGTGCCTGCGGGCGTCAAAAAGACGTTCCGGATTGATACCTACCGCCGGGCCTTTGCCTACGTGTTCGAAGGGGCTGCGGCCTTTGCGGATGCCAGCAAACCTGAGGGTGTTTTGCTAGAGAAGGAAGTGATGGGCGAAGAGGTCAACATTCGGGACCTTTCGGGCGATCGCACCCTGATCCGGTTTGGCACGGGCGATGAGGTAACAGTGCAGGCGGGGCCTGAGGGCGTGCGGTTCCTGTTGATTTCGGGTGCGCCGATTGAAGAGCCTGTCGCGTGGCACGGCCCGATTGTGATGAACACACAAGAAGAGCTGATGCAGGCCATGCGCGAACTGCGCAACGGCACGTTCATCAAAGCAGCGCATTAGCCGGTTTGTAATCTGCTAGTGGGGGGCGTTTAGGCGGGATCGCTTGGACGCCCCTTTGGGCGTGCGCGGCTTGAGATGAGTATTTGGGGAACAAAGGAGGCGGCGGCGCTACGCGGCCATATGCAGGTGTCCGTTGATGTAGGTGGCGGTTACGGCGCGGTCGTCGCCCATCATGATGGTGGGAAACAGGGCCTGCCATATATCCTCGGCGCGGGTGGTCGCCTGCGCGATTGCGGGGGTTGAGGCGAGGTCTAGGACGACCAGATCGGCTTCATACCCCGGGGCGAGGGTGCCGATTTTATCCTCGAGGCGCAGGGCGCGGGCGCTGCCGCCGGTGGCCAGCCACATCAGGTGCGCGGGGTGGAGCGCTTGGCCCCGCAGTTGCGCGACTTCATAGGCGGCGGCCATTGTGCGCAGCATCGAAAAGTTGGACCCGCCGCCCGTGTCGGTTGCTAGGCCAACCCGGTGCGTTTGGGCGTGGGCCATATTGAACAGCCCTGAGCCGATGAACGTGTTGGACGTGGGGCAGTGCACCATGGCAGCGTCCACCTCAGCCAGCCGCGCGATTTCGCGGTCCGTTAGGTGGATGGCGTGGCCGTAGACACCGCCGGTGCCAAGTAGCCCGTGGGATTCGTAGGTATCAAGGTAGTCGCGCGCGGTTGGGAACAGCTCTTGGACCCATGCGATTTCGTCGACTTGTTCGGACAGGTGCGTTTGCATCAGGCAATCGGGGTGTTCGGCCCAAAGCGCGCCAAGGGCCGAGAGTTGGTCCGGTGTTGAGGTCGGAGAAAACCGGGGCGTGATGACGTAGGACAGGCGGTCTTGGTTATGCCATTTAGTAAGCAGTGACTTACTATCATCATAGGCGGATTGGGCCGTGTCCCGCAGGGTGTCGGGCGCGTTGCGATCCATGCAGGTTTTGCCCGCCAGCGCCCGAAGGCCGCGCGATTGAGCGGCCGCAAAAAACGCATCAACCGACGTGGGATGGATCGTGGCGTAGCTGCACATGGTCGTCGTCCCGTGCGCCAGTGCGAGGTCCATGTAGCGGCCTGCCACGTCGGAGGCATAGGCCGGGTCTGCAAAGCGCGATTCCTCGGGGAAGGTGTAGGTGTTGAGCCAGTCGATCAGCCGCTTGCCCCATGAGGCGATGATCGCGGTTTGGGGGTAGTGGACGTGGGCGTCGATGAACCCCGGCACGATCAGGCCCGTGCCGTAGTCCGTCACGGGTGCGCCGGGATGGGCGGCGCGGATATCGTCGGCCGGGCCCACGGCTGTGATTTTGCCCTGCGCAATTGCCACAGCGCCGCGGCGTTCGTGGCGCGCGCTTTGGGGGCCCGTTTGGAACGGGTCGCAGGTCAGTGTCAGGGTTTGGCCGAGGAGGAGATGTGTCATACGGCGCAGCCTATCTGCCGCGTGGGGGAGCGTAAATCCCGGTTGGACTTGACCCAGTCGCGCGGTAGGTAAGGAACAAGTGAAAGGTGCGCCATGGATCAGCCTGAGGTCATCGACCCCCCCGAAAATGAAGCGGCGCTGTATGCCCAGCGTTTGGGCTTGGTGCGTGCGGCACTTGAGGCGCAGGATGAGGCCGGGCTAAAGGCCCTGTTGGAGCCGCTGCACCCGGCGGATATTGCCGACATCCTTGAGCAGATTGGCCGCGGTGAGCGGGCGCGGTTCTTTGGGCTGTTGGGCGATGATCTGGACGCCGATGTTCTGAGCGAACTTGACGAAAGTGTGCGCGAAGAGATCGTGGCGACCTTGCCTTCGGCGCAAGTCGCGGAAGCGGTGGCTGAGCTGGAAACCGATGACGTCGTGGACTTCATCGAGAACCTTGAGGATGAGGAACAAGCTGAGGCGATTCTGGACGCCTTGGAGGATGCCGACCGCGTCGCGGTTGAGCGCGCGCTGTCCTATCCGGAGTATTCCGCCGGGCGTTTGATGCAGCGCGAGGTCGTGATGGCGCCTGAGCATTGGACCGTGGGCGAGGCGATTGATTACCTGCGCGCCAGCGACGACCTGCCGGAGCAGTTTTACCACCTGATCCTTGTGGACCCCAAGCTGCGCCCCACGGCCTATGTGACGCTGGGCAAGATGTTGGCGCATCCGCGGTCCGTGGCGTTGTCGGCGATCACAGAGGACAGTTTTCGCACCTTTGATGTCACGCAGGACGAGGGTGACGTGGCCTATGCGTTCAACCAATACCACCTGATTTCCGCCCCCGTTGTGGATGAGGATGAGCGGTTGGTCGGGGTCATCACCATCGATGACGCGATGAATGTGTTGGACGAAGAGCATGAGGAAGACATCCTGCGGCTGGCGGGTGTGGATGCCGAAGGGTCCTTGGCTGATAAGGTCGCGGCGACGGTTAGGCGGCGCTTTCCTTGGCTGTTCGTGAACCTTGTGACCAGCGTGCTGGCATCGTTGGTGATTGCGCAGTTCGAGGATGTGATCGCGCAGATCGTGGCTCTTGCGGTGTTGATGCCGATTGTGGCGTCCATGGGCGGCAACGCGGGCACGCAGGCGCTGACCGTGGCGGTACGCGCGCTGGCGACCAAGGATTTGACCGGAGCCAACGTTTGGCGCGTGATCCGGCGTGAGGTCTTGGTGGGGCTGGTGAACGGCTTGGCCTTTGCCGTTATTATGGGGATTGTCGGGGTGATCTGGTTCGGCTCGCCCATGCTGGGGGCTGTGATTGGCGTCGCGATGGTGGTGAACCTGCTAGTGGCGGGTTTGGCTGGCGTCGGCGTGCCCGTCCTGCTGGAAAAGGCTGGGATTGACCCTGCGTTGGCCTCGGGCGCGTTTGTGACAACGGTGACAGATGTCGTTGGGTTCTTTGCGTTTTTGGGTCTTGCGGCGATGTGGCTGCTGTAGACTGGGCTTAAATCCGGGGCATCTCAAGCACCAGATCGCGGCTGCCTTTGCGGTAGGTCAGGCGCCCCGGTGCGATGGAGGTCACGCGACCACTGTCGACACGGTCCCCCACGCCGACCCTTACCGTGCGCCCATTGCGCAGACGGACGAGGGCCTTGGGCGACGAGGGCTTTCCAAACACCCCGATTAAGCTGACGGCGCGCAGGGAAATTGCGTTAGCCTGCGTGGCCGCGCGCGCAACTGAGCTGCCCGTGGGTAGGGTGCGCGTGGTGGTCGGAGCCTGTGGGCGCGGTGCAACAGCGGCCACGGAGGCGGTGTTTGTGGCCTGCGCCGTGGCGCGCTGGGCGATGGCCGCAACGCGTTGATCCGCATCTGCGGGGCGGGTGCGCGGCGCGGCGGACCGGGCGATGGCCAGTGGGCTGTCGCTTTGCTGCGTGGTCCGTAGGGGCGGCTCTGGGGTGGTGCCTGTGCGTGCGATGGCGCCGGGGTTTGTCGCGCGCTGCCCGCCAGTGGCGGAACCGGGGCTCGCCAGCGAGGCTTGCTGGGCGGCTTGTGCGGCGGCTGCGGCAACGGAGGCCGAAAGACGCGCCTCCTCCTCCGCTTGGACCTGAAGGCTTTTGGGCCGCGGCGTGGGTTCTGGGCGGCGCAATTCGGCCAAGGTGAGGCCGTTGTTTTCCGACCGCTCCACAGCATCGGCGGAATTGGCGGGGCGGGGCGTGGGCAGGATCTTGGCGAGAAGTGCGCGCTGGGCTGCCTCCGGGGTGGGGGCGGCGTCGGCGTCCGGGCTGGGCGTGTCGGGCGACGTGGGCCGGGGGGGCGGCAAAACCTCAACCGGTGGGGCACCGGCGATGACCCTGACCCCATCTGGCGTCACGATGCCCTCGGCGGTGGGCGCCACAAGACCGCGCGCGTCGACGGTAAAGGTTGAGCCGGGCGGCGGGGGCGGCAGGTATCTACGCGGCAATGTCGGCTCTATCTGGTCGTTCGATTTCGGCAGTGCCACGGCATCCGCGTGGGCGATTGGGTCGTCCAGCGTGGTCTGATAGAGGCTCAGCAGGACATCCTCGGGGGCGGGTTCGGGCGCATCCGGCGTTCCGATCCACACGCCTGAGGCCGCGTAAATTTCGACGATCTGAAGCGGAGTGGGCAGGGGCATCGGGGCTTCGGCCTCTTGCTCCTGCGCGATGACGTCATCCTCGCTCGGAAGGGTCGCGGGTTCAAAACCGTTGGTTTCGGAGGGCTCAGGCTCGGGGGCCAATTCGTCGGGCAGGGGGGCGAGGGCGAGGTCCGTAAAATTGCCACCCTCGGGCGTGTTTGTTTCCGGTAGGAGGTTGTAGGCCGTGTCATCTTCAACAGCCTGAGGGCCGGGCCGGGACGTGACCAATGCAATCGCGCCCACGATCAGGAAAGCCGCCAAAAGCCCCAAGGTCAGCCAGATCCCGAGGCGGTTTCGCGCAGGCGGCGGCACCGGAAGGTTGAGGTCGGCGCCGAGCGGTGGCGTGTCTTCCCGGGGCGGCGGTACGCGCGTGGCAAGCTGGCTCAGACGCTCGGCCACCGTGTCCGGGTTCACGCGCTGCGAGGTGAATGTGGCTGTGGTTTCGGGCGGTGCGCTCGGTTTTGCGGCTGGGGGCAGCGGCGCTTTGGTGATGCGGAACGGGCCGGTTTCAGGCTCCAGAGCTGCGCCGCCGAGCAGCGCATTTGCACCAGCACAGGGGCCAAAGTTCGGCTGGCCATCGAACTTCCCCGCTGGCACATGGGCCGAGAGCGCGATGGGGTTAAAGCCATGCTCAACAGCGAACCCCTCGGCCTCCCGCAGGGTGTCACGCGCGACGGCTGCGACCCTGCGCACGGTGCCGGTGCCGGACCAATCAAATACCAAATCCGCAACGGAATAGGGGGTAAGTCCCTCTAACTGCTCCGCGATTTCGGTGCGTGCAGCAGAGTCTGTGCTGACGGTGACGTCCGTGTACAGTACCTGATCTTGGGGCAAGATCAGCAGCGTCGTAAACGCGGGACCACTGTCGGCAATCGCTTCACCGCGTAGGTCCGAAAGTGCGCCTTGCAGGTCCGGATCGCTCAGCTTGACCACGCCCAGCGACAACCAACGATTGCCCGGCCGCCGCGCAAAAAGCGTGATATCCTGATAGGAAAAGGCCAGTGCAGAGGTCGGTTGCATATCGGATTGGGTCCAGACGCGCGGCGGTTTTGCGCCGTACCTTATGAAGGGTACGCGCACTTTGGTTAATTTTACCCTAGGATAGGCATGAGCGAAAGACTTGCGAAATGACAGCTGGGGCAAAATAGGCGGGCCGCCGGGGGCAAAGAATGGCAATTCGGGCGGAGTTCCGCCGATCCGAGCCGAGAGAGGAAAGCTATGAGATTGAATGTATTGAGTGTTGCAGCCGCCTTGGTCGTGGCTATGGCTGCCGCGTTCGTCGCGCCGGTCCGGGCCGAAACGCTGTTACAGGTCACGGGTGAAGGGCGCATGACCGCCGCGTCGGACATGGCCGTGATCTCGCTTCGGGTGTCGCGCGAAGGGGCTACGGCCGCAGGCGTGACGGCGGAAATGGCGGCGGCCGCCCGCGCAGTTTTGGCCGCACTTGAGACGCAGGGCGTGGCCGAACGCGACGTTCAAACCAGCGCGCTGCAACTCAACCCGCGCTGGACCCGCCCCGCTGACGGTCAGGCCCCGCGCATCGTCGGTTATGAGGCGGCAACGGGATTTGAGGTCCGCATCCGCGATTTGGACCGTTTTGGCACCGTGCTGGATGCGGTGATTTCGGATGGTGCGAACGGGTTTCAAGGCGTGCGGTTCGCGTTGACCGACCCACGCCCCATGCAGGACGGCGCGCGGGTTGCGGCCTTTGATGATGCGATGGCCAAGGCGCGGCTCTACGCCGAGGCGTCCGGCATGATGGTGGGTGATATCCGCAGTATCCGCGAAGGCACTGCCGGGCCGCGCCCGATGGCCGAGGGGCTCAGCATGCGGGCCATGGCGGCTGATGTGCCCGTCGCGGCGGGCGAGCTGGATGTGGTCATGCACGTCAGCCTTGAGGTTGTGTTGGTGCCCGCACCCTAGCTTGTCGGGCACCAGATGGCCTAACCCAAGTAGCCCTCAACAATCACCAAATCGCTTTCGGCGATGCCAAGGCGCAGCTGAAGGGCTGCCTGATACCCCGGTGAGGCATAGCAATCCCGCGCTGCCTGCAAGCTGGGAAATTCGATGACAACCGTGCGGGGCTTGGCGTCGCCCTCCATCACCTCTTGGGTCCCGCCACGCACCCGAAACACGCCCCCAAACTCTGCAAGCGGGGCTGCGTTGGCGGCCCGATAGAGGTCGTATTTCTCAGGGTCGTCCACGCGGCCATGGGCGATCCAGTAGCCTTTGGGGGTATCGGTCATTGGACAATTCTCCTCGCTGTTCGCCGGGGATGGAACGGCGCGGGGCGGCCGAAGTCAAGCGGCTTACAGCGGCTTGAAAAGCCTATCTAGGCGGGTCAGTTCGGTCTGTAACCCATAGGGTGGGTTGATCAGTGCCATGCCTGAGCCGACCATCCCATGATCGGGCCGCGCGGGCTTAAATCGAACCTCATGTATCGTGATCTCAGGCACCGCTTCGCGCAACCCGCGCACCATCGGCTGATGCCGCCCATCCACAAGGATCGGATACCACAGCGCGATCACGCCAACATTCCACTTGGCATGGAGTTGCGCAATCTGGCGCGGCAACGCGTCATACTCGGCTTTGACCTCATAGCTGGGGTCAATCAACATCAACCCGCGCCGAGGCGTGGGCGGTGTTCGGGCCAGCGCCATGGCAATGCCGTCACCGTGAAACAGCTTATGCGCATCGTCGAAATTCAGATCTTCTAACGCGGCAAATTCCTGAGGGTGCATCTCGGCTAAATGCGCCTGATCGCCGGGCCGCAGGAAATGCGTCGCAATCAGGGGTGAGCCTGGATAGATCGCTTCCCCGTACACCCGCGCAATGCGCTTCCGCACAGCACTATAGGGATGCTCGGGCGGAAACGCCTCCGCCAGCCGCAAAATCCCCTGCGCCGCTTCACCGGTCTTAACCGCAGCTTCACTCGTCAGGTCATAGGCCCCACGTCCGGCATGCGTCTCAAAATACGTGAGCGGCTTATCTTTTGCCGTCATATACTCCAACGCGCAGGCCAGCAGAGCGTGCTTATGCACGTCTGCCAAATTGCCCGCGTGGTAACTGTGTTGATAGCTCAGCACGACCGCGCCCCTCTTTGGTTCACAAATATCCCCGCCGGAGGCTTCGTTTTTTTGCTAAAAAACAACCAGCCCCTACACCAAACGAGAGTTTTCCTTGGCCGCGCGGATGAAGTCTTTGAACAGTGGATGCGGTGCAAAGGGCTTTGATTTCAGCTCGGGGTGGAACTGCACACCGATGAACCAAGGGTGATCTTTCACCTCTACAATCTCGGGCAAACGGCCATCTGGCGACATCCCTGAGAACGTTAGCCCATGGGCTTCCAGCTGCTCACGGTAGGTCGTGTCGACCTCATAGCGGTGGCGATGGCGCTCTTCGATCTTGGTGGTGCCATAGACTTCCGCTACCTTCGACCCCTTGGTCAGGGCCGCGTCATAGGCGCCGAGGCGCATGGTGCCGCCCTTGTCGTCGCCGACTTTGCGCTCAACCTTGTGGTTGCCTTGGACCCATTCTTTCAGGTGATAGACCACGGGCGTAAAGCGTTTCTTACCCGCTTCGTGGTCGAATTCTTCTGAACCCGCGTCGTCCAGCTTGGCCAGATTACGCGCAGCCTCGATTACGGCCATCTGCATACCAAGGCAAATACCCAAGTAGGGCACTTTGCGTTCGCGGGCGAATTGCGCCGCCTTGATCTTGCCCTCGGTCCCGCGCTCGCCAAAGCCGCCGGGCACCAGGATTGCGTGGAAGCGTTCCAGATGCGGCGCCGCGTCTTCGCGGTCGAACAGTTCTGCATCGACCCACTCGACCTTGACCTTGACCCGGTTGGCCATGCCGCCGTGGGTCAGCGCCTCGGCGATAGATTTGTAGGCATCTTCCAACTGGGTGTATTTACCCACGATGCCCACGCGCACTTCGCCGTCGACGTTCCAGATACGGTCGTAGACGTCTTCCCAGCGGCTCAGGTCCGGCTTGGGGGCGGGGCTGATCTGGAAGGCATCCAGAACCGCTTGGTCCAACCCTTCGCGGTGATAGGCGAGGGGGGCTTCATAGATGGATTTCAGGTCGGGTGCTGCAATCACACTATCGGGGCGCACGTTACAGAACAGCGCCAGCTTTTCGCGTTCTTTGGCGGGGATTTGTCCCTCACCACGGCACACAAGGATATCGGGTGCGAGGCCAATGGACCGCAGCTCTTTCACGGAGTGTTGGGTCGGTTTGGTCTTTAGCTCACCAGAGGCTTTGATGAACGGCAGCAAGGTCAGGTGCATGAACAGGCACTGACCGCGCGGCTTGTCCTGCGAAAACTGGCGGATCGCTTCAAAGAAGGGCAGACCTTCGATGTCGCCCACGGTGCCGCCGATCTCACAGAGCATGAAATCGACCTCATCCTCACCGATTGAGATGAAATCTTTGATTTCATTCGTGACGTGGGGAATCACTTGGATGGTTTTGCCCAGATAGTCGCCGCGCCGCTCTTTTTCCAACACGTTGGAATAGATCCGTCCGGAGGACACAGAATCGGTGCGCCGCGCCGCGACCCCCGTGAACCGCTCATAGTGGCCAAGATCCAAGTCGGTCTCGGCGCCGTCGTCTGTCACGAACACTTCGCCGTGTTCAAACGGGCTCATCGTGCCGGGATCAACGTTGAGATAGGGGTCCAGCTTGCGCAACCGGACCGAAAAGCCCCGCGCCTGCAGAAGTGACCCAAGGGCGGCGGATGCCAAACCCTTTCCGAGCGACGACACAACGCCGCCGGTAATAAAAATGAACCGTGCCATGGGGGCTCCCGCAAGTCTGTGTGCGCTCGTGTATTGCCCGGAGGGACGCGAGCGCGCTGCCTTCTTCACGGGGGATGAGTTTAGGCTGAGTCGGGGGGTAAGCGCAACAAAGCATACCATATCCTGCGCATTTTAAGCACGCAGAGACGATCCCTAGTTAGCTTGGACCTCGTTCGCTTGGCCCAAATTAGCCTAGGCCACAGGTGACGTGGCCCTTAGTCAGTGTGATGGTCTGGTCCGCGTGCTTTAGTCGGCGCGGGGTGGCGTAAGCGGGGCGTCCGTCGTGGCAGGCGGCAAGAGCGCGCCGCCACCGGGCAGTGCAGGCACCGCAGGTGCTGCCGGGGCCGGGACGCCGAGTTGGTCGATAACCGACGAGTTAGCAGAGTTTTGTGCCGCCAAGATCGTCAGCGCCACAGATGTCGTCAGAAACGCTGCTGCAAAGATCCATGTCAGCTTGGTCATCGCGTTTGCAGCTTGGCGACCGGTCATTGCACCGCCGCCGCCACCGCCGCCCATACCAAGGCCGCCGCCTTCGGATCGTTGCAAAAGAACGATACCGATCAAGCACAAGGCTAGGATCAGGTGAATGACGAGGATGACATTTTCCATCGGCGGTCCAATCGTGGTCAGTTGGCGGGGTATGTATGTGCTGCGACGCCGCGCCGCAAGCGTTTAATCCCGACAAGACCCCCCGTCCGCTCGTAACATGACGCTACAACCAAGACGTGTGCTCGTCCAGAAGTTTCTGACAGAATGTCGCAGGACGGTTGACGGGGTATGGTTTTGCGATGCGGTTGGCAAGATATTGTAAATAATTATGAATAATATCCGGCGGGGTTCAGACGGTGTTCGGGCGCAACGCGGCGGCCCGTGTGGAAATTGCCGCCCGTATTCAAGGTTGCTTAAGGGTTTGCGTCCACAAAGCTTGGGCGAACGGTCGTGATTGGCGGCTGAGGTGTTGGAAAAGTGCCCTTCGCGTTTTTCGGTTTCGCCCCTGCGCGGTGTTGGCTATACCCGCGCGCGGACATTAAGGAGCGAATGCAGTGGCAAACGTCGTCGTGGTCGGCGCCCAATGGGGCGATGAAGGCAAAGGCAAAATCGTAGATTGGCTGAGCGAGCGGGCTGATATCATCTGCCGCTTTCAGGGCGGTCACAACGCAGGCCACACACTTGTGGTGGGCGAAACAGTCTACAAACTGCATGCGCTGCCTTCGGGTGTTGTGCGCGGTGGCAAGCTGTCGGTCATTGGCAACGGTGTTGTGCTCGACCCGTGGCATCTGTTGCGCGAGATTGAGACCATCCGCGCCCAAGGCGTTGAGATTTCGCCTGAGTCGCTGATGATTGCGGAAAACACGCCGCTGATCCTGCCGATCCACGGTGAACTGGACCGCGCCCGCGAGGAAGCCGCGAGCAAGGGCACCAAGATCGGGACAACGGGTCGTGGCATCGGGCCCGCCTACGAAGATAAAGTCGGCCGCCGCGCCGTACGTGTTGCCGATCTGGCTGATGATGCGACGCTCGTGGCCCGTGTGGACCGCGCGTTGCAGCACCATGATCCGCTGCGCAAAGGTTTGGGGATTGAGGCTGTTGATCGCGACGCCTTGATTGCCGCGCTGCGTGACATTGCAGGCAAAATTCTGCCCTACGCGGCACCTGTCTGGAAGGTGCTCAACGAGCAGCGCAAGGCTGGCAAACGTATCCTGTTCGAAGGTGCCCAAGGCGCGCTTTTGGATATTGATTTTGGGACGTACCCATTTGTGACGTCTTCCAACGTGATCGCGGGGCAGGCGGCAACGGGTGTGGGCATTGGACCCGGCTCTGTCGATTATGTTCTGGGTATCGTAAAGGCCTACACCACACGCGTCGGTGAAGGCCCGTTCCCGACGGAGCTTGAGGATGCGGATGGTCAGCGTTTGGGCGAGCGCGGCCATGAGTTTGGCACGACCACCGGGCGCAAGCGTCGCTGCGGTTGGTTCGACGCCGCACTTGTGCGCCAGACCTGTGCCGTGTCCGGGGTCACCGGGATTTCGTTGACAAAGCTGGACGTTCTGGACGGGTTTGAGACGCTGAAGATCTGCGTTGGCTACGATCTGGACGGTACGCGGATGGATTATCTGCCCACCGCTGCGGATGAGCAGGCGCGTTGTGTGCCGATCTACGAAGAAATGGACGGCTGGTCGGAGTCGACCGAAGGCGCGCGGTCATGGGCCGATCTGCCTGCGGCTGCAATCAAGTATGTGCGCCGGGTCGAAGAGTTGATCCAGTGCCCAGTCGCGCTACTGTCCACATCTCCGGAGCGTGATGACACCATTTTGGTGACGGACCCCTTCGCGGATTGATCGCAGCGCCCGAATGGGCGTGACACAATTGCTAATCGGGCGCGCCTTTGGGGGCGTCCATATCGCCCCAAGGAGTGCCCCATGGCCCTGAGCTACAAAGCCCGTCGTCGTTGGTCGTTGGTCATCCTGCTTGTCGGGTTGCCCGCCTATATCGTCACGGCGGTCACGATTGTGAACTGGCTGGAGCGTCCGCCCCTGGTGGTGGAGCTCTTCGTGTATATCGCCCTTGGTGTGGTCTGGGCGTTTCCGTTTAAGTCCGTGTTCAGAGGGATCGGTCAGGCCGATCCGGATGCGCAGTCCAAGGACTAGACCTCAGCCCTTTGCGGGCCTCGCACGTCAAATCATGAAAAAATGGCGGAAGGATCGTAAGGATCGCTTCCGCCAGTTTGTTTGGAACGAGCTTCCAAAATCGAAAAGGGGGCGCCTTGTTCCTGCGCCCGCCTTGTTTGTGAGGGCGACGTTAAGCCGCCCGAGGTGAGTTAGCTTGCGGACCGTTTGGCGGCTGGCTCCGCGTAGCGCGAGGTCCGTGTCAGCTCGAACGAGCCGCGCTTGATTTTCTTGATGGTGCCATTGCGCAGGAGTTGGCCAAAGCTACGCAGGCCCTCTTCGCGGCTGAATGTTTCGTCTGCTTCCATCGCGAGGTGCAGAAGTTTGGGGCGCGAAAAGCTTTCACGGCCCTGCACAAGCTGGCTGTAGGCGGCGGCTGCTTCTAGGATATCGACCAATTCTTTGGCGCCTAGTTCGGTGGCGAAATCCTCAAAGTCGGACCCAAGCTCAGCGCGGTTTTCACCTGCGGCAGCGGCCACGGAGGCGAGCGTATCGCGATCGCTTTCAAAGCTGTCGGTCATTGCGCGGCGCACCCGGCGGGGCAGGACTTTGCCGCCAATGGGCTCTGCACGCGAAGCGGGGGTTTCATCGGCCTCCTCGGGTGAGGGCGCCGCGAGGTTTTCAATTGCGTCATCTTCTGCCGTATCGTCCAGATCGTCGAGGCTATCCTCGTCCGACCCATCGTCCACACGCTGCTCGGATACGAGCACGAGGGGAGTTGCGCGCTCTGCCTCGATGGTCTCTGGGGTTTCGGTCTGTGGTTCCGCAATCCGAGGCCCTTGGTCTTTGACGGCGTTTGCCAGATCTTCGCGGTAAGCTTCGGTTTCGTCGTTTTCCTCGACGCTAGCGGCTGGGACGTCTGCGTTGCGGGCGGCGACGGCGGCCTTGAGGTGCGAGATATTGGCATGCGCACGGGAAGTTTCGGCCCCGTCAAAGCGGGTTTCAGTGGCGTCGAACAAGCGCTCTAGGTCGGCGGGGTTGTTCATCGCCGTTGCGGGCAGGGCTTCGGCGCGGCGCTTGGCGGTTTCGGCTTCGATCCGGGCCAGACCCGCCAGCATCTCGGCCTCATCCTCGGGGGAAATCGTGTCGTCTTCGACAGAGACGTCGGGCTTGGACACCTGCATCTTGGCGATATCTTTTGCGGATTTCAGAACCCTTGTCACAATTGCGCGGGCGATGGGCGCGGGCTTGGCAATCGGGGCGAGGGGGGCTGAGTCTTCGATCGTTTCGATTTGGTGGCCATCATCCAGGGTGCCGTCATCAAAATCGGTAACCTCAAAGCTGTCCTCGATCATTTCCGGCTCAGACGGTGGAAGAATGTGATCATCGGCCAAGAGGGCGGCGATGCTGTCTTCTGCTGTCTCTGAGATATCCTCGGCGTGCTGATCCTCAGAATACGTGTCGATAAAGGCGTCGTCATCTTCGGGGTCTGTGTCTTGGGCGACGACGGCGCGGATGCGGGCCAATCGGTCGGCAACGGTCGAGGTGTCCTCGGGCGTTTCGACCTCTTCTTGGTCGGTGATTTCGACCTCGGCGGGGGCCTCTTCGATGATGGTCTCATCCGCCACGTCTTGGACCGGTTCTTCGACTACTTCGGGGGCGTCGTCTGTATCTTTGTCAATCGCTTCGACGTGCTCGGCGATCTCTGGTTCAGTCTCAATTTCGAGGGTTTCTGTAACCTCGGATGTGATCGGCTCAGGCGTCTCAGTCACGGTATCGGTGGGGCGCAGGGTTACGGCATTGTCGCCCATCTGCGCCGAAACGGAAGCCTGGGTATTCACCTCAGCAATGTGTTTTAGCATGTCGGCGTCTAGCTTTGGCGGCTCTGCCCCAAAGAAACGATCCTCCGATGCGAGGTTGCGAAAATACTCGGAAATGTCTTTCATGGTTGAGAAGGGATCATCAAACCCCTCCAAGGTGCATGAAAATGTGCCATAAGACACTGTGAGAATTTTGCTCGCGTTGACCATTTCTTGCTGCACTTTCTCCCCGGAATGTCCGAGGCTATCCATACCTTGTCAACGATTGGTTAAACAAAACGATTCCAGTTAAAAGGCGACGCGTTTGGGGCGATTTCAGGATGATTAACCACAAATTAGGCATAATTGCGGCGCTGGAGGGAGCTCTGTCTTATGATTGTAACCAGTGAGACCGGCGTCACCTTGGTGGGTGGCGCGCCGATTTCGGCCCAGATGCTGGGGTTGTGCCTTGAACGTGCGCCGACGTTGGTGGCCGCTGATAGTGGCGCGGGCCGTGCGCTGGCGCTTGGGCATCGGGCAATCGCCACCATCGGAGACCTCGATAGCCTTGATCCGGACGTGCGCGCGCGCCTGCCGTCCGACAGCCTGCACCCCATCGCGGAGCAGGACACCACGGATTTTGCCAAGGTTTTGCGCAGCGTAGAGGCGCCGTTCCTGTTGGGGATTGGGTTCACTGGTGCGCTGCTGGATCACACCTTGGCCGCCCTCAGCACGCTCGCCGCCCATAAGGGAGCGCCTTGTGTGCTGGTCTCGGACCATGAGGTGATCATTCACGCACCGCGTTCGCTATCGCTGAACCTGCCGCTAGGCACGCGGGTGTCGTTGTATCCCCTGTGGCCCGTGACGGGGCGGTCCCGTGGGCTGGAATGGCCGATTGAAGGGCTGACGCTTGGGCCGCAGAACCAGTTGGGCACTTCCAATCGGGTGATCGCGCGGGATGTGCACTTGGAATTTGACGCGCCGGGAACGCTCGTATTTTTGCCGCCAGAGATGTTGGACGCAGCACTCGCGGGGTTGGGCATTTCCGCTCGCAGCCCCGGCGTGGGCGGTTTATAGAGAACGCGCCTGCCACCTTTTATGCAAGGATTCTGCCGTGTCCGCTGATCTGAACCCCATCGAAAAAGCAAAATATGTCTCGGCGCGCCGGGCCGTTGATTATGTTGAGGACGGGATGCGCGTCGGATTGGGCACCGGCTCAACCGCGGCGTGGATGGTGCGGTGTCTGGCTGAGATGGTGCGCAACGACGGGCTCAACATTACGGGCGTGGCTACCTCGACCCGGACGGCCGACTTGGCGACGTCGCTGGGTATCAAGGTCGTGGACCTGAACGAAGCCAAGTGGCTGGACGTCACAATCGACGGCGCAGACGAATTTGACGACAACCTGACCCTGATCAAAGGGGGCGGTGGCGCGCTGCTGCAAGAAAAAATCGTCGCCACGGCCAGCGATAAAATGGTCGTGATTACGGACCCCACCAAGCACGTCAAAACGCTGGGTGCGTTCCCGCTGCCGGTTGAGGTGATCCCCTTTGGTTGGCAGACGACCCAGTCGCTGATCGAAAAAGCGCTGGTCGACCTTGATGTGGATGGCCGCAACATCACGCTTCGGCTGAACCAAGATGCGCCGTTCCGCACCGATGAGGGCAACTTGATCCTTGATCTGCACCTAGAGCGGCTAGAGGATGCGCAGCAGGTAAGCCACGTGCTGAACCAGATCCCGGGCGTTGTTGAGAATGGGTTGTTCATCAACCTATGCGACGTCGTGATCGTGGGGGCCGCTGACGGCAGCGCGATTGTGCGCGACATTAATAACGGCACAGTGACCAACGAACAGGTCGCCGTGAACGAGAGCGACAGCATCTTTACGGATGTTGGTGGCTAAGACTTTGGAAGGAACTGCAATGGCGTTTGACTATGACCTCTTCGTAATCGGAGGCGGGTCGGGTGGTGTGCGTGCAGCCCGTGTGGCAGCAGGCGAAAACGGCGCCAAGGTGGCTCTGGCAGAAGAAAGCCGGTACGGCGGCACCTGCGTGATCCGGGGCTGTGTGCCCAAAAAGCTGATGGTGTTCGCCTCCAGCTATGGCAGTGTCGCACAGGATGCAGGCGCCTATGGCTGGGACGTCACGCAGGGCGGTTTCGACTGGACCAAGTTTCGCACCAAGATGAACGCCGAGTTGGACCGGCTTGAGGGCGTTTATCGTTCGCTGCTGAAAAACTCAGGCGTTGAGAGCTTTGATCAGCGTGCACGGGTCAAAGACCCTCACACCGTTGAGCTGGCCGATGGCCGGACCTTTACCGCCAAACACATTCTGCTGGCTATGGGCGGGCGTCCGGTGCGCCCCGATATGCCTAATGCGCATCTGGCGATGGTGTCGGATGACATCTTTAATATGCCCAAAATGCCCAAAACCGTGCTGATTGTGGGCGGCGGCTATATCGCGTGCGAGTTCGCCTGCATCCTGCAAGGGCTGGGTGTGCAGGTGACGCAATACTACCGTGGTGCGCAGATCCTTCGGGGCTTTGATGATGAGGCCCGTGGCCTGATTTCTGAGGAAATGCGGACCCAAGGGATCGATATCCACACAGGGGCCAATGTGCTGCAAATGGCACCAGAGGCGGCGGTGAAAGCCGCGGGCGGTGTCGATGCGGCGATGGCCTACCCCGCTGGTGAAACCCCGGTGATGACTGGCGACGAGGACGGCCCGCTATGGGTCAAATCCACCACCGGCCATGAAGGCGTTTACGACGCTGTGTTCTTTGCCACGGGTCGCGCGCCCAACACGGACAACATGGGCCTAGAAGACGTCGGCGTGAAACTGGGCCGTGCGGGTGAGGTTGTCGTGGACGACTACAGCCAGACCGATGTGCCCTCGATCTACGCGATCGGCGACGTGACCAACCGGGTTAACCTGACGCCTGTAGCCATCCGCGAAGGTATGGCTTTTGTTGAGACCGTGTTTAAAGGCAACCCCACCAAGGTTGACCATGACTTGATCCCATCTGCGGTGTTCACGCAGCCCGAAATGGGGACAGTCGGCCTAAGCGAAGAGGCCGCGCGGGAGATTGAACCCGTTGATATCTATTGCACATCCTTCCGTCCGATGAAGTCCGCCTTTGCTGGTGCGCCCAACCGCGTGTTGATGAAGCTGGTCGTCTCCAAGGCGACGGACATCGTTCTGGGCTGTCATATTGTGGCGCCTGATGCGGGTGAGATGATCCAACTTGCGGGGGTCGCCGTGAAAATGGGCGCAACCAAAGCAGATTTTGATCGCACCGTCGCCGTTCACCCCACGATGTCTGAGGAAATCGTGACCATGAAGAACCCGGTGCGGAGCGCCTAGTAAGGGCTTGAATATTCGTCCTTCGACCACAAGTTGAAGAACAACGCTAAAGAGATAAGACGACAAAAGGGGAAGACCTGTATGGCTGGGAATAACGGCGGCCCTTGGGGCGGCGGAGGCGGCTCTGGCGGCGGTGATGATGACCGCGGCGGCAACCGAGGCGGGGGCGGACGTCGCCCCAACGGCAATGGCGACGGGCCTCAAATCCCTGAAATTGATGAGCTGGTGAAAAAAGGCCAAGAGCAGTTGCGCGTCCTGATGGGCGGCAAGGGCGGTGGCGGCAATGGCCGTGGCCCAATGGGCGGCAGCGGTGGCCCGATCTTTACCAAAGGCACCATCGGTTTGGCGGCCTTGGCGGCTGTTGGTCTGTGGGTCTATGCCTCGCTCTATACGGTCCGCCCGGAAGAGCAATCCGTTGAGCTGTTGTTTGGCGAATATGTGGCCACCGGCAATTCGGGTCTGAACTTTGCGCCTTGGCCCGTTGTGCGCGCCGAAGTGATCCCGGTCACGACGGAACGGACGGTGGACATCGGCACAGGTCGGGGTCAGGCAGCGGATGCTGGTCTGATGCTGACGGGTGATGAGAATATCATCGACATCGATTTCCAAGTGTCTTGGAACATCAGTGACCCGCGTGCCTTCTTGTTCAACCTGCGCGACCCCGAGCAATCGATCCGCGCTGTGGCTGAATCTGCGATGCGTGAAATCGTGGCACAGTCTGAACTGGCTCCGATCCTGAACCGCGACCGCGAAGCCATTGCGCAGCGCCTTGAGGAACTGATCCAGTCCACTCTCGACAGCTATCAGTCCGGTGTGGCGATCTTGCGTGTCAACTTTGACCGTGCCGATCCGCCCGAAGAAGTGATTGATGCCTTCCGCGAAGTGCAGGCCGCTGAGCAAGAGCGTGACCGGCTGCAAAGCCAAGCTGATGCCTATGCCAACCGTGTGCTTGCGGGCGCGCGTGGTGAATCTGCTCAGCTGTTAGAAGAAGCCGAAGCCTACCGGGCGCAGGTTGTGAACGAAGCTGAAGGTGAAGCCAGCCGTTTCGTCGCCGTTTTGGGCGAATACACCAACGCCCCTGAAGTGACGCGCAAGCGGCTCTATCTGGAAACGATGGAAAACGTTCTGGGCGGCCTCGACAAGATCATCGTTGATGACAACATCGGCGGTGGTGGCGAGGGCGGTGGCCAAGGCGTCATCCCGTTCCTGCCCATCAATGAACTGCGCCGTGGCGGAGGAACCAACTGATGAACAAATCAACTTTTCTGATCCCGGTCGTCGTTGTTGCGCTGGTCGGTGTGCTGTCTTCGGTGTTTATCGTGGATGAACGTGAAAAAGCGCTCGTGCTGCAATTTGGTCGTGTGGTTGCGGTCAAGGAAGACCCCGGTCTGGCCTTTAAATTGCCGCTGATCCAAGAGGTTGTCCGCTACGACGACCGCATCCTGAGCCGCGATGTTGATCCGATTGAGATCACGCCGTCGGATGATCGTCGTCTCGTGGTTGACGCGTTTGCCCGGTATCGGATTTCCGACGTAGAAGACTTCCGCGAAGCTGTGGGCGTCGGTGGTATTCGGACTGCCGAAATCCAGCTTGACCGGATTTTGCGGTCGCAGTTGCGGGCTGTGCTGGGTTCGGTGTCGTCGAACGACATCCTGAGCACGGATCGGGCGGTTCTGATGGACCGGATCGCGACACTTGCTCGGAATGAAGGCCGTCAACTGGGCTTGGAAATCATCGACGTTCGCCTCAAGCGGACCGACCTTCCGGCGCAAAACCTTGACGCAACCTTTGCTCGGATGCGCGCAGAGCGTGAACGCGAAGCCGCAGATGAGATCGCCCGTGGTGAAGAAGCCGCGCAGCGGATCCGTGCCCAAGCGGACCGGACCGTGGTTGAGTTGGTCTCGGACAGCACACGTCAGGCTGAGATCGTTCGTGGTGAAGCCGATGCGCGCCGCAACAACATCTTTGCTCAGGCCTTTGGTCAGGACCCGGAATTCTTTGAGTTCTACCGCTCACTCACGGCCTACAGCCGCGCGTTGCAGGGGAACAACTCGACGATGGTTCTGTCGCCTGACAGCGAGTTTTTTGACTACCTAAAAGCGGACACTGGTCGTCAGTAATGATCGAAGCAGTGTTACTGGGCCTGGCGATGGCCCTTGTGATTGAGGGGCTGGTGCTTGCACTGGCCCCTCGGCGTTTGGAAGACCTGATCGCGATGATTGCGGAAATCCCGTTTGAAACCCGCCGCATGATCGGCCTGATTTGTGTGGGCTTGGGGGTCGTGGGCGTCGGATTTGTGCGGGCTGTGTTTGGGGGTTAGCCCCGATTGGGGCCAGGCTGTGGGGGCTAATCCCCCTGCAGGCTTTGCAGATAGCTGATCAAGTTTGCCAACTCTGGGCTGACAAGGACCGGTTGGCCGCTTTCGACCTTGAGCGGGACGTTTTGATCCGCCTCAAGAAACGCGCCGAAAATCGGCATGTCACCGCCGTGGGCCAGCAACGGGGACCGACCGTCGATTTGCATCAAAGTCCGTTCCGTCGGAAAGGTTCCACCGTTCCGATCCGACAGTTTGGTCAGGTCTGGTGGTGCGATGGCGAGCATCTCGGCCATTTGTCCCGTACCCGCGCCGCTTTTGCCGTGGCATTGCCAGCAATAGGTTTGGAAAAAGTCGCGCCCGGCTTGCGGGTCGGCCTCTTGCGCCTGCGCGGGTAGGGTCGCGGCTAGCGCGACCGTTAACACTCGAAGTCCCATCAACATTGGTCACCTCCTGCTTTCAGTGTACCAAAATGGGCGGTTTTCGACAACGCTGCTGCATTTTGTGCGCGGGATCGGCATGTTAAGACAGGTTAAACCACCGGAGCCGCGCACCATGACCCAACTGCTGATCGTGTATCATTCCCGCACAGGTGGCAGTCTGCAGATGGCGCAGGCCGCTGCGGACGCGGCGGGGCAGGAATGCGAAACGGTCCTGAAACCCGCGCAGGATGCAGGGCCGGATGACCTATTGGCGGCAGATGGCTACATCTTTTGTGCGCCCGAAAACCTTGCGGCGATTTCGGGTGTGATGAAGGATTTCTTTGATCGGTGCTATTACCCGGTTTTGGGTGAGTTGAACGGGCGGCCCTATGCGCAGATGATCTGTGCAGGGTCCGATGGTCAAAATGCGGCACGTCAGACGGCGCGCATCGCGACGGGCTGGCGTCTGCGAGAGGTGCAGGCGCCGCTGATCCTGTGCACTCATGCCCAAACGCCAGAGACCATTTTGGCGCCGAAGTCCCTGACGGAGGCCGAGTTGGCCCCCTGTCGTGATCTGGGGGCGGCGATTGGGGCGGGGCTGAGCCTCGGCGTGTTCTAACCCGTCTGTTCCGCAGGGAATATGTCGCGTTGTGGATGGGGCCCGAGTCGGTGTGTAATCACCCCTAGCGGCGTTAAATTCAGGCCAGTGGGGCAACATGCCACGTTTTCCGTGCTTGAGATTTTGCCCGCCATAGTATACCGCGGCATACAATTGCTTCTCGGGAGCGGTGACCCACGGGTCCCGGCGTCGAAGCTGCCCTCTAAACTCTAACTCGTCGGGATCACCATGAGCTTGTACACAGCCTACCTAGAAGAGATCGAAACGCGCAAAACCCAAGGTTTGCACCCCAAGCCGATTGATGACGGGGCGCTGACCTCTGAGATCATTGCGCAGATCAAAGATACCAGCAACGCGCATCGCGAAGCGTCGCTTGAGTTCTTTATCTACAACACGATCCCCGGCACGACGCCCGCTGGCCGTCAAAAGGCTGACTTCCTCAAGGAAATCATCCTGGGTCAGGCGAACGTTCCCGAAATCACACCTACCTTCGCGTTTGAGCTGCTGTCGCACATGAAAGGCGGCCCTTCGGTTGAGGTTCTGCTGGATCTTGCGCTGGGTGATGACGCGGATATCGCGAGCCAAGCCGCCGAAGTCCTCAAGACCCAAGTGTTCCTCTATGAGGCGGACACCGACCGTCTGGCTGAGGCCTTTGCTGCTGGCAATGCCGTCGCCAAAGACATCCTCGAAAGCTACTCGGACGCTGAGTTCTTTACCAAGGTGTCGGACATCGACGAAGAGATCAAAGTCGTCACCTATATCGCGGCTGAGGGCGATATTTCGACCGACTTGCTGTCGCCTGGCAACCAAGCGCACTCCCGCTCGGACCGTGAACTGCACGGTAAGTGCATGATTACCGAACGTGCGCAGCAAGAAATCGAAGCTCTCAAGATTCAGCACCCTGACAAGCGCGTGATGCTGATCGCGGAAAAGGGGACGATGGGTGTCGGGTCCTCGCGCATGTCGGGCGTGAACAACGTCGCACTGTGGACCGGCAAAAAGGCCAGCCCCTACATTCCGTTCGTGAACTATGCGCCCATCGTGGCAGGTACCAACGGGATTTCGCCGATCTTTTTGACGACCGTCGGCGTGACCGGTGGTATCGGCGTCGACCTGAAAAACTGGGTCAAAAAGGTTGATCAAGACGGCAACCCCATCCTGAACAATGACGGCAACCCTGTGTTGGAGCAGCGCTATTCGGTGGAAACCGGCACCGTCCTGACGATCAACACCAAGGAGAAGAAACTGTTCTCTGAGGATGGTTCCGAAGAGTTGGTCGATATGGCCGACAGCTTCACGCCGCAAAAGGTTGAGTTCATGAAGGCCGGTGGCTCCTACGCCATCGTGTTCGGCAAAAAGCTCCAGACATTCGCGTGCGAAACGCTGGGCATCCCGCTGAAATCCGCCTTTGCACCGTCCAAAGAAATCTCGCACGAGGGCCAAGGCCTGACCGCTGTTGAGAAAATCTTTAACCGCAATGCTGTTGGTGTGGCCTCTGATACGCCCCTGCACGCGGGCTCGGACGTTCGGGTCAACGTCAACATCGTTGGCTCGCAGGATACCACCGGCCTGATGACCAGCCAAGAGCTGGAGGCCATGGCGGCAACGGTTCTGTCGCCCAAGGTTGACGGCGCGTACCAGTCCGGGTGCCACACCGCGTCGGTTTGGGACCTCAAGGCGCAGGCCAACACGCCCCGCCTGATGGCGTTCATGCACAAGTTTGGCCTCGTCACAGCACGTGACCCAAAGGGCGTCTATCACGCGATGACGGACGTGATTCACAAGGTGCTGAACGACATCACAGTGGACGATTGGGCGATCATCATCGGGGGCGACAGTCACACGCGGATGTCCAAGGGCGTGGCCTTTGGTGCGGACTCCGGTACGGTTGCATTGGCGCTGGCCACGGGTGAGGCGACAATGCCCATCCCAGAGTCGGTCAAAGTGACCTTCAAAGGCCAAATGGCCCCGCACATGGATTTCCGTGATGTGGTCCACGCGACCCAGTTGCAGATGCTGGAACAGTTCGGCGACAACGTCTTCCAAGGGCGCATCATCGAAGTCCACATCGGCACATTGCTGGCCGACCAAGCGTTCACGTTCACCGACTGGACCGCAGAGATGAAGGCCAAAGCCTCGATCTGTATCTCTGAGGATGAGACGCTGATCGAAAGCCTTGAGATTGCCAAGTCGCGGATCCAGATCATGATCGACAAGGGCATGGAAAACGATGCCAAGATGTTGACCGGCCTGATCGCGATTGCCGACAAGCGGATTGCGGAAATCCGGTCTGGCGAAAAGCCCGCGCTGACACCAGATGCTAACGCCAAGTACTTCGCCGAAGTCGTGGTCGATCTGGATGCCATCAATGAGCCGATGATCGCAGACCCTGACGTGCGCAACGCCGATGTGTCCAAGCGCTATACCCACGACACGATCCGTCCAATTTCGTACTACGGTGCGGAAAAGAAAGTGGATTTGGGCTTTGTCGGTTCGTGCATGGTGCACAAGGGCGACGTCAAGATCGTGGCGCAAATGCTGCGTAATCTTGAGAAGTCCACCGGCAGCGTTGAGTTCAAAGCGCCATTGGTTCTGGCCGCACCGACCTACAACATCATTGATGAGTTGAAGGCCGAGGGTGACTGGGAAGTGCTGCAAAAGTACTCGGGCTTTGAGTTCGACGACAACGCACCCAAAGAAAAGGCGCGGACCGAGTATGAGAACATTCTCTATCTTGAGCGCCCCGGCTGTAACCTGTGCATGGGCAACCAAGAGAAAGCGGCCAAGGGTGATACGGTGCTGGCGACGTCCACACGTCTGTTCAAAGGCCGTGTGGTTGAGGATGCAGGCGACAAAGCGGGTGAGAGCCTGCTGGCCTCCACGCCGGTTGTTGTGCTGTCCGCAATTTTGGGTCGGACCCCCACGGTTGAGGAATACAAAACCGCTGTTGAGGGCATCGACCTGACCAAGTTCGCGCCGCCCAAGGCCGAAGGAATGGCGAGCCTGTCTGCGCATTATTAAGCCGCATTCGATTTGCAAATTGGGGGCCATCCGGGACAACCGGGTGGCCCTTTTTCGTGGCTGGCGTTCGTTGTTGGGGGGCGGCTTCCATATCGTGCAAAAGCGGCTAGGGTGCGGACAACCAAGGGGGGCATATGAACGATATCATTCTACTCGGCACCAAGGGTGGTCCCGCGATCCGGCAGGGCGGTGCGCTGCCTACGGCGTCATTGTTGCGGCTGGGCGGGCGCACCGTCTTGATCGATTGTGCCATTGGCGCGGCCCGCAGCGCGGTTGAGGCGGGCGTGGGCCTGCTTGAGATTGACGATATCTTTATCACCCACCTGCATTCTGATCATGTGCTGGAATTGGGGCCGCTGATTTACACGGCTTGGACGACGGGGCTGCAGCGGCAGATTACGGTCTACGGCCCGCCCGGAATTGCGGAATATTGGCAGGGGTTCATGGCCTCTATGGCGTTTGACTACAAAATCCGTCTTGCGGATGAAGGGCGCCCACCGCTGCTGGATTTGATCAAGATCGAGACCTACGCCGAAGGTTCCGTGATGCAGGACGACACGCTCAGCGTTGCGGCTTTGCGTGTAGATCACCCGCCCGTCACGGACTGCTTTGCACTGCGGTTTACGGGTGCTGGCGCGACGGTCGTGTTCTCCTCTGACACTTGTTATTTCCCACCGCTTGGCGCGTTCGCAAAAGGCGCGGACGTGTTGGTACACGAGGCAATGTTGACCGATGGCGTTGAGGCTTTGATCAAGCGCACACCGGGCGCCAGCCGCCTGCGGGAGCATCTTTATGCCTCTCACACCCGGGCCGAAGATGTGGGGCGGATCGCGACGGCAGCCGGCGTTGGGCATTTGGTGCTGAACCATTTGTTGCCTGCCGATGATCCCAACTTTTCCGAGCGTGATTGGCATGCCGCGATCCAACCCACATGGGACGGTCCGCTCACCGTGGGGCGTGATGGTTTGTGCATCCCGCTTTCGTGATTGGCCATTCGCAAGCTTTTGCCCAAAACGGCGCGACTTGCAGATATTTGGCTCTAGGTTAACCATAGATTAAGAGACATCTCACACTGTTGTGAGAGGCGCGCTCTATTGAAAGCTCCGCCCGAGGCCCCGATATGCATCAGCACGGGCGCACCGGGTACGGGCTGCGCCGACAGGGTTCAGGAGGACGATCATTTGACACTTAAAACTACCGCACTCGCCCAGCCCGCTCAGACCCAGCCGACATGGCTGCGGGGCTTGTGGCTTTTGGTATTGGGCGTGGCACTGACGCTGGCGCAGGCGATGGCCGCGCAGGCTCGTGGCGCCCCTGACAGTTTTGCCGACCTTGTGGAGCAAGTCTCGGGCGCGGTGGTGAACATCACCACATCGACCACCGTGGAACGCGGCACCGGGCCCCAAGTGCCGCGCGGCTCTCCGCTGGAGGATTTCTTTGAGGAATTCCGCAACCGCCCCGGTCAACAGAACCGTCCCCAACGTCGGTCCTCGGCGCTTGGGTCCGGGTTCGTGATCTCAGAGGACGGGTATATCGTGACGAACAACCACGTCATTGAGGGCGCGGATGAGATCTTGATCGAGTTCTTTTCCGGTGCGGAACTGCCCGCCGAAGTGATCGGGACCGACCCCAACACCGATATCGCGGTACTTAAGGTGCAAAGCGACATCCCCCTGCCGTTTGTGCCCTTTGGGGATAGCGACGCGATGCGCGTTGGCGATTGGGTGATGGCGATGGGCAATCCGCTGGGCCAAGGGTTCTCGGTCAGCGCGGGCATCGTCTCTGCGCGGGAACGTGCGTTGTCGGGCACCTATGACGACTACATCCAGACCGACGCCGCGATTAACCGGGGCAACTCGGGTGGGCCGCTGTTCAACATGGATGGCGAAGTGATCGGCGTGAATACGGCGATCCTGTCGCCCAACGGCGGCTCCATCGGGATTGGTTTTGCGATGTCCGCAACCGTTGTGACCCGCGTCGTGGATCAATTGCAGGAATTTGGCGAAACCCGTCGCGGCTGGTTGGGTGTCCGCATCCAAGACGTGGATGCGGAATTGGCCGAAGCGCTTGAATTGGACGCCGTCCAAGGTGCGCTGATCACCGATGTGCCCCCCGGTCCCGCCCTTGAGGCAGGCTTGCAGGCGCGTGATGTGATCTTGTCCTACGAAGGTGAGACCGTCGAGGATACGCGCGGTCTGGTGACGATGGTCGGCAACTCGGACGTTGGCGCGGTTGTACGCGTCGTGGTGTTCCGCGATGGCGGCACGCAAACGATCCTTGTGACGCTTGGCCGTCGTGAAGAAGCCGAACGTGCGGTGCCCGCTTCTGCCCCGGTTGAGGAAGTCCCGACCGAGCAAGAATTGATGGGGCTGACCGTCGGTGTGCTCGATGACCAGTTGCGCGCTGAGCTGGACCTGCCGGAGGCGGCATCGGGTCTTGTGGTCAAGGAAGTGGATGAGGCCAGCGAAGCCTTTGCCAAAGGCCTGCGGGTCGGTGACCTGATCACTGAGGCCGGCCAGACTGAAGTCAGCACTTTGGTTGAGCTGGAGGAAAAAATTGCAGCGGCCAAAGCAGCGGGGCAAAAGAGCCTTCTGTTGTTGATCCGTCGCGGTGGTGATCCTCGGTTCGTAGCCCTGTCGCTTGGCTAAGTCGCCGCATTAGCGCAGCACTATAAATACAAACGCCCCGGCCACCATCGTGTGAGCCGGGGCTTTTTATGCCGCACTAGGTGCTGTCGTCGCGAGGCACAGCCACCAGACCCAGCGTTCGGGCGGCATCGACACTTAGCACTCCACTATCGGGCCCTTGGGGGCGTTGGTAGGCGCGCACGGCAGCGCGGGTGGGCGCGTCATAGGTGCCGGTTATGGGGCCGTTATAGTACGCCCGTGCGGCCAAAGCACGTTGGAGCGTGGCAATGAACGCGGGGTCTTGGTCGAGCGCGCAGGGGATTTCGAACCAACGGTTCCCATCATCGACAATGCGCTGCCGGGTTCGGGTCCGATAGATTGGTGGCTGTGTGATCGTGCCCGCGCTGGAGATTTGGGCGGGCTGGATCAAAAGCCGCTCAGTGATGGTTTCGATGACAGCGGGCCGTGTGGTTTTGGACCAGCAGGCATCGGGGTTGGTCCGCGCGCGTAGCTCAGCTGGGGCTTTTGCGGCGGGGATAATGCTGGGTTTAGTCGCGTCCAAGGCTCCGCCCGACGACGTACACGCTGGCGTGAGGCAAAGCGCAATAAGGGCGGTGGAAATTCGGTGGGGCACTGCTGAAATCCGGTCTGAAGCCGTTTGGCCAAGACTAACGCGGTTTGTACCCGTGGGAAAGTGACGGCGAGGGTGATGGGCCCAACTGCTCATGAACACGGGGCAGATCGGGGGACAAAAGCGCGTCTAACATAGGTGAGATGTCCTCAACCTTTTCGGCGACTAGGTGGGGCACTGGCCCTTGTCGCTGAACCCGGCCCGTCACGCGAAGCAAGCGTCCGGCGATGATTGCCCTGCGAAACCGCTCATAAATCGATTTCCAGACGATCACGTTGCAGGTGCCTGTTTCATCCTCAAGCGTCAGAAAGATCACCACCTTGGCCGTGCCGGGACGCTGGCGCACTAGCACGAGGCCCGCGACCGTGAGCCGAGTTGTGTTGGGGGCCGCATTCAGCGCGGCGGTGGTGATGCAATGCGACGACATGAGAACAAAAATAGAACAATTGATGCGAAATGCAAATCCCGTTTGCCCCCGAGGTCCGCGACAGCTACATCGCAAGAGGACACGACTGAAGGAGCATCGGCGCATGGCCAAAATCACCTACATCGAGCACGGCGGCAAAGAGCATGTCGTGGAAGTTGCTAACGGGCTGACCGTTATGGAAGGCGCGCGGGACAATGGTATCCCGGGTATTGAAGCCGATTGCGGCGGGGCTTGTGCTTGCTCAACCTGCCACGTTTATGTGCATGCGGATTGGGTCGAAAAACTGCCTGCAAAAGACCCGATGGAAGAGGACATGCTGGATTTTGCGTTCTCACCGGATGCAGCGCGTTCGCGGTTGACCTGCCAGCTTAAGGTCAGCGACGCGTTGGACGGCCTTGTCGTGCAAATGCCCGAAAAACAAATCTAAATGGTGGCGGCGCCGCGTCCACCCGCCCGCTTGTGGAGCGGTCTGGTGCGCGGCGTTTTGCTGGCCGCGAGCCTGTGGCCCGGCCTAGCGGATGCGCTAGAAATCACTGCGGCGCGTTATTCCGGCGCGACGCAGATCTATGGCCATCTTGTGCTGGGAAAGCCGCACAATTGGTCGACGCTTGATGTGACGCTGTCGGATGGCCGCGTGACTAGCGTCATCCTGTCTGGGCAGGTGTTCGAAGACATCGCCCCGCGATTGGCGGACATGGATGGTGATGGTAATCCCGAAATACTGACGGTTGAGGCGAAGCCCGGGCAGGGGGCGCGTGTGGCGTTCTATGGCTTGGGTCCAGCTGGGCAGCTTGGGCTGCGCGCGGCCACGCCTTACATCGGTACGAACAATCGCTGGCTTGCGCCTGTGGGTGTGGCTGATTTTGATGGCGACGGGGCTGTGGAATTTGCCTACGTTGACCGCCCTCATCTGGCGAAAACGCTACGGGTGTGGCGTTGGAATTCAGCGCCAGATGGTGATGTGCGGCTGCAAGAGTTGGCCATGGTGGGTGGGCTGACCAATCACCGGATCGGTGACGATTGGATCACCGGTGGTGTCCGCGATTGTGGCGATGGGCCCGAGATGGTGTTGGCGCTTGGCAATTGGGCCGGAATGGTCGCTGTGCGATTTATTGGTGGGTTTCGCTTGCGTGAATTAGGGGCTGACACCTCACGCATCGCCTTTGATCGGGCGCTGCGTTGTGACTAAGCCCGTGCATGGATATTTGTGAACCAAAGAAGCTTTGGTTTAGGGCTGTACGTCGTAGGGCAGGATATCGCGCCGGTTTGGGTCAAGTTGGAGGCGGCTTTCCAGCGGCGGGACGGACCGTTGATGACAGCCTGCGCGGTTGCAGATGCGGCATGAAATTCCGATCGGTTCAAAGGGTGCACTGAGGTCCATTCCATCCGCGTACACGATGGATTTGGCGTGCACGACCTCACATCCGAGGCCGATCGCGAGGCGCCGTGTCGGGGCTGAGTAGCTGCCTCCTGATTTTGAGACATCGCGCGCGAGGCAGAAGTATTTCACCCCGTCTGGGGTTTGTGCCAGTTGGCGCAGGAATTGACCGGGTGTTTCAAAGGCGCGGTGGACGTTCCACAGGGGGCAGGCCCCGCCGTAACGTGCGAATTGGAGCCGTGTTGCGGAGTGGCGTTTGGTGATTGTGCCGGCCTGATCGACGCGGACAAAGAAAAACGGCACGCCTTTGGCGCCGGGGCGTTGGAGGGTTGATAGTCGGTGGGCGACCTGTTCCAGCGATGCGTTGAAGCGGTGGGCGAGCAACTCTAGGTCATGACGGACATCTTCTGCCGCGGCCTTGAAGCGGGCATAGGGCATAAGTGCCGCACCTGCGAAATAGTTCGCGAGGCCTACTTTGGCGATATCGCGGGCCTGCCCTGAGAGGCGTGCGAGATCGAGGGTTGCCTCAAGGATTGGGTCCTTTTCGATGAGTGCGAACTGGTGAAGCATCTGGAACAGTTGCGTTGATTCCGGGCTTTGGGCTGAGACGGTCAGAACGTTGCCCTCAAACCTACGGACGGGGCCTTCGGCGACTTCGACGGTGACGCCGCGGGCGCGCAGGGCAGCTGCGAGCGCCTTTTTCACATCACCGCCTTCGCGTTCTACAAAGTTTTCAGCGTTGCGGTCGACGGCGTCGATGTAGTTGTCGCAGTAGTGGAAGAAGTCGCGCACCTCTTCCCATGGGCTTTGACCGACGCCTTCACCGGCAGAGCCAAGGGCCTCATCCATGGAGGCGAGCCGTTCATTGCTTTGACGGTAGGCGCGGTGCAGTTCCAGGAACGCGCGCGCGAGGCCTGGGGCGTTGGATGCGGTTAGCCGTAGGTCCGCAAGAGGCGGTGGGTCAGAGAATACGGGATCGGCCAGCGCCTCACGCATATCGGTCACGACCCGCTCTGCATCGCCCTCAGACAACTCGGTGACGTCGAAGCCAAACTCGCCCGCGAGGGCAAGCACCACCCGTGTGGACACGGGCCGGTTGTTATTCTCCATCTGATTTAAATAAGGGAGCGAGACGCCGAGTTTTCGGGCGAAGTCAGTTTGGTTGAGAGACAGGCGACCCCGGACTTCGCGCAGCTTTGCACCGGCATATAATTTGCGCTGGCTCATGGTTGCTCTCCTTTGCAGATTTGCAGCGTGATTTTACGCGGCTTTGCAAAGGGGCGCTAGGGGGTGATCGTGTGCCCTAACCTACGGTCGCGCCGGACCGTTGCAACAATGGTTGCGACGCCGCAAATGGCTGAGGCCAGCATGATCAGAATGAGGGGCATTGCGCTGTTGCCGGTGCCTAGGGCGGCACCCGCCAGTGCCGATAGTGCCGCGCCTCCGCCGATCATCATCGCGCCGCCCAAGCCGCTGGCGGTGCCCGCAAGGTGGGGGCGGACTGATAGCATTCCAGCGGTTGCATTGGGTAAAACCAGCCCATTGCCGACGCCCACAAAGGTCATCAGGCCGAAAAACACAAAGCGGCTTTCGATGCCAACGGCAAACAGCAGGGCCATCATGCCGATGCCCGTGCAAGAAAACAGTGAGCCACGCAGAACCATCGTGTTGATGCCAAGGCGTTGGCTGTAGCGCCCTGACAAGAAGTTTCCGCAGAAATAGCCAATAGCGGGGGCGCCCAGAAATGCGCCCACTGTTGCCGGATCCATCTTGAACAACGTGACCCCGACGTAGGGCGCGCCGCCCAAGTACGCAAAGAACGCACCAGACGTGAATGCCGCACCCATAGCGTACCCCCAGAAACGCGGCGAGGTGAGCAGTTCGGGGTAATCGCGGATTTGGGCGATCATGCTGGTCGAGGTGGCCTTGGCGGTTTCGCCAAGGTCAAACCAGCTGAGCGCCCAAAGGCCCAGCCCCGCAATCAGCAGGAGCCAAAAGCTGGCCTGCCAGCCAAAAGCCGCATCTAGCCCGCCACCAATGGCTGGGCCGATCATGGGGGCCACGGACATGCCCATCGTGACGTAGCCGATCATCGATGCGGCTTCATTTGTGGGCACCATATCGCGGACAACGGCCCGGCTGAGGACCATGGATGTCACGATGACGGCCTGCGCCATGCGAAAGAATAAAAACGTCTCAACGCTTTGCGCGATAAGGCAGCCCAAGGTCGCTACGCAAAACAACCCGCACCCCCACAAGATCACAGGGCGGCGGCCGTATCGGTCGGATAGGGGGCCGACAATGACCTGAAGCACTGCGTTCATGGCCAAATAGACTGCGACCGATAGCTGCATCAGGCGATAGTCGGTCTCAAAATAAGCGGTCATATTCGGCAGTGAGGGCAGAAAAATGCTCATCGTGAGGGCCGCGATGCCGGCAAGCATCACGAGCGTAAAGACGGTCGGTGGGGTGGATCGGTCGAGAAAACGGACCGTTGGACGGGTCGACATCCTTTGTTCCTAGGGGGTTAAGGTTAACAAGTCCATGCGCGCGGCTGTGTGGTGGCGCACATTGTGCGGGTCCATGGCACACAGAGTGAATGGGTCGCTTCCACAATATTCGCAAATTTGCAATTCGCTAAAATATGCATATGCAGCATTTGCAAATATTCTAACTGAGCCTTCCCAGATCGCGCGTCACTGCATAGAAGGTCTCAACACCAAAAAGGGAGTCCCCGGACATGAAGGATATTCTGAGCGAGTTGGACGAACGCCGTGCCGCGGCGCGTGCCGGGGGCGGAGAACGCCGCGTGGCGTCACAACATGCCAAGGGCAAGCTGACCGCCCGCGAGCGCATCGACCTTCTGCTCGATGAGGACAGCTTTGAGGAATATGATATGTTCGTGCGCCATCGCTGCACGGACTTCGGGATGGAGGCGGAGCGGCCTGCGGGGGACGGTGTTGTCACCGGATGGGGCACAGTTAACGGACGTCAGGTCTATGTGTTTTCCCAAGACTTCACCGTGATGGGCGGTTCCGTCTCCGAGACGCATGGTGCCAAGATCTGCAAGATCATGGATATGGCCATGCAAAACGGCGCACCCGTGATCGGGATCAACGATTCCGGCGGGGCGCGTATCCAGGAGGGCGTCTCATCGCTGGCGGCCTATGGCGAAGTGTTCCAACGCAACATCGACGCCTCGGGCGTTGTGCCGCAAATCTCGATGATCATGGGGCCGTGCGCGGGTGGGGCCGTGTATTCGCCCGCCATGACCGACTTTATCTTTATGGTCAAAGACAGCTCCTACATGTTTGTCACTGGCCCTGATGTGGTGAAAACGGTGACCAACGAGCAGGTCACCGCAGAGGAATTGGGTGGCGCGACCACGCACACCAAGAAATCCTCGGTTGCGGATGCGGCGTTTGAAAATGACGTTGAGGCCTTGGCTGAAGTGCGTCGCCTGATCGACTTCCTTCCGCTCAACAACCGCGAAAAGCCCCCGGTCCGGCCGTTCTTTGACAGCCCCGACCGGGTTGAGCCGTCGCTCGATACTTTGGTGCCCGAAAACCCCAACGCGCCGTATGATATGCGCGAGTTGATCCTGAAAACCGCCGACGAAGGCGATTTTTACGAAATCCAAAAGGATTTCGCGGGCAATATTATTACAGGGTTCATCCGGTTGGAGGGACGCACCGTGGGTGTGGTTGCCAACCAACCTATGGTGCTGGCTGGGTGTCTTGATATTGACAGCTCCCGCAAGGCGGCACGGTTCGTGCGGTTCTGTGATGCGTTCGAAATTCCGCTGCTGACGTTCGTGGATGTGCCCGGCTTTCTGCCCGGCACGACCCAAGAATACAACGGCGTGATTAAGCACGGTGCCAAGCTGCTGTATGCGTATGGCGAAGCTACCGTGCCAAAGGTCACTGTTATCACGCGCAAAGCCTATGGCGGTGCTTATGTAGTGATGTCGTCCAAGCACTTGATGGGCGATGTGAACTACGCGTGGCCCACATCCGAGATCGCCGTGATGGGTGCCAAGGGTGCGACTGAAATCCTCTACCGCTCTGAGCTGAATGATCCCGAAAAGATCGCGGCACGTGCGGCGGATTATGAGGATCGCTTTGCCAACCCGTTTGTGGCCGCTGAAAAAGGCTTTGTGGATGAGGTCATCATGCCCCAATCTACGCGCAAGCGGGTGGCACGGGCCTTTGCGGCGTTGCGGAACAAGTCCACGAACAAGCCGTGGAAAAAGCACGACAACATCCCGCTCTGATCGGATGGCGAAGGGCTGGCATATGTCGGTGGACGGCGCGCGGCTGACGCTTGCGCGTCGGACCCCCGTGCGCTGGGACGTGGCGGTGCAGACGGTGTTGACCGGCTGCGCCGATCGTAACCGCGCGGCCATTGCCCATCAGGTCCGCCAAGACATATGGCGAGCCTTGGCGCGGGTGCGTGGGTTTTCCCCGATTGTTGAGGTCACGCGCAGCGGCTCGGACATGCAGGTGCGTGCAGGCGGACGGCTGGACGCGTCTGCGCCGGATCTAACGGCGCGTATTGCGGGGGTGCTTAATCAACCCAAGGCGCGTGCCCGGTGGTGTGCGCGTGCGTAAATGGATGTTCGCCTTCGTGCTTGGCCTTACGGCGGGGCAGGCGGGGGCAGTGCCCTCGGGCCAGCCGCTAGCGCTGTGGCAGATCGCGTGGGAACGGATGCAGGGCACCCAAGACCTGCAATTGGTTATCCGCGCCATCGCGCCCAAGGTCGGTGCATTGGGGTTTGAAGCCGCGCAAGCGGACATGGATTGGATTTGCGCGACCCATGGCTTGACGCTGAGCGGTTTGCCCCATGGCGCCGCCGCCCAAGTCGTGGTCAACCTGATGGACACACCTATCCCGCGCGGCACGTCCAACCCGGACGTCGCGCAGTATTTTAGCGTATATGAGCTGGCCGATGGGGCCTGCATCTTGGAGGACTTATGAAGCGGCCACACGACCTTGAGCTGCGATGTTCACCTGCGGGGAGGGCTGGTGCATGTGCGCAACAACCCGCGCATGTGACCGCACGCCCGTATGTTTTCCACACCGATTCCGATATGCTGCAAAACGATTGCAGTGGTGCAGTCGGCAGTCGTCGGGAGGGTTGCGTCGATGCATCGGCCCCCCGCACCTCATTAAGGAGAGCAGAATGTCCAAAAGCCTCAAAGCGCTTATTGCCGTCGGTTTGGTCGCCATCGTTGCGGCCTGTAGCAGCGGCACCCAAGAAGAAATCGTCATCGTTGAGCCCACGCCTCTCGAAGCGGAACCTGTTTCCGGCAAGTTCTGAGCCGCGTGACCTGAACACCCTCATGTGGCGGGCCGTTGCCTCCGCCACATGGACCCCGTCGGTGGGGGGCAGCGCATGCTAAAGCACCGTGGCTTTCCGGGCCGTCTTCCGGGCACTGACTATCAGTTTGTGATCCGCCGCGCGAACCCGCGTGGAGTAACGCCCCTAGTGGCGCGCAGACGTTTTCCTGACCGTAAACCTGCCGATCGGCGCGCCGATGAGGGCTTTATGGCTGCGTTGTGGTCCCACTTCGGGCCAGAGCCGTTTGAGCGGGGCAATTTGGACGCAGGCCGTCTGAATTGGCTGCTCGACCGCGAGGTTGTGGCCGTCGAAGAGGATTTCGACCCCGTCAGCTACGACTCGCTTTTGCGGATCGATGAGGCCGTGGCGCGCGTGTCTTTCCCGCGTGTGTTTGAGGCCGAAAGCTTTGACGACTGGGACGAGGAAACCGAGGAATGACCTTGGGATTCGGCGCAAATTCGCTGATGGCGAAACCCAGTGAGCCAATTCGCGCCGATCGTAATTTGAATGAGCGTTCCTGCTGGCCTGTGCCCATAACTCGTGCACATTTAAAACCATGGCTGAATTCCCCCAAGGATTTCATGAGCCATGGCGGGGCCCTATGTTCCTCTCGCCTGGTGCAGGCTCGTCGATTTCCTCCGAGCCTGTACTCGGCTGGGGGTGCGGCGCAGGTGTCCGGGGCCCGGGACATACAGGAGACGTCAAAGTGGCAAAGACCATCAAGTTATCAGCAGTCGCAATCGTTTTATCCACGCTCATGGCGTGCAACACCGCAAGCCTGTCCGACATTGAACGTGCCGGGATCGGCGCGGCTGTCGGCTGCGCGGTGGGTGAAATCATCGAAGACGGCGAATGCATCACGGGGGCCGCAATCGGCGGCGTCGGCGGTGCATTGTCAAACGACCTCGGCCTCTGACGCCGAGTGCACTGCACCCCTGACAAGGGGTAACCACGACTCACAAGCCTCAAGGCTGCTCGGGAGGGGATCCCGAGTGGCCTTTTGGCATTTGAACGATATCCGGGGATCAGCCTCGGCAAAAGGTCAAGACAAGGGGACAGCGTAATGTTCGAGAAAATTCTAATTGCCAACCGGGGCGAGATTGCCTGCCGCGTGATCAAGACTGCCAAAGCCATGGGCATCAAGACGGTGGCGATTTATTCGGATGCGGACAAAAACGCGCTGCATGTAAAGATGGCCGATGAAGCCGTCCACATTGGCCCGCCCCCAGCGAACCAGTCCTATATCGTCATCGACAAGGTGATGGAGGCGATCAAGCAAACGGGTGCCCAAGCGGTTCACCCCGGTTATGGCTTCTTGTCCGAGAATTCCAAGTTTGCTGAGGCGCTTGAGGCCGCTGGCGTGGCCTTTATCGGGCCTCCCGTTGGTGCGATTGAAAAAATGGGGGACAAGATCACCTCCAAAAAGATCGCCCAAGAGGCCAACGTTAGCACGGTTCCCGGCTACATGGGTTTGATCGAAGACGCCGAAGAGGCTGTCAAAATCTCAAACCAGATCGGTTATCCGGTTATGATCAAGGCCTCCGCTGGTGGCGGTGGTAAGGGCATGCGGATCGCATGGAACGACACCGAAGCGCGCGAAGGTTTCCAGTCCTCCAAGAACGAAGCGGCAAACAGCTTTGGAGATGATAGAATTTTCATCGAAAAGTTCGTCACACAGCCACGGCACATCGAAATTCAGGTGCTGTGCGATAGCCACGGCAACGGCGTGTACCTGCATGAGCGTGAATGCTCGATCCAGCGTCGGAACCAAAAAGTGGTTGAGGAAGCGCCCTCGCCCTTCTTGGATGAGGCCACTCGCAAAGCGATGGGTGAGCAGTCCTTGGCACTGGCACATGCGGTTGGCTACGCCTCGGCAGGTACCGTGGAATTCATCGTCGACGGCGACCGCAATTTCTACTTCCTTGAGATGAACACCCGCCTTCAGGTGGAACACCCTGTGACCGAGCTGATCACGGGCGTCGATCTGGTCGAGCAGATGATCCGCGTTGCCGACGGTGAGGTGTTGGGCATCAAGCAAGAAGATCTCAAGATCAAAGGCTGGGCGATTGAGAACCGCCTTTATGCAGAGGATCCCTACCGGAACTTCCTGCCTTCGATCGGGCGTCTGACCCGTTACCGCCCCCCTGTTGAAGGTGCGCTGGGCGATGGCACCGTGCGCAACGACACTGGCGTGTTCGAGGGCGGTGAGATCAGCATGTATTACGATCCGATGATCGCTAAGCTCTGCACATGGGGCCCGGACCGGGCCACTGCGATTGAGACAATGCGCACAGCCCTTGATAGCTTTGAGGTTGAGGGCATTGGCCACAACCTGCCGTTCGTGGCTGCGGTGATGGACCATGACATTTTTATCAAAGGTGACATGACAACGGCTTTCATCGAAGAGCAGTATCCTGACGGCTTTGAGGGCGTGACCTTGGATGAGACAGCCCTTTCGCGCGTGGCTGCGGCATGCGCTGCGATGCACCGCGTGGCCGAAATCCGGCGTACTCGTGTGTCTGGCCGCATGGACAACCACGAGCGCAAAGTCGGCGACGATTGGGTCGTGACCGCGCAGGGCGCGCGCATGGATGTCACCGTGGATGCCGACAAAGACGGCGCCACCGTCCAGCTAAAAGACGGCGCAAGCCTGCGGGTTGAAAGCGATTGGACCCCTGGCGATAGCCTCGCGCGGGTGATGATCGACGGAACACCCATGGTGCTGAAGGTCGACAAAATGGTCGGCGGTTTCCGCATCCGGTTCCGGGGCGCAGACATCAAGGTCCATGTGCGCACACCGCGTCAGGCGGAGCTGGCCGATCTGATGCCAGAAAAACTGCCGCCCGATACCTCCAAGATGCTGCTGTGCCCCATGCCCGGTCTGATTGTTAAAATCGACGTGGCCGAGGGCGAAGAAGTGCAAGAAGGTCAGGCGCTGTGCACCGTTGAGGCGATGAAGATGGAAAACATCCTTCGCGCCGAAAAGAAGGGCATCGTCACCAAGATCAATGCAGGCCCCGGCGACAGTCTTGCCGTGGACGAAGTGATCATGGAGTTCGAATGAGCCATGACACGGCACCTCGGCATCCGACATCACCTACACCTTGCGCGCGCTTTGGCGTCGCGCGGGGGCGTGGCTGGTGCGGATGGGGTGCCAGTTGATCAGCTACCTGCGCGCATTTCCTGTCGGCGCAGGGGCATTTTGTCGATGGAGCGTGTCAGTTCGCGCACGTCCCACGGCAAAGGTTTGCGCAGTTTCACCTGCCCGTCCTTACCAATCAGGACCATCATGAACCCCCGGGGGCGCAGCTTGGTGCGCAGGGCGCTTTCACCGCTTGGGTCAGTGTCGACGATGATGACCACGTCGCGGTCCGCAAGGTCTTGGGGGCGCTGCGACAGCAGGTCCATTTGCTGGGTGAACGCTGGATCCCGCTCCGAATTGGCAAAGACCACGATGGGTCGTGCGACCCATGCAAAGTCGTTCAAATCCACGTCATCGGCGGCAAAGATGTGGGTTTTGTCAGCCTCCCACACGGCCAGAACGTCTTGGTCTGAGACGTCAGAGGCCATGGCGGTGGTGGCGAATACTCCAAGCAGGCCAAGGCCTAAGGCAAAATGCGTCAGTCGTGTCATGGTTCCTCCAGTTCACTCACATATAGGGGGTGCGCGGCGCGGGGCGAAGGACTTTGCGCAATTTGTTGAAAAATCGGCCCTTAACGGGTTGAGGGAACTGCCGCACCAAGGCAGTCAGATTGCCGATTTGACTGACCCTGCTGCCGAACGATTTGCTCCCCTCACCACTGATCAGGGACAAACGATGGGCGGGACATATGACACCGACCTCACCTGGCTGCGCGCTGGCACGGATGGTTTTGCTAGTTTTATTGACACCAAGGCGTCGCGTTCAGTGACCCTGACAGCCGCACACCCGGACGCATGTTCCGGGGCGCAGGCTTAGACAGAGAAGGATATCCCATGACGGATCAGAACACGCCGGACCGCACAAAGCTTTGGACTGAGCTTGCGACCAAAGAATTGCGGGGCAAACCCCTTGAGGACCTGACGTGGAAAACGTTGGAAGGGATCGAGGTCAAGCCGCTGTATACTGAGGCCGACCTTGAGGGGTTGGATCATTTGGGCGGCATCCCCGGTGAGGGGCCGTTTACGCGGGGCGTCAAGGCGACGATGTACGCAGGCCGCCCTTGGACCATCCGCCAATACGCGGGTTTTTCGACAGCTGAGGAAAGCAACGCGTTCTACCGCAAGGCTTTGGCTGCGGGCCAACAGGGCGTGTCGGTGGCCTTTGATCTGGCAACGCACCGCGGCTACGACAGTGATCACCCCCGGGTGGAGGGTGACGTCGGCAAAGCGGGTGTAGCGATTGATAGCGTCGAGGATATGAAGATCCTGTTCGACGGCATCCCGCTTGATAAAATCTCGGTCTCCATGACGATGAACGGCGCGGTGATCCCGATTTTGGCGAACTTTATCGTCACCGGCGAAGAGCAGGGGCATGATCGCTCCGTGCTGTCGGGCACGATCCAGAACGACATCCTGAAGGAATTCATGGTCCGCAACACGTATGTTTATCCGCCCGAGCCTTCGATGCGGATCATTGCGGATATCATTGAATATACGTCGAATGAGATGCCGAAATTTAATTCGATCTCAATTTCTGGCTACCACATGCAGGAAGCGGGCGCGAACCTCGTGCAAGAGCTGGCGTTTACGCTGGCCGATGGGCGCGAATACGTGCGTGCGGCGATTGCCCGTGGCATGGACGTGGATAAATTCGCGGGCCGGCTCAGCTTTTTCTTTGCGATTGGGATGAATTTCTTCATGGAGGCCGCCAAGCTGCGCGCCGCACGCCTGTTGTGGCACCGCATCATGGAGGAGTTCGAGCCTAAGAACCCTAAGTCATCCATGCTGCGCACCCACTGCCAGACCAGCGGCGTGTCGCTGCAAGAGCAGGACCCCTACAATAACGTGGTCCGCACCGCCTATGAGGCGATGGCCGCAGCCCTCGGCGGCACGCAATCGCTGCACACCAACGCGCTCGATGAGGCGATTGCCCTCCCGACAGAGTTTGCTGCACGGATTGCGCGCAACACCCAGTTGATCTTGCAGGAAGAAACCGGCGTGACCAATGTGGTCGATCCGCTGGCGGGGTCGTACTATGTCGAAAGCCTGACGGCTGAGTTGGCGGATGAGGCGTGGAAACTGATCCAAGAGGTCGAGGAGCTGGGCGGGATGACGGCCGCTGTGAACTCGGGCATGCCCAAGTTGCGGATCGAGGAAAGTGCCGCGCGACGTCAGGCTATGATTGACCGGGGCGAAGAAGTCATCGTTGGCGTCAACAAGTACCGTTTGGACAAAGAAGATCCGATCGACATCATGGATATCGACAACGCCGCTGTGCGTGATAGCCAGATTGCGCGCCTAGAGCGTATCCGGTCCGAGCGGGACGATGCGGTTTGTGCCGCCGCCCTTGCAGAGGTTGAGCGTCGCGCGTCCGAGGGTGGCAACCTGCTAGAGGCCGCGGTCGATGCCGCCCGTGCCCGCGCAAGCGTTGGCGAAATCAGCCTCGCGATGGAGGCCGTGTTTGGCCGTCACCGCGCCGAGGTCAAAACCCTCGCAGGGGTTTACGGTGCCGCGTATGAGGGCGACGCAGGGTTTGCCGCGATCCAAAAGTCGGTCGAAGACTTTGCAACGGACGAAGGGCGCAGGCCTCGGATGCTGGTCGTCAAAATGGGTCAGGATGGTCATGACCGCGGTGCCAAAGTCATCGCCACGGCCTTTGCGGATATCGGGTTTGATGTCGACGTTGGTCCCCTGTTCCAAACGCCGGATGAGGCTGCGCAAGACGCGGTTGATAACGATGTACACGTCATTGGCATCAGCTCGCAGGCGGCAGGCCACAAGACGCTCGCGCCCAAACTGGTTGCCGCGTTGGAGGCCGCAGACGCCAAGGACATCATCGTGATCTGTGGAGGGGTGATCCCACAACAGGATTACCAATTCCTGTATGACGCAGGCGTTAAGGCGATTTTCGGTCCCGGCACCAACATTCCGGAGGCGGCCCAAGACATCCTGCGCCTGATCCGCGAAGCACGGACCTAAGCGTTGGGCGCGCCACGGCGTGCCAGTATTTTGAGCCATTAGGGGCGGGGCGGTTGTATTGATCGCCCCGTTTTGCCATTTGAAGGGTTAACATAGGAGAACTGCGTGGCCTTACCCGCAAAACAACAGGTGACCTATTGGGGGCTCGTGAGCTTTGTCTTTCTGCTCGCGCTGTGGTTTTTGGGCGATATCATGCTGCCGTTCATCGTGGGCGGTGCGATTGCCTATGGGCTTGATCCACTGGCAGATCGGCTAGAAGCGCGCGGCCTAAGCCGGGCCATCGCTACGACACTGATCTCATTATTCGCACTGTTTATCTTCTTGCTCGCGGTTGGATTGGTGATCCCGCTCTTGGTGGAACAGACCCTTGCGTTGATCCGGTTCGCGCCGGAATTGTTCATCCAATTGCGCGATGGCCTCACGGCGCGTTTCCCGCAATTGATCGATGTCGATAGCACCGTTGGTCGGACGGTCAGTCGCGCGGTCGTTTCCATCGGTGAGGCGATCCAAGCGCAGGGCGGTGCATTTGCACAACAAATCGCATCCTCGGTTGTGGGCGTCATCAACGCGGTGGTGTTTGTCGTCGTTGTGCCGGTTGTGGCATTTTACCTATTGCTCGATTGGGACCGTATGGTTGCCCAAGTCGATGACCTGCTGCCGCGCGATCACGCGCCAACGGTCCGCCGCCTCGCGTCCGAGGTAGACCGCACTCTGGCCTCATTCGTGCGGGGTCAACTAACGGTCTGCGCAATTTTGGGCACGTTTTATGCCGCGGGCCTGATGATCGTGGGCCTGCAATTCGGCGTAGTGGTCGGAGCGGTTGCGGGCTTGATCTCTTTCATCCCCTACGTCGGTGCGCTGATCGGCGGGGCCTTGGCGTTTGGCTTGGCGTTGTTCCAGTTCTGGAATGATCCGGTATGGATCGCGGTGGTCGCAGCCATCTTTGCCGCCGGCCAAATGCTAGAGGGCAACTTTCTCACCCCCAAGCTGGTCGGTGGATCGGTCGGGTTGCACCCGGTGTGGTTGCTGCTGGCGCTTTCGGCGTTTGGGGCGGTGTTTGGTTTTGTGGGCATGTTGGTGGCCGTGCCGGTGGCTGCGATGATTGGGGTGCTCGCGCGCTTCTTGATCCAAGAGTATAAGGCCAGTCGCCTGTACCTTGGCCTCGAATCGAAACGTGACCCGGACAAAGACGCCGCCGAATGAACGACACACAGCTTCCCCTTCCACTGCCCATGCGCCCTGCGATGGGCCGGGACGATTTTTTCGTCGCGCCCAGTAACGCAATGGCGCTGGCTTTCGTGGATATTTGGCCCAACTGGCCAAGCAATCGGCTGGCTGTTGTGGGCCAAGAAAGTGCGGGCAAAAGCCATTTGGCCGCGGTGTGGGCACGTGTTTCGGGCGCAAGGGTGATGCGGGCCTGTGATGTGAATGCGGCAGATGTGCCCGATTTGGCCAGCGGGCCTCTGGCCATTGAAGATATGCATGTGCCGATGGGGGCCGAAACGGAACGCGCTCTGTTTCATTTGCACAATCTGATCGCGGCGGAGGGGCATAGCTTGATGGTCACGGGGCGCGGCGCGCCTAGCAGTTGGCCCATCACACTGCCCGACCTTGCCAGCCGCTTGCAGGCCATTACGATGGCCGAGGTGGCCGCCCCCGATGACCAATTGTTGTCGGCTTTGCTGATCAAACACTTCTCGGATCGCCAAGTGACCGTATCGCCTGCGGTGATCGCCTATGTCATCCCGCGGATTGAGCGTAGCTTTGCCGCCGTTGAGGCCATTGCCCAGCAATTGGACGCCGCTGCACTCGCGGGACAAAAGCCAATCACGCGGTCGCTGGCCCGCACATTGCTGGACACAGACGACGCAGAGGCGTAGTGTGTCTACCTTGTCATAAAGCTGTCATTTAAGCCCCTTAGGGGAAGTGCATGTTAGATAATTCACACATTCCGGCGTCTGATTTCCTCAAGTCGCCGCTGCCTGCTCCCCGTGCCTTGGACGAGGATCGGACCACCGGTCCGCGCCGTTTCTTCAACCGTGAGCTGAGTTGGCTCTCGTTCAACTGGCGCGTACTCGAAGAAGCCGCAAACCCCCGTGTCCCTTTGTTGGAGCGGTTGCGCTTTTTGTCGATTTCGGCGGCGAACTTGGACGAATTTTATACGGTGCGCGTCGCGGGCCTGCGGGAACTCGCGCGCGCGGGCACAACAACGCCCGCCGCGGATGGCCGCTCTCCGGTTGAGCAATTGCGGCTGATCAATGAAAACGCGCGCAATTTGTTGTCGGCGCAGCAATCGACGTGGATCGGACTGCGGCGGTTGATGGAGGCGGATGGCATTCGCCTGCTGGAGCGGGACGCCCTGACGCCCGCGGATGAGCAGATGATGGATGACCATTTTCTGGCCCAAGTGTTTCCCGTCCTGTCACCGCTCGCGATTGACCCCGCGCACCCGTTTCCGTTCATCCCGAACGAAGGTTTTTCGCTCGCTGTGATGTTGGAACGGCCCAGCGACAAACGCCGCCTTCAGGCTTTGCTGCCCGTGCCGCAACAGATCGACCGCTTTGTGCGGTTGGCGGATGAGGATGGTGTCGCGCGGTTCCTCCCGCTGGAGGAGCTGTTGTTGATGCAGATCGACGCGCTGTTCCCCGGCTATGAACTAAAGGGTCATTGCGCCTTTCGGGTGCTGCGCGACAGTGACCTTGAGGTCGAGGATGAGGCCGAAGACCTTGTGCGTGAGTTCGAGACCGCCCTCAAACGTCGCCGCCGGGGCGAAGTTGTGCGCATGAAAATCACGGCCGACGCGCCAGAGGCGTTGCGCAAGGTGATCGTGGGCGAGTTGGGCGTTCAGCCTGATGAAATCATCGACATCAAGGGTTTGATCGGCCTCGCGAGCCTTAAGCAACTCGTGCTGGATGAGCGTCATGATTTGTTGTGGCCCCATTTTACCCCACGGGTGCCCGAACGCGTGCAGGATCATGACGGCGATATGTTTGCCGCGATCCGGCAAAAGGACATGCTGCTGCACCATCCGTATGAGACCTTTGATATGGTCATTCGGTTCCTGCAACAGGCGGCCCGGGACCCAAATGTTGTGGCGATCAAGCAGACGCTCTATCGGACGTCGCGCAACTCCCCCATCGTTGAGGCGCTGTGCGAAGCTGCCGAGATGGGCAAGAATGTCACCGCTTTGGTCGAGCTGAAGGCGCGCTTTGATGAAGCCGCGAATATTCGTCAATCGCGGCGGCTGGAACGGTCCGGCGCACATGTGGTCTACGGCTTTATCAACTACAAAACCCATGCCAAGATCAGCACCGTTGTCCGCCGTGAAGGTGATCAACTGGTGACTTATACCCACTTTGGGACGGGCAATTACCACCCGATCACCGCGCGCGTTTATACCGACCTGAGCCTATTTACCTGCGACGCAGCCCTTGGGCGCGATGCCACCAAGGTGTTCAACTACATCTCTGGCTACGCGCAGCCCGTCGGCTTGGAAAACCTCTCGATCTCACCGCTGGATATGAAATCGATCCTGCTGGAGCGGATTGAGGGTGAGATCGCCCATGCCAAAGCTGGGCGGCCTGCGGTGATTTGGGCCAAGATGAACTCGCTCATCGATCCCGATATCATCGACGCCCTCTATGCGGCCTCTGGTGCGGGTGTGCGCATCGATCTGGTCGTGCGGGGCATTTGTGGTTTGCGGCCCGGCGTGACGGGGCTTAGCGAAAATATCCGGGTGAAATCGGTCGTGGGGCGGTTTTTGGAGCACTCTCGCATTGTGTGCTTCGGCAACGGTCAGGGCCTGCCGTCGAAAAAGGCGCGGGTGTATATCAGCTCAGCTGATTGGATGGGGCGCAATTTGAATCGCCGTGTCGAAACCCTTGTCGAGATCCGCAATGCGACCGTCAAGGCGCAGATTGTGAGCCAAATTATGGCGGCCAATCTGGCTGACGTTGCGCAAAGCTGGGTGCTGGGCCCGGAGGGCGAGTTCGAGCGTGCAGATACCTCAAAGCTCGATAATCCGTTCAATTGCCATCGGTTTTTCATGGAAAATCCGTCACTTTCGGGACGCGGTTCTGCGGGGGCGAAGGATGTGCCGGAATTGGCGCACTCGGCCGATGATGACACTGCGCGTTGACCTGCAGGCCCTTCGCGGGCAAAGGTGACACCCAGACATCGGGATGTGTCTGAGCGACCAAGGAGATCCACATGGACGGAGCGGAACGCAGTGCGGAGCCGTGGGATCTGTTTGGAGCCCCGTTGTTCGACGACCCCAAAGCGCGTGCACTGTCGCGAGTCGGGGTGATTGACGTTGGTTCCAACTCCGTACGGATGGTGGTTTTTGACGGCGCCGCGCGGTCGCCAGCTTATTTTTACAATGAAAAAATTCTTTGTGGGCTCGGGGCAGGGCTGTCTGAAACGGGCGTTCTAAACCCCGAAGGACGTACCCGCGCATTGGACGCGATCCACCGCTTTGCGATTATCGCGCGGTCCATGCAGGTGTCACCACTGGTGGCCGTGGCCACCGCCGCCGTGCGTGAGGCCGTGGATGGCGACGCCTTTGTCGCCGAGGTTGAGGCCGTGACCGGGCTGCGCATTCAATGCATCAGCGGAGAGCAAGAGGCGCGGTTTTCGGCGCAAGGTGTTTTGTTGGGCTGGCCTCAGGCGGACGGTTTGATGTGCGATATCGGCGGCTCGTCTATGGAACTGGCTGAGGTGACGCATGGCCATGTTGGTGCCTGCGTTTCAGCCCGTCTGGGGCCCCTCAAACTGGCAGGGCTGCCCGGTGGGCGCAAGGCGCGCTTGGCTGAGATTGACGCGACCCTCGGCGCGATGCGCGAAGAGATGTCGGGCGCCTACAAGACGCTGTTTCTTGTGGGTGGGTCATGGCGCGCACTTGCGCGGATCGACATGGAACGCCGTGCCTATCCGCTGCATGTGCTGCACGAATATACGATGCGACCCCAAGATGTTCGCGCGACGGTGCAATACATCGGCCTGCAAGACCTAGAGGGCCTGCGCCAACGCACAGGAACTTCGGCGGCACGTATGGCGTTGGTGCCCATCGCTGGCGAAGTCATCTTGCGGCTTTTGCATCACTTCAAGCCGAGCCAAGTTGCGGTGTCGAGCTACGGCATTCGTGAGGGGCTTTTGTATGAACAGATGCCCCAATCCCTGCGTGAGCGTGATCCACTGATTGAGGCCTGCCGTTTTACGGAGGCCAAAGATGCCCGCCAGCCGGGTTTCGGGCGGACGCTGTATCATTTTATTCTACCGCTGTTTCCCAAGGTCACGGCTGCGCGCAAACGGCTGATCAAGGCTGCGTGTCTGCTGCATGATGTGGGCTGGCGCGCGCACCCAGACTACCGTGCGGATGTGGGGTTTGATCGGGCCGCGCGGTCCAACTTTGGCGGGCTATCCCATGCGGAGCGTGTGTTTCTTGGCCTCGCCCTATTGCACCGTTACCGCAACAAACGGGCCTATGAAAAATACGATAGCCTCGCGCATTTGCTCACCCCAGAGGAGGCCGAACAGGCTGAGGTTTTGGGCAAGGCAATGCGCTTTGGGGCGATGTTCTCGGCGCTTGATCCGACGTTGATGGCGACGTTGGAATGGGCGCCCAAAAAGCGGCAAATCACACTGGGTCTGCCCGCAGGTGAAGGGGAGGTCCTGTTCGGAGAGGTGGCACAGGCGCGCTTTGCCTCGCTCGAAAGCAGCCTTGGGGCCACTTCCAAGGTTCGTGTCGCGCGCAGCTAAGCGGCTTGCCCCCGGGCGTTGGCTTGGCTAAGGCAAGAGGGCACTTTTCCGGAGACTTTCCATGCGCCTGAGCCGTTATTTCCTGCCCGTTCTCAAAGAAACGCCGTCCGAGGCGCAGATTGTCAGCCACCGCTACATGCTGCGCGCGGGCATGATCAAGCAGGCGCAGGCCGGCATCTATTCTTGGTTGCCGCTGGGCTTTAAGGTGCTCAAACGGATTGAGCAAATCGTCCACGAAGAGCAGGAACGTGCGGGCCATATCCCTCTGCTCATGCCGACGCTGCAATCGGCGGATCTGTGGCGTGAAAGTGGGCGGTATGATGATTACGGCGAAGAGATGCTGCGCATCACCGACCGCCATGGCCGCGATATGCTGTACGGCCCCACGAACGAAGAGTTGATCACCGATATCTTCCGCAGCCATGTGTCCAGCTACAAGGACTTGCCGCTGACGCTGTACCACATCCAGTGGAAATTCCGCGATGAGGTTCGGCCTCGCTTCGGCGTGATGCGCGGGCGTGAGTTCTTGATGAAAGACGGCTACAACTTTGATCTGACAAAGGAAGCGGCACTGCACGCCTACAATCGCCACCTTGTCAGCTACTTGCGCACCTATGAGCGGATGGGCCTTCAGGCGATCCCGATGCGTGCGGACAGTGGCCCGATTGGTGGCGATGACACGCATGAATTTCTTGTGCTGGCTGACACTGGCGAAAGCGAAGTGTTCTACGATTCTGCTGTCACGGACCTGACATTTGGTGATCGTGCAATTGACTACGACAGTGTTGAAGAATGCGCGGGCATCATGCGTGAATTCACTGAGAAATACGCCCGCACCGATGAAACCCACGATGAGGCGAAATTCAACGAAATCCCCGAGGAGCGTCGTCGCGTGGCGCGTGGGATCGAAGTGGGCCAGATTTTCTATTTCGGGACCAAGTACTCTGAGGCAATGGGCGCCACGGTCCAAGGTCCCGATGGGAAGCCGACGCCAGTGCATATGGGCTCCCACGGGATCGGTGTGAGCCGCCTTCTGGGCGCAATTATCGAGGCCAGCCATGACGACAAAGGCATCATTTGGCCAGAGGGCGTGACGCCTTTCCACGTTGGTATCGTGAACCTAAAGCAGGGTGATGCCGAGGCTGATGGCGCATGTGAGGGGCTTGAAACCGCTCTGATCAACGCAGGCCTTGATCCGCTGTACGATGACCGAAAGGAGCGAGCCGGTGGCAAGTTCGCGACCATGGACCTGATTGGTCTGCCATGGCGGATCACCGTGGGTCCACGGGGCCTGAAGAACGGTGTGGTTGAGCTCACCTCCCGTCGGACGGGTGAAAGCGAAGAGATGGCCCCCGAAGCTGCGGTCGCCAAGCTGGTTGAGATTTACGCAAAGCATCTCTGAGGGGCTGGCCCCTCAGTTCACAAAAATGAAAAACCCGCCTCAGCTGATGCTTTGGCGGGTTTTTTGATAGGCGAGTGATCGGGGCAGTGTGGCTTTTTACTGCGCCATCGCCTCCGCCCGCTCAATCGCGGGCTTGATCGTGTCTTTCATGATGCTGCGTGTGATTGGTCCCGCCCAACGCAGGACGACCGTGCCGTCGCCCGCAATCACGTAGGTCTCGGGCACGCCGTACAGGCCCCAATTGATCCCCATCCGGCCGGTTGCATCGGCCACGTGGGCGGCAAATGGGTCACCAAGCTCCGCAAGGAAGTCGAGGCCATCAGCCGCCTCGTCCTTGTAGTTGATCCCGTAGACGGGCAATTGCTCGGACAATTCTTTGATCATCGGGTGCTCAGCGCGGCAAGGAACGCACCAAGAGGCCCAGAAGTTGACCAATGTCACGTCACCGCCGCGCAGGGTGGCATCGTCGAATGACGCCAGTCCGGGCAGTTCAACGCCTTCAATTGCGGGTGCTTGGCGGCCTTCTATGGTTGAGGGCAGGGCATCGGGATTGTCGCGAAATAACCCCGGGCCAAAGAAGGCACCGATTAGGGCGGCAAATAGCCCAACAGGGATCATCGCGACCCAATTAACAGATTTCCGCTTGTCCGGGGTGGGGGTCTCACTCACCTTTGTGCGCCTTTTCTTCCTGCTGAAGCCGTTGCTTGATCTTACGGCCTTTCCACAAGGATTGCCCAATCAAAAGCGCGAGAAGACCAAGGCTGACACCATAGGCGAGGCCAACCTCCGTCGCGTATTTTCCAAGGTCTGGCAGAATGCGTGCGATGATCATGCGGCCATGCTCCGGGCATCAAGGGCGTGCAGGCGGCGCCGGCGGATTTCCATCCGCGTGCGGTAGAGGACCAGCGTCACGAACAGGCACACAAAGCCCGCCATGGATATGACCGCCGGATACCAGAACACGTTTGATATGTTCTGCTCCTTGTCCATTGAGAAGGTCGCCCCTTGGTGCAGGCCTTGATTCCAGAACAGAACCGCGTAGCGCGACAACAGGGCAAAGACGGATCCGACAAGGCAAAGTACCGAGGTCAAGTCGGCGGCGGCGTCGGGGTTTTCGATCGCCTCCCACAGGGCCATGTAGCCGATATAAAACAGAAAAAGGATCAAGAACGACGTCAGGCGCGGGTCCCATTCCCAGTAAGTGCCCCACATAGGCTTGCCCCAGATCGCACCCGTAAACAGGGCAATCAGTGTCATGACCATGCCGATGGGGGCTGCGGCGCGGGCGGCAAGCGCGCTGACATGGTGGCGCCGGATGATCCATATGAGTGAGCAGACCAGCATCATCAGCCACGCATTGATCGCCATCAGGGCGGCGGGCACGTGCAGGTAGATGATCTTGACCGTTGAGCCTTGGCGGAAGTCATCGGGGGTGAAGAAGAAACCCCAAACGAGCCCCGTTACGATCAGCAAAGCTGACATCACAACGAGCGGCGGCAAGAGCCACGATGAGGTCGCCATAAATCGGCGCGGATTGGCGTATTCCCACAAAGACATGGGGTGAAATTATGAGGCCGGCCAAGCAGCGACAAGGGACAAAGCGGGAGGGGTGTTAGCGCAAATTGACGCGGAGGGCGGCAGCCGTTGCGAATGGCAGCAGCGCGACAGTGCCCAACGTGATGCCCGCAAGAAACGCAAGCGGGGTCGCCGTGGCCAGCCCATCGGCACCGCGTTTGACGACTTCAGCGCCGAAAATCAGCGTGGGAATATAGAGCGGTAAGACCAACAGCGACATGAGCAACCCGCCACGTTTGAGGCCGACGGTCAGAGCCGCCCCAAACGTACCCAGCCACGAAAGCGCGGGTGTACCGACGAGCAGTGACAGGATCAGCCACGACATGGCTTCCACCGGTAGGCTCAGGAACAGCCCAAGCAGTGGCGAGATCGCCACGAGCGGCAGGCCCGTCGTGATCCAATGCGCGAGCGCTTTTGATACCGCGACGCCCTCCAGCGGTAGCGGGGCGGTTGCCAACAGGTCCAGCGAGCCGTCCTCCCAATCGAGGGCGAACACCCGGTCGAGTGACAAAAGGCACGCCAGCAACGCGCCGAGCCAGAGAATGCCCGGTGCAATTACGCCCAAGGTGGCTGAGTTCGGGCCAACCCCGAAGGGCACCAAGACCGTCACGATCAGAAAAAACGCAAGCCCCAGCCCAAAGCCGCCGCCTGCACGGAAGGCGAGCGCGAGGTCACGGCGCAAGAGGGCGATCATTCGAAGGCCTCCTCAAACGGGTCGTCGGTTTGGCGACCGGACAGTTTGGTAAAGGGGCTGATGTCGAGCACGCGGGCAGTCGGCAGGCCAAGGTCGATATGGGTCGCGATCAGGGCAGAGCCGCCCTGAGCCAAGTGGGATTCAACGGCGCGGGCAAAGCGCGCAACGTTTTCGACATCGAGGCTGACGGTTGGTTCATCCATGACCCAGATGGGCCGCCCGGTGACGACCATACGCGCAAGCGATAGGCGACGCTTTTGCCCCGCAGATAGGGCGCCGGCGCGGCGGTCGCGCAAAGCCTCAAGGTCAAAGGCCGCGATGGCGGTTTCTACAGCATGCGCACGGTCGCTTTCAAAGACGGCGGCCCAGAAGGCGAGGTTTTCCGCGACGCTCAGCTGTGCCTTGAGCCCATCTGCGTGTGCGGCGTAGGCGATGGTGTCTTCGGGTGCGTTGATCTGGCCCTCTAGCGGTGGCGTTAACCCCGCAAGGCAGCGCAGCAATGTCGTTTTGCCCGCGCCGTTCGGGCCGCGCAGGATCAACGCCTCGCCTGCGGCGACTTCAAACGTCACCCCTTCGAGGATGCGCAATTGCCCGCGGCGGCAGGCCAGGTTCGTGACGGACCATTCCATGGCTCCGGTCTAACCCCCTCATGCCACGACTGAAACCCCCGTTTCATCGCCGCGCTGGGCTGCGGTTATCGCTTTTGCAAACGCGACGGGGCCTCGCGCCCTTGTGGACGCCACAAAACCTCCCAAATTTGATATAAAGACATTCAAATTAGGAGGAGCCCACCATGACTGTTGTCGTTGGCAGCGATACCGCACAGACCCGCAAAACCCTGAACATTGGGGCCGCACAGATCGATTATTATTCGATCCCCGCAGCGCAAGCCGCCGGTTTGGGGGATTTCTCAAGGCTTCCGGCGGCATTGAAGGTCGTTCTGGAAAACATGCTGCGGTTCGAGGATGGCGGACGCACAGTGTCGGTTGATGACATTAAGGCCTTTGCGCAATGGGCCGTGCAGGGCGGGCAAAACCCTCGCGAAATTAACTACCGCCCGGCCCGCGTCTTGATGCAAGATTTCACCGGGGTTCCGGCCGTTGTGGACCTTGCGGCGATGCGCGACGGTATTGTGGCACTTGGCGGCGACGCGCAGCAGATCAATCCGCTGAACCCCGTGGATCTTGTGATTGACCATTCGGTGATGATCGATGAGTTCGGCAACCCGCGCGCGTTTCAGATGAATGTCGACCGCGAGTATGAGCGGAATATGGAGCGTTATACGTTCCTGAAATGGGGCCAATCGGCGTTCAACAACTTTCGCGTGGTGCCTCCCGGCACGGGGATTTGCCATCAGGTTAACCTTGAATACTTGGCCCAGACCGTTTGGTCCGATGCCGATCAAAATGGGGTGCAGATCGCCTATCCCGACACGTTGGTCGGTACCGATAGCCACACCACGATGGTCAACGGCATGGCCGTTCTGGGCTGGGGTGTCGGCGGCATTGAGGCAGAGGCCGCGATGTTAGGGCAGCCGATTTCAATGCTGATCCCCGAGGTTGTGGGCTTTGAGCTGACCGGTCAGATGAGAGAGGGCACGACGGGAACTGACCTTGTTCTCAAGGTTGTTGAGATGTTGCGTGCCAAGGGGGTCGTGGGCAAGTTCGTTGAGTTCTATGGCGCGGGTCTGGACACGCTGCCGTTGGCGGATCGGGCCACGATTGCCAACATGGCCCCTGAATACGGCGCGACCTGCGGGTTCTTTCCCATCGACGCGGAAACGCTGCGCTACATGCGCACCACGGGGCGGGATGCGGACCGCATCGCACTGGTAGAGGCCTATGCAAAAGCCAACGGCCTCTGGCGCGACGCGAACTATTCGCCGATTTATACCGAGACGCTTCATCTTGATATGGGCACGATCGTGCCTGCGATTTCGGGGCCGAAACGCCCGCAAGATTATGTCGCGCTGACGGATGCAAAATCCGCGTTCACCCGCGAAATGGCCGAGACGTTTCAGCGCCCGACGGACAAAGAAGTCCCGGTGCAGGGAGAGAATTATTCTCTGTCATCGGGCAAGGTCGTGATCGCCTCGATCACATCCTGTACCAACACGTCGAACCCCTATGTCATGATCGGGGCGGGCCTTGTGGCGCGAAAGGCAGCGGCCTTGGGGTTGAACCGTAAGCCTTGGGTCAAAACCTCGCTAGCGCCCGGATCACAGGTGGTCAGCGCTTATCTAGAGGCGGCGGGCTTGCAAGAGGATTTGGATAAGATTGGCTTTAACCTTGTCGGCTATGGCTGCACGACCTGCATTGGGAACTCGGGGCCATTACAGCCCGAGATATCGGAGGCAATTGCTGCGGGCGATCTTGTCGCCACCTCAGTCTTATCAGGAAATCGAAATTTCGAGGGGCGGATCAGCCCTGATGTACGGGCGAACTACCTCGCCTCTCCTCCGTTAGTTGTGGCTTACGCACTGGCGGGCACGATGGATATCGACCTTACGACCGAACCGTTGGGCCAAGACCAAGAGGGCCGCGATGTGTTCCTCAGGGACATTTGGCCCACACAAGCCGAGATCGCAGAATTGGTTGAGCAGACCGTCACGCGCGAGGCCTTTCAAACCAAATATGCCGACGTCTTTAAGGGCGATGAAAAGTGGCAAAGCGTTGAGACCACGGATCAAAAAACCTATGACTGGCCGCCCAATTCCACCTATGTGCAGAACCCGCCCTATTTTCAGGGCATGGGGATGGAACCCGGTACGATTGAGAACGTCGAAGGCGCCAAGGTATTGGCGGTTTTGGGGGATATGATCACGACGGACCACATCTCACCTGCGGGTGCGTTCAAGGAAACGACGCCGGCGGGCCGCTATTTGATGGACCGTCAGGTGCCCTTGCGGGAGTTCAATTCCTATGGCTCGCGGCGGGGGAACCACGAGGTGATGATGCGCGGCACCTTCGCCAACATCCGTATCAAGAATGAGATGCTGGACGGGGTCGAGGGCGGCTATACCAAGGGCCCGGATGGCACGCAGATGTCGATCTTTGATGCAGCGATGGCCTATAAATCATCGGGCACGCCGCTCGTGATTTTCGGGGGCGCGCAATACGGCGCAGGCTCTAGCCGCGACTGGGCGGCGAAGGGCACGGCCCTTTTGGGCGTGAAAGCAGTGATCGCCGAAAGCTTTGAGCGCATACACCGTTCCAACCTCGTCGGCATGGGGGTGATCCCACTGGAATTCACGGGCGAAGACACGCGCAAAACGCTGGGTCTGACGGGGGAAGAGACTGTCTCGATCCACGGGCTCGACACGGTGAAACCGCTACAGGAGGTGCCCTGTACGATTACTATGAGTGATGGCTCGATCAAGGAAATCACCCTGAGATGCCGGATCGATACCGAGGTTGAGATTGAATACATCGAAAACGGCGGCGTGCTGCATTACGTGCTGCGTAACCTTGCCAAGGCGAGCTAGTCGCGCGGTCAAGCCGATTAGGCCCCGCCGGATGATATGGCGGGGCTGATATGCGCGCGGCCGAGGCTAGACGGGCATGTTGTCCCACATGTCGTCATCGGCTTCCTCAACCTTTGGGGCAGGCTCGGTACGGTCCTGTAACAATGCAGGCTGAAGCAGCATTTTTTGCATTTCGATCATCTGACGCGACCATAGATCGATCGTTTCAGCGGTCGGTGTGTCGGGGGCAGTCCGTGGTAGGGTGGTCATCGTGTTCCTCCTTATTGAGACCTTTGGCAACAGTATGCCCCGGATGTGTGACAGGTTCTTTGCGGTGCATCAGATGAGTGACGTTTTTTGCGCTTACCCACAGGTTGAATAATTGGAGCAGCGCTAGAGTTTGGGCGTGGGAGCAGTTGAACCGGCGCGCGTCTCGGTCCACGATGGTGCCAACCTGCTGGGCGACCCCGCCCGCACCACCGGAAGACACCTAAGGAGTAATGATGGATCTTAGACAATTAGCGCCCGGCTTTTTTGCGGCACCGCAATTGGAGCCCTCAGACATGGCCGCGCTGGCCGCACAGGGCGTGACGACCGTGATTTGTAACCGCCCCGAGGTGGAGAACCCTCCGCCACTACAGGCCGCCGCGATGCAACAGGCCGCTGAGGCGGCAGGCCTTGCGTTTGTGTTCAACCCTATCACGATGGGCGCGATGACGATGGACAACGTGGAGGAGCAATCCGAGGCGATGGCCGGCAGCGAAGGTGCGGTCGTGGCCTATTGTGCGTCGGGCACACGTTCTGCGATTATGTGGGCCTTGGCGCAGGCGGGGCAAATGCCCACCGATGACATCCTCAGTGCAACTGCGTCTGGGGGATATCAGCTGGACGGGCTGCGCGGGCAGATTGACGCGCTCGCGGGTGAAGCATGAGCGGGCTGGACGGCAAACGCTGGCACGATATGGGCGGCGCGCTTGCCGGGCCAATCCCGCAGGATGACCATGACTTTGCCCTTTGGGAAAAGCGGGTAGATGCGTTGATGATCCTCGCCTCAGGTGCGGGGCATTTTTCCGTGGATGGGCTGCGCCGCGCGCTGGAAGACATGGGCGAGGCGGCCTTTGAAACCATGACCTACTATGAGCGTTGGGTCGCGGCGATCAATCAAAACCTGTTGGAGCAGGGGGTCTATTCGATCGCTGAGTTGGGCGAAAAGATGGAGGCCGTGCAGGCGCGCGGTGAGACCTACGGTGAGGCGAGTAATGCTGGATAAGGTACGGGTGCGCACTTGGGCACCGCCGGGGCATGTTCGCACGCCCAGCTACCTGCGCGGCAAAATTGGCGAGGTTGAGCGGACCTTGGGTCCGTTTGGCAACCCCGAGCAGCTTGCATACGGTCTGCGGGCGGACCCCTTGGCCCTGTACCGGGTGCGGTTTCGGATGGGCGATGTTTGGGGGGCAGATGCAGAGCGTCCCGAAGATGTGCTTGAGGCGGAAATCTATGCCCATTGGCTTGAGCCCGTTTGATGGCGTTGGAATTTTGAGTATTTTTGGAACAAAGGAGGGAGGGGTGCGCGATGCCACATGATCACCTTGACCATGATGAATTGAGCCCGTCTGGCCATCCTTACCGTGCAGATCAAGACGGACCGCTGAGCTATTGGCAGGTCATGGAGATCGCGGTGCGGGAGTTGATGATCGAAAAGGGCGTGACAACGGCGGAGGCTGTGTCGGCCCAGATTGAGGCGATGGATGCGCGCAATCCTGCGCACGGGGCCGCAGTTGTGGCACGGGCTTGGGTTGATCCCGCGTTTCGGGCGCGGCTGTTGGCGGATGGGTCGGCGGCCTGCGCGGAGATGGGGTTCGATGTAGGGCCTATGCGTTTGATCGCGGTTGAGAACACTACGGACGTTCACAACGTGGTCGTTTGCACGCTGTGTTCTTGTTATCCGCGCAACTTGTTGGGCTTGCCGCCCGACTGGTACAAATCGCGGGCTTACCGGTCGCGCACTGTGCGTGAGCCGCGCAAGGTGTTGTCCGAGTTCGGCTTGGAGCTGCCCGCGGGAGTTACACTGCGAGTGCATGATAGTACGGCGGATATGCGGTATCTTGTGGTGCCCACGCGGCCCGAGGGCACTGCGGATTTGAGCGAGGCTGACCTTGCCGCGTTGGTCACGCGGGACGCTATGATTGGCGTTGGTGTGGCCAAAGCGCCCTAATCGATGCGTAGCGTCGCAAGGTAGGGGCCATAGTTTTCCCCTTGGGCAAGCACCACGCGCCGCGCCGGTGGTTCGGGCGCGGGGGGCAGTGTGACCGTTAGAGGGCGCGCGCCATCAAAGCGTTCAAGTGCGGTCCAATCCGTTACGACATGCGTATAGGTCACAGATTTGCCTGCGTTCTCACCAGAGGTGATGTCCACGGTCTGTGACGGCGTATAGGTCACAAGCATGATCCGAGCAGGCGGGTCGATTGGATTGTCAGCCTCTGCGCGAATGGTAATGCCGTTCGGGCCTGAAGCCACCGTCATGCGCATGCCGGGCGCGCGTTCTGTGTGGGCCGCAATCTGTTCCATGACTTGCATCGGTTTGGCGCCTGCGACGTGGTCTGTGCCGCCCACCACCATATGTGGCGTGTAGACGACGGTGCTGCCAGCGGCGCGGGCATACCCCTTTTGACGTTTGCCAAAGGCGGGCTGGGCAAAGGTGTCGGGCCAACCGATATAATCCCAATAGTCCACGTGCAAAGCCAGTGCGATCACGTCCTCATTGCGGCCCAACTCACCCAGCAGCGCATCTGCGGGTGGGCAAGAGGAGCACCCCTGCGAGGTGAAAAGCTCCACCACCACGGGATCAGCCTGAACGGCGGATAGGGGAAGAAGGGCAAGAACGCAGGCCGCGAGAGTGTGACGCATCAAGATGGCTCCGATGTTTGGTAATCTTGCATATAGAGCAGCCCACGGCGCAACGCCAATCAAGCAATTGCGAGCGGTGTTAAAGCCAGCGGCGCGTGCGGGAGATATAGTCAAGCGCGGTGTCGCCAAACGTCAGGTGCAAGGCGATCTCTTCGGGTTCGATGAAGCGACGTTGCAAGATGAGGGCGAGGATCGCGGGCAGGGGCAGGGTGACCAGGGCACCGTGCCAGAAAACGGCTGCGGCGGCGATGGCGACCATGCCCAGATAGATCGGGTTGCGGGTTACTTTGTATGGCCCCTCAACGATGAGGATGCGTGGGGTGTGGTGAGGCTCAATCGTTGTTTGTTTTTGGTAAAACCATGACGCGGACCAGGCGATGAGGCCTAGGCCCAGCAGAAGTAAGATGACCGAGATGAATGTGGCGACTGGCCCCGCAAAAGAGGCGAGTGGCAGCCACGAGGCAAGCGCCCACGTCAGGAGCAAACAGGCCAGCAGCCAAAGTGGCGGGAGGTCGGGAAACCCTTTCATCGTGGCCAACACGGGTTAGCGGGCTGCCACGCATGCGCAAACTGCGGCGCTGAGGTCACAAGGGGATGCAAACATTCCATTCGCTCTGGTCGCAAGCGGCAAGAGACTTGTCAACGGCGCTGCGGCTGCGAACACTTAGGCATTATTGATGGATCAGCTTTGCGCGCGGTGTATTTTAGCGCGCGGGTTGGCACAAACCGAGGCATTTGATGAAAGATAGCATGACCCAAACGCGGCTCCAACTTGTGACCCGCCATGATCAGCGAGGTGTGGGAATCATCACGTTGGCGTATCCTCCGCGAAATGGGCTGGAGCCGGAGGTCATTGCCGAGGCTCAATCGGTTGTTCAGGCGGCGCTGTTAGATGCTGATGTGCGGGCACTGGTGATAACGGGCGGGGGCACGGGTTTCGCGTCAGGTGCGGATTTGCGTGGCGCGGTGGCGCGGCCGGATTCCGCATTATCGGCGCTGTGTCGGATGCTGGAGGATGCGCGCAAGCCGACTGTCGCCGCGATCCATGGGGCTGCGATTGGTCCGGGACTAGAGTTGGCGTTGGCTTGCCACTTTCGCGTCGCACAAGTGGATACGCAATTCTCATTCCCGGACATCGCGCTGGGCTGGTTGCCTGCGGCTGGCGGAATACAAAGGTTAACGCGGATTGTCGGCGGGCGCGCCGCCATGAGCGCGCTGCTGGGTGGGCGCGCATTCGGCACGCCGCGGGCTGAACAATTGGGACTTTTGGATATAGTCACCCAAGGCGCACCATTGGACGCCGCGACAACACGCGCCTTGCAGGTTGCCCCGCGTCCGACGCGAAAACGGTTGGATGCCTTGGTCCATTCCAAGCTGGATCTTGAGGCTCTGGACGCGGAACGGACCAAACGGGCTGTTGTTGATGCGCCAACTGGTGCGCCACGTGCAATTCTGTCCTGTATTGAGGCCGCTTTGACGGATGATATGGCATCTGGTTTTCGGCTGGAGGCACGATTGGCGGCAACCTGTGCAGAGGACCCGGCTGCGCGGGCGCTGCGTGCTATCTTTCTTGCGCGGCGGGATGCGGTGCGGACCAAACCCTTAGATACAGGGCAGGTTTCGGTCGGACGGCTTGGGCTAGTGGCAAGCGGTGATGCGCAGAGTGATCGGATCGCCGCCCTTTTGGGAGCCCGCGCTTTGCGTGCGAATTTGGCATTGGTTGTAGGCGGCGATGATCCTGATGCCCGCGCTAGCCTGAGTGCGCAGATTGAGCGTCACCTCCAGCGGTCCGAGGTTGCAGGTCATCTTTCGGCCGGACGCCTCAATGCGCTAATGAATGGGATTAACCTAGCTGAGAATTTGCAGGATATCGGGTCATGCGATGTGGTGTTTATGGGCGGAGTGCGGCCTGATGTGCTTGCATATACGCGGGACGATGCAGTTTGCTTGTGCCCGTCGGACGGGCAGGCCGGGCCTGCGCCGGTGGCAGTTCAAGTGTTACCTTGTCGGGGGTTGATGACGCCACGCGCGGTGTTGGAGCTGTGCCCGTCTGAGACTACCAGCCCAAAGGCTCGGGCCCTTGGCCTCGCATTAGCAGGTGTATTGGATCAGCCCACGATTGAGGTGCCAGCAGGCAAGCCACCGGTGTTGCCCGCGCTTGAGGCAGCTTGGCTCGTGGCAGCAGATCATTTGCTTATGGCGGGGGCGAGCGTGGCGCAGATCGACGCGGCCTTTGCCAAGGCTGGCTGGCGCGAGGGGCCGTTTGTACGGCAAGACCGCTTCGGCATTGTGGCCACTCGGACCCGCATCGCACAGGCCGCGGCGTATCAGTCGGAAGGCGGTATCAAACTAGCCGCATCCTTGATCGCAGCGGGGCAAAACGGGATCAAATCCGGTTTGGGCTATTACACGTGGGACGCCGGTGAACTTGTGGGCGAAAATCCGGCGGTTCAATCGGCGATTGCGCTTTTGCAGCCTGCCCAAAAACCGGTCCTTGATGCCGATATCGTGCCCTATTGCGCGGCGGCGATTAGCAACCAAGCGGCGCGGATTTTGGGAGCGCAAGGTGTTGCCCGCGCCTCTGACCTAGATGTGGCGGCTGTGTTTGGGCTCGGTTGGCCGCGCGGTCAGGGCGGTCCCATTTGGGCGGCTGAGGATGAGGGGCTTGGCCTCTTTCTGAGCCGTATCTGGGGCTATAGCACGCGCGATGCCACGTTTTGGCAGCCCGCCCCACTGCTCGAAAACGCCGTGGCCAAGATGCGGGAAACGCTTGTGCCCTAAAGCGTTCGGCGGGGTGCGCCTGCGTGGTGTGCTACCCTCGCTAAGACGTCTACGCCCATCTGGGCGGCTAGTCCTAGGATGTCGATTGGTAGCCAATTTTCCGCGATCCGGTCACCATCGAACCGGTAAAAGTCCATGACTGACATTTTGATGGGTCGGCCTGTGGGGGCCATGCCGAGGTATTCACCCGTGTGGGTCGCGCCCACGTCACCGCCCGTTACGGCAAAGTCACCGTCCCCAATTCGGATGAAATGACCTATGGCGTAACGATCTGGAAAGGCGTGTAAAAACGGTATCTGGTGATGCGCGCGAAATCCTGCAAGGCCGCGGGTCGTACCGATACCGCCCCCGGCATAGTACATAAAGTTTTCGGTCCACCAGTCAGACATCGGCATGGAATCGAGCGATTTTCCGTCAAAGCTCAAAAGGGCGTCGTGCATCGCAAAAACGCGGGCCAGTGCATCTGCAGGACCCGCCCTGTCGAGCAAAACACCGCCACCGCCTTTGGGGCCCGGCCAGAGACCCGGCGCACCAAGAGGTGCGGCCAAGGGCCAGCGGCCCACTTGCAACAACAGGTCCGCAAGATCCCAAATTAGCCAAGATCGCAGCAGGCGACCGTCCTCAAAGTAATGCGCCTCGCCGTAACGCAAGGTGACGACGCCGTGGCTGGGCGGAATGCCAAACAGTGGCGCGCTAAAGGTACCTTGATAACTGCCCATGCAGGCGACCAGCGGTCCAAATCGCTCAAACTTCGCCCGCGGGTCAGGATGGTTTTCACCCGCAAGAAAAATGTCGTCTCTCCGCTCCCCATCGGGGAGGGCGCGGCGCAACGCGTGCCATATCTCCGCTACGTCCGAGCCGCCTGTCACATGGCCGACCGGATGCATGGCCTGTGCTTGGGCGTCTTCGTGCGGGGCGATGGTGCCGGAGAAAAGGCCCTGAAGGGTGGCGAAAGCCTCTGATTTCAGCTGAGCGAGATCCATTTGACGATGCGTTCCGTGATTTTTGCAAACCTATGCAAAAACTCTTGCCCCGCCCTGCGCGCGCTGTCTAGTGTGCTTGCGACACAACAGAGGTAGCAGATCATGGCCGAGATCGTCTTGAAGGATGTGACGAAGCGTTGGGGCGATTTCGTCGGCGTGCATAAATTTGATCTGACGATTGCTGATCGGGAATTTTTGGTCCTTTTGGGCCCCTCTGGCTGCGGCAAAACCACGACCATGCGGATGATTGCCGGTCTTGAGGACCCGACGTCTGGTGACATCGTTATTGGCGGCAACCGGGTTAATGACCTCGACCCAAAGGATCGGGATGTGGCGATGGTGTTCCAAAGCTACGGTCTTTATCCGAACATGGACGTCTATGAGAACATCCGTTTTCCACTGAAGGTGCGCAAAGTGCCAGAGGCCGATCATCATGACAGGGTGATGAAAGCTGCCGCCATGGTTGAGTTGGAAGAGTTTCTGCATCGCAAACCCGCCGCGTTGTCGGGTGGACAGCGTCAGCGGGTCGCCTTGGCGCGCGCAATCGTGCGTAAGCCCCAAGTTTTCTTGATGGATGAGCCGCTTTCCAACCTTGATGCAAAGCTGCGCGTATCGACCCGTGCACAGATCAAAAACCTGAGCCATGAGCTTCAGGTGACCACGATTTACGTCACACACGACCAGATCGAGGCTATGACGCTTGCGGATCGTGTGGTGGTAATGAAGCAGGGCAAGGTGCAGCAAGTTGGTACCCCGACCGAGATTTATGATCGACCGGCCAATACGTTTGTCGCGGGCTTCATTGGCAACCCTGCGATGAACCTGATGGAGGGTGAGATGCGCGACGGCACATTTACGGGCGCCAACATCATTGTTCCCGGTTTTAGCGGCGTTGCAAATGGCCCCGTGATCTGTGGGTTTCGTGCTGAGGACGCCAGCGTCGCGCAGGGCGAAGGCCAGTTGAGTGCCCCAGTTTATTCGATGGAATTATTGGGCGATAGCACGATGGTCACCGTCAAAGCCGGAGGCGCATTGGCGGCCGTGAAGGCGGGAAAAGAGTTCCGCACACAGATCGGTGCGCCCTTCGCCGCCGACATTCCAGTAGGCATCTGCCATCTGTTTGATGCGCAAACCGGCGAACGGGTTGGCTAAGACGTTTGATCTGATCGCTGTCGGGGGCGGGGCTGCGGGTGCGACGTGCGCTGGCCGTTTGGCGGCTCAGAATTCCAAGGCAGTTGACGCGCATATCGATGCGCATCTGGGAACGGCGTATCACCCGGTTGGAACATGTGCGATTGGTGCGGTCGTTGGCCATGATCTGGCAGTTCGTGGCATTCACAGGCTATCGGTTGCTGACGCGAGTGTTATGCCGCGTATCACATCTGCGAATACAAATGCGCCCTCTATCATGATTGGCCACCGCGCAGCGCGGCTGATCACACAACAAATCAAAGCCAAATAGCAAAAGGACGTCCCCATGAAAGGCAGCCGCCCCGAACAAGCCACCCTCACGCGTGAAACCGATATGTCCAAGACCGAAGAGACCCGGGCGGTCATCGAAGGTATGGTCGATGGATTGAATGACCACCGCATTGCCGACATCGGAGAGTTCTTTGCTGAAGGTTTTCGTTGGATGGGTAATACGGGGTGTGGCACCAAAGAAGGCCTGCGCGCGTTTCAAGAAAACTGGCAAAAGCCCTTTCAGGCTGCGTTTTCGGACAAAGTCTGCGTGGATGAAGCGCGACTTTACATGGGTGAATGGGCTGCAGCTTTTGGTCGGCAAGAGGCCAATCATTCAGGCCGGTTTATGGGCGTCGAAGCCACAGGTAAGCGGATTACAATCCGCTACATGGATTTTTGGAAGGTTGAGAACGGTAAGATTGTCGACAATTACGTGATGGTCGACTTTCCCCACGTGCTCGCACAGCTCGGGGTTGATGTTTTCAACGGCGAAGGTTGGGAAGCGTTTGATCGCGGTGAAAAGCAGTCGCCACAGCCGGGGTAAGCGTCAGCTTAGAAAGATGCCGACAACAACCAGCATCAAGCCTAGCGCGGAGATAGCCACGGCACCGAGGTTCAGTGCCACCAACCCGCGCAGGCGCAGCTCCATTTCTGCACCTTCAAGTCCTGCACGCTTGGCTTTCACCGCAATGGCGACACACCATACAAGCAGGGCTATTCCCGCGAATGTCATGCCTGCGCCGATCCACACCATCCATTCCATGGTTTTGCTCCCTTTGAGTTGCCCTTCGCTAGCGTCAGAATCCCCGTTGCGCAAGACGGGTCGTCAGGATAGGCACAGTGCTCATTCCGTTCCGCAGGAGCTTGCTTATGTCCGATATGTCCGCCGAAACCCACTCGAACTCAACGCCCGATAGCTACCGTGTCACAGCCGACGAACTGCGTCAGTTCATCGAACGTCTTGAGCGCCTTGATCAAGAGAAGAAGGACATTGCTGAGCAGCAGAAGGAAGTGATGGCCGAAGCTAAAGGGCGAGGCTATGACACTAAAGTTATGCGCAAAGTAATGGCGCTGCGGAAGCGTGAGCCTGACGATATTGCTGAGGAAGAGGCAATATTGGACATGTACAAAGAAGCCCTGGGGATGCGCTAGGCGTTCTGTGGTTCCAGCGTGGCCTTGGTGTTTGAACCAAAGGCTACGTTCTAACTTGCACGCTGCTTATGCCACTAAAGCGTTCTGTCCGTCTTCTGCTGTACTCGGCTGTGTTTTGAATGCGCCAACCGCGCCCATTAGGCTTGCTGCTTCCTCGTTCATTACATTGATAGCCGCAGTTGTTTCCTCGAACATTGCTGCGTTTTGTTGGGTCGATTGGTCCAGATGAGCACATACTTCGTTTACCTCCGCGAGGCCTGAACTTTGTTGATCCGACGTTTCTGCAATGCGTTGAATCCGGTCGGCAATTTCCTGCACTCGCGTGGCGATCGCTTCAAGAGAAGAGCGGCTTTGGTCGACCAGTGCCACACCGTCCCCGATGCTTTTGTCGTTGAGTGAAATCAAGCCGGCAATCTCTTTTGCGGCCTCAGAAGAGCGGCCCGCTAGACTGCGAACTTCATTGGCGACAACCATAAATCCGCGACCAGCTTCACCCACTCGGGCGGCTTCAACGTTAGCATTCAGGGCCAAAAGGTTGGTTTGGAAGGAAATGTCGTCGATCAGGTCAATCACCTTGTTGATTGCGGCGGAGCTTTTCTTGATCTCCTCCATCGCCTGAACAGTTTCTTGCAGAAGAGTATTGCCTTGATGGGTTGCCCGGTTCACATCGGCGGCGTCTGCGCTGGCTTCACGTGCGATGCCAGATGCCTCTTGAACCGACGTCGTGAGCGCGGCCAAGGAGACGGTTGTTTCTTGGAGCGAAGCCGCATTGTTTTCAGTCCGCTTTGCCAAGTCTTGAGCGGCAGAAGCGATGCTATCGGTTGAGTCGCGCATATTCATGCTGCTGTCGCGGATGCTGCTAACGATTTTCGTCAAGCTGTCCATCGCATCGTTTACGCTGCCAATGATCAGTTTGAAAATACCATCGTATTGGCCTGCAACTCGGTGGCTCATATCGCCCTCAGCCAAAGCTTCAACCGCTGTTTTAATAGCAGAGAGGCTGGTTTCCGTTGCCTCACCGATCTCATTTATGCCGACGCAAAGCTCTTTGAATGTGCCTTCTTTGTCCTCGACGGGGAGCCGCTTTGAGAAATCACCATGGGCGAAAGATCGTACAACTGACGCGATCTCCTCCGCGATCTTTTCGTTCGTTTTGCGGGCTTGTTCCTCATTCGCGGCTTCGGCCAAAGCGGTTCGTTCCGCAGTCGCGGCTGCTTCGCGCTCCTGCTGTCGCCGTGTTTCGACTTCGTTGCGTTCACGCTCCTGCAACTCTGCTTCTCGGGCTTGAGCCTCAAGAATGCTGTCGCGGAATGACGCGATTGCGGCCGACAGTTGCCCCAGTTCGGTTTCTGTTACCTCGGGCACTTCGGTTTGCAATTCGCCCTCTGCCATTTTTGTCGCGACAGTTGAGATTTCGACCACCGAGTTGCGAATGACCCGTGCCATCAACACGCTGAAGGCCAAGCACAAGAGAAAACAGGCTGTTAGCCCTGCGACTGTCAGGATACCGTTTGTGAGGATTTGTTTTTGGGCGGTATTGGTGAACGCGAGCAAATCTGCGGTAAGCGAGTCTTCAAATTCCTTCAAAAGGTTGATTTTGTTTGTCTGCGCGGAGAAGTGTGTGGGCCCTGTGATGCCTTCAGTTGCACCGCTTAATCCGCCCGCGTTCGCCACATCGCGCATACGCTGAACACTGGTCGCGGCCTCAGAGGACATCAATGTATCAAACCGAGCGATCTGTTCTGCGGTCGCGTCGGCTTTGAACTGCGAATAGTATACGTTTTGCGCAGCGATCAGCACGTTGAGGCGGGTTAGGGACTGCACCGTAAAGCCCGCCGCGAAGCCACCGGAGCCGATGGCGCGCTCAATGCCGGCTCGCTCCTTGCCTTGTAAGAAAGCGGAATAGGCGGAAATGGCTGCAAAGCTGCGTGGGTCTGGGCTTTGCGCGGCAAAGGCGCGGATTGCTGATAAGACGTCTGCGTTGAGGTTGGTGTAGTAAGCGACAGCCTGGCCCACCGAAACCGATTGCGCATCCACTTGCGACCGCATGTCATCCATCACGGCAAGCTGGGTCACGATGCCCTTAAGCTGTGGATTGATCGGATTGTCAGGATACCGTTGCGATAGCTCTGCAATCTGCCCTTTGATCTCTGCTCGTAGCTTCGTCGTCAACTCGCGCTGATCACGCAATTCGGGGCCGAATGTTTGACCCTTCGAGCTAAGAAATAGGGCGGATGCGCCCCGCTCTTTTTGCTGTTCATGCACCAATGCGGATAGCCGCGTTGAAAAGGTCGTATATGTGATTAACGTGCTGTAATCACTGTATTCCCTCACGCTTTTCACAGTGGAAAAGAGCGACAGCATCGCGGCAAGAACAATGGGCAGGGCGGTCGCTGCGAGGATAGCCCAAAGAATCGGTTTATGGCGAAGGAATGCAGTGATTTTGGGCATCAGGAGCTCTCAGGTTGTGCGAGTGTTCCATCCTGCTACCGCAAAATTCTTTATTGTCTGTGAACAGGCAGGCCGCGCTATGGGCCTGCCGTAGTTTTTGGGGCGTTACAGCGCCCGCCACCCGATATCACGGCGGCAAAAGCCACCGGGCCAATCAATTGTATCGACCATGTTATAGGCGCGTTCGCGTGCCTCCGCGAGGCTATCTGCCCGCGCGGTCACGGCCAACACCCGGCCACCTGTTGCCACGATTGCGCCGTCTTTTGCCGCTGTACCTGCGTGGAACACCATGGTTTTGCTGTCTTCTGGAATGTCGTCCAGTCCGTTAATCTTGCTGCCTTTTTCATAGGCGCCAGGGTAGCCATTGGCAGCCATCACAACGGTCATCACGTGATCATCTGCCCAGTGCACCTGCGCTTGCGAAAGCCGCCCTTCGGCACAGGCAAGCATAACATCCAATGCTTGCCCACCAAGGCGCATCATCAGGCATTGGCACTCTGGGTCACCAAACCGCACGTTATATTCCACGAGGCTTGGCTGGCCGTCTTTGATCATCAGGCCGACGAACAAAATACCCTGATAGGGGCTGCCGCGACGTGCCATTTCCGCCATTGTTGGCCGCACGATTTGCGCAAGTGTAGCCTCTACCACTTCGGGGGTCATCACGGGCGCGGGGGAATACGCGCCCATACCGCCAGTGTTGGGACCGGTGTCGCCATCACCGACGCGCTTATGATCTTGGGCGGTGCCGAGCGGCATGATGTTTTCGCCATCGACCAGTACGAAAAAGCTGGCCTCTTCACCTTCGAGGAAGGCTTCGATCACGACCTCCGCGCCGGCATCACCAAACGCACCGCCAAAGATATCCTCTAGCCCCGCAAGGGCTTCGGCCTCTGTCATCGCAACAATCACGCCTTTGCCCGCAGCCAGCCCGTCGGCCTTTACGACGATGGGCGCGCCCTGTTGGCGAACGTAATCCTGCGCGGGGGCCAGTGCGGTGAAATGTGCGTATGCGGCGGTTGGGGCACCTGCGGCATCGCAGATCTCTTTGGTGAACGCCTTGGAGGCTTCTAGCTCAGCCGCGGCTTGGCTGGGGCCAAAGCAGGCGATGCCCGCCGCGCGGATCACGTCAGACACGCCAGCGGCCAAAGGCGCCTCAGGTCCGATGATCACAAAATCCACTGCATTTGCCACGGCAAATTCCGTCACCGCAGCGCCGTCCATAATGTCGAGGTCTGCGCACCAAGCGAGATGGGCCATACCCGCGTTGCCGGGCGCCACAATCAAGCGGTCACATTTTGGGTTTTGCTTGACCGCCCAAGCCAGCGCATGTTCGCGCCCGCCGCTGCCGAGGATCAGAATATTCATGCGGGCCTCCTTGGGCATCATCCAGTTGACCTCGGTTTACGCGCCTCGGCCCCCGCCCGAAAGAGGCAAAACGCCCGCTTGGCAAGGCGCTGTGTCGCGCCTAATGTCGCGCTGCAAACGCACAGGTGAATTATGCACATCGGTATCTTGCAATGCGGCCATACCTCGGGCGAGGTCGCAGCGCACCACGGAGACTTCGACGCAATGTTCGAGGGTCTCTTTGACGGACACGGCCTGACCTTCTCCAGCTATGACATCGAAAACATGGTCTTTCCGCCTAGCGTCACCACTTGTGATGGCTGGCTTCTGACTGGCTCAAAGCACGGCGCATATGAGGACCACCCATTCATTCCTCCGCTTGAGGCGTTCATTCGTGACGCCTATGCAGCGGGTATCCCGCAGGTTGGGATTTGCTTTGGCCATCAAATTATGGCGCAGGCTATGGGCGGAAAAGTTGTCCAATATGATGGTGGCTGGGGGATTGGACGCGCTGTTTACCGCATGGGGGACCGCGATATCGCGCTGAATGCGCTGCACCAGGATCAGGTTGTCACGCGGCCTGAGGCGGCTCGTGTTCTGGCTTCTTCTGATTTCTGTGAGAATGCCGCGCTGGTGTACGGGGACCGCATGCTTTCGCTTCAGCCGCATCCTGAGTTTTCACCGCAAGTGATTGAGACCTACATTAAGATGCGCAGAGGCATGGCAGGCTATGACCCTGACCGCATGGATGCGGCGATGGTTGCGTTGGATGAGCCCATTGATCAGGCACCAGCCGCTGCCATGATCGCGGCCTTCTTCAAGGATGCACATAATGGATGATTGGCTTTCTGGATTACCCGAGCACGCGCGCTCCTACCTTGAGGGGCGTCGTCTGGATGAGGTGGAATGTATCGTTTCGGACCTGTCGGGCATTGCCCGGGGCAAGGCGATGCCGGCGGCTAAATTCGCCAAGCAGTCTCATTTTTACCTGCCTGCCTCAATCTTTCAGCAAACCATCACAGGTGAGTGGGCCGACGATGGGGACCAGCCATTCCTTGAACCCGACATGATCCTGCAACCGGACCTAGAGACTGCCTGCGCGGCACCCTGGACGGCAGATTGGACCCTGCAAGTTATCCACGACATGGTTGATCCTGACGGCGCGCCTGTGCCCGTCGCTCCGCGCAACGTACTGGCGCGTGTCGTCGCGCTTTACCGTGCCCGCGGGTGGGAACCCGTCGTTGCCCCAGAGATGGAATTCTACCTTGTTGCGCGCAACACGGACCCTCGCCAACCCGTGGTTCCGCCCTTGGGGCGCTCGGGGCGGCCAGCGGCGGCACGACAGGCCTATTCCATGTCTGCGGTGGATGAATACGGTCCCGTCATCGACGATATTTATGATTTCGCCGAAGCGATGGGCCTCGAGATTGATGGCATCTTACAAGAGGGCGGCTCGGGTCAGATCGAGATGAACCTGCGCCACGGCGATCCGGTGAAACTGGCCGATGAGATATTCTATTTCAAACGCATGATCCGAGAGGCCGCTCTGCGCCACGATTGCTATGCCACATTTATGGCCAAGCCGATCCAAGATCAGCCGGGCAGCGCGATGCACATTCACCACTCAGTCGTTGGTACGGATGGTAACAACATTTTTGTGGACGCGCAGGGCGAGGAAACGCCTGCCTTTTCGCACTTTATTGGGGGCATGCAAAAGCACCTGCCGCAGGTGATCGCGCTTTTGGCGCCTTACGTGAACAGTTACCGCCGGTATGTGCCGGATTTCGCCGCACCAATTAATTTGGAATGGGGGCGTGATAACCGCACCACGGGTCTGCGCGTGCCGATTTCGAACACGCAGGCTCGGCGATTGGAAAACCGGATCGCGGGAATGGATTGCAACCCTTACCTCGGGATCGCAGGGTCACTGGCCTGTGGCTACTTGGGGTTGGTCAATCAGATTGAACCGGCAGAGCAATTCAAAGGCGACGCCTACGCGAGTGATGAAGGCATCCCGCGAAATATGGCCGAAGCGCTGGATCTGTTCGCCGAGGCGACCGAGATCCATGAGGTCCTGCACCCGCGATTTGCTGAGATTTATCGCTCTGTGAAGGATTTGGAATATCGGGCCTTCCTACAGGAGATTTCCCCGTGGGAGCGGGAGCACCTGCTGTTAAACGTATGAGCTGGCTGCATGCCAATGGCCCGTTGAGCCAGCATCCAGACAGCTATTATGCGAGCCTTCAGTCGCCGATACCGTTGTACGAACCTCTGCGTGGGGCAACGACAGCTGATGTCTGTGTCGTGGGTGGTGGGATCACGGGCCTATCGACGGCTTTGCATGCTGCGCAGATGGGCCAAGATGTCATTGTGCTGGAGGCTGCGCGCTTTGGCTGGGGCGCGTCGGGGCGGAATGGCGGGCAAGTAGGCAGCGGCTTTAATTGGGATCAGCGCAAGCTGGAGAAAAAGCTGGGCGTTGAGATGGCCGCTCAGCTTTGGACACAGGCGGAAGAGGCTAAAGCACTCACCCGTGAGTTGATCGAGGCGCATGCGCCAGAGGCCGATTATCGGCCCGGCATTGTTCATGCGTTTTCGCGCGAGCAAGAGGCGACAGGCTACGGCGAACACATGGCACATATGGCGGACCGGTATGGCCAGTCGTTAGATTTATGGTCAAAGGATGAAATGGCCGCACGCCTCGGCACGCAGGTCTTTGCGGGTGGCGTGGTGGATATGAGCGCAGGTTTTTGTAACCCGCTTGCCTATGTCGCGGGGCTGGTCCGCGCATGTGAGGAGGCCGGCGTCAGGCTGTATGAGCGTTCTGAGGTGCATCGGCTGACATCAGGCCTTGTCCAAACGGGCGGCGGCGAAGTGCGCGCGGCCAGTGTGGTGCACGCGACCAACGGGTTGGGCCCGCACCTGACTAGGCGTGTGGCAGTGCGGGTCCTGCCCATCAATAACTTTATCGCCGTGACTGAACCTTTGGGCGATGCAGCCCCCATGACTGATCCGATCGCGGTGGCGGATGATAGGTTCGTCGTGAATTACTTTTGGCAAACCCGGGATGGGCGGTTGGTTTATGGCGGTGGCGAAAGCTATGGCAAACGCTATCCATCTGACATTGCCACGCGTGTGCGGCAGAACCTTGGACGGGTATATCCGGAGTTGGCGGATGTGCGGTTTGATCACGCGTGGGGGGGCACCCTAGCAGTGACGGCCACAAGGTTGCCCTATGTCGCGGATCTGGGCGGCGGCGTTTTTGCGGCGGGCGGGTATTCAGGTCACGGCTTGGCCTTGTCAGGGCTTGCGGGCAAAGCCCTTGCGGAGGCGATATGTGGCGACCGAACACGCTTGGGCCTGCTGGGTAACTTGCCCGTGCCTGCATTGCCCGGGGGGCGGATGTTTGGAGGCTTGATGGCGACCGGCGGGATGATGTGGGCGGCCGCTATGGACCGGTTGCGCGGTTGAATGGGGCTCTGCCCCCGTCCTGCGGACGCCCCCGGGATATTTTTAAACCAAAGAGTGCTTAGAAGAGGGAGCCTTGATTGGGCGGGGGTGTTTTTTGTTTAAGTTTCTTGGGAGTGGTTGGCGTGACTGGTTTACGCCCGTCTGCGAATTCGATTTCCACAGTTTCGGCTGATTTGAGGGCTTTGTGGGAGGTGACGACGGCATCATCGCCCCAGACGACGGCGTAGCCGCGTTTGAGTGTTTCTTCGTAGCCCAAAGATAGGCGCATCCGTTCCAGTGCATCGAGTTTGGCGCGCAGAGCGGCGACCTGTGATTGGGCGCGCGGGGCGAGGCGGGCTGTGGCGGTTTGGAGGCGTTGATCTTGGGTGCGCAGGGCTGCGCGGAGAGTGTTGGGTGTCATGCGCCCTTCGAGCCGTGACAGTGCCATGCGGCCAGAATTGGTGCGTGCGCGCAATGCGTTTGGTAGGCGTTCTGAACTAAGGTCGAGGCGCTGGCGCGGTTGAGATAAAAGCGTGTCGGGGCGTGGTAGAGCGCGGGCCAGATCGGTGGCGCGTTGGGTGCGCTGGCGCAGGCCCATGCGAAGCGTCTGTGTCATCCGTGCACCCTGTTGATCGACCCAGCCCATCAGGTCCAGCCGCACGGGTACGGCCATTTCCGCGGCGGCGGTCGGGGTAGGGGCGCGTTGATCGGCGGCGTAGTCGATCAGCGTGGTGTCCGTTTCGTGCCCCACGGCTGAGATCAGGGGAATGCGGCTTTCGGCGGCGGCGCGCACGACGATTTCTTCGTTGAAGCCCCACAGATCCTCGATCGAGCCACCGCCACGGGCCACGATGATCAGGTCCGGTGTGGGCGCGCCCTCGGGCATCGCGTTGAAGCCGCGGATCGCATTCGCGACTTCGGGGGCGCAGGGTTTGCCCTGTACGGCCACGGGCCAGATAATCACACGCCGTGGGAAGCGGTCGCGCAAGCGGTGCAAAATATCGCGGATCACGGCGCCGGAGGGCGAGGTGACGACGCCGATGACCTCGGGCAGGTAGGGGAGGGGTTTCTTCCGTTCCGGCGCGAAGAGACCTTCAGCGGTAAGCTGTTGCTTACGCTTTTCGAGCATGGCCATCAGGGCACCTGCGCCTGCGACCTCTAACTCCTCAACGTTCATGTTGTATTTTGACTGGGCGCCGTAAGCCGTGAGGCGGCCTGTGACGATGACCTCCATCCCCTCTTCGGGCTGTACGCTGAGCCGGGCGGCTTGGCCTTTCCATGTGGTGCAGGCGAGCGTGTTGCGATCGTCTTTGACGTCGTAATAGATGTGTCCTGACCGCGCGCGGACGACACGCCCGACCTCTCCGCGCACGCGAATGCGCCCAAACTCACCCTCTAGGGTGCGTTTGACGGCGCCCGACAGCTCGGACACGGTGAATTCAGGGGCGTTTGATCCGTTGGGATCGCCGGTGGGGTCGTCGTCAAGGAGGTCCATGGGCAAAGGTTAAACCGTGTCGAGATAGAGGTCCATGCGCTCTGCGTCGGTTAACTCGCTCACGTCGGTCAATTCTTGCTTTTTGGTCAGCAGAAGGTTCTGGATCAACCCCTCGGGCAGGAGGCGCTTGATCCAAGGATCGCGTTCAAATCGGGCGATGGCCTCGGCCCAAGTCTCGGGCGTTTGGGGCAGGTCTAGCGCGTATGCGTTGCCGGTGATCGGTGCAGGTGGTTCATTGGCGTCCTCGATCCCTGCGAGGGCCGCGCCCAACACGACCGCGAGCATCAAGTAAGGGTTAATGTCACCGCCCGCGATACGATGTTCGATGCGGCGCGCTACGGGAGGGCCGGAGGGCACACGGATGGCCGCCGTCCGGTTTTCATAGGCCCATGCGAGCCCTGTGGGGGCATGGGCACCGGGCACAAGCCGGTCGTAGCTGTTGGCGTGGGGGGCGAAGATGAGCATCGATGCGGGCGTGGCTGCCAGTAGGCCCGCGATGGCGTGGCGCAGGGTTGCTGTGCCCTTTGGGCCGCCATCGTCAAAGATGTTCTTGCCGGCCTGATCGAGCACGGAAAAGTGCGTATGCAGGCCGTTGCCCGCATAGTCGGGATAGGGTTTGGCCATAAAGCTGGCCGCAAATCCGTGTTTGCGGGCAAGGCCTCGGACCAACAACTTGAACAGCCATGCGTCATCCGCGGCTTTTAGGGCATCAGGTTGATGCATCATGTTGATTTCAAACTGGCCCAGACCTGCCTCGGAAATGGCGGTGTCCGCGGGAATGTCCATGGCCTCGCAGGCGTCGTAGAGTTCGGTAAAGAACTGATCGAACGCATCCAGCTGGCGCATGGCCAAGGTCTCGGCTCCGGCGCGGCGTTTGCCAGAACGGGGCGAGGGCGGCACGCGCAGGACGCGGCGACTGTCATCGATCAGGTAAAATTCTAACTCGGTCGCCACTACGGGCGTCAGCCCCTTTGCGGTGTAGCGCGCGACGACGGCGTTCAGTGCATGACGCGGGTCACCGGCAAACGGACGGCCATCGTCGTGGAACATCCACAGCGGCAGCAGAGCGGTGGGTGTTTCGAGCCACGGCATCGGCACATAGCCCCGGTCGGTGGGCAACAGAATGCCGTCCGCGTCGCCGGTGTCAAACACCAGCGGGCTGTCTTCGATATCTTCGCCCCAAATATCTAGATTGAGGACAGAAAACGGGAACCGTGTGCCCTCGTCCTCAAGTTTGTGGGCAAAGCGGCGGGGAACACGTTTGCCTCGGGCTTGGGCGTTTAGATCGCACGCAACCGCGCGGACAGAGTGAATGTGCGGGTTGTCGTGGAGCCAACTCATCGGATCAGTGTGGGCCTTATCTTTAGCTTGGGAGCCTTGCCGAGGTGTCGGTTCAGGCGACGATTGATCGCCCCCATGGACAGGATCACCACCAAGGTCAGCAGGATGAAATATCCCGCAAGAATGGGGTAAGGCACAAAGGGATTAAAGGTCTTATCGGCGAAATAGTTCGCGTAATACAGGGCGTCGCCACGTTGCTGGCGCGCGGGAAAGCCGGAAAAGAACACCAGTGCTGTGGCGTGAAACAGAAAGATCGCCTCATTCGTGTAGGCCGGCCAAGCGAGGCGCATCATCGTGGGGAACGTGATGCGGCGGAATTTGGCGTAGCCGGATAGGCCATAGGCGTCCGCGGCCTCCATATCGCCCTTTGGGATTGATTTAAGCGCGCCGAAAAAGATTTCACCGGAGTAGGCGGCGGTGTTGAGGAACAACACAATCAATGCGCCCAACCATGCCGACGAAAACGCATCAAAGATCGGCGAGACGCCTTTGAGCGAGAGAAAGAAGAAGTAGGCGAAGAAGAATTGAATAAACAGCGGTGAGCCGCGGAACAAGAAGATGAACCATTCCGAGGGTTTGCGCACCAACCGGTTGCTGGATGCCTTGCCCATCGCCACCGCGACCGCCAGCACAAAGCCCGCGAGCAGTGCGAAAAAGCCGAAGTATATATTCCACAACATGCCCGAGCCGATGAGGGTGAACTGCTGGCACAGGGTAAAATCGCTGCGGGGGAGTAGTCGCTCACCGTAGCCGAGCGCGCGCAGGCCATAATCGCCAATGGTTTGCAGGCAGCTGTCCATCAGGCGGCTTTCCTTTGTGCTTCGCCGCTGGTGGTGGCTTGGCCGTGGGTCAGGCGGTTCATCAGGCGTTCTAGCACGACCTCGGATACGCGCGTAAAGGCGAGGTAGAACACCAGCAGAAACAGAAAATACCACATGCGCCAATCGCCGTGAGGGTAGTCTGTGAAGCGCGGGTTAGCCGTGCCGCCCAGTTCGCGCGCCCAGTAAACGATGTCTTCAACGCCCAACAGGAATAGCAGGGGCGTGGCTTTGATCAGAACCATCCATAGGTTGCTCAGGCCGGGCAGGGCATAGACCCACATTTGCGGCACGAGAATGCGCCAGAACGTCTGGCGGTGGGTCATGCCGTATGCCTCAGCGGTTTCCAGTTGCGCGCGGGGCACCGCCTGCATTGCCCCGTATAGGACGTTGGCGGCAAAGGCGCCGAACACGATGGCAAAGGTAAAGACCGCAAGCGCGAAGCCGTATACCTCATGCACCCATTGTGGTGCGTTGCCCAAGGGCAGTTTGGCCGCGTCACAGACGATGAAATCGTTGCCCTGTCGGATTGGTTGGTCCCAGTCGGGGCAAAGTGCGCTGTGGCGCAAGAACTCTAGCCCCTGATCGAGGGCGATCACAAAGAACAAGAAAAATGCGATGTCGGGCACACCGCGCACCACGGAGATATATCCGTGCCCAAGCCAGCGCACCGGCGCAATGCGCGACCGCGCGGCAGACGCCCCGCCAAACCCCATCGCAAGAGCCGTTGGCGCGGTGACCGCAAGCAACAATAGCACAGTGACGAAGGCCCAATAGAAGTTCGCATGCTTACCCGTGGTGAAGTAGCAGGCGAACCACTGGTAGGTCTCCAGGGTCGAGGGATCGGTGCAGAATGAGAACATAAGATAATGGAGGGCGGCAGGTGTAACCCCGCCGCCCAAGCGCGATTAGAATTTCGCGCCGACTTCCCATTTTTCGATCAACGCGTTGAGCGAGCCGTCTGCCTTCATGGAGGAGATTGCTGCGTCCATTTTCGCCTTCAGCTCACCGTCGCTTTCGCGCAGGCCCATGCCAACGCCGCCACCGATCAGCTCTTCACGCTCCAGCTTGGCTAGCTCTGCGTCAGCCTCAACGATTGGCGCCAGAAAGCTGTCGTCGGCCAAAACGGCGTCTGCTTCACCGGCTTTGACGGCAGCAACCGACTCCTCGGGGGAGGCGAATTCCAGCAGCGTCGCGCCCATTTCAGCCACAAAAGAGGCTTGGATAGTGTTGGTCTGAGCCGCGATCACGGCGGTTTCGACGTTCAGGCCTTCGTTGCCCGCAGCCACCAAGTAGGAGGATGGATCGGGTTGTGTGTAGTTCTGAGTGAAGTCGATGACTTCATCACGCTCGGCGGTGATGGACATGCCAGCGATGATGGCGTCGTAGTTGCCGGACACGAGGTTGGGGATGATGCTGTCCCACTCGTTTGTGACCCACTCACAGGTCAGTTCGGCGCGTGCGCACAGCTCGTCACCCAATTCGCGCTCAAAGCCGTCAACTTCGCCAGCGTCGTTGAGGAAGTTGAAGGGAGGGTATGCGCCCTCGGTGCCCAAACGGACAACGGAGTGGCCATCGGCAAATGCCGCGCCCGCGCCGATTGCGAGAAGTGCGGTGGATAGGATCAGCTTGTTCATGGTGGTCTCCCGTTAGCTGGTTTTGCTGGTAGTCGCCTAGGCTCAGGCCAAGTTGGTTGAGGCAAGAAAGCCTCTGAGCCGCTCGGATTTCGGTGCTTTAAAGAGAGCCTCTGGCGGGCCCTCTTCCTCTATCCTGCCTTGATGCAGGAAGATCACGTGGTCTGACACGTCGCGGGCAAGCGCCATGTCGTGGGTCACGATCAGCATGGTCCGGCCCTCAGCAGCGAGGTCCTTGATCACGCGGATGACTTCTTGTTCCAATTCGGGGTCCAAGGCGGATGTCGGCTCATCGAACAACAGCGCCTTCGGCTCCATCGCCAGCCCGCGCGCAATCGCGGCGCGTTGCTGCTGACCGCCAGACAGTTGGGCGGGGTACACATCGCATTTGTCGCCAATACCGACCTTGTCGAGGATCGCGCGCGCGCGCACCTCAACCTCAGCCCGGTCCTGTTTGAGAACGGTGACGGGGGCCTCCATGACGTTCTCAAGGATCGTCATATGCGCCCAAAGGTTGAACTGTTGAAATACCATCGACAGGTTCGTGCGGATGCGGCGGACTTGGGCGGCATCACCGGGGACCCGCGCGGCCCCTTGGCCTCTCCAGTGTACGGGTTCACCGCAGAAAATGACCTCACCCTGCTGGCTGTCTTCCAGCAGGTTGGCACAGCGCAGAAGCGTAGATTTGCCCGAGCCCGACGATCCGATGAGGGAGATCACATGCCCTTGTGGTGCAGTCACGTCCACGCCCTTCAGGACCTCAAGATCACCATAGGCCTTGTGCAGGTCCCGGATTTCGATCACCGGCGCGGTTTTAGAACTCATGGACATCCCCAGATCCAAATGACGCCTGACTTAGCGGTAATTCTTAGCGAATTGCAATGGTGCAGGCCGCAATGACGGAACGTCATGTGTGTGAGGCGCTGGTGTATCGGCTGATGTGCCAAGACAGGTGCCGGTCGGATAGTGCGACTTAAACGACTGGTGGGGGCGGGACGGCCGCGTCAAAGTACGCCGATTCTGGCCAGACGTGAAAGCTAGACAAGCCACCGAGTGCATCAGAGCCTCGCACAGGTGAGCTGTTGATCACGGCGTCTAGCGCTGCGCGCAGGGGTGCGGGATCACGCGAGAGCGCTGTAATCAGGGGCAGGCCCGGTGTGGGTTGCGTGCGCGACCGGATCGGTATGTCGGCAAATTGGGGCGTGTTGCGCTGCAACAACCGCCAGGTCACCGCGTCAATAAACGCGATATCCGCGCTTCCCTCCGCCACTGCGGTGGCAGAGGCCGCGTGCGAGCCGGTCATGATAATGCGTGTCTCGGGGCCCAGGGCGGGATCATCCTGCGCTGCGGCCCAGCCCGATTGGCTATCGGCCGCATTCACGGCCAACTTGACGTCTTTGGCGGGTGCCGTCCCAATACAAACCGAATGATAGCTGCCCACAGGGCCGGGTAGGCCGAAATCCAACGTGCCCACATAGGTCACGCGGCCCTTTAGCGATGTCCGCAGCGGCAAGGCGCAGGTCTGCGAAAGGACCAGCTCAGGATCAGTCCAATGCGCGGTCCAATCCTTTGGCAGCGCGCTGGGCGGCGTCAGATCCGGGAGCCTTAGGCCAAAGTCGCATGCCGCATCTTGGATATCGCGCCAAAGGCCCGTCCACGCAGCAGCACCTGCCACGTCCCAATACATTGGCAGGCTCGCAATCATCCCCGCTTGGCGGCACGCTGGCGCGCAAAGTTGCTGTCGCGGTCGTTGATGCCTAGCAGATTGGCGACCATACGAAGAAACGTGTCTTCGTCGTGATCCCGCTCTCCGTCGGCAAGGACAACAGCCCAAAGCGCTTCGATAATGGCGGTGCGATCCTCTAGGTCAACGGCGTCCTTGATAGCGCGGGTAAAGCGGACGGTATCTGGCGCCTCGGTTTCCAACGTTTCGGCCTGACCGCGCAGCTTCGCGGCCTCAAACGGGGAGAGACCGTGGCGGGCCGCAAGGATCTTGTCGATCTTGGCGATCTCAGCGGCAGCATAATCACCATCCGCGCGGGCCACGCGCACCAACAGGGCGGCCAGCGCCACTTGCGCATCTGGTTGAGGAAGGCGCTCGGGCTGAGGCGCGATGAGGCGGTTTAGTAGGTCAGCAAACATAGGGCACCATATAGGAAAGACCGGGGCAGAGTTTTAGGAAAAACGCCGCCCCGGGTCAAAATGAACGCAAAAGGATTAGGCTGTCGCTTTTGCCAGCGCTTGATCCAGATCGGCGATCAGGTCGACGGCATCCTCGATCCCGATGGATACGCGCACGACATTGGGGGCAGCCCCTGCGGCTTCTTGCTGCTCAGCCGTCAACTGACGGTGCGTGGTTGAGGCGGAGTGGATGATCAACGACCGCGTATCGCCCAAGTTGGCCACGTGCGAGAAAATTTCGAGGTTATCAACCAGCTTGATGCACGCCTCGTAGCCACCCTTGACCGCAAAGGTAAACAAACCGCCTGCGCCACGCGGACAGATTTTGGGCACGAGGTGGTTGTACGGCGACGATTCGAGCCCTGCATAGGTGACGTAATCCACCCGTGGGTCAGCTTCGAGCCACTTGGCCAGCTTGGTCGCGTTCTCAACGTGGCGTTCCATCCGCAGGCTCAGCGTCTCAATCCCGCACAGCGTGTAGTGCGCCGCCTGTGGGTTCATCGTCATGCCCAGATCGCGCAGACCAATGGCAATCCCGTGGAATGTGAACGCCATAGGGCCAAACGTCTCGGCGAACTTCAGGCCGTGATAGGCAGGCTCGGGCTGGCTCAGACTTGGGAACTTATCGTTCGCAGCCCAATCGAACTTACCGCTGTCCACAACGCAGCCGCCGGTGACGGTGCCATTGCCGGTTAGGTATTTCGTGGTCGAATGCACAACAAGCGTGGCACCATGTTCAATCGGGCGCACAAGATATGGGGTGGCGGATGTGTTATCGACGATCAGGGGGATGCCAGCCTCATCGGACACAGCCGAGATCGCGTCCAAATCCGTGATGTGACCACCGGGGTTGGCAATAGCCTCGCAGAAAACTGCACGAGTATTCTCGTCAATCGCTGCAGCAACCGCCTTGGGATCGTCCATGTCGACAAATTTGGCCGACCAGCCAAACCGTTTGATCGTCTGAGAAAACTGCGTGACCGTTCCGCCATACAAGCGGGTCGAGGCGACGATGTTGCAGCCAGGCTGCATCAGCGGAAATAACGCCATGATCTGCGCCGCATGCCCTGATGAGCAACAAACCGCACCAACACCACCCTCAAGCGTCGCGATCCGCTCTTGCAGTACGGCAACCGTCGGGTTCGTCAGACGCGAATAAATGTAGCCGACTTCCTGAAGGTTAAACAGCTTGGACGCATGCTCTGCATCGCGAAACACGAAGGCCGTCGATTGATAAATCGGCGTGTTACGTGCGCCTGTCGCGGGGTCAGGGTTCGCGCCTGCGTGAATTTGTAGCGTGTCGAAGCCGTACGTTTGATCACTCATGTCATCTCTCCATGTCTTTTTGTCTTTTGTTGCGGCTTTGATAGGCCCGTGCGCCCGCGCCGTCCATCGCAACGATAAATCCAGCGCGGGAATTCGGCCTCGAATCCCGGATAATCCCAGAATTTCTGCCCATTTCTCGCAAAACCCGCCCTCTTTGGTTTAGAAATATCCCCGCCGGAGGCACATAATCCTTTATTTCGCGCCACATGCCGCAGCCCACGGGCACTGGACGCTTCCCCGTGCGGGGCCTATAGATGAGGCGTTCGAACCGGAGGACACCCATGTTCTATTTTCTCAAACGCGCCGTGACGTGGTGGAACAGTCAAACGCTGGGCACTCAGCTTTTCACGTGGCGCAAAGGCGAACGTGTGGGTGAGGATGACCTTGGCAATACCTACTACCAAACAACAGGGGGTGTGCGTCGCTGGGTGATCTTCAATGGTGAGGCAGAAGCATCCCGCGTTCCGCCCGAATGGCACGGTTGGTTGCATCACACGTACAAGCTACCGCCCACCGAGGCGCCATTGCCGCACAAGGTTTGGGAAAAGCCGCACCAGATGAACCTCACCGGGACGGCTGCGGCTTATGTGCCAGCAGGATCGCTGAAACGTGCCAAACCCGTCGAACGCCAAGATTATGAGGCTTGGAGCCCGGAATAATCGGGGCTACGTATGGGCACCTTAACAAAGGGGCGCTCTGATGGCTGAAAACCGCACTGAGATTTTTGTAGGCACCGTGGTGCTGACCGTGGCACTCGGGTTCCTGTTCTACACGGCCCAGGCCACGGGCTTTGCAAACGGGCCGGGCAGCAGCGCTGCAAACTACTCCGCATCCTTTCGTGCGGCCGATGGCATTGCAGTCGGGTCCGAGGTGCGTTTGGCGGGCGTCAAGTTGGGTACAGTCACGGATCTTGAGCTGAACCCGGTGACTTTTCGCGCTGACGCCACCGTGGCCGTACCTGCAAATCTCGAAATCCCTGACGACAGTTCACTGATCATCTCTTCCGAAGGGCTGCTTGGCGGCAACTTCGTTGAGATTGTCCCCGGCGGCTCGCCGTTCAACCTAGAACCCGGTGGTCAGTTTCTCGATACCCAAGGCTCCGTCTCTCTGGTGTCGTTGTTGATGCGGTTTGTGACCGGGTCCGAGGAGTAATGATGCGGCTTCTGGGCGCGTTCTCACTGGTCCTTGGCCTTTTAGTGGCCCCCGAAGTGGCGCCGGCTCAGGGCACATCCGTTGTCACGGGCACAGGCACTGGCGCGGTTTTGCGCACCTTGGACAAAGTCACGGGCGCGGTGTTCGATGTTGAGGTCGCATCGGGTCAAACCTTGGGGTACGGCACACTCGAAATCACCCTCAGTGAATGCCGCTACCCTGCCAGCAACCCCGCAGGGGACGCCTTCGCGCATTTGACTGTGATGGATGGCAACAAGCGTCAGGATATCTTTCAGGGGTGGATGATCGCCTCATCTCCCGCGCTCATGGCACTGGATCATGCCCGCTATGACGTCTGGGTGCTGCGCTGTATCACATCCTGAACCGGGGGCATTTCGGGTGCGCGGGTAAAGTCCGCCTCTTGGCCTAATGCGCGCTCCAGTTGTGCATGATACATCGCACGCGGAATCTCTACGGCACCAAGCGACGTTAAATGCGGTGTGACGAACTGCGTGTCAAACAGGGTAAAGCCGCCGGCCCGCAACCTGTGCACCAGATAGGCCAGCGCGATTTTTGAAGCATTGGTGCGCCGCGAAAACATGCTTTCCCCAAAAAATGCAGCCCCAAGGGTGACCCCGTAAACGCCACCAACCAAGGTCTTATCCTCCCAGACCTCTAGGGCCTGCGCGTAACCCGCCCGGTGCAACGCGCTATACAGGTTCGCTATAGGGCCATTGATCCATGTCTCATCCCTGTCGGCGCAGCCCTCAACCACTGCATCAAAAGCCGTGTTGATACGGATTTGAAATGGCTCTTTGGCGATGTGTTTTCCCAAAGATCGGGAAATGTGAAAACCGTCGAGGGGCATGACCCCACGCTCGCGCGGATCGACCCAGAAAATCTCGGGATCGTCGCGGCCCTCGGACATCGGGAAAATCCCGGCGGCATACCCCCGCAGGAGCGTTTCTGGCGTCAGCATGGTGGTCATAGCGGCACGCTACTCCGCATCAGAGGTGCGCGGCAACGCGACCATCAATCCCCGCGCCAACACCGCAAGCACGCACACACCGAGCATCAAAGGCACAGCGGTTCCGTCAAATGCTAGCCCCAGCGGGATGGCAATGACCGCCCCAGCGATGGTCGCGACCGAGCCAATGACCGACGATGCGACGCCCGCGATGTGGCCCATAGGGCTCATGGCGATGGCGTTAACGTTGCCGATGGTCAGTCCTGCCTGAAAGAATACGGATGTTTTCCAGATGATGAACATTGCGAACAAAAAGCCTCCATCCAACAGACCCGTCAGCCAGAGAATCGCGCATAGGCCTGACAAAAGGATCTGCGCCGCAAGGGTCCAGCGGATGATGAAGTGCATGCCCAGCTTCTCGACGAGCTTTGCGTTCAGCAGCGACGCGGTGCTTGCGATCAGGGCGACCAACCCAAACCAAAGCGGAAAACTGCCGGCACGGTCGAATGTGATGTCGAAAATCTGCTGGGTTGAGGCAAGGACCCCGAACAACATGCCATAGCACAACGCCTGTACCCCGATCGCGAGGCTCACGTTGCGGTTGGCCAAAACCTCGCGAAGGCTGGATGCCAAAACGCCGGGGCGCAGGGGGCGTCGGGCCGCGGGCGGGTGGGTTTCGGGCTGCCGCAGCCCCATCCATAGGGACAGGATGATGGCAAACACCACAAACGCGGCAAAAATCCCGCGCCATCCCGTGACCCAGATAATGCCCGCGCCGATGGCTGGCGCGATGGCAGGCACCAGCGCAAAGACCAGCATGACAAAGGACATGATCTTCGCCATGCCTCGCCCCGCATATTGGTCGCGCACGATGGCCAGCGTCACTACGCGGGGCCCTGCGGCGCCTAGACCCTGCAATACACGACCCGCGATGACTGTTTCCAGTGTCGGGGCCACGTAGGCCAAAACCGAACCGATGCAAAACAAGAGCGCTCCGGCCAAAACAACCGGCTTGCGCCCGACCGCATCTGAAATTGGTCCCGCAAAGAGTGTTCCAAGGCCAAGGCCGAGGACAAATGTCGTGATGATTAACTGCGCCCGGTTCGGTTCATCGGGGGTCAGGTCGCGCGCGATGTCAGGCAGGGATGGCAGCATCGAGTCGATTGAAAACGCAACGATTGCGGTCATCATCGCCATGAGAGCGATAAATTCGGCGCGTGATAGCGGTGGCTTGGGCGTCAGTTGGTCGCCTGCCACCGCTGTGTTGGGGTCACTCGGGGGCATCTGCCGCTTTGATCTGGGCGTTCAGGTCGTCAATCACTTGGCCCCATAGTTCGGGTGGTTGTGCACCGGGTACGACGTGTTGATTGGCGATGATAAAGGTAGGCACCGCACTGACGCCACGCTCACGCGCATGGGCGTCTCGGGCACGGATATCATCCGCATCGGCATCACTGCTCAGCAAGCGGCGGGTCATATCCGCCTCTAGCCCCGCGCGGGTGCCGATTTCGACCAGCGCATCCCGGTCGCCGATGTCCTCTCCTTTGATGAAATAGGCTTCAAAAAGGGCCTGCGCCATGGGGGTCTGTTTATGCTCCAGTCCGGCCCAATGGATCATCCGGTGTGCGTCCAGTGTATTTGGCGTGCGGGTGATGCCCTCAAGGTTAAGGTTCAGGCCCATGGCCTCAGCCGTCTCAGCAATCGGGGCATAGGCGCGCACTGCGGCCTCTTTGCCACCAAACTTACCCTCCAGATAGGCGCGGCGATCCATACCTTCGGGCGGCATGTCCGGGTTCAACTGGAACGGATGCCAAGCCAGCACAAAGGGGTGGTCGCCCGCTGCCTCTAGGGCGCGGAACAGATGGGTTTTGCCAATGAGGCACCAAGGGCAAATCGGGTCGGAAAGAATATCAAGGGTGATCATCCCCTCTCGTCGTCCACTCGGCTGCGTTTTGCAACCCCTGAGGCAAGGACCGCCGCCTCTGCCTCGGTACGCAAGGCGCGGCGGTTCAGTTTGCCATTAGCATTCCGCAGTAGTTTTCCACACGCGAAATAGAGGCGCGGCTGTTTGTACCGGGCCAGATGGGTCTGAGCCATGTCGCGGATATCGTCTTCTTGGCCACCGACGTGAAACAGCGCAATCACACTCGTGTCTTCGTGGAGCCGCACCTCGCAGGCGGCCACTTCCGACACGCCGGGTGTCAGCGCGAGCTTGGTTTCCACTTCAAGGGGCGAAACCCGAAAGCCCCCGGCGTTCATCATATCATCGCGGCGCCCTAGGTATGTGATCGCTCCATCGCGGGACATAGTGACGTAATCACCGGTGCCGAACCAAGCCGTGCCAAGGGGTACGGGCCCTGTGCCCGGCTCCCAATAGCCCAGCATCAAGCCCGGCTCAGAGGCGTGCAGGCACAACTCCCCGGGGGTGTTGTAATCTACGGCTGTGCCCTCGGCACGCACGCTGATGTGACGCCCGGCTTGTGGGTAGCCAGCCGTGCCGGGTGCCGCGGGCCGTGTTGGGCTGCCAGAGATATAGGTTGAGCATTCGGACATCCCCAAAGCCTCATGCACAGCGGTGCCGGTTGCCTTGATCCATGCGGCACGTGTGATGTTCGGCAGGGCCTCTCCCGCGCTTAGCCCATGACGTAGCTTGCGCAGGGGTGGGGTCGGACCCCGCAGCATTTGGCGGTAGACGCCCGGTGCTGCAGCAAAGATCGTGACGTTGTGCGCGGCAATCATCGCGGGCAGGTCCTTGGCTTTGGTGCCTTCCGCGGGGATCAACGCAGTGGCCCCAATGGCCCAAGGGTCCATTAGTCCCGTCCCCATCGTATAGGTCCAATTAAAGGCGCCTGCGTGCATCAAACGGTCGTCGACCCGCAGGCCATACCAGCCGTCCCACATCATTTGCCGCGCCCATACGGCCCGGTGGGCATGACAGACGGGCCGTGATTTTCCTCCGCTGCCAGAGGTGAACACAATGTAGGCAGGTCGGTTTGGGTCTCCCATCTCTGCGCTCAGCGGGGGCAGATTTTGCATCTGGCGCAAGGTATCGGCATCAAGCAGCGGCAGATCCGTTTCAGGTACCGCCACGCCCTGTGACGTGGCAATGGCCGCCGGTGTAACCTGAGAAATCAGGGCCGCAACCTCAGCACTTGTCAGGGCGGCGGCCGTTGGTACGGGAATGATGCCTCCCCAAATGCAGGCCAAATACGTCAGGGGACAAATCACCGAATTGCCTTGGCGCAGCATCAACCGATCACCAGGCTGAAGGCCGGCATCCCGCAACCCGCGCGCCATGCCTGCTACGGCTTGTCTTAGGTCCGCATAGGTCCACGGTGCGGATCCGTCTCCAACAACTTGCAGGGCGCAGGCGTCGGGCTTTCCAGCCTGCAAAACATAGGCCGCCATGTTGAACTCAGCGGGCGGGGCGGGAAACGTATCGTGAAAAACAGCAGGCATATGCCATGTTTAAGTATCCAAACCCCATGCGGCAAGCGCTTGCAGCGACTTTGGGCTGAGGATACAAAGGCGCCATGTCCAAGACCGAACCCAGCCTGATCCGCTTGGCCCGCGAAAGCGGGGGCGACCGCAGCCCCGAGCCCCTCAACCTCGCGGAGCGGGTGCGCTCCTTGCGCAAATCACGCGGCTGGACGTTGGAACAGGCCGCTAATCAGGCCGGTCTGGCGCGGTCCACCCTCTCCAAGATCGAGAATGGCCAAATGTCCCCCACGTGGGAGGCACTCAAGAAACTCGCAACGGGTCTAGAAATTTCGGTGCCACAGCTGTTCACCCCCCCCAAAGAGGGTCAAGTCACGGGCCGCCGCACAGTCACACGTATGGGTGAAGGCGAGGCCCATGTTACCACAACCTACGAACACGAACTGCTGGCGGGCGCTCTCACGACCAAACGGATGCTGCCCTACCGCGCCCGTATTCGCGCGCGCTCCTTCTCTGATTTCGATGATTGGGTCCGTCACGACGGAGAAGAATTCCTGCTGGTGCTCACAGGCGCTATCCGGCTCTACACCGAATTCTACGAGGCCATCGAAATGCGTCGTGGCGACAGCGCCTATTATGACGCCTCAATGGGCCACAATGTTGTCTCGGTTTCGGACGAAGACGCCACGATACTCTGGGTCACATCGCTACCCTAAACCCTTCTTTGGTTTTCAAATATCCCGGGAGTGTGAGGGCAGAGCCCTCACGTCTCGCGGGGCCAAAGGCGCCGCGACGCTCAGCCTAACTGTCGAACATCGCTGCCAGATCAACTGAACTTTCATCGCCGATCTGATCAAAATGCTTGTCCAAAAACGTGTCCGTCGCGCGGTATCCCGCCGCGCGCAGCTGGGCCAAGACCGCCGGGTTCGGGACCAGCTTTGTGGCCACGGATAGTTGCTGCATCAGCGCGTCGTCGGCGACCATATGCACCAATACGTCCTTCATCGCGTCGCCCGACATGGTGCCTGCGTGCAAAAGGCGTTGCACGAAGGCAATCGCACGCAGCTCTCGCAAAAGCGACGTGTTAAAGCTGATCTCATTGATGCGGTTTTGAATGTCCCGCGCGGAACGCGGCACCTCAGCCCGGTGCAACGGGTTGATATTCACGACCAGGATATCCCGCGGCAGGTCCTTGTGAAACAGCGGAAATAGCGCGGGATTGCCGGTGTATCCGCCGTCCCAGTAGGCTTCTCCATCAATTTCGACGGCCTCGAACAATGTGGGCAAACAGGCAGAGGCGAGGATCGCATCAGTTGTGATTTCCTCGCGGGTGAACACGCGGATTTTACCTGACCGGACGTTGGTCGCACAGATATGAAACTGCGGCCCCGCCTCGGAACAGACATTGTCAAAGTCGAACCCCTCAACAATGCGGCGCAGCGGGTTCGACGTTGTGCCCCGATACAAATAGGGTGATATCGTCCGCGATGTGGTGTCCGACAGCGCGAATGGCAGCGAGTATTCAATCGCTCGGCTGATCGCCATCGGCGAAAACGCGTTCAGCCATGGGCCAAACGCCTCGTCCGTAATCGCACCCACCTTGGTCCAAAGCGCCTCAAGCCCGGCTTTGGCCTTGTCCCGATCCCCAGTGACCAGCCCACATTTTATCGCCGCCCCGTTCAGCGCACCCGCAGATGTGCCCGAGATGGCCGCAATCTCGATCCGCTCATCTTCCAGCAACCGGTCCAGCGCGCCCCATGTGAACGCGCCATGTGCCCCGCCGCCCTGAAGGGCTAGGTTGATGCGTTTTGTTTGGCCCATGGGTCATCCTTTTGCGCTTGGGGTCGGGGCCTTCTCAGAGGGCGGTCCAGCCGCCATCCACCGAAATGGTCGTGCCGGTGATTTGTGCCGCCGCGTCCGAGCATAGAAACACAGCCGTGCCGCCCATCTGCTCAACCGTTGCGAACTCTTTGGACGGTTGCCGCGTGAGCAGGACGTTTTCAACGACCTCTTCGCGGCTCATGTTATATTCTTTCATCGTGTCGGGGATCTGCGCCTCGACCAATGGGGTCAGAACATAACCGGGGCATATCGCGTTTGCTGTGATCGGCTCGCGCGCAGTTTCGAGGGCCACGACCTTGGTCATGCCAACCACCCCGTGTTTCGCAGCGACATATGCCGATTTGTAGGGTGAGGCCGTCAGCCCATGTGCCGAGGCGATGTTGATAACTCGCCCCCAGCCCGCCGTGCGCATCATCGGCAATGCTGCAGCCGTGGTGTGATAGGCCGACGACATGTTGATCGCGATAATCGCGTCCCATTTGTCTTGGGGGAATTCGTCAATCGCGGCGACGTGCTGGATGCCTGCGTTGTTGATCAGGATGTCACATGCGCCGGCCTGCTCGATCAAGGCGCGGCACTGGTCGCCTTTGGACATATCGGCCTGAATATAGCGCGCGTTGACGCCGTGATCTGCCGCGATCTGGGCGGCCAGCGCGTGATCTTCTTCGCGGTCTGTGAATGAGTTGATCACCACGTCCGCGCCAGCCTTGGCCATTTCGATTGCGATACCCAAGCCGATGCCCGAATTGGAGCCGGTGATGACGGCGGTCTTGCCTTGAAGTGTCATGGATCGTTTCCCTTGTCTCACGTTGCGTCAACGATAGCTGCTGCACCGCAGAATGAAAGGAAGTTCTGCGATACCTGCCGCAGTGCGGCATCAATCGTGATCGGCTGTGATGCGTGATTGGTGTGATGGATTGCCTCGCATATGGCCCAAAAAAAACGCCAGCACGAAGCTGGCGTTAAGTTATTGAGGCAGGTTTCATACAGGCAAGAAACCTATCGAGCAGTGACCTCAATATACTGGATGCGGTGTTGAGAGTCCAAGTTAAAGTTTTGGACTATCTTGAGGGATCACCGTATCTTGAGGCCAATAAATCAAGGAAAACAGGAACTGTTTCGATATGGTCTTCAATTCTTTTCATCGAGCAGTCGCAGGCGCCGTGGTCGGATTGGCGCTTTTTTGCCAACCGATTCTTGCCACCGATTCTCCCTCTGAAAGCGCTCAGGCACACCATGGAATCGCTCTTTATGGTGCTCCGGCGTTGCCTGCGGACTTTGCGCACTTGCCTTACGCCAATCCGGACGCTCCCAAGGGTGGGGTGTTTGTTGACGGTCAGGTCGGCGGTTTCGATAGTCTCAACCCGCACATCCAAAAAGGCCGGGTGCCGTGGCAATTGCGGTTCCTTGCGCACGAAAGCCTGATGGGCAGATCCTATGATGAGCCGTTCACATTGTACGGCCTTCTGGCCGAGACGGTGGCCGTCGATCCAGAGGGCCATTGGGTCGAGTTTCACCTGCGTCCCGAGGCCCGGTTTTCTGACGGTGCTCCGGTCACCGTTGAGGACGTTATCTGGTCCTATGAGGCGCTCGGCACCCAAGGGCATGCGCGCTACCGGGGGTCATGGGCGCAGGTGGCGCGTATTGTGCCGGTGGGTACGCGCGGTCTGCGCATCAGTTTTAAGGCGCCCAACCGTGAGTTGGCGATGATCATGGGGATGCGCCCTGTTCTGAAAAAAGCTCAGTGGGAGGGCCGCGATTTTACCCAAAGCGGGTTGGATGTGATCCCGATTACGAGTGCGGCTTATGTCATCACTGATTTTGAGCCGAACCGCTTTGTCGAGCTGAGCCGCAACCCTGATTATTGGGCCCGTGATCTGCCTCTCCGCAAAGGGGTGCACAACCTTGATACCCTGCGGATGGAGTTTTTTACCGATGCGTCCGCCATGTTTGAGGCGTTCAAATCCGGTGAACTGAGCACGATGCGCGAAACTTCTGCCGCGAAATGGGCGGAGCAATATAACTTTCCTGCAGTGGAAAGCGGCGCAATCGTCAAATCCGAGGTTCCGCATCAACGCCCCACGGGGATGACGGGCTTGGTTATGAACACCCGCACCGGGTTTTTTGCTGATTGGCGCGTGCGTGAGGCGATGATTGAGGCGTTCAACTTTACCTACACCAACACGGTCCTGAACGGTGGCGCACTGCCCCGGATTGAAAGCTATTTCGCGAATTCGCCGCTTGGCATGACACCGGGCACCCCTGCTGAGGGCCGCGTGCGTGACCTGTTGGAACCCTTTGCCGATAGCCTGCCACCGGGTGCGATTGACGGCTATGCATTGCCCAAGGGCAGTGCGCGTGTGGCCAATCGTGGTGCGATCCGGCGGGCTACGGCTTTGCTTGAGGATGCAGGGTATACCGTTGAAAATGGCCGCCTTGTGGGACCGGACGGGCCGGTTCAGTTCGAAATCCTGCTGCAAAACGGCTCAAGCGAGATCGGTTCAGTGGTCGATATCTATGTCGAAGCACTGGAGCGGCTGGGCCTTGATCCGGAGATTTCCTCCATCGACAGCGCCCAATACACGGAGCGGGTGAACAGCTACGATTTCGACATGACTTATTATCGCTGGGGTTTGTCGTTGTCGCCGGGGAATGAGCAATGGCGCTATTGGGGCCCTGAAGGGGTTGAGGCACCGGGATCGCGAAACCTAATGGGCACTGACACGCCCGCGATTTCCGCGATGATTGAGGCTATGCTAGAGGCCCAATCGCAAGAGGATTACGTGGCTGCCGTCAAAGCGCTGGACCGGGTGCTGACCGCAGGGCGCTATGTGGTTCCTCTGTGGCACAACCCGGTCTCATGGATTGCACATGATGCTGAGCTGAAATTCCCCTCTGATAGGATCTCGATCTACGGCGATTGGATCGATTTCCAGCCCGATGTTTGGTGGCGCGAACCCGGCTAGACCCCCAAGTCGGGCGCTTTGCATGCCAGTGGCGCCTCGTCCTCATGGACTGCGAACAAATCATTCAATGGGTCCGCGCCTTTCGCGCGGGCCGACACGCCCCCGCCGGGTTGTTTGAAAAAGTCCCAGCAGATCGGCTCGGGGCTTTCGTCGTAGATGAAACAGATGTCGCTATCGGCGTTTTCAAACCATATGCCGCGTTGGCATTGCCCGTCCTCAAACGCCCAGATGACGCGTTTGTCGGGAAAGTATTGCTCGGCCCCAAAGGCACGGCCCGCGCGTTCAAAATAGAGAGTTTTGCCAGAGACGCGGGCGTCAAACTCAGCGCCTGAAAACGTCTCTTGGGCGACGGCGGGCGTGGTGAGCATAAGGCAAAGGGTTAGGGCGAGGCGCATGGTCACTCCGGGCTGTTGGCCCCAACATAGGCAACGTGGGGGCGGCTGAAAACCATACCTGTCAAATCTGTGTGGTCACCGGCGACCGTGGAATTCGTTTCCTATGGTAGTCGCGGTGGTATCGGCTTGGGGGAATTCGCCCATTTGGTGTCGGTTTTGACATTTGGGAGAGGGCAGGGCGTGCTATCAAACACCCGATGCGCGCGGGAGGCTTTCATGGCATTGGACGACAACAAAGGTGTGTGGAAATCAGGTCGAGGCAAAGGGCGCAAAACGCCCAAGGGTCGGCAGTATGAGGATACCGCACTGGCAGAAGTGCGCGCCCTTTTGGGGGATCGCCCTCAGCGGCGGGACCTGCTCATCGAGTTTTTGCACCTGATCCAAGATGCCTATGGGCACCAATCTGCGGCGCACCTGCGGGCTTTGGCCGAAGAGATGAAGCTATCAATGGCCGAGGTCTGGGAGGTCGCGACGTTTTACGCGCACTTCGATCCGCTGCGTGAAGATGATCCGGTGCCGCCCGCACTTACCATTCGAGTGTGCGATTCGCTGTCGTGCGAATTGGCTGGATCTGAGACACTGATTTCGGCGCTTGAGGATGGCGTTGATCCATCCCAAGTGCGTGTTCTGCGTGCGCCTTGCATGGGTCGCTGCGATATGGCCCCAACGTTGGAACTGGGGCACAACCATATCGACAACGCCACGCCTGAATTGGTGCACGCGGCGATTGCGGCGGGTGATACTCACCACAAGATGCCCGACTACGAAGGGTTTGAGGCATATTGTGCAGGTGGTGGTTACGCCGAGTTGGCGCGTTTGCGTGCGGACGGCGACTGGGAGCAAGTGCAGGATCAAGTTCTAGCCTCGGGTCTGCGCGGACTTGGCGGGGCAGGGTTCCCGTCGGGCAAGAAGTGGGGCTTTGTTCGGGCCAATCCCGGGCCGCGCTATTTGGCCGTGAACGGTGATGAGGGCGAGCCGGGCACATTTAAGGACCGTTACTATCTAGAGCGCACGCCGCACCTGTTTCTTGAGGGGATGCTAATCGCCGCATGGGCCGTCGAGGCTGAGACCTGTTTTATCTACATGCGCGATGAATATCCGGCGGTGCTGGAGATTCTGGCGACCGAAATCGCAGCCCTAGAGACGGCCGGTATCGTTGAGCCGGGATATATCGATTTGCGCCGTGGGGCGGGTGCCTACATTTGCGGCGAAGAAAGCGCGATGATTGAATCGATTGAAGGCAAACGTGGCCTGCCGCGTCATCGCCCACCGTTTGTGGCGCAGGTCGGTGTGTTTGGTCGCCCGACGCTGGTGCATAACGTTGAGACTTTGAAGTGGGTTGCGCGGATTGTACGCGAAGGACCTGAAATCCTTTCATCCATCACGCATAACGGTCGCACGGGCCTGCGGAGCTATTCCGTATCTGGACGTGTCGCTGCACCCGGGATGTACCTGCTGCCAGCGGGTTCGACGATTGTTGATATTATCGATGCGGCGGGTGGCATGGCCGAGGGGCATGCGTTCAAGGCCTATCAACCGGGCGGGCCATCTTCGGGCGTTTTGCCCGCTTCGTTGAATGATGTGCCGCTTGATTTTGATACGTTGCAGCCGCATGGGACATTCATTGGATCTGCCGCCGTGGTTGTTTTGTCGGATCAGGACCGCGTGCGGGATGCGGCGTTGAACATGCTGCGGTTCTTTGAGGCAGAGAGCTGCGGGCAATGCACCCCCTGCCGCGTGGGCTGTGAAAAAGCCGTGAAGCTGATGCAGGCGGAAACGTGGGATCAGGGGCTTTTGGAAGACCTGAGCCAAGCGATGGTTGATGCGTCGATCTGTGGGCTAGGGCAGGCGGCGCCGAACCCCATCCGGCTGACGATGAAGCACTTTGCCGACGAAATCTAAACGTCGCCCTTTGGGCGGTTACATCTTTTAGGGGGCGCTGCCCCCGGCTCCGTGCCGGAGCCTCCCCCGGAGTATTTTGGGAACAAAGGAGGCTGAGTAACGCGGTGGCTTTCAAACCGTGCGTGCTCGTATTAGATGTGAGCGCCGTAGGCGACGGTAGGAACGGTCTGGGCGATGGCATTTTTCAAGAAACTCAAGGAACGAATGTTCAAGAGCTCCTCTAAGTTGGAGGAGGGATTGGATGCTATCGTTGAAGATGGTGGTGCGGTTGAGGCGGCTGCCGACGTAGATTTGGGTGTTGAAGCGGAACGGTTGGCGACGGAGCGCGCTCGGCTTGAGGAAGAAGCGGCCCGTTTAGAACGTGAGGCTGATGACGCAGCGGCTGCGCGGGCATTGGCGCAGGAGGCTGATGCGAAAGAGCGCAGAGCAGCAGAGGCGGCCCGAATTGAAGCTGACCGCGTGGAGGCTGCACGCATCGCGCGAGTTGAGGCTGAGGAGCGCCGCGCCGAGGAGGCGAGAGCCGCAGCAGAGGCATCCCCCAAGCCCGGCCTGTTGGGCCGGATTTTGGGCCGCGGCGAGGCCAAGGCTGTGGTGCGCCGTGCGCTTGATGATGAGATGTTGGAGCAGCTCGAAGAGTTGCTGATCACGGCAGACATGGGGGTCGATACCGCGTTGCGCGTGACGGCCAATATGGCTGAGGGTCGGATGGGTAAGCGGCTTTCTACTCAAGAGATAAAGGGGCTTATGGCTTCTGAGGTTGCTGCGATCATGGAACCCGTTGCCAAGCCGATGCCTCTGTACCCCAAGAAGCCTCAGGTCGTGTTGGTTGTGGGTGTGAATGGCTCGGGTAAGACGACGACGATTGGCAAGCTGGCCAGTCAGTTTCGAGCGGCAGGCAAGTCCGTTGTGATTGCCGCAGGCGATACGTTTCGTGCCGCAGCAGTGGAGCAGTTGCAGGTCTGGGGGGATCGGGCCGGCGTTCCGGTTCTGACAGCGCCTGAGGGTTCGGACCCTGCTTCGTTGGCGTTTGACGCAATGAGTAAGGCAGAGGCAGATGGCGCCGACTTGCTGATGATCGACACGGCTGGGCGATTGCAAAATCGCGCAGATTTGATGGAGGAGTTGGCCAAGATCGTGCGTGTGATCCGCAAAAAGGACCCCTCTGCGCCGCATAACACCTTGCTGGTTCTGGATGCGACGACTGGTCAAAACGCGATCTCTCAGGTGGAGACATTCCAAAAACTGGCGGATGTGTCTGGCCTTGTGATGACAAAGCTGGATGGCACCGCGCGGGGCGGTGTTTTGGTGGCTTTGGCGGATAAATTCGGCTTGCCTATCCATGCCATCGGCGTGGGAGAGCAGATTGACGATTTGCAAGCCTTCGATCCAGAAGACTTTGCAAGAGCACTGACAGGCCTAGATGCCTGACGCTACATGAGCGCTTGGATCCTCGCGGTTGAGGGGACGCCAGCGGGCGAACAGGTCGCCTTATTGCTTGTGCTGTTTGCGGCGCTTTTGCATGCGATCTTTGGCGCGATGCAGAAGGGGCGGTTTGATCCTTGGACGACCCGGGCGGCGATAGACGTTTGCCTTGTCCTTATCTCGGTGCCGTTTGCGTTGTTTGTCGTGCCATGGCCCCAAGGCCAAGAGTGGTGGTTGTTTGCGGGCGCATTGGTCATCCACTTTCTGTATAAATCTGGCATGGCGGCGGCCTACCAACGGGGCGCATTTACCGTTGTTTATCCCGTTGTGCGAGGCACGGCGCCGCTGTTTGCGGTCTTTGGCGCATGGCTGATCTTTGGTGAAACCTTCGCCCCCCTGCAATGGTTTGGGCTAGGGTGCTTGTTGGCCGGTATCTTTGGCCTCGCGCTTTATAACATCCTCTACTTGGTTAAGGATCGCGGTTCGCTTTTGCCGGCGCTTGGCATGGCGGTGTTCACGGGGATGATGGTTGCGGCCTACACAACCTTTGATGCTTTCGCGATCCGCACAACGCCCAATCCATTCACGTTTGTTGTGTGGTTCTTCTTTCTCTGCTCGCTCGATTTTCCGGCGCTGTGGCTTTGGCTGCACGCCCGAGGGCGCGTGGCGACGCCAGAATGGCGGCCGCTGTTCACACGCGGTGTGATTGGCGCGCTTGTGGCCTATGGCTCCTTCGGCTCAGTGCTTTTGGCGACACGGTTGGGCAAGGTCGGGGAGGCCGCAGCCCTGCGCGAAACCTCAATCGTTTTTGCAGCCCTGATCGGCTGGCTCATCCTAAAGGACACCGTCGGGCCGCGCCGGATCGCGCTTATGTGTTTGATCGCCTTGGGCGCCGTGTTCATCGAGCTTGGCAGCTAGGGGTGGATATTCCGCGCCACCGGGCCTAGGTCAGATTACATCCATGGAGAAGCCGATATGACCCAGCCCGAACCCGCGCCCAAACCTGCTGCGCAGTCTGAGGGGCGCACCGTGAACGGTACGCTTAAATTTCTGTTGGAAACGGGGCCGGTTCTCGCGTTTTTTGGGGCCTACATGTATTTCAAGGATGAGACGTTTCTCATCAACGGGACGGAATACGGGGGCTTCATCGCGGTGACGGTGGCGTTCATTCCCGTCATCCTAGCGGCTACGGCGATCTTGTGGGCGCTGTCGGGCAAACTATCCAAGATGCAGGTGCTGACGGCGATTTTGGTGATTTTTTCGGGCGGTATCTCGTTTTGGTTCAATGACGAGCGGTTCATCAAAATCCGCCCCACTATTATGTTTTCGATCTTTGCCGCGATCCTGTTTTTTGGCTTGGCACGAGGGCGCAGCTATCTCGAATACTTGATGGAAGACCTAATCCCCTTGCAACGCGAGGGGTGGCTTATCCTGACAAAACGCTTTGCGATGCTGTTTGCAGGCCTCGCCGTGTTTAATGAGATCGCGTGGCGTAGCCTGTCGACCGAAGTCTATGTGACGGTTGACACGTTTGGCGTACCCATCGCGATCTTTGCGTTCTTTTTCACGCAAACCAAACTATTCACGGTTTACGCGATTGAGGAAGAACCTGAGGCCTAAACCTCAGGGTTTTGTCGGTTTTTTCGAGCTAAGATCACGCGAACCATAGAACCCTGCGCCGGGTGACTTGGCGCCACCTTTGCGCGCGCTGCCGCGTTTTGGCGCGCCCTTCGCGTCCTTTCGCAAAGACATGCCGGGGTTAGAGAGGAACTGCTTCTTTTTCTCCGCTCTTTCCGCTTGCTCGGCTTCGCGCCGGGCGGATCGGTCATTGTCGGGACGGTCTTTGCCAAAAGGTTTCCGATCGCCACGATCCTCACCGTATGGTTTGCGCGCGGGGCGGTCGCCACGGTCTTCGCCGGGCTTGCCGTATGGTTTGCGCGCGGGACGGTCGCCACGGTCCTCACCGGGCTTGCCGTATGGCTTGCGCGCGGGACGGTCACCGCGGTCCTCACCGGGCTTGCCGTATGGCTTGCGCGCGGGACGGTCGCCACGGTCTTCACCAGGCTTGCCGTATGGTTTGCGCGCGGGGCGGTCGCCACGGTCTTCACCGGGCTTGCCGTATGGTTTGCGCGCGGGACGCTCGCCACGATCTTCACCGGGCTTGCCGTATGGTTTGCGCGCTGGGCGGTCGCCACGGTCTTCACCGGGCTTGCCGTATGGCTTGCGCGCGGGACGGTCACCACGGTCTTCACCGGGCTTGCCGTATGGTTTGCGCGCGGGGCGGTCACCACGGTCTCCACTGGGCTTGCCGCCGGGGCGCCCACCGGGCTTTCCGCCAAACTTTCCAGCGGGCTTCCCGCCGAATTTGCCAGCAGGTTTTCCGCCGGGTTTGCGGCCACCGGGGCCGGGTTTACCCGGTGCGCGGGTTTCGGTTTCGTCGGCCATCTCGGGCTCTCCTAGTTGGTCACGCAGCACACGCGTGCGGACCTCTTCAATCTCGCCGATCGCCAGTGTGCCCAGCTGAAACGGCCCATAACTCAACCGGATCAGACGGTTCACCAAAAGCCCTTGGCTTTCCATGGCGCGCCGAATTTCACGGTTCTTACCTTCGCGCAGGCCCAGCGTCAGCCAAGCATTGCCGCCCTGTTGGCGGTCAAACGCCACCTGCATGGGGGCAAAGCGTTCGCCTTCAACGGTTAGACCTCCGCGCATCGCTTCAAGTTGTGCCTCTGTCGGTGTGCCGCGGACGCGGACGCGGTAGCGCCGCAGCCACCCGGTTGAGGGCAGCTCAAGACGGCGTTTCAACTCACCATCGTTGGTCAGCAGCAACAGCCCCTCAGAATTGAGATCCAGCCGCCCCACAGTCATCACCCGTGGCAAATCGTCGGGCAGCGCGTCAAACACTGTCTCACGGCCTTGCTCATCGCGGGTCGTGGTCACAAGGCCGGTGGGCTTATGATACATCCACAGACGGGCACGTTCCGGCGGTGCAAGAGGCACGCCATCAACCGCGACGCGATCGTCGTCCGTCACGTTAAGTGCGGCGCTTTCAATGACTTGTCCGTTAACCGTAACGCGGCCTTCAGCAATGATAACTTCGGCGTCGCGGCGCGAGGCGATGCCCGCTCGGGCGATCACCTTGGCAATGCGGTCACCGGGAGGCGCGCTTTTGGAGGGGAATGTGTTGGACATGCGCCTCCCTTATCGCGCAAGTGTGCGCTTGGAAAGCGTCTTGCGCGGGGGGCGGGGTTTCGGCAAGTCTGCGACATGTCGTTTCGATCCCACATGGAGGCCGCGCTAGAGGCCGCAAAAGCCGCAGGTGAACGCGGCGAGGTGCCTGTGGGCGCGGTCGTTTTATCCAAGGATGGCAAGGTCTTGGCGGTGGAGGGCAACCGCACTCGGGAACGTAATGACCCCACCGCCCACGCCGAGATCCTTGCGATCCGAGCGGCATGTGCCGCGCTTAACCAAGAACGATTAACGGATTGCGATCTTTACGTTACGTTGGAACCTTGCGCGATGTGCGCCATGGCGATCAGCCACGCGCGGATTGCACGGGTGTATTATGGGGCGTCTGATCCAAAATCAGGCGGTGTGGCCCAGGGCGCGCGGGTGTTTGCCCATCCGCAGACCCACCATGTGCCCGAGGTCTACGATGGTATAAATGCCGCCGCCTCTGAGGCGTTGTTGCAGGATTTTTTCAGTGCCCGCCGGGGGTAGTCATAGGCTACGCCTGCACGGGTTCAACCAATAGCGCCCGAAGTGAAAGGGCCATGACCTTGGCACTATCGAGCATATCCTGCACGCCCACCCATTCGTCTGGCTGATGGGCTAGATCAAGGATGCCCGGCCCGTAGGCAATACAATTCTTGAGCCGCCCAATCCGGTCGATATGCTTTTGATCATAGGTTCCGGGAGAGACAACAAATTGCGCCTGCGTGTCCAATACTTGGGCGATGGCGTCTTGGACCGTGCGCACCACCGGCGCGTTTTCATCGGTCATGGTGGGGGTGACGGACCATAACTCACGCAGGTCATAGCGGAACTCGGGGCGTTGGGATTTGACCGTCTCAAGGACAGCGATGATCTCGGCTTTGACCTCATCGATGTTTTCTTCGATCAAGAACCGCCGGTCGATGGTGATCCGACACGAGTCTGGCACACAGGCAGAGGGGAAGCCGGTGTAATCCGCAGGCAGCTCATTCGCGCCGCCGTGAATGGCATTGATATTCATAGTCGAATTGCGCGCGCCCTCTGGCACCACCGGCATATCCGTGTGCTTTGAGGCCAAAAGCGGGAACAACGTGCGTTCCATTTCCTCTAGCACGGCGCCCATGTGGCGCACCGCGCAATCGCCCAAGAATGGCATGGAGCCGTGGGCGATCCGGCCCTTTGTCTCAATCTCGGCCCACCAAACGCCACGGTGGCCCAGACAAATGCGGTCCTTGTTCAAAGGCTCGGGGATGATGACGTGCTGCACGCGTTCGGGGTCAAAATACCCCTGCTCAGCCAGATACGCGACGCCGCCATAGCCGCCGGTTTCCTCATCCGCCGTTGCGCTGATTTCCACAGCGCCAGAGAATTCGGGGTGGGTCTTGATGAACGCCTCTGCGGCGATGATGGATGCAGCCAGCCCGCCCTTCATGTCACATGCGCCGCGACCATAGATGCGGTCACCCTCCAGCTCACCGCCAAACGGATCACGGGTCCAGCCCTCGCCCACGGTGACGACATCGTGGTGGCTGTTGAAATGCACGCATTCACCGGGGCTGGCTCCTTCGCGCCGGGCCACAAGGTTCCAGCGCGGGTGGGTTTCACTGTCTGCGGGCGCGCCTTGGGCACGGATCATTTCGGTCGTAAATCCATGCGCGCTGAGCCGGGCGTCCAGATAGGTACAGATCGCGTGGTAATTGTCGCCCGGCGGGTTAAGGGTCGGAATACGGATCAAGTCTTGGGTCAGCGCGATCAGATCATCGCGCCGGGCCTCGATGGTTTGGAGAAGAGGATCGGACATTGGGGCCCCCGTGCTGTTCGGGTTGAGTGTAGGCAATTGCCACCCAATGACCAGAGGGGGTGGCGGCAAAGGCCGCGCCGACCTATGTGCTGATAAGCAAAGGGGGTGGCTATGCTGCTGAATATACGAGTGATGATGCTGATGCTTGCGGCCTTGACGGTGGTGTTCGTCAGCCTCTTTTTCTACTTTCGCGCCGGCCGGGTTGAGGCCGCAAAGGCCGCTTGGACGGCCAAGCAACCGCCGCTACCGGAACATACCTACGTGCAAAACGATCTGGGCGACTATATACCGGGACTGGTGAAGCGCCTTGCGATTTGGGTCTATTGCGTCCCGTTGGCGGCGACTTCGGTGTTGGCATTTGTGCTGAATATGCCGGAAGGGGACTGAGGGCTGTGATGAAGTGGATTTTATGGGGGCTGTTTGCCGCGATCTTGGGATCGTGTCTGCATTATACGCTGCCCCAACGCGATATTGTGATTGTGACTGGGACCGAAATTATTCGGCAGGACGTGGGTGGGCTGAACAGCTGGTTCTATGCGGGGGCCGACAGCGGCAACGCGACGACGGCCAACCGGGACCTACGTTTGATCAACACAACCGACGCCGATGGGACCACGCGGGTGTACCGCAATGAGGACACCGGGGTTGGCTGGCCCCCATATTTTAAATTCGATAGTGCGGATTTGCAGGCTGATGCGCAGGCCGTGATTTCTACGCGGGCCGAACCGCAATGGGTTGCCGTTCGCCACTATGGTTGGCGCAGCACGCTGATTTCGATCTACCCCAATGCGACCTCCCTCAAGCCTGTTGCAGGGCCAGACGTGACGTTGATCCCTTGGTTCAATATCATCGTGTTGGTGGGTCTGCTGGCCTTGATCCGCGCTGTGCAGGTCCGTGTCGCGCGCTGGTGGGGCCGTAAATTTGGGGATGCGGCGGCCTAAGCGGTGCCCCACACCGGCCGACGCAAAACGTATCTGGCCGTGCCGCTGCCGGTGAGATAAGTCAGATTTATGCTAGCTACCACACACCTTCCATCTCAGGGCGCTGCGGCGCCGACGTTGATCGCACATGGTCTGTTTGGGTCCGCCCGCAATTGGGGCGTCATTGCCAAGCGCCTCTCGGATAGAGGCCCCGTTGCGGCCGTTGATATGCGCAACCATGGTGATAGCTTGTTCGCCGACGATCACAGCTATGCGGCCTTGGCCCAGGATCTGTCCGAGGTGATCACCGCCAACTGGGGGCAGGCCGATGTGATCGGTCATTCGATGGGGGGCAAGGCCGCGATGGTTTGCGCGTTAAAGGCTCCGGATGCCGTGCGGCGTTTGGCTGTCGCGGATATCGCACCTGTGGGCTACGGCCATACCCAAGCCCATCTGATCCACGCCATGCGCGCGCTTGACCTAAGCCACGTTACCCGCCGCAGCGAAGCCGCCGAGGCCCTTGAGGCGAGTATCCCGGAGCCGGGTGTGCGCGCCTTTTTGCTGCAATCGCTTGATGTCGCGGGCAAACGGTGGCGGCTCAACCTTGATGCGCTTGAAGCAGAGATGGACAAGATCATCGGCTTTCCAGAGATCGAAGGCCGCTATGATGGGCCAGCGTTCTTTTTGTCCGGTGCCGAAAGCGATTATGTCCTGCCGGAGCATCGCGCACAGATCAAAGCGCTATTTCCCCAAGCGCGGTTTGCGAAAATCCCGGGCGCGGGGCACTGGCTGCATGCGGAAAAACCGCGTGAGTTTGAGGCAGCGGTTCGCGCATTTCTGGACGCTTAGCGGCGCGGTGCGGTGGCCCGGCGACGGCGCTGCCATACCCACGCTGCCGGACCACCTGACGCCAGCCCAAGTATCATCCCCATGACTTGTAACTGGCTGTCGATCAGCAACGCACCCAGACCGCAGGCCAACCCCAAGGTGACCGCACACAAACTACACAAAACTAGATACTCGCGGCTCATGCCAAGGGTCCTTCTCGCTGCTGCGATCCCATTAGGGCGCGATCAGCGGTGGGGGCATTGATCTGTATCAATCACACCAAAATGTGACTGGATCCATGCGCCCCTACGGACCCTAGGGGCTACTGTGCGGCGCGCAATTCATCGACCATTTCTAGCAGCTGCGCGCTGGTGATCAGGCCGGGTGCGAGTGTCTCACCCACGACAAACGATGGCGTCCCGCTGAACCCAAGCTGCTGGGCCAACTGCATTGAGGTTTCGATGTGGGATGTGACTTCGGGGGCGTCCATATCGGTGCGCAATTGCTCGACGTCCAGCCCGACGTCCGCTGCGATTTTGAGCACGGTCGTTTCACCCAAACGGGTGCGGGCGTTCATCAAGGCTTGGTGGAATTCAGGGTACATGCCCTGAGCGCGCGACGCGAGCGCGGCCCGTGCGGCCCAAACAGAGCCTTCTCCCAGAATGGGCCATTCCCGCATCACGACACGGATGCCATCGTCTAGGCCAAGCGCTTCGTTCACCTGCTCGCCTGCGCGTTGGCAGTAGGGGCAGTTGTAGTCGAAAAACTCAACGACCGTGACATCGCCATCAGGGTTCCCAAGCACCGGTGCGTTGGGGTCACGCTCCAACGCGGCGCGCCCTTGCGACAGCGTTTCCTGGGCCGCGGCTTCAGCGGCTTGCGCATCGCGGGCGCGCAAAATTTCCACGGCCTGCATCACGATCTCGGGGTTCTCAAGGATCGCTTCTAGCGCCAGTTTCTTTACCTCATCGGGGGACAAATCCTGCGCCATTGCAGTGGTGGGCAGGGCCAAAAGGCCAGACAGGATAAGCGCGCGGAACATGGGGTCGTCTCCATTCGGGGATGTCAGTTTTCGGTAGTCTCCCTCGCAACGGCGGGGGACACAAGCAAAACCGCCCGTGGCCCGCGCAATGTACACAGTCACAACTGTGTGTGTCCGGTGGCAGCAGGTCTTTCGGGCGGCGTGGCTTTGGGGTAGCGATATCCCATGATCCGCGCGTGCCTCTTTGCCCTGTGGGCCTGCCTTGCCCTCCCGCTTTATGCGGCGGGGTCCGATGTGGTGGTCACACGTACGATCACGGCGCAACTCGTCTCGGCGCAAGACGGCGTGCCAACAGGCAGTGGCGCGCTGACGGCGGGGCTGTTTGTGACGCTAGAGCCGGGGTGGAAGACCTATTGGCGCTCACCCGGTGAAGTGGGTTTGCCGCCTCAGATCAGCTGGGATGGATCGGAAAACATTCGCGATGTCGTGCTAAGCTATCCTGCGCCGACGCGGTTCACCGCCTTTGAGATTGAGAATTTCGGCTATGAGACCGAGGTGCTTTTTCCACTTCAGCTCCAGCTCGAACGCCCCGGTGCGCCGGCCCGCCTCGCGCTAGAGGCGACCTTGCTGGTCTGCGCCGACATTTGCATCCCCGAGACGGTGTCCTTGTCGCTGGACCTACCCGCAGGTGGGGGCATTGACGCCAAAGCCGCGAAGCAGATCGCGACATGGATGGCGCGCATCCCCGACGATGGCGGGGCCTCTGGCTTGCGGCTCGATACGGTCTTTCTCGATGAGACCGCGCTCGTCGTCACGGCGCAGAGCGATCGCCCCTTCACCATCCCTGATATTTTCCCCGAGCAGGGTGAATACGCGAGCTTTGGCAAGCCCGAGATTATCGTGGCTGATGCCGGGCGGTCAGTGTGGGCGCGCCTACCGGTTCTGGCTGAGGGAGAGGGCGGGTTACAGATCACCCTCACGGATGGGGCGCGCGCGGCGACACTAAACGCGTCTACGTTTGCGGACGTTCCGGCACCGCGGCCGCAAGCCTCCGGCGCGCTGATCGGGATGTTGGCCATCGCGCTTTTGGGCGGTTTGATTTTGAACGTCATGCCCTGCGTCCTGCCTGTTCTGTCGATCAAGCTGACTTCGGCGCTGGGCGCTGCGGGGCAGGGCCGGGCGCGTGTGCGTGCGGGGTTTTTGGCATCGGCTGCGGGGGTTATAGCGTTTTTCTGGGTGCTGGCGGCGATTGTGATTGCGATGCAGGCTTCGGGCGCGTCGTTCGGTTGGGGCATGCAGTTCCAAAACCCTGTGTTCCTCAGCTTGATGATTACGATCATCGCTTTGTTTGCTGCCAACATGGCGGGCTTGTTTGAGATCACCTTGCCGCAGGGCTGGACCACGGGCATGGCCCGCACCGAGGCGCGCGGCGGGTGGAGCGGTGATTTTGCCACCGGTGCGTTTGCTGCATTGCTGGCGACACCGTGTTCTGCGCCGTTTTTGGGCACAGCAGTGACCTATGCCATGACCCACGGGCCGCGCGAGGTCGCAGCGATTTTCACCGCTTTGGGCGTGGGACTGGCGCTGCCGTATTTCTTGATCGCCGCGCGGCCTGGTTGGTTATCGCGCCTGCCTAAACCCGGACCATGGATGGTGTGGGTCAAATGGGCCATGGGCGGGCTACTGGCTGCGACGGCTCTTTGGTTGCTCGCTGTGCTGGGTGCCGTGTCGGGGCTGGGGCTGGCGGGTGCGTTGGCGGCAATTTTGGTGATCGGAGGCGTGGTTTTGGTCAAGCGGCGCGCGGCGTTGCCTGTTGCGGTGGCAGTGTTTGCGGCGGCCATGGCGCTGCCGCTATTCTGGCCCGCACCGACCGCGATGGCCCAAGACGACAGCATGTGGCTGGTGTTTGATGAGGCAGAGGCCATGGCCCGTGCTGAGGCGGGTGAGGTTGTTTTTGTTGATGTCACCGCCGATTGGTGCCTCACCTGCAAGGCGAACAAAAGCCTTGTGCTGGACCGGGGTGCCGTGGCGCAAGCGTTGGAGGGCGTGACCCTCATGCGGGCCGATTGGACTCGGCCCAGCGATACAATCCTGAACTACCTCAAAAGCCATGATCGCTACGGCATCCCTTTCAACATGGTTTACGGTCCCGGCGCGCCCATGGGTATTGCTTTGCCGGAACTTCTGACGCCCGATGCCGTGCTGGATGCGATCATGACCGCACAGGGGGCTGTGCAGGGCTAGACCTATCGCGCAGGCCCCCCTTCGCGGTAGGTGTCGATCATGTCAGCACACAATTCCTCCGCCAAGTTCCTATCCGGCAATCTTTTTGCGCACGTGAGCATCATGTCTCTCACGGCCTCCGTCGGGTTGATGGCGGTGTTCCTTGTGGACTTCATCGACATGATTTTCATCGCCATGCTGGGCAAGGCTGAGTTGGCCGCAGCGGTGGGCTACGCGGGCGCGATTTTGTTTTTCACGACCTCGTTCGGGATCGGGATGGCGATTGCGGCAGGGGCCTTGGTCGCCCGGGCGTTAGGCGCGGGCGACGTGGCATTGGCGCAAAGCCGCGCGACGACGGCGCTGATCTATGGGTTTGGCTTCGGGGCGATTTTTGCCGCGACGGTTTGGGCGTTTCTTGCGCCCCTCGCACAGCTTGTGGGGGCCAGTGGTGAGACGCTGGATTTGGCGGTGCATTACCTTGCGATCATTGTCCCATCCTTGCCGTTTTTAATGTTGGGCATGATGGGTGGGGCGATCCTGCGCGCCCATGGTGATGCCCGCCGCGCGATGATGGCAACGATCTGGGGCGGGGTGGTGAATGCCGTGCTCGATCCGATCCTGATCTTTGGCCTCGACTTGGAATTGACCGGGGCGGCGCTTGCCTCGGTGGCGGCGCGGCTCACGATTGCTTACTTCGCACTGCGCCCGATCTTGCGCCACTATGGCGGCTTCACACTGCCGCCTGTTTTGTCTTTCCTCGCGGACTTGCGACCCATTCTGGCTATTGCAGTGCCCGCGATCTTGACCCAATTGGCCACGCCGGTGGGGCAAGCATGGGTCACGCGTTCCATGGCCGCTTATGGCGAAGAGGCAGTGGCCGGGATGGCCATTGTTGGGCGCCTGACGCCTGTGGCATTTGGTGTGATCTTTGCGCTGTCGGGTGCTATCGGCCCCATCATTGGCCAGAATTTTGGAGCCAAAGACCACGCCCGCGTTCGCCGCGCTTTTCTGGACGGGGTCTTGTTTTGCGGGTTGTTCGTGGTGGGGATGACGGTGCTTTTGTACCTTCTGCGCCCGTTCATTGCAGGGTTGTTCTCGGCGCAGGGTGTGACGTTGACGCTGGTCTATCTGTTCTGCGGGCCACTTGCGCTTGTGTTCTTTTTCAACGGGTTGCTGTTTGTTTCTAACGCGGCGTTCAACAACCTTGGGCAACCGTTCACGTCAACGTGGCTCAACTGGGGGCGGCATACACTGGGGACTGTGCCGTTGGTCGCCTTGGGCGGTTGGTTGTTTGGCGCACCGGGGGTGTTGATCGGGCAAGCCGTGGGCGGGCTGATCTTTGGGCTATTGGCTGCGTGGATGGCGCTGCGAGTGATCGCGCGCGGAGGTGCACCGGCAGCCCCCCGCGCGCCCTTTGCGCGACAAGCCCGGCTTATGTCACTTTTGCACCTACGTCGCTGAGCATCGCATCGACCAGAGCCGTTTCATCCGGGCTTAGCTGCTGTGCGCGCGGGTACTGCGGTGCGGTGCGGTCGTTTATGATCGGTGCCTCCCAGCCGTCTGTCGTGGCAAAGAACCGTGCGACACCGGCCTCTCCGAATTCGTTCAAATATCCCTGCACGACCACATCCAGATAGCTGAGCAGGATCGGATGCGTCTGACTGGGGGCTGCGTGCAGATCGGCCGGGATATGATAGATTTGCGCGCCCCGCCCGTGTTCCGCAGGGGCGCGGATATAGGCCCATTCGCGGGCATCCAGCGCGGCCCAATCGCCCTCGGGCACCTCCGCAAGCAGGCCATCAATCCGGGTGTTCGGACACGGGACAGCCGTCAAGAACGCGACCTTGCGCGCGCCCGTGTGCCGCCAAGCCCGCCGCCAGCCCGATATGGTGGCACGTTTGACACCGGGATAGTCCTGCGTGGCCCGGTTCACCAAACTGCCGTAGCCGAAGAACATGTTGTGGTTCATGGTCATTATGACACCTTTTCATGTAGCGCGCTGTGCACCGCTCTTGATTGGATTTCACGGATCGCCTATCCACGGCGCATCGCACGGGAGAATCTGCACCCGCAGTGCCGAAGGAGCAACCGCCCCGGTAAACTCTCAGGCCCAAGGACCGTGTGACGATAAAACTCTGGAGAGAGGCATTCAATTGCCCGCCGAAGGGATAACGATCTCAGGCGCATAGGACAGAGGGGGCAGGACCCGCCACGGCATCGTGGCGATAACTGTGAAGGGGCGCCTATGTCTGAACTGAACCCATTGCCGCTAGAAGCGTTGCACGCCGAATTGGGCGGCAAGATGGTGCCTTTTGCTGGGTGCTCTATGCCGGTCCAATACCCGATGGGGGTCATGGCTGAGCATTTGCATTGCCGGTCCGAGGCCGGTTTGTTCGACGTTAGCCACATGGGGCAAGTGATTGTACGCGGCGCGGAGGTTGCCAGCGCGCTGGAACGCTTGATCCCTGCGGATGTCGCGGGCCTTGGGGCGGGGCGGCAACGGTATGGTGTGTTGATGCAGCCCGATGGGGGCGTTGCAGACGACCTGATGTTCGCAAATCGCAGTGAACACTTCTATTTGGTGGTTAACGGTGCGTGCAAATATCAGGATATGGAAATTCTCAAAGCTGGCCTGCCTGGGTGTGAGGTCACGCTTTTGGACGATCGCGCGCTGCTGGCGTTGCAGGGGCCAAAGGCTGAGGCGGTCTTGGCCGACTTGCTGCCCGCAGTCGCGCAGATGCGGTTTATGGACAGCCAGATTTTTGACTGGATGGGGGCTGAGCTGTGGATTTCACGCTCCGGCTACACTGGTGAGGACGGCTTTGAGATCTCGGTCCCCGAGGATCGAGCCGAAGAATTGGCCCGTGCGTTACTGGCTCACCCGGCTGTGGCGCCAATCGGTCTTGGGGCGCGCGACAGCCTCCGGCTGGAGGCAGGGATGCCGCTTTATGGTCAAGACCTGACCCCTGAAATTTCCCCCGTGGTCGCGGGTCTCGGCTGGTCCATCGCCAAGGCGCGACGTGCGGGCGGGCCGCGCGCGGGCGGCTTTCCGGGGGCCGAGCCACTCCTTCAGGAACTGATGGACGGGCCTGCAAGCATTCGCATGGGCTTGCGTCCAGAGGGCCGCGCCCCCATGCGTGCCGGTGTGGAGCTCTATCATTCGGTTGATGCGACAGCCCCCATTGGCCGGATCACGTCGGGCGGCTTTGGCCCTTCGGTCGGCGCGCCGATTGCGATGGGTATTGTCCCCGCAGAACTGGCCCCAGGCACCACGATTTACGGCGAAGTCCGGGGCAAACGTTTGCCCGTGACCCTTGCCACGCTTCCCTTTCATACACCCCGCTACAAGCGCTAAGACTAGGAGAACCCCCATGAAATTCACCGAAGAGCACGAATGGCTAGACGCCGATGGTGACGTCATCACCGTTGGCATCACGGAGCACGCAGCCACCCAGCTGGGCGACGTTGTGTTTGTTGAACTGCCCGAGGTCGGCACCACGGTTGCAAAAGGCGATGAGATCGTCGTGATCGAAAGCGTCAAGGCCGCCTCCGACATTCTGGCCCCCCTTGATGGCGAGATCGTTGAGGTCAACGAGGCGCTGGTCGACAACCCGGCCGCCGTAAACGACGACGCCGTGGGGTCGTGGTTCTTCAAGATGACCTCTCCCGCCGCCGCCGAAATGGATGAGATGATGGATGAGGCCGCTTATCAGGCCTTTATCGGTTAAGAACACTCGCCTTCCCCCATGCAGATGGAGCGTCCCATGCAGATCACCGAGTACGATACCTATGACTTCGCCAACCGCCGCCATATCGGTCCCTCGCCCGAGGAAATGGCCGAAATGCTCAAGGCCGTTGGGGTCGACAGCCTTGATGATCTGATCGACCAGACGCTTCCACCTGCTATCCGTCAGGCCGAACTGCTGCCTTGGCCACAAATGACCGAGCATGCGGTTCTGGCCGAGATGCGGCGGCTTGCGGATAAAAATACCGTGCTGACCTCTATGATCGGGCAGGGCTACTATGGCACGGTCACGCCCCCAGCGATCCAGCGCAATATCCTTGAAAACCCTGCGTGGTACACGGCCTACACCCCCTACCAGCCCGAGATCGCGCAGGGGCGGCTTGAGGCGCTTTTGAATTTCCAAACCATGGTGGCTGACCTCACGGGGTTGCCGGTTGCCAATGCCTCGCTTTTGGATGAGGCGACAGCCTGCGCTGAGGCGATGGTGATGGCGCAGCGGGTGTCCAAATCAAAGGCGACGGCGTTCTTTGTGGATGAAAACTGCCACCCTCAGAACATCGCCGTGATGCAAACCCGGGCCGAGCCTTTGGGCATCGAAGTCATCGTGGGCCCTGCCGATACACTGGACCCTGCTGCGGTGTTTGGTGCGATTTTCCAATATCCCGGCACCCACGGCCATCTGCGCGACTTCACTCCCGAAATGGCCGCGTTACGGGCGCAAAAGGCCATCGGGATTGTGGTCACTGATCTTTTGGCGCTGTGCCTGCTCAAAGAGCCGGGCGCGATGGGTGCTGATATCGCCGTTGGCAGCGCGCAGCGTTTTGGCGTGCCGCTTGGCTATGGCGGGCCGCACGCGGGCTTTTTCGCCTGTGCCGATGCGTTCAAACGCAATATGCCGGGCCGGATTGTCGGTGTGTCGGTCGACAGCCATGGCCACAAGGCGTTTCGCCTGTCGCTGCAGACCCGCGAACAACACATTCGCCGCGAAAAGGCGACGTCAAACGTGTGCACCGCGCAGGCTTTGCTGGCCGTCATGGCGAGTTTTTTCGCCGTGTTCCACGGCCCAAAGGGCCTGCGCCACATCGCGCAAAACGTTCATCGCTCTGCCAGCGCGCTCAAGTCGGTCCTGCAAGACGCAGGGTTCAACGTGGCGCCTGAACATGTCTTCGACACCCTCACCGTTGAGGTCGGCGCGATGCAGGGTGTGATCCTGCGGTCCGCCGTGGCCGAGGGCATTAACCTTCGGAAAGTGGGTGACACGGCCATCGGGATTTCCTGTGATGAAATGACTGATACGGCTATTTTGAACCGCGTGGCCCGCGCCTTTGGGATCGACACTGAGGTCCGCTTGGACGTGCTGGACATCCCCGCGGATCTGCAACGGCAAAGCGAGTACCTGACCCATCCAACGTTCCATATGAACCGGGCAGAGGCGGAAATGATGCGCTACATGCGTCGCCTTGCGGATCGGGATTTGGCGCTGGATCGAGCAATGATCCCGCTGGGGTCTTGCACGATGAAGCTGAACGCAGCCGTGGAAATGATGCCGGTCACATGGCCCGAATTTGCAAACATCCACCCCTTTGCCCCCGCCGATCAGGCCGAGGGTTACAAGGAGATGATCGATGATCTGGCTGAGCGTCTGTGCGTGATCACCGGATATGACGCGATGTCGATGCAGCCCAATTCCGGGGCGCAGGGCGAATATGCGGGCCTGTTGACCATTGCGGCCTACCACCGCGCAAGGGGCGATGATCGTGATATTTGCCTCATCCCGACCTCGGCGCATGGCACAAACCCTGCCTCTGCGAACATGGCGGGAATGCGGGTTGTCGTGGTGAAATCCGCTGACAACGGTGATGTCGATCTTGATGATTTTCGCGCCAAGGCTGAGGCGGCAGGCGATAAACTTGCAGCGTGTATGATCACATACCCCTCAACCCACGGGGTGTTTGAAACGACCGTGCGCGAGGTGTGTGAGATCACGCATGCCCATGGCGGGCAGGTCTACCTTGATGGGGCCAATCTGAACGCGATGGTTGGCCTGTCCAAGCCCGGCGAGCTGGGCGCGGATGTGAGCCACCTGAATTTGCACAAAACGTTCTGCATCCCGCACGGTGGCGGCGGCCCGGGCATGGGCCCAATCGGCGTAAAGGCGCACTTGGCACCCTATCTGCCCGGTCACCCAGAAACTGGCATGGACGCGGACGACGGCGGCCCGGTTAGTGCTGCTCCCTTTGGCTCGGCTTCGATCCTGCCGATCAGCCATGCCTATTGTTTGATGATGGGCGGAGAGGGGCTGACCCAAGCGACGAAAGTCGCGATCTTGTCGGCCAATTATATCGCGGCTCAGCTAAAAGGCAGCTTTGATGTGCTGTTTACGGGACGCAATGGGCGGATCGCGCATGAGTGCATTCTAGATACCCGACCCTTTGCAGACAGCGCCCACATCACCGTAGATGATATCGCTAAGCGTTTGATAGATCACGGGTTTCACGCGCCAACCATGTCTTGGCCCGTGGCTGGGACATTGATGGTTGAGCCAACTGAGTCCGAGACGAAGGCCGAGTTGGACCGCTTTATCACCGCGTTGCGCGCCATCCGAGATGAGATCGCTCAGGTTGAGGGCGGCACGATGGATGCCGATAATAATCCGCTTAAAAACGCGCCGCACACGATGGAAGACCTCGTGCGCGATTGGGATCGGCCCTACACGCGTGAGGCGGCGTGTTTCCCACCCGGTGCCTTCCGCGTCGATAAGTATTGGCCTCCTGTGAACCGGGTGGACAACGTGGCAGGCGACAGAAATCTGATCTGCACCTGCCCACCGCTAGAGGCTTATCTCGAAGCCGCAGAGTAGCAAATAGGTGGCGCGGGGTTCCCCCTGCGTCACCGCCGCCATTGACAGGGCGTGTCCCCACCTCCACCATGCCGCAACGCAGCATTTTGGGTTATGGGGAATCGACATGCCGGGTCAGGTCATCACAGTCGCACAGCAAAAGGGCGGTTCGGGCAAAACCACTTTGTCCGTCAATCTGGCCGTCTCTTTCGCACAAATGGGGCGCAAAGTGGCGGTGATCGATAGCGATGCTCAGGGCTCGCTTGGACGGTGGTTTATGACCCGGCTTGAACAAACGGGCGGTGAACCCGGCGTTGACTTCTCTACGGCCAGCGCGTGGGGCGTTGCCTATGAAGTCGACAAGTACCGCAAAACCCACGACGTCATCATCATCGACACGCCACCCAAGATTGACAGCGATATGCGGCCTGCGTTGCGTTCATCTTCGCTGGTCGTGGTGCCTATTGCGGCAAGTGAGGTCGATATGTGGGCCACCGAAGGTGTGCTGGAGCTAGCCGCGCGGGAGGGCAAAGTCGTGATGGCGGTGCTGAACCGGGCCAAGTCGGGCACACGCTTGGCCGCGAAAATGTTGGAACAATTGGGTGCACTAGACGTCGTCCCAGCAGCTACAGTGTTGGCCAATCGAGTGGTCTATGCTGAAAGCTTGGGCAAAGGGTTGGGCGTGGCCGAGGTCTCTCGGAATGCGCCTGCCACTGAGGAAATCAAGGCGTTGACCGCAGAGGTTGATGCCGCCCTTGGCGCGCTGGCCAAGCAGGCGGCAGAGTAACCCCGGCTAGCCGCCGAGGTTGGTTTCAAGCCACTTCTCCAGCCAGTGGATCGTGTAGTCACCGGTGTGGATATCTTTCTCTTCCAGCAGGGCATGGAACAGGGGCACTGTGGTGTCGATCCCGTCGATGATCAGCTCACCCAAAGCACGATGCAGACGCGCCAATGCTTCCGGGCGATCACGTCCGTGGACGATCAGCTTGCCAATGAGGCTGTCGTAATAGGGTGGAATTCTGTAGCCGTCATACAGCGCGGAGTCCATCCGTACACCCAAACCACCCGGCGCATGATACTGGGTGATCGTGCCAGGGCAGGGGGTGAAGTTTGGCAGCTTTTCCGCGTTGAGACGCACTTCAATGGAGTGCCCATTGATCTGAAGGTCTTCTTGCTGGAACGACATGTCGTAGCCTGCGGCCACACGGATCTGTTCGCGCACCAGATCGACACCAAAAATGGCCTCGGTCACAGGGTGTTCCACCTGCAAACGCGTGTTCATCTCGATGAAGAAGAACTCACCGTTTTCGTACAGGAACTCGATCGTGCCTGCACCCGCGTAGTTGATGCGGGCCACAGCCTCGGCGCAGGTGCGGCCAATTTCGGCGCGCTGCTCGGGCGTGATAGAGGGACCGGGGGCTTCCTCGAACACCTTTTGGTGGCGCCGCTGAAGCGAACAATCCCGCTCACCCAAATGTACCGCGCGGCCTTTGCCGTCGCCAAAAACCTGCACTTCGATGTGACGTGGCGTGCCGAGATATTTCTCGATGTACACCTCATCGTTGCCAAAAGCGGCCTTGCCCTCAGCGCGGGCGGTGCGGAAAGCGGTCTCAAGCTCTTCGGCCGTTTTGGCCAGCTTCATGCCACGGCCGCCGCCACCGGCGGTTGCCTTGATGATGACGGGGAAACCCATCTCATCGCACAGGGCTTGCGCCGTCTCAAAGTCAGGCACGCCACCATCCGAGCCAGGCACGCAAGGCACGCCTAGCGCCTTCATCGTGTCCTTGGCCGTGATCTTGTCGCCCATGATGCGAATGTGCTCGGCCGTGGGGCCGATGAACGCGATGCCATGGTCCTCAAGCGCCTGAACAAAGCTCGCGTTCTCGCTCATAAAGCCATAGCCGGGATGGATCGCCTCTGCGCCGGTGATTTCACAGGCCGAAATGATCGCGGGCACGGACAGGTAGCTGTCTGTGCTAGAGGCGGGTCCGATACAAATGGATTCGTCGGCCATGCGCACGTGCATCGCATCAGCGTCCGCCGTGGAGTGGACCGCAACAGTCGCCACGCCCATTTCACGGGCCGCACGGATGACGCGCAGGGCGATTTCGCCGCGGTTGGCGATCAGGATTTTCTTGAACATGCCGGATGTCCCTTATTCGAGGATCACGAGCGGTGCGCCAAACTCAACGGCCGCGCCGTCCTCGATCAGGATGCGTTTCACCTTGCCCGCTTTGGGCGAGGGGATCTGGTTCATTGTTTTCATCGCCTCAACGATCAAAAGCGTTTGGCCCTCGGACACGGTGTCGCCGACGGAAATAAAGGCAGATGCGCCGGGTTCGGGCGACAGATACGCCGTGCCAACGATGGGCGATGTGACGGCGCCGGGGTCTTGGGCTGGATCTGCGGGGGCAGAAACCGGGGCAGCTGCGGGGGCGGCCGGTGCGCTGGCAGTAGGGGCTGCTGCCGCGGGGGCAGCGGCGACTGCTGCAACAGGTGCGGCCATCATCTGGCGGCTCACACGAACGTTGAGGCTGTCGTCCTCTGCATAGTCGCGCTTTACCTGAAGCTCGGTCAGGTCATTCTCCCGCAAAAGCTCGGCCAGGGCCTTGATAAAGGCTACGTCGCTGTCATGTGTCTTGGTCATGTTGGATGCTCCTCGCGGTGGGCCGCGCTTTTTGCCTATTCGCTTTTCTATACGTCAGCTATCCATGGGTGAAAACCCAAGGACAGCGCGTTATTTCCCCTGATTTGCTGCCTTTTTACACCGGGGGCAAGGGAAACTCACGCCAAAGCTTTGCCCAAGCGGTGTAGACGTGCGCGCTTGAGCAGGGTGCGGCGGTCTAGGGCCGTTCCTTCAAGGCGCGATGCCTCTGCGTGGACGCGGGCCACGGCGCGCTCCACCCCATCCGGCTGCGCGAGCCATAGATCGTATAGGAAGGCATCTGGCGTTTCGCGGGAGATACCCTCAGCAAACAGGTCTGCGCGGGGAAAGTCTTTGATATTCAGCGTAATAAGAGTGTCGGCATGTCCGTCGATGGCGGCGGCAAGCACGTGGATGTCATTGGGGTCAGGCAGCCAAAGCCGTGCCTCGGTGCCTGTATGAACCCGGATGCTGGCCTTTGGAAAGCGCGCCGCAAGAAGAGCGATTTCCGCGCGGGCCTGCGCCTCACCCGTTGGGCCGATTTTGCGGGCCGCGCGTGCCCATTCCTCTAGGATACGCGCGGACCAAAGCGGCTCAAACTGGGTTTCCTCTGCCGCGGCGAGCAATATTTCGCGCAAGACCGTGGGGAAGAGTACGCAAGCGTCCAGCAGGATCTTCATGGGCAATGGAACGCGAGCGCCTTGAGATAGCCGGTTTCTGCCAATTGTGGATGCATTGGGTGATCAGGGCCGGCAAAGCCGGTGTAGATCAGTGCGCCGGGACGGCCCGCCCGCCCCATGCCGCGGACACATGCGGCCCGAAACTTCGACAACTCCGCCGCGTGCGAGCAGGAACACAGGATCAGATAACCACCCGGCGCGACGAGCGATGCGGCCAATTTCGCCACTCGCTCATAGGCGCGCAGGCCTGTTGCAAGGGCCTGTTTTGACGGGGCAAAGGCGGGCGGGTCGGCGACAACAAGGTCGAATGTTTCGCCAGCAGCACTGAGTTCGGTCATGACGTCAAACGCATCACCGCGCCGCGTGCTAAAGGCATCCGCGCGGCCCATGGCGTCCGCGCCCTCTTCGGCGAGTGCAAGCGCGGGGGCAGACCCGTCCACCGCAAGCGCGGATTGAGCACCGCCTGCAAGGGCCGCCAAGCCAAACCCGCCGACGTGGGAAAACACGTCCAGCACCCGGCCACCCGGCGCAAGGCGCGCGGCAAAGGCGTGGTTGGGGCGTTGGTCGTAGAACAGACCCGTCTTTTGGCCACCAATAAGGTCGGCCATGTAGGTCGCGCCGTTCATTGGTACGGCAACTTTGCCGGGGGGCGTGCCTAGCAACGGGCCGTTCACGTCGTCCAATCCTTCGGTCACGCGTGCCCGACCTTGGGCGTTCTTAAACACCGATGTGCAACCCGTGACCTGTGCAAGGACATTGGCCAGAAGCATGCAGTTCGCCTCGGCCCAAGCGGTGTTGGGCTGAATGACCAGTGTGTCATGGAAGCGGTCGACAATAACACCGGGCAGGCCGTCGGCTTCGGCGTGGATCAGGCGATAGTAAGGGGCGTCGAACAAGCGGCTGCGCAGCGCAAAGGCCTGCGCAATCTTGGCTTGTACCCATGTGGCGTCAATCTGCGCCTCGGGGTTCAGGTCCAGAACGCGCGCAACAATGCGTGTGCCCGGATTTGCGGTGACCAGCGCGAGGGGATTGCGTTCGGCGTCCTCTAGCAGGGCTAGGGCGCCCGGCACCACATTGCGGCTGCGGCGATCAAGGACGATGTCATCGCCGTAAACCCAAGGGAATCCATGACGAATACGCTTGGCATCAGCTTTGGGTTTGAGGCGGAGTGTGGGGAGTTGTGTATCCATGGCCCCGCCTAGCAAGCGGCGGGGCATTGGAAAAGGCTTTAGTGCGCTGTTTGGCGACCGAATACGACGGTTCCGCTGCGTACAAAGGCGACAACTGCCTTCAGGAAGGAACGCAGAGCCTCGGCACGCAGGCGGCGGGCTTCACGTTCGATTTCGATGTGGTTGATTTCAAAGCTGTTCATTTGATGTCTCCGAGCGGGCGCGGGGAGGGAGGAAGGGAGGAGGAGACGCGCCCGTTGATGCACCCAAAATGGGGCTAAACTCGGATTGCGAGTAGATATGAAAATGGAAAAGCCGGGTTGCAGTGGGCGCAAACCGGCTTTTTTGAGCTATGTTAGCGATCACATTGCATATTTCTTAGTCGAGGGTGTGAATGCCCTCAGCCGTTTGCCGCGCGCCCGAGAGCATCCAGGCGTGTTCCGATGCGACAAAGAACATCGAAAACCCAAAGCGACGCCAGTCTTGGGCTTGGGCCGTCGTCGGGACCCACGTCATGTAGGTCTTGCCATGGGCGGCACAGGCGGCCCCGACTTGGGTCATGGCCTCTTGGAGTTCTGGGGATGTGGTATCGGTTTTGCCATAAGCGACCGATAGGTCCGCAGGCCCCACAAACAAGCCATCGATGCCTTCAATGGCCGCAATGTCAGCGGCAGCGTCGACGCCCTCAGGTTCTTCGATCTGGGCGATTACGATGGTTTCTTCCCGCGATTGAGCCAACAATTCGGGCATTTTGCGCGTGGCGTACCCGGCCCATCGGGTTGAGCCTGCGTATCCCCGTCCACCGTGGCCAAAACGGGCGGCTTTGGCGATTGCGCGGGCTTTTTCGACGCTATCGACATGGGGCACGACTATGCCTGTGGCCCCTAAATCCAGCGCGTTGAGGATGTCTGAGGGAGAGGCGGATGGCACCCGGATCAGGATTGGCACGCCAAGCGCGCGGGCCACGGCGATGCAGGCATCCGTGCCGCTGCGGTCAAACGGGGCGTGTTCTGCGTCAAGGCAGATAAAGTCGAGGCCCGCGTGGGCGAGCACCTCAATGATCACGTGGTGGGGTGTTTTTAGGAACGTGCCGGCAAGCATCTGTCCCTCGGCCATAGCCGTGCGTAGCGATTTGGTTGTCATGGAGCCTCCCTCAGACGTTGCGCGATCCTATGCGTGTTGGATCGGGGGTGTAAACGGGCGGCTTTCTTTATTCGATGGCGGGCAGGTCCGGTAAAGCGGGAAGAGGGGGCAGGTCGGGCAAACCACCATCCGGTCCGTCGAGCGGCGGCAAGTCAGGCAGCGGTGGCATATTGCCCGCCTCAGGCGAAAGCGGGGGCAGATCGGGCAGTTCAGGCGGGGCGCCAATGTCGGGCATATCTGGCGCGCTGGTGGGAGGCGCCAAAGCAGGTGCCGCCGCTATTGGAGTAGATGTGTCAAATACGGCGTTGCTGCCCGCAGGTTGACCAGCATCTGCTGCAGGCCCCGCTAGTGACAAGCGCACCGCGCGCATCCCATTTTGTTGGCCCAGCTTGCCAGAAAGAGAATGCCCTGGACCCGCGCCCATAACCTCAAGCGCGCCCAATGCGCCGCGTGAAATCGGCAGCGTATCGCCGGGCTTTAGGGATTGGAGGCGGCTCAGCGGGACGGAAAACCGGGTGAGTGTGACGCGCAATTCTACGGGCGCGTCGGAAACGGCGGCCTGTATGTCGGCGGCCCAGACCGGATCAGGTGCGGAAGCGGGGGCTTTGCTGGGGGGGGCACCCGTGGTCGCCGCCCCGGCCGGCGATGATGGTTGCACTGCGGCGGCAATCGCGGGCAATGCCAGCCACACCTTTGCGCGTTTGGCTCCGTTGCCCAGCTCAACCGTGACGCATTGCAGGCGGTAGTCGCCTTCGCCTAGCATAAGCGGCAGCGGTGTTGGATCGGGCACATAGGTGCCGTATTTAAACCCACGCGCCCAACGGGCATCCGCGACCGTGGCCACGCGGGTCGCAAAATCTGTTAGGACCGTTTCGACAAAATCGCGGGTCAGTGCGGCGTCAATACGGGTCGTTTCGCGCGCCGCACGGGTGGTTTTGTCCACGCGACCCATGGTTTGCACCTCAATAAGCGCATCGACCAACTCGGGGCTGAAACAGATCAATCCGCGACTATCGCCGGGACCATCAGCCAGCGTGAACAATGCCACCTCGGGCAATTGGCTCAACAGTTCGGACTGGTCCACGCGGGTGGAGTCCTGTTCTCGCACGGTGAGTTCCAGCCCCGGCAACCCCTCACCGGATTTGGTCAACGCCTGAACCAGCGCCTTTTCCGGCGACATACCGCGCGGAGGCGGAGGCGGACCCGGACGGGCCCCGGCCTTGCGGCGCAAAACAGGAAGAGGTGACATATCCTCGGACATAAATGGCCTTCGCAGCAAAAAAAGCTTTGCCCCGTTATGCTGCCAACAAAGTTAATTTTCCGTTCTTGCCGCGCAGAAAAAACCTATTGCGCGGCCACACTTGGCGCGTTGGCTTGGGCGCGCGGCAGTGTGACCCGGAAGGCGGCGCCTTGCTGGCCCGGCAGGTAGTCAATATTGCCGCCCAAACGGCCCATGACTTCCCGACAAATCGCAAGGCCAAGGCCCGCGCTGCCCGCCGAGGCATGGTCGGTCAGACGCGCAAATTTTTCAAAAATCACGCCACGAGATCGCGCCGGGATACCACCGCCATTGTCAATGAAATCAACGGTCACGCGGGTTTTGGTCCGGCGGACCTTGATCGCCAGCTCGGGCGCCTCTGCATCACAGTATTTACAGGCATTCGTGATCAGATTGATGAACACCTGAGACAGCCGATCCGCGTCAGTGTGCAGGCTGACATCCTCACGATCTGGATCCCGAATGATCGTTAATTTACCCTTTGTTAAGGACGAAGACGCGTTTACGGCGCGCTCCAATACTTCATGCAGGGATAGGGTCGCCTCGTTCAGGACGACCTGACCGTTTTCCAACACGCTGAGATCTAGCAAATCATCCAAAAGTCGGGTCAAGCGCTGGCTCTCATCCCGGATGATGCCGGAATAATTCTGTCGCTCCTCACTGGCGAGATCGTCGATCATCAAAATCTCAGAAAACGCTCGAATGGACGTCATCGGGGTGCGCAACTCGTGGCTAACTTGGCTGAGAAACGCGTCCTTCTGGATCGAAAGCTCCGTCAGCTTGGTGTTGGCTTCGCGCAGCTTGCGGGCGGTGCGGGTCAGCTCTTCGGATTGGGTCTCGAGCCGCGCGGAGTATTCCATAATTTGCGCCGCCTCATCCGCCACGGCCAGCAGGTCGTCCACGGATACGGTTGCGCCATCGGTCAGCTGGCCCACCATCGCGTGGGAGGTCGCGGTGCCGACCGATCCGGACAATTCACGTTCCAAAGTTTCAATGAAATCTGGCGTTGGATCAGGCAGATAGCCACTTTTTCCCTGCGCGCTGGCCTCGGTTTGGAACAGGCTTTGCGCTTGTTCGGTGCCCAAGATGCGCTGGGCCATGATCAACAGTTCTTCGGCGCCCGCGGTTCCCCCCTTCCAACCTCGTGGCGCGGTGGAGCGGTCAAACACGTTGATGAATTGTGCGCCCTGCCAACGTTCCAACGGTGTCGGGAATGACAGCAGCGATAGCGCGCAAAACGCGATGGTGTTGGCGCCGATCGACAGGATTAGGGTCGAAAGTAGGGGGTCCGTCTCATTGATGCCAAAAAGCCCCTCGGGCCGCAGCCATGCAATCCCAAACGGCCCCTCCGCGAACAAGGCCACCGGTAAAAGCGTGCCCTGAAACACCGGCAACAGCATGGTATAGCCCCAAATCGCGAAGCCGATAGAGATACCAGCCGCCGCGCCAATCCGCGTGGCCCCACGCCAAAACAAGCCCCCCAAAAGCGCGGGCAACACTTGGGCAAGGCCCGCAAACGCGATCAGCCCGATGGAGGCCAGCGCCTCATTCCCGCCGTTCAAGCGGTAATAGATGTAGCCCATGCCCAAAACGGCTGCGATAGACGCGCGCCGGGCCACCAGAACCACGTAGCGGACATCGCCCGAAACCGTCGCGCCCTCCGCCTTGGTCGCGAGCCACAGGGGCATGACTATGTGGTTCGATAGCATCGTCGCAAGCGCCACAGAGGCCACAATCACCATCGATGTCGCCGATGAAAACCCGCCGAGAAAGGCCAGCATCGCCAAGGTATCCTCGCCCAGGGCCAGTGGGATGGTCAGCACGAATAGGTCGGGATTGGAGCCTTCGGGCAAGATTTCGAGGCCGACAACCGCGATCGGCACCACAAAGATCGACATCCCCAAAAGGTAGAGCGGAAAGGCCCAGCTTGCGATGGCGAGGTGCCGCTCGTCCGAGGCTTCGACCACCATGACCTGAAACATGCGCGGCAGGCAAATGATCGCCGCGGCCGATAGCATTGTAAGCCCGACCCAGCGCCCGGAGGATGACGTCCAATCGGCCATGGGGGAGGCCGCGACACGCTCTAGTATATCTTGCGGGCCAGAGGCGACGCCCCACACCACAAAGCCACCAACCGCCAAGAGTGCTGCCAGCTTAACGACGGCCTCTACGGCGATGGCAGACACGATGCCGTCATGACGTTCATTCGCGTCCAGACTGCGGGTGCCAAAGATGATGGTGAACAGTGCGAGGCCAACCGCAACGTAGAGCCCGATTGCCTCCGCATCGCGGTTAGCGCCGTCGGCAAACACCGTGAAGGATAGGGTAACAGACTGCAATTGAAGCGAAATATAGGGCGTTGTGCCCACCACCGCGAGAACCGTCACCAACACGGCCAGCCCGTTAGATTTGCCATACCGGGCCGAAATTAAGTCAGCGATGGATGTGACGCGCTGGCTTTTGCCCACGCGCACGATTTTGCGCAATAGCCACCACCAGCCGACGAATACCAGCGTCGGGCCAAGGTAGATCGTGATGAACTCCAGCCCCGACCGCGCCGCTGATCCGACCGCCCCGTAAAACGTCCACGCGGTGCAATAGATCGACAGCGACAAAGTATAGACGAGCGGTGAGCGCAGCACCCGCAACTGGCCGCGCGCAGCCGCCCTCTCTGCCGCGAATGCCACCACGAACAGAAGCGCCACATAGGCCAGTGAGACGGCTATCAGGCTGTTGAGTGACATTTTAGTCGTCGCGCGGCGCGTCGTTTGGGCCGCCTTGCATATTTTCCGCCGTTAACTTGCGCGCCAAAAGGAACGCGAGCCCGATCAAAAACAGCCATGCAGCAAGGAAATAGACCAACCATGGGGCCGTCGCTCCTTGGGCCGCGCGTTCGTCCGACAAAATCAGGTCAGGAAACAGCAAAAGGATCGCGCCAAGGATCGGTAGCAGTCGGGCCGCGTCTGCGATCCGGTTACGGCGATACACATCGCGCCCCAAAAACAACGGCTGCTGAGGGGGCTTGAACGGTGGGCCCGGCAGCTCAGCCATGGGTCATGCCTTTTGCCCGACCAACGCCTCAACCGCTTCAAGCACGGCTTGGTTGGCAAAGGGTTTGGTCATGAATTGCGTCACACCCAAGGCCTCTGCGCGGGCGCGGTCCTTGGTCTGGCCTTTGGCCGTCAGCATCAACACCGGCACGTCGTGCCCCGCGTCTTGCGCGCGAATGTCCGCCAAGATGTCAAAGCCAGAGCGCCCCGGCAGCATCACATCCAGCACGATCACGTCGGGCCGTTCGCGGGCCACGGCCTCCATCGCGTTAGCGCCATCGGAATGGGTCTGCACGCGCCAGCCAGCGCGTTGCAGGATAAAGCTGATTGCGACGATGATATTGGGCTCATCTTCGATCAGGAGAACCGTTTTGGTCATGGTGCCGTCCCTTGCACAAAGCGCTTATTTTTTTATTCGCTTTTGCACAACTTTGCCGTGTTTTTGATCTCGTGTCAAAAGGCGGTGTCAGCCTTGGGGTGATCTGGCACAGGTGTCAGCAAAGATGGCTCGCGGCGAGCGGTGCAATTGGTGCGCGCACAAACGCGGCATGTGACACCCACAGCCAAGGGCCGCGTGACGGGCAAGCTCTTGGCGGGCATCCGTTGGATCAGCATCGTTGCGTGCAACACGTCGGGCGTGCCGGGGCGCGGTCGCGTGGCGGGCAGGGCGATTGCGGTTGCGTCAAATACGGCACCATCCGGTAGGGTCAGGCGGCTCTGCACGGGGTAATGCGGGCGCGCAAGGCTTTGATATAGTGGCCATAATGGGCAACCGGCTGTCACCAGCGGTAGGGCAAACCCTGAAATCGGGCGGCGATATCGCGCGGCCCCCGCACTGTCGATGACCAGCAGGCCGATGTCGGCGGTCTCGGCGGCGTCGGGGGGCAGGGCCGCAAGCCGCCGCATGAGGCAATCAAGCGGAACGCTCAACTCTTCGGCCAAAACCAAGGGGTCGACGCCTATGTCTAGGATCGCGTCACGCAGAATTTGCATCGGCAATTGGCGGGCATCATGCAGGTATTGCAAAAGTGCCGTGCGGACCATTGTGCGGGCATTTGCATCTTCTGGCGCCTCTGCGCACAGCGCTTCCACGTCCGTCTCGGACCCCGTTTCTAGTGTTGGGAAATGGTGCTGCGCAGAATCGAGGAAGGCTGACGCCACCTCTGTCGGGGCAAGAAACCCAGGCCCTCGCCGCGCCTGTGTCTCAAAGTAAGAGACCATAGCCTCTGCGCCATCGGCCAGCCTGCGGCTGTCTTCGTCAAGGTTGGTGTGGAACCGGCCCAGCCAGTTGGGGTCAATCTCGGGGGTAGAGGCAAGGATCGATGCGGTTGAGCGCACGGCCGATACTGTGGACAGTACCTCGTGCATGGCTTCGGCCAATGCGGGATCGTGGGTCAACCGGTCGTTCAACGCATCGACCGACCGTTCCAGCGCGGCGATCTGTTCTGCCTGATTGGCAATCAACCCCGCCCAACTGGGAAAGCCGCGAATAAGCCCTTCGGCTTGGGTCAGTGCGTCCTCATTTAGGCCTGTTGCCGCGCCTGCGGCGGTCACGGTTTCAAGCAGGGCCTGATCTGCGCCTTGCATTAGTTCGGTGTAGTCTACGTCTAAATGCGTGGCGATATCCGCAAGCAGCTTTCCCGCGATCCGCCGCTTGTTGTGTTCTATCAAGTTGAGATAGGAAGCGGATATTCCCGCCGCACGCGCCAAATCCGCCTGCCGCATGCGCAATGCAAGGCGGCGTTCACGGATGCGGGTGCCGGTTAGCTCAGATCTGGCCATGTTAGGATCACTCAATTATCGCGTGTTTTCAGACACTTTCTGCGGGTGCAAGAAAACCGATTTACACATTCTTCACATGCATTGTGTATATATTTACAAAAAAGTCTATGCGTCAAAGGCACTTATTGCTTATTTTTCGATTCCACCCCGATACTGGTAGCGCCTTGTAAACCAAGCGCGCGGCTCAGAGCCTTGGAGGAGGACCTCTTTGCCGGTATATCAAATAGGGAGGGACTTCATGTCCAAATCTAACTTTACACGCCGTGGCGTGCTGAGAACTGGTGCCGTGGGCGGCGCTGGTCTGGCTCTGCCAACCATTTTCACCTCCGGTGCGTCTGCTTTCACAAACGAACCTACAGGCGGCACGGTTACTCTGGGCTTTAACGTCCCACAAACCGGCCCCTACGCGGATGAGGGTGCAGACGAACTGCGCGCATTCGAACTGGCTGTTGAGCATCTGAACGGCACCGGCGCCGACAGCGGCATGCTGGACACCTTCAGCTCCAAAGCTCTCAAGGGCAACGGCATCCTCGGCAAGAAAGTCGAGTACGTCACAGGCGACACGCAAACCAAATCCGACGCCGCACGCGCATCCGCACGTTCGATGATCGAAAAAGACGGCGCTGTCATGGTATCGGGCGGCTCGTCCTCCGGTGTGGCTGTGGCTGTGCAGGCGCTGTGCCAAGAGGCTGGCGTTATCTTCATGGCGGGTCTGACCCACTCCAACGACACGACCGGTAAAGACCGCCGTGCCAACGGTTTCCGTCACTTCTTCAACTCCTACATGTCCGGTGCTGCACTGGCCCCCGTGCTCGAAGCTCGCTACGGCTCCGACCGGAACGCCTATCACCTGACCGCGGACTACAACTGGGGTTACACCACAGAAGAAGCCGTCCGCTCGTCCACTGAAGCCATGGGCTGGAACACGGTCAACGCCGTGAAAACACCCCTGACCGCGACTGACTTCTCGGCCTACATCACGCCGATCCTCCAGTCCGACGCAGACGTTCTGGTTCTGAACCACTACGGCGGCAACATGGTGAACTCGCTCACAAACGCCGTTCAGTTCGGCCTGCGTGACCGGATCGTCAACGGCAAGAACTTCGAAATCGTTGTGCCTCTGTACTCGCGCCTGATGGCGAAGGGTGCTGGTGCCAACGTTAAGGGTATCTTCGGTTCTACAAACTGGCACTGGTCGCTGCAGGATGCAGGCTCGCAAGCCTTCGTTCGCTCGTTCGGCACCAAGTACGGCTTCCCCCCCTCGCAGGCGGCGCACACATGCTACGTGCAAACGCTTCTGTATGCGGATGCCGTGGAGCGCGCAGGCTCGTTCAACCCATGTGCGGTTGTCGAAGCTCTGGAAGACTTCGAGTTCGACGGTCTGGGCAACGGCAAAACGCTGTACCGCGGCGACGATCACCAGTGCTTCAAAGACGTGCTGGTCGTGAAGGGTAAAGAGAACCCAACATCCGAGTTCGACCTTCTCGAAATCGTCGAAGTCACACCCGTCGAGCAAGTTACATACGCACCCGATCACCCGCAGTTTGCGGGCGGCGAACTGGGCACGTGTAACCCCGGCGCATAAGCCTGACGAATCCAGTGCGGGCTCGCCCCCGCGCTGGACTTCATCACCCGCGGCCCATCCGACATGGGCCGCGGGCTCTGACACTCTGCAACTGCGAAGGGTGGGACCGATGGAAGCCATTATCCTCCAAATTCTCAATGGGCTCGACAAGGGCTCTGCCTATGCGCTGATCGCGATGGGCCTGACACTCATTTTCGGCACGCTCGGCGTTGTGAACTTTGCCCACGGGGCGCTGTTCATGGTTGGCGCGTTCTGTGCCGTCACTCTGAGCCGTATCCTCACGCTCAGCCACGAGGTGGTCGACCCCACCCGCACCGACTTTTTGGGCAATCCGCTCAAGGTTGACGTGCCCTACGCCTACGATTGGTTTGGTCAAGCCACGGGTGATGCGATTATCGACTGGGCGGTGCCGCTGTCGATCCTGTTCGCGGTCCCTGTGATGATCATCATCGGTGTGGTGATGGAACGCGGGTTGATCAAACACTTCTACAAACGCCCCCACGCGGACCAAATCCTCGTGACGTTTGGCCTCGCCATCGTTCTCCAAGAAGTCATCAAATACTTCTACGGCGCGAACCCAATCCCAACACCCGCCCCGCAAGCCTTTGCCAGCTCGATGGACATGGGTGCGGCTCTTGGCTTTGAAGCCGGGCAGATCATCTATCCGATCTGGCGCTTGGTGTATTTCGTCTTTGCCGCAATCGTCATCGGCTGCGTGTTTGCCTTCCTGCAGTTCACCACCTTCGGGATGGTTGTCCGGGCCGGTATGGCCGACCGCGAAACTGTTGGCCTTTTGGGCATCAACATCGACAAACGCTTTACGATTATGTTCGGCATCGCCGCCGCCGTGGCTGGTCTTGCGGGTGTGATGTACACGCCGATCACGTCTCCCAACTATCACATGGGCATGGACTTCCTGGTTCTCAGCTTTGTGGTTGTTGTTGTGGGCGGCATGGGCTCGCTGCCCGGTGCGGTTCTGGCGGGCTTCCTGCTGGGTGTGATCGAAGCCTTTGCTTCGCTGCCCCAAGTGCTCGACGTTCTGCCGGGCCTCAACCAGATCATCATCTTCCTTGTGGCGATCGTGATCCTGCTGACCCGTCCCCGGGGCCTTATGGGCCGCAAGGGCGTGATGGAGGAATAAGAGCCATGACGAACGCAATGTACACATTCATCTCTATCTCGGAAGGAGCGGTGCAATGACCGACCAGACCGAACAGCACGCCACCTCTGCGGCCCCTGCTGCAAGTTCCGCGACCCAATCCAGCACCAAGGTGCTGGGCCTCGGCCCCAAAGACTTCAAACTGATGTTCTTGGTTGTCGTCTTGACTATGGCCGCACCCTTCTTGCTGAACCCCTTCCCCGAAGGCTCAGCGATGGCGCAGTTCAACGCAGGCTACCCTGACTTGATGCAGCGTTTTGTGATCTTTGGCATCTTTGCCATTGGCTTTAACATCCTGTTTGGTCTCACCGGCTACCTCAGCTTTGGCCACGCCGCGTTTTTGGGTGTGGGGTCCTATGCGGGCATCTGGATGATGAAACTGCTGACCATGAACGTGATCCCCGCCATCGTGGTGTCGGTCGCAGTGGCTGGTGTGTTTGCCTTGATCGTGGGGTATATCTCTCTGCGGCGCTCGGGCATCTACTTCTCGATCCTAACTCTCGCGTTTGCGCAAATGTCCTACTCGCTGGCCTACTCGGTGCTGACACCGATCACCGGCGGTGAGACTGGCCTCCAGCCCAAAGTGGCTGACCCGCGTATCCTTGATGGCGCACTCGAGGCAGGTGCCTCCCCACGTGCGAACCTTTTCGGGCTCGAAATGGGCGCAGGTTTTGAATGGGAAGTCGGCAACTGGTTGTTCACCTTCAATGCAGGCTACTACGTGGCCGCTGTTGTGATGCTGGTGGCATTCTACCTGTCGATCCGCATCTTCCGCTCTCCCTTTGGCATGATGCTGCGCGCGGTTAAATCCAACCAGCAACGCCTGAGCTATACGGGCCTCAGCCCCAAACCCTACACGCTGGCAGCTTTTGTGATTTCCGGCATGTATGCGGGTCTTGCGGGTGGTCTGTTGGTGGCGATGGACACTCAGGTGGGTGCAGAGCGTATGTTCTGGACAGCCTCCGGTGAGGTGGTTCTGATGACCATCCTTGGCGGTGCGGGCACGTTGATTGGTCCCGTCCTGGGCGCTGGCTTGATCAAGTACATGGAAAACATCCTGTCCAAGATCAACAAAGACATCCTGCACGAATGGTTCTTCTTCCTGCCCGACGGCTTTGAGAACCTGATGGTTGAACTGGTCTATCCGTTCATCGGCAAAGGGTGGCACCTCACGCTTGGCATTATCTTTATGCTCGTCGTGATCTTCCTCCCCGGTGGCCTCGTTGAAGGCGGCCAGAAAATCGCCGGTATGTTCAAGCGTGACAAAGACGCTGACGCTTCCAAAGCCACCCCCGCAGAATAAGGAGATACACCAATGGGTATTCTTGAAGTCAAAGGGGTGAACAAACGGTTCGGCGGCCTTCAGGCGCTGGGCGATGTGAACCTCTCCATTGCGGACAATGTCTGCCATGCGATCATCGGGCCGAACGGTGCGGGCAAGTCCACGCTGCTGAACTGCCTCGTGGGTAAGCTGATCCCCGACACCGGGTCCGTCAGCTTTAAGGGCAACTCGGTGCTGGGGCGTTCCCCGCATGAGATCAACCAGATGGGGATTTCCCGCGTGTTTCAGACACCCGAAATCTTCGGTGATCTGAGTGTGCTCGAGAACATGATGATCCCGTGTTTCGCCAAGCGCGACGGCTATTTCAAACTCAACGCCATCTCCGATGTGATGGCGCAGCGCGATATGGTCGAAAAAGCGGAGCACATGCTCGAAGAGATGAACATGGCCAACAAAAAGGACATGATGGCATCTTCCATGTCGCGCGGTGACAAACGTCGCCTCGAGATCGGCATGTGTCTGGCCCAAGAACCGTCGCTGCTGTTGCTGGATGAACCAACCGCCGGTATGGCGCGCGCGGACACCAACAACACGATTGACCTGCTCAAGCAGATCAAGGACGAGCGCGACATCACCATCGCCATCATTGAGCACGATATGCACGTTGTGTTCAGCCTTGCGGACCGGATCACCGTTCTGGCCCAAGGCACGCCGCTGGTCGAAGACACGCCGGAAAACATCAAGGGTCACCCCAAGGTGCGCGAAGCGTATCTTGGTGAGAACTCTGGCCACTAGGAGGGCGATTTCATGAACGTCAAACCCGATTTCACGAAAAACGCCAACGCGGCGACCACCGCTCCGGCCTTCTTTTCCGTCTATGATCTGCACGCCTACTACGGCGAAAGCTATATCGTTCAAGGCATCAGCTTTAACGTCCACGAAGGCGAGATCCTCGCGCTTTTGGGGCGGAACGGTGCGGGCAAAACCTCGACCCTGCGGGCCTGTTCGCGGGTTGGCAGCCCCGAGGTGCGCCGCGGCGAGATCTGGCTTGATCACCAGCCGCTGCACCTGATGGAAAGCTATCAGGCGTCGGCTGCGGGCCTTGGCCTCGTGCCCGAGGATCGTCGGATCATTCCGGGCCTCACGGTGGAAGAAAACCTGCAACTGGCCCAAATCGCACCTCCCATCGGGTGGTCGATTGAGCGGATCTACGACCTGTTCCCCCGTCTGGGTGAACGTCGCAAGCAAGAAGGCGTGACCCTCTCGGGTGGTGAGCAACAGATGCTCTCGATCGCCCGCGCGCTGGCCCGCGACATCAAGGTGCTGCTTCTGGACGAACCCTATGAGGGCCTCGCCCCCGTGATCGTGGATGAGATCGAAAAGACCCTCATGCACATCAAGGAACAGGGCATGACGACCATTCTGGTGGAACAGAACGCGGTCCGCGCGCTGGAACTGGCAGACCGGGCCGTGATCCTCGACACCGGTGGCATCGTCTTTGACGGCCTCGCCTCCGAGGTTCTAGCCGATGAAGCCCTGCGAGCCGAATACCTCGCCATCTAAGGCACACAATTTAAAATCCCTCGTAAGGCGCGCCAAACGGCGCGCCTTACCTCCGTTTCCCACATCATAATCGGAGAAACCGATGAGCGATAAGACCTATCCCCCCAGTGCAGAATTTGCGGCCAACGCCCACGCCGATGCCGCGACGTATGAGGCAATGTACACCGCCTCCGTCACAGACCCCGAGGCCTTTTGGGGCGAGCACGGCAAACGGATCGACTGGATCAAGCCCTACACCAAGGTAAAAAACACCCGCTACGATTTTGGCGATGTGGACATCAAATGGTACGAGGACGGCACGCTCAACGTTTCGGCCAACTGCATCGACCGCCATGCGGCGGCGACCCCCGATAAAACCGCCATTATCTTTGAGCCCGACGAACCCACCGAGCCCGCGCGCCATATCTCCTACCGGGAGCTGTTGGAGCAGACCTCGCGGATGGCCAATGTGCTCAAGGGGTTGGGCGTGGGCAAAGGCGACCGCGTTGTCCTGTACCTGCCCATGATCCCAGAGGCCGCTTATGCAATGCTGGCCTGCGCGCGGATCGGCGCGGTACATTCCATCGTCTTCGCGGGCTTTTCGCCCGATGCCTTGGGTGCACGGATCAACGGATGTAACGCCAAGGTCGTGATCACCGCCGACGAAGCCCCTCGGGGCGGGCGGAAAACACCGCTCAAGACCAACACGGACAAAGCGTTGCTGCACGGCAATGACGGCGTGAAATGCCTGGTGGTCAAGCGCACAGGTGGCCAGACCACATGGATTGATGGTCGCGATTTCGACTACAATGCGCTGGCCGCTGAGGCCTCGACCTACTGCACCCCCGCTGAGATGAACGCCGAAGACCCGCTGTTCATTCTGTATACATCCGGCTCAACCGGTCAGCCAAAGGGCGTCGTGCATTCCTCCGGTGGGTACCTCGTGTTTGCGGCGATGACGCATCAATACACCTTCGATTACCATGAGAATGACGTCTTTTGGTGCACCGCGGACGTAGGCTGGGTCACGGGCCACAGCTACATCGTGTACGGCCCCCTCGCGAATGGGGCGACGACCCTGATGTTCGAAGGCGTGCCAACCTATCCCGACGCGGGCCGGTTCTGGGCCGTGTGCGAAAAGCACAAAGTGAACCAGTTCTATACCGCGCCGACCGCACTGCGCGCGTTGATGGGGCAGGGTAATGAATGGGTCGTGAAGTACGACCTTTCCTCGCTCAAACTGCTCGGGACAGTGGGCGAGCCGATCAACCCAGAGGCTTGGAATTGGTACAACGACGTGGTGGGCGGCGGGCGTTGCCCGATTGTCGACACGTGGTGGCAGACGGAAACTGGCGGCCACCTTCTGACGCCATTGCCCGGCGCGACGGCGACCAAACCTGGCTCGGCCACACGGCCGTTCTTTGGGGTGCAGCCCGTGGTGTTGGAGCCGACAAGCGGCGAAGAGATCACGGACACAGCCGCCGAGGGCGTGTTGTGCCTGCGCGACAGTTGGCCCGGCCAAATGCGCACCGTCTGGGGTGATCATGAGCGGTTCATGAAAACCTACTTCTCGGACTACAAAGGCTACTACTTCACCGGTGATGGCTGCCGCCGCGACGCGGATGGGTATTACTGGATCACGGGCCGTGTGGATGACGTGATCAACGTGTCCGGCCACCGTATGGGCACGGCTGAGGTTGAAAGCGCGCTGGTGGCCCATGAAACCGTCGCAGAGGCTGCCGTGGTCGGCTATCCACACGACGTCAAAGGGCAGGGCATCTATGCCTATGTCACGTTAATGGCAGGGGTCGAGGCGACTGAGGAGCTGCGCAAAGAGCTGGAGAAATGGGTTCGGACCGAGATCGGCCCGATTGCGAAGCCCGATCTGATCCAGTGGGCGCCGGGCTTGCCCAAGACACGCTCGGGCAAGATCATGCGCCGGATCCTGCGCAAGATCGCCGAAGATGATTTCGGCGCCTTGGGGGATACATCGACGCTGGCTGATCCGTCCGTTGTGGACGATCTGATCGAAAACCGCATGAACCGCGCGGCGGCAGAATAGGTTTGATCTAAAGGAAAGCCCCGCCATTGGCGGGGCTTACATCTTTGACATGATTTGGCCTCAGCACGACCTTTGAGCGTGCAAATCCAAGGTCGCTCTTGGTCCGTGCCGACCATCTTCCAAGATGGCCCATTTGACAGGTTCAAAACCCCGTTGCTAACTTCACAAAACTTGTGACCTAATTTTTTTAGTGGAGTTTTGTGATGCGTATTGTTGCGTTTGTTTTACCTTTTGTTTTGCTTGGATGTGACGTGGCCTAGGAAATCGCGCCAACCTCGACACAGCTTTCGACACCAGCCGAGTTTGCGCCTCTTTTGGGCAAGCGTTTGGAATTAAATGAAAACGACCATCTCATTTTGAATGCCGATGGAAGTCTTTCGGGAGAATTCGGTGGTGCGGTGACGCGCGGCACATGGGTTGTTCGCGACGGTTTTTGGTGCCGTGAATTGAGCGCGGGGCCGCGCGGACCTTCCCCTGAGGATTGCCAGCTGTGGGCCCAAGAGGGCAGCTCCATTAACGTGACCCGAGATCAGGGGCGCGGCGGATCGTTTGTCTATGAAATCAGCTAGCGATGGCTGGGTCAGAGGGAAAATGGCCCTTTTGTGGAGCCATTTTCATTCGTCATTGCGCCGGGCCTTTGGCCCGTCGCGATGGGCGCTGCGCGCCATTGAGTATTTTTAAAACAAAGGAGCCTTTTAGGCCTGGAGTGCGCGCAAGCGTTTGATGAGGCTTGAGGTGTCCCACCGGCCGCCGCCCATGTTTTGGACGTCTTTGTAGTATTGATCGATCATGGCCGTGCCCGGCAGCGGTGCGCCGATGTTGTTGGCCTCATCGAGGCAGATGCCGAGGTCCTTGCGCATCCAATCGACGGCGAAGCCGAAATCGTATGTGTCATCGAGCATGGTCGCGTGGCGGTTGAGCATTTGCCAGCTGCCTGCCGCGCCGCCTTTGATCACATCGACAACCGCGCGTCCGTCTAGGCCGGATTTTTCCGCAAATAGCATCGCTTCGGACAAGCCTTGGAGGAGGCCTGCGATTGCGATTTGGTTGACCATCTTGGTCAGCTGACCCGCGCCTGTTTCGCCCATACGAGCGCAGGCACCTGCGTAGGCGTCGATGACCGGAGCGGCTTGGTCATAGGCGTCTTGGTCGCCCCCGCACATGACGCTGAGCACGCCGTTTTCGGCGCCGGCCTGTCCGCCGGACACAGGCGCATCAATGAAGCTGATGCCGTGGTCTTTGGCCGCCGCGTACAGCGTGCGCGTGATATCGGCGGAGACTGTCGTGTGATCGACGAATACGGTGCCTGCAGCCATCGCCCCCAGTGCGCCATCTTCCCCTAGGCACACGCTGCGCAGGTCATCATCGTTGCCCACGCAAGACATCACAAAATCCGCGCCCTTTGCGGCCGCCGCCGGTGTTGTGGCCATCGCGCCACCATGTTCTGCGACCCAAGCCTCTGCCTTGGCAGTGGTGCGGTTGTAGACGGTCACGGTGTGCCCGGCCTTTACCAAATGCCCGGCCATCGGATACCCCATGACCCCCAAGCCCAGAAATGTGACGTTCGCCATGGTGTGCTCCCTTTGCAAATAGCGTTCCTAGCCGTTACGTAACGGGATGAGCGTGGCCGTCAACGGGGACAAGTATGGGCGAGGTGTTTCGGTGGACGGTGCGTGGCATTGGGGTCGTGTTTGCTTTGGCGGCTTTGGGGCTGTTTTTGGGCTATCTTCTCGCGGCGCGGTCGCTGCCTGAGTACGATAAGCGGCTGCGTGTTGCGGGGCTTGAGGCACGGGTCGAGATCGTACGCAACACCCACAACGTGCCTCACATTTTGGGCGAGACCTCTGAGGCCAGCTATTTTGGCTTGGGCTACGTGCACGCGCAGGACCGGCTGTGGCAGATGATGCTGATGCGGCGCACGGCGCAGGGCCGTCTGTCTGAGCTGTTTGGCGCGGAAACCCTGCGCACGGATGAATTGCTGCGGCGGCTGGACCTGTATGGTGCGGCCAGACGTGCGATCCCCGCGCAGGACCCTGAGACGATGGCTATGCTGGAGGCCTATGCCGCCGGGGTGAATGCCCGCATTCAACAGGTCAACGATGAGGCCTTGGGCCGTGGCGCGCCGGAATATTTTCTGTTTCCGCCCCAGATCGCGCCTTGGCGGCCGACCGATAGCCTTGCCGTTCTCAAGATCATGGCCCTGCAATTGGCCGGACACATGGAGGAGGAGATCGCGCGGGCCCGTGCCGGCCTCGTACTGCCGGCGGAGCGGTTGGTGGACCTGCATCCGGATGCGCCGGGGGGCGGGCGTGCCGTCCTGCCTGAGATCAGCACATTGTTCCCCACGCTTGAGCCGACGCAAATCGCCCGCTCGGACCGGCCCGCCTTGTGGCCGGCACCTTCGCGCAACATGGCGGGGGCCTCTAACGCTTGGGCGGCCACCCCCGCCCGCGCGGCCAAAGGGGGCACGCTGCTGGCCAATGACCCCCACCTTGGGCTGAGCGCGCCGTCCATCTGGTACCTTGCACGGCTTGAGCTTGCGACGGGCGGCGTGATCGGCGGCACCGTGCCGGGGATGCCGCTGGTGCTGGTCGGTCGCTCGGAACAGATCGGCTGGGGCCTGACCTCGGCCTATCTTGATGACCAAGACGTGTTCATCGAACGCCTGAACCCCGACAACCCGTTTCAATATCGCACCCCTGACGGCTGGAAGGATTTCGAAGTCCGCGAGAGTATTATTCAGGTCAAGGATGCGGACCCCGTGACCATCACCCTGCGCTGGACCGACAATGGGCCGGTTCTGACGCGCGGGCAGTTCGATCTGGGCAGTGTCACGCCGCAGGGGCACGTTGCGGCCTTGGGTTGGACCGCACTTGCCGATGCCGACACTTCGATGCGCGGCGCGCGTGAAATCATGGCCGCCAGCACGATTGATCAGGCACTTGAGGCGGGCCGCTATCACGTGGCACCGGCGCAAAACCTGACGGTCGTCGATGGACGCCGCGTGGCAATGCAGATCATCGGGCACCAGCCCCAGCGTGACATCAACCACCAAAGCCAAGGGCGCATCCCCGCCCCAGGCTGGGAGCCGCGCAACCGCTGGCAGGGCACTATGCCCTACGCAATGAACCCCCGCTTTGTGGACCCCGCAGGCGGCATCGTGGGCAACACCAACAACAAAACCGTGGATCAACCCTTTCCCCGCCACATCAGCCACTGGTGGGGCGACACCCAACGCGTCCAACGCTGGGAACGGTTGATGCAGGCACGCGTCGCCCACACCCGCGAAAGCTTTATCGAAGCGCAGCTAGACCCCGTCAGTATCTCGGCCCGGGCACTTTTGCCGCTGATCGGGCGGGACCTTTGGTTCACCGGTGAGGCCGCCGCCGCCGACACCCCCGAACGCACGCGCCACGATGCCCTGACGCTTTTGGCAGCATGGAACGGTGAGATGTCCGAACATTTGCCCGAGCCGCTGATCTATGCCGCATGGGTGCGCCACCTTCAGGATCGCCTGATCCGCGATGAACTGGGCCCATTGGCTGACGATTACACCCATGTTGAGCCTTTGTTCATCGAGCGGGTCTACCGCAACGCCCAAGGGGCGGCGGCGTGGTGCGATGTGATCCAATCCACTCCCCTTGAGACCTGCGCAGACATGGCGCGGATTTCGCTGGATGAGGCGCTGATCTGGCTGACGGAACGCTACGGTCGCACGCCCGCCAGTTGGCGCTGGGGCGACGCCCATGAGGCCCGCCATGACCACCCCGTGTTGGGCGAGGTGCCGGGCCTGTCGATGGTGGTCAACATCCGTCAATCAACCTCGGGCGGGGACAATACGCTGATGCGCGGGCTGACTTCGGGCGAGGACCCCGATCCGTTCACGAACGTCCATGCCGGGGCCTATCGCGGGGTCTATGACTTTTCGGATCCTGAAAGCTCTGTCTTTATCATCTCAACCGGGCAAAGCGGGCATCCGCTGTCGCGGCACTACGATGATCTGGGAGAGCTGTGGCGGCGCGGCGAATACATCCCGATGACGCTAGATCCCGCATTGGCGCGGGCGGGCGCGGTGGGCGTTACGGTGCTTGAGCCTGCGCGCTAGGCCGCACAGGGCATTAGCGGCGGGCGGGGCTATGGCCACAAGATATGGAGCTCACCATCGGTATCTCGTGGTTAACAAATCACTAATATGGTGTGAAAATCGTTAATTATAAGTAAGTTAGCATGACCCATTGTTGCGCGCTCGCAACAATGGGTCATGAGTGTAGACCTAAATTTTGGCGCGGGGTCAGACCCTAGCCACGGTTCAAAATCCGTGCGACTTCAGGGGCGAAATAGGTCAGGACCCCGTCACATCCCGCGCGGCGAAACGCCATCAGGCTTTCCAACATCACCCGCTCACCGTCGATCCAACCGTTGGCGGCAGCGGCCTTGATCATCGCGTATTCACCCGACACCTGATAGGCATAGGTGGGCGCGCCAAAGGTGTCTTTGGCCTCACGGCAGATGTCCAGATAGGGCATGCCGGGTTTGACCATGACCATATCGGCCCCTTCGCTCAGATCACGCTCAATCAAGCGCATCGCCTCGCGCCGGTTGAGGGGGTCCATCTGATAGGTTTTCTTATCGCCCGTCAGCGCGCCCGAGGCTCCGACCGCATCACGGAACGGACCATAAAAGGCAGACGCGTATTTCGCGGCATACGACATGATCGTCACGTTCTTGTGGCCATTGGTTTCAAGCGCTTGGCGCAACGCACCAATGCGGCCGTCCATCATGTCGGAGGGGCCAAGGATATCGGCACCCGCCTCCGCTTGGGCCATGCCCATCTTGACCAACGCCTCAACGCTTTCGTCGTTGATGACCTCACCGTTGACCACAATCCCGTCGTGACCGTGCGTGTTGTAGGGGTCCAGCGCGATGTCCGTCATGATCGCGATTTCCGGCACTGCGGCCTTGATCGCGCGGGTGGCGCGGTTTGATAGGTTGTCGGGGTTCCACGCCTCTTCGCAGCCGGGCGTTTTTAGCGCGGGGTCCGTGTAGGGGAACAGGCAAATCGCGGGTATCCCAAGGTCAGCGGCTTGCCGCGCGGCCTCAACCAACAGGCCCACCGAAAGCCTCTCAACCCCCGGCATCGAGGGAATAGGCTGGCGTGTGTTTTCACCGTCGCACACAAAAATGGGCCAGATCAGATCATCCACCGAAAGCCGATCCTCCCGCACCAGCGCCCGAAGGGCAGGGGTTGCACGGGTCCGGCGCAGTCGCGTGCCGGGAAAGGGGCTCTGGGTCGGGCGCATCGCGTCCTCCTGGAATAATGTGTCAGGTTTGAGTGACACGAAATCGCCATCGGCTGCAAGGCCCGCAAATGTCCTATCGGGTTGCAAATTTGCCCCCCGCGCGCCAAAGAAAAGCCATTCCCCACCCGCAGAAGGCACGCAGTGGATTTTTTCTGGCTCAATACGGCCTTCGAGGTCATCGACATGCGCTCGTTCTCGAACCTTTGGTTCTGGATCGCGCTGGCGGTGTTGTGGTCGACGGCGGCGCACTGGGTGATCGGCGTGCCCTTCGATATGGTGCAACGTGCCAACCGGGGCCAAGACGCGGCCTTGCGCGATGTTGAGACGCTGGCCAACATGCATGCGCGTCGCTTGATCCATATCTTTGATGTCTCCGGTATCTGGGCCACTGGGTTCATCTTTTTCGCACTGGCCGCCCTTGCGTCGCTGGGCTTTGTCTACGGACTTGAGTTCGCGCAGGCGGTGTTCTTGCTGGGCTTTCCGATGTCGATCGTTTGGGGGCTGTCGCTGCATTCAGCCCGGGCCATTCCCGGCATGGAGGTGGGCGCGCTGCTGGAACATCTTCGCTGGCACCGGATCAAAGTGCAGTTGGTTGGGGTCGTGTCGATCTTTGCCACGTCCATGTGGGGCATGTACGTAAACATGAGCGCGAACGTGCTGGGCGGTTGACAGCGGCGCTTATCCCGTTACCTCCCACGGCCATGGCTTCTTCCAATCACATCACCGCCTCTGGCGCTCCCGAAGGTTTTGACGCGAGCGTTTTGCTGCGCGAGCTGGAAAACGGCATGGTCCTGCACCTTGCCCGCGACGACAAACGGATGGAGGCGATGGCCGCCGCCCTGCGCTTTTTCGCGCCCAAGGTGCCGGTGTTGCGCCTTCCGGGGTGGGATTGTCTGCCCTACGACCGCGTCTCGCCCAACCCCGAGATCAGCGCCGAGCGGATGGCCACGCTGACCCTGCTTGCGCACGGGTTTTCGGAAAAGGTGATCGTGCTGTCTACGCTGAACGCCGCGACCCAACGGGTGCCCGCGCGTGAGGTTTTGCGCGGGGCGGGCTTTGCCGCGCGCCTCAACCAACGGTTGGATGAAAAGGCCCTGCGCGATTATCTTGTGCGCAACGGGTTTTCCCAGACCTCAACCGTGATGGAGCCGGGCGATTACGCGTTCCGGGGCGGCATCATCGACATTTGGCCCGCGGGTGAGCCCGCGCCGGTTCGGCTGGACCTGTTTGGTGACACGCTCGACGGGTTGCGCCGCTTTGATCCGCAGAGCCAGCGCACGACCGAACAGCTCAAGGGGATTGAGTTGGCCCCGGTGTCCGAGGTCATCCTTGATGGCCCCGCGATCACCCGCTTTCGGCAGACCTACCGCATTGAGTTCGGGGCCGCGGGCACGGACGATCCGCTGTATGAGGCCGTCAGCGCGGGCCGCAAACACGCCGGGATCGAACACTGGTTGCCGTTTTTCCATGAAACACTGGAAACGCTGTTTGACTACATGCCAACGGCTTCGGTCGTGGTGGACCCCGACGCCGACGCGTTGCGCGCGGACCGTTGGACCAGCCTGACCGACATGTACGACAACCGCCACGAGGCGATGACAGCAAAGGGGCGCGTGGACACCGTTTATAAGCCGTGCCCCCCCGATTTGCTGTATCTGGATGACGCCGCATGGGGTGCCGCGCTGGCCCCCCGCCGCGTCGTGAACATGAGCACATTTTCCCAGCCCACCGGGCCGGGTGTGATTGATCTGGGCGGGCGTCAGGGCCGCAATTTTGCGCCCGAGCGGCAGCAGGCTGAGCTGAGCCTGTTCACCGCGCTCAAGTCCCACGTGCAGGCCGTGCGCGCCGACAAGGCCGTGGTGATCGCCAGCTATTCGGGCGGCGCGCGGGAGCGTTTGCAAGGCTTGTTGCTTGATGAGGAATTGACGGACGTCAAGCTGATCAAGAACCGCTCTGAGGTGGCGAAAGGCGAGGTCGGTCTGACGATTTGGCCGTTAGATGAGGGATTTGAGGCTTCGGACATCGTTGTGATTTCCGAACAAGACGTCTTGGGGGAGCGTTTGGTGCGCGGTCCCAAGAAAAAGCGTCGGGCTGAGAATTACCTGACCGAGGCGCAAAGCCTATCGCCACAAGATCTGGTGGTCCATGTGGATCACGGCGTGGGTCGATACCTAGGGCTAGAGACCGTCACAGCGGCGGGCGCCCCCCACGAATGCCTCACACTGGAGTACGCTGGCGGAGATCGGCTGTTCCTGCCGGTTGAGAATATCGAACTTCTGAGCCGTTATGGTCAGTCGGAGGGGATGCTCGACAAGCTGGGCGGCGGGGCGTGGCAGGCGCGCAAGGCCAAGCTGAAGGAACGCATCCGTCAGGTGGCCGAACGGCTGATGCGGATCGCAGCCGAGCGCGCGCTGCGCCGTGCGCCCGCGTTGATCGCCCCGCACGATATGTACGAAACTTTTGCCGCGCGTTTCCCCTACACCGAAACCGACGATCAGATGTCCGCGATTGATGACGTCGTGTCCGACCTCGGCTCTGGTCGACCGATGGACCGGCTGGTCGTGGGGGATGTGGGCTTTGGCAAGACCGAGGTCGCGATGCGCGCAGCCTTTGTGGCAGCCTCTTCGGGCAAACAGGTGGCCGTGATCGCGCCTACGACGCTGCTTGCGCGCCAACATGCCGCGAGCTTTGCGGAACGGTTCCGTGGCTCGGCCCTGACAGTCCGGCAATTGTCCCGCTTTGTGACCAACAAAGAGGCCGCGGCGACCCGCGCGGGCATTGCGGACGGGTCCGTGGATATTGCCATCGGCACCCATGCGCTTTTGGCCAAAACGGTCAAGTTTCAGGACCTTGGCCTGTTGGTCATTGATGAGGAACAGCATTTCGGCGTCACCCACAAAGAGCGGCTCAAAGAGATGCGTTCGGATGTGCATGTTCTGACGCTGTCGGCCACGCCGATCCCGCGCACGCTGCAAATGTCGCTGTCTGGGGTGCGGGACCTGAGCGTAATTGGCACGCCGCCGGTGGACCGTCTTGCGATCCGCACCTACGTCAGCGCGTTTGACACTGTGACCCTGCGTGAGGCGCTGTTGCGCGAACACTATCGCGGCGGGCAGAGTTTCGTGGTTGTGCCACGCATTTCGGACCTGTCCGAGATGGAGGAATTCCTGCGCAATCAGGTGCCAGAGGTGACCTATGCGCTGGCCCACGGCCAATTGGCGGCAGGCGATCTGGATGACCGGATGAACGCGTTTTACGACGGCAAGTATGACGTCCTTTTGGCCACGACGATTGTGGAATCGGGTATTGATATTCCGACGGCCAACACGATGATCATCCACCGCGCGGATATGTTTGGTCTGAGCCAGCTCTATCAAATTCGCGGCCGGGTGGGGCGGTCCAAGACGCGTGCCTATGCCTATCTGACGACGAAACCGCGCACGAAACTAACGCCCACGGCGCAAAAGCGGCTCAAGGTTTTGGGCTCTCTTGATGCGCTGGGTGCGGGTTTTAACATCGCCTCGCAGGATCTTGATATTCGCGGCTCTGGCAACATCATCGGTGAGGAACAATCAGGCCACATGCGTGAGGTTGGCCATGAATTGTACCAATCCATGCTGGAGGAAACGATTGCCAAGCTGAAGGCCGGTGAGGCGGGCTTGGTTGAGACGGATGACCAATGGGCGCCGCAGATTAACCTTGGGGTGCCGGTCCTGATCCCCGAGGATTACGTGCCCGATCTGGACGTGCGGCTGGGCTTGTATCGCAGGCTCTCAACGCTGGCGAGCAAGGTCGAGTTGGAGGGCTTTGCGGCTGAGTTGATTGACCGGTTCGGTCCCCTCCCGCGGGAGGTCACGTTGCTGACGCGGATCGTGCGGATCAAGGCGATGTGCAAGAAAGCGGGTATTGCCAAGCTGAACGTCGGGGCCAAGGGCGCGACGATTGAGTTTTATAACAACAAATACGCCAATCCCGCAGGGTTGGTGGCGTTTGTTCACGGGCAAAATGGCCGCGCCAAGATCAAGGATACCAAGATCGTGGTGCAACAGGATTGGCCGTCTGAGGGTGACCGCGTGAAGGGGGCCTTTGCCTTGGCCAAGGACTTGGCACTGAACGCGCGGGCCTCTGCGGCTTAGCGGCTTGGGCGCGGAATTGAGGCCAGAACGCTCTTGAGCTTGACGCCCGCGCGGGCGGCATATCCGCTGCGGATTTTGCCGCCCTGCGCGAGCCGCATCACCGCGATCTCGGGCGGGCAGGCCAGCCCCGTTTCGGCGTCGTAATAGCGCGGATAGGCGATCAAGGTGGCGTGTACGAATTGCAGCAGGGTCGGGCGGGCTTGGCGGCGCGCGGGGATGGTGCCCAAGTCGCGGGTCAGCCCCCAGCCCGCATAGAACGGCGCCCCAAGGGTCGTGACAGGCACGCCGCGCAACAGGGCCTCAAACCCGAGGGTTGAGGTCATGGTCCACACCTCATCCGCGATTTTCAACAGCGCGAGGGGGTCTGCCTCGCTTGCGATGAAATCGGCCTCAGTCGCGGGGATTTGACCGTTGCGCAGGCCGGTTTCCACGTCCGGATGGGGTTTGTATATGATCCATGCATCGGGGTTTTCGCGCCGAGCATAGGCCAAAAGGGCGGCGTTATCCGCGACGCGGTCCGTGCCCGTCAGGATGGAGGCATCATCCGCCACTTGCCCCGGTACGAGGATCACCCGCGCGCCTTTGGGCGGGGTGGGGGCGGCGGCGCGCCCGGTGAGGTTATATTTCGTCACCCCAAGCTTCAGGAGCGCACCCACCAAGCGTTTGGCACGCACCTGATCGGCTGCGCTTAGGCTTGCGGATTGGGTGATCAGCCCTTCAAGGTCCGAAGGGCTGCGCGGGTCGTAATAGATGCCCGCGTGGTCCAGCACGAGGCTGAGCGGCGGCGTCATCGCAGCCCCCAACCCGCGCGAGCGGAGAAAGCCGTCCTCCACTTGGATCAGCGGTTGGTCGTGATTGGCACAGGTGGCGCGCAGTTCCGGGGTGATCGCGCGGCTCCAGACCAGCACGGGGCGGTCCGGTGCGCGCAGGGTCTCCGTGAATGTCATCCGCGTGGGGTGGCCAAACATCTCCTGAAAGGCGGCGCGTTTCCAAAATCGCATGCCGGTGCCGATGTACCCCTGCTGGTCCTCGCGCCACGCGCGGGCCTGCGCCTCTAGGGTTTCGAGGATATCCTCTAGCTCACACAGTGTGTCGGTAAAGGGGCTGTACCACTTGGGGTATATTAGCATTGCGCCCGCAAACAGCTGCGCCCTGGTCAGGGTGCGGCGGCGGCGATCAATCGGGTTGCGGTCCGCCGTCAGGCCCCAGCCCGCATAGAACGGTTGGCCAAACACCTGCGGTTTGTGGCCCGCAAGGATCGCCTCAAAGCCCATGTGGCTCGACACGGTGTAGACCGCGATCGCCCCGTCCAGCAGGGCCCAAGGCGAAAGGGCGCGGTCCTCAAGCGTGATGTTGCGGTTCGTATCGGCGTCGGTGAAATGGCCGGTGCCTGCGTGCGCTTTGGGGTGGGATTTGATGATGATCCGGGTGTGGGGGTGCTCGGTCTGGGCAAAGACCAACATCTCCCGAAAAGTGGCGGCTGAGGCGTTGCCAAAGGTGATGGCCTGGTCATCACGGGGCTGGTCGATGACCAACACGTAGCCGGGTTTTGGCGGCTCTAACGCGGGGTCCACTGCGGCGAACTTGGTGATATGCGCGCGGCGCATCCTGTCCATCGCGTTGTTGGCGCGGGCCAGTAGGGGGGCGTCGTCGAACGGGTGCCGCGCCAGCAGGTTTTCGAGGTCCGTTGGGCGGCGCGCGTCATAGTGGCTGCCGCGATGATCGACGCACAGTCCGATGGGCGGCGTGCCGTGATCTGTGGGATGCAGGCCGCACAAAAAACCATCGTCCACGCGGGTGATCGGCAGGGTGTGGCGGGCGGCTGCGGCCTCGGCCCGCTGGGTGTGTGGGCCATGCCCGTAAGCGGCCACCGTGTCGCCGCCCCGTGCGGTCGGGCCAAAGACCAGATCAATCCCGGCCAATTGCAGGATCCGCCGCACCCGGCGGTCGGTCGCAAAGCGGGTGTTATAGAAACGCGCCCGAAGGGAACCCTCGGACGCGGTAGAAGATGACATGTCTGGTCGTGGTCCCAAGGGGCGCTTAGCCGCCTTCGACCAGCTGGCTGACCGCGCCGACATTGCCAAGCGACCCTGTGAGCGAGGAGATTGTCTTGCTCCAGGTCACGAACGGGGCCTCGGTCACATAGACGGTATCGCCATCCCGCACGACAAAATCACGGGCGATGAACACGCCGTTCGGCTCTGTCAGGTCGAGCACATAGGCAAAGCGCTGGGTGCCGATCAGATCATCGCGGTCCAGCACCTGACGGGCGATGAACTCTGGCTCATTGCGGAAAACGAACACGCCGGTGGGGTCGGCCAGACTGCTGTTCAACCCGCCGACCTGTGCGATGGCCTCAATCGCCGAAAGCGTTTGGCTTTCAAAGGCGAGGCGGCTTTGCGCGCCGGTTGCGCCAAGGGCCGTGAAGGAGCGGCTGTCCTCTTCGACCAGAATGCGGTCATCATTGCGCAGGGCAATGTCGAGGCGCGGTTGTTTGTAGAGATCCAGCAGCCAGACTTTTTCCGTCGCATTGCCGCGCACAAGCGTGACTTGTGCAATCTCGGGCACCGCGCTGACGCCGCCCGCTGTGGCCAGCATCGAGGTCAGCATCCGGTTCGAGCGTTCGATTGGATAGACCCCTTGCGCGCCGACGTTGCCCAGCACGCTGACCGTGGCACCATCGCCCGCGAGGCGACGCACGACGACTTGAGGGTCGGGGGTTTGCGCATCCAGCCGTTCGGTGATGATTTCGCGCAGGCGGTTGGGGGAATTGCCCGCCGCCCGGATGCGCCCAGCGTAGGGCACAAAGATAAAGCCCGCGCCGTCCACTTGGACCTCATTGATGACAGAGGCGTTCTGACCCGCACTCGCGAGCAAGCCGTCCTCAACGTTTTCGTAGATCGTCAGGCCCAGCGTGTCGCCGGGGCGGATCGTGTCCGCGCCAACGGGGGCTGCATTGATCAGTTCCTCCGAAAAGCCTAGTGCGGGCACGATGCCCGTGGCCCGCGTGACGCGGTCATTGACGGATACGATGAACGCATCCCCCTGTTCGAGGACAGAACCTGAAAAGATTTGGCGTTTGCTTGGCCCACCGCGTGGCAACCCGCAGGCCGCCACCAAAGACGCAATCAACACCAGGACGATAATCTTCGCCCCCCGGGGTGCCGTGGTAATCAAAAGAATGGGCTCCTAGCTGCCGAAGTGCCTCAGTTTTATATTTTGGAAAGGCGTACCCCGTGTGGGCGTGTATTTCTAGTTTTTCATGGGGCTTTGCGCGTTGCGTAGACGAAATTTCGCCGAGTGTGGCATTTATTTCACAAGGTTTCGGGCAGGGCGCGCGCGTTTGGCGGTGGCGCAATGTGCCCGCAGGCTTGTCTTGGCAGGTGGTTAGGGCTACCTCGCGGTGAGCAACAGGAGGCCTTTATGTTCACAGGTATCATCACCGATGTTGGAACGATCCGCACGCTAGAGCGGCGCGGCGATCTGCGGGCGCGGATTGGCACGGCCTACGACCCTGAGGGGATCGACCTTGGGGCCTCGATTGCCTGTGATGGGTGCTGCCTGACGGTTGTGGACCGGGGGCGCGATGATCAAGGCGCGTGGTTTGATGTGGATATTTCGGCGGAAAGTGTCTCCAAGACTGCGATTTCCGATTGGGCTGAGGGGCGCGGCGTGAACCTTGAACGCGCGCTGAAGGTCGGTGACGAACTGGGCGGGCACATTGTGTCGGGTCATGTGGACGGTGTCGCGCATATCACGGCCATGCAGGATGAGGGTGACAGCACCCGCTACACCTTTGAGGTGCCTGAAGCGCTGGCGCGGTTCATCGCGCCCAAGGGGTCTGTTGCGCTTGATGGGACCTCGCTGACCGTGAATGAGGTTGGGCGCACGCATTTCGGGGTGAACTTGATCCCACACACCAAAACCGTGACCACATGGGGCGCGGCCAAGGTGGGCGACAAGGTTAACCTTGAGATCGACACGCTCGCCCGTTACGTCGCCCGTCTGCAGGACTGGGCGTAGGTTCGCGCGCCCCTTTGGTGGGGGCGTATCTGCTCACTTTTCCCAACAGCCGTCGCGGCACGGCTGGTCACGCGGGCGCGGGCAGGGTATGTGCTTGCGCAACGATATCAGGAGAGACCCATGTCAGATCCATTGCCCTTTGAGGCACCCGGCCCCGTTGAAGCCGCAAATTCCGATGTGATTTCCCCCATTGAGGAGATCATCGAAGACGCGCGCAACGGTCGTATGTTTATCCTTGTGGACCATGAGGACCGTGAAAACGAAGGCGATCTGGTGATCCCTGCGCAGATGGCGACGCCGGATGCGATCAACTTTATGGCGACCCATGGGCGTGGCCTGATTTGTTTGACGCTACCCACCGAGCGGATCGACGCGCTGGGCCTGCCGTTGATGGCCACGCAAAACTCTAGCCGTCATGAGACCGCGTTTACCGTGTCGATTGAGGCGCGTGAGGGCGTGACGACCGGTATCTCCGCCCATGATCGGGCGCGCACGGTGGCTGTGGCGATTGACGCGGGCAAAACTGCGGCGGACATCGCGACGCCGGGCCACGTGTTTCCCTTGCGCGCGCGCGACGGTGGTGTGTTGGTCCGCGCGGGCCACACTGAGGCCGCGACAGATATCTCGCGTTTGGCGGGGCTGAACCCATCGGGCGTGATCTGTGAGATCATGAAAGAGGACGGGTCTATGGCCCGTTTGCCCGACCTGATTTCCTTCGCGCAGCGCCACGGCCTCAAGATCGGGACGATCAGTGATCTTATCTCGTATCGGCGGCGGCACGACAATCTGGTGAACCAAACGGCGTCCCGTCCGGTCACATCTGCCCATGGGGGCGATTGGCTTTTGCGGATATTTACCGATGAAACTGAGGGGGCAGAGCACGTTGTCTTGACAAAAGGCGACATTTCCACGCCGGAGCCGGTTTTGGTGCGCATGCACGCGCTCAACCCGGTTGAGGACGTTTTGGGCATCGGTGAGAGCGACCTTTCGCGCGCTATGGACGTGATTGCGGACGCGGATCGCGGCGTTGTCGTGCTGTTGCGCGATACGGCGATGAAGCTGGACACTGAGGGCAAAGCCTCGCCGCAGAAATTGCGGCAATACGGGCTCGGCGCGCAGATCCTTGCCGCACTTGGGATCTCGCAGATGATCCTTGTGACCAACTCGGGCGCGCCCAAGGTTGTCGGCCTTGAGGCGTACGGCTTGGCCATCACCGGCACCCACCCCATCCCGCAGGAGTAGACCATGGCCAGCGCTGAGCAGCATTATTCCCCACCCCGCCCAACCTTTGATGCGCCTGTTAAGGTTTTGGTCGTGGTTGCGCCGTATTACAAAGACATCGCTGACAACCTGTTGGCGGGCGCGACTGCGGAGCTAGAAGCCGCAGGCGCAAGTTATGAGGTGGTTGAAGTGCCCGGCGCGCTAGAGGTTCCCACAGCGATTGGTATTGCCCATCGGCAGTCGAATTTCGACGGCTACGTTGGCTTGGGCTGTGTCATCCGGGGTGAGACAACGCACTACGATACCGTCTGCAATGACAGCTCGCGCGGGATCACGATGCTGGGGCTTTCGGGGGCTTGTATCGGCAATGGTATCCTCACCGTTGAGAACCGCAAACAGGCCGAGGTCCGTGCAGATCCTAAGGATCAAAATAAAGGTGGCGGTGCGGCTGCCGCGGCGCTGCATTTGGTTGCGCTGACACGGAAATTCGCTAAACCGCCCTCTGGTGTGGGCTTCAAGCCTGCAGGCACCGTCTTGATGGCGGAAACGACCAAAGGGCCAACAACTCCATGACGACTTCTTCAGATACCCGGGCGCTGAAAAAGCAGATGAAATCTGCCGCGCGCCTTTTTGCCGTTCAGGCGCTATTCCAAATGGAAGCCGCAGGGCAGACCGTGGACAAGGTCCGCGTGGAGTTTGAAGATCACCGGTTTGGGGCCGACTACGACATCGGTGAAATGGCCGATGGCGATTTGGACACGTTCCGTGACCTGTTGGAGGGCGCGGTTGAGCGTCAGGCCAAGATCGACCAAATGACCGACCGTGCGTTGGTGGCCAAGTGGCCGATTGACCGGATTGACCCCACGCTGCGGGCCTTGTTCCGGGCTGCGGGTGCGGAACTGATCGGGGCAAAAACACCGCCCAAGGTCGTGATCGTTGAATTCGTCGACGTTGCGCGCGCGTTTTTCCCCGAAGGCAAAGAGCCTAAGTTCGTGAACGCGGTGCTGGATCACATGGCCCGCGAAGCCCGGCCAGAGGCGTTTTCTTAAGCGAACGCCGGTATTTTCGCCCTAAACGAGTTGTTTTGGCGAAAATCACGCACAGTTAACCATTCAAGGAGCGTTTACGTGTATCATCGCGGTGACGCCCCCAAGAACGGAGACTGCGCATGCCAAACCATATTCGATTTCTTCTAAAACACGCGGCCATTGGGGCTGTTGCTGGGGTGGCTTTTGTCGGTCTGCTGTTGGCGTTTGATGTCGTGGGTCTGCGGCATCTGGTTTTGAACACCAGCGAAGGGTTTATCGCGCTTGCGGTGATGACGATGTTGTTCGTGATCACCTTCGGCTCGGTTCAGATGGGCCGCGCGATCATGTCCCTTGGTCGGGATGATCGCAGGGACGGTGGGCGGCCTCAGGCTGAGGCGCTCATCCCGATCCCGGTTGAGACGGCGCAGCGTCAGGCGCATCCTCGGCGTCGGTGATATCCTCACCGGTTTCGTGCCGCAGGAGTGCGGTTTCTAGGTCTTTGTTCAGATCGCGCGCGCGGGCCACGTAGGCGTCATTTTCGGCCAGTGGTAGGTCGGGGTTCCAAAGCTTTGCCAGTTCCAGCAGCGCGTGGCGGTCGTGCTTAAAGAACGCCTGTTCGGCTTCATTCGCCTCATATTCCGTGTAGCCCATGTTTTCTAACACGTAGCGACCTGCCCGGAGGGAGCTATCGAACATCTCTCGGACGATGTCATCGGCACCCGCGCGGTAGAGAGCATATGTGTGCACGCGGTCATAGGCGCGGGCGACGATGTGCAGATCCGGGCGTTCGCGGCGGGCATATTCCACCAGTTTGATCGCCTCTTTCGGGTCATCCATCGCAACGACCAAAACCTTTGCCTGCTCAAATCCAGCGGCGTGCAACAGCTCTGGGCGCGTGGGGTCTCCAAAGAACCCTTTGACCCCAAAACGGCGCATCAACTGGATGGTCGATAGGTCATTGTCCAACACCACGGTGCGCACCTGCGCCATCTGCATCATACGGTTCACAACCTGACCAAACCGCCCAATGCCCGCGATGATCACGGGCTGTTTTTCATCAATGTCGTCGTGAGGCGTGGTGGGTGTTGGGTCCACAAGGCTTTTTGAGACGTGTTCGTAGACGATGAACAGGACGGGCGTGAGCAGCATGGAAAACGCGATCACCAGCAGGAGGGCTTGGCCCAGTTCTGCGGGGACCGCGTTTTGCTGCACTGAAAATGAGGTGAGCACGAAACCGAATTCCCCGGCTTGGGCCAGTGACAGTGCGAAGAGTAGCCTGTCTTTGCGGGGCAAGCGCGCGGCCATGGCCAAGCCATAAAGGATCAACCCCTTGACCGTGATCAGCCCGAATGTGAGGCCAATGATTGTCACGGGTGCCGACATAAAGACAGCAAAGTTGATGCCCGCACCGACCGTGATGAAGAACAGGCCCAGCAGGAGGCCCTTGAACGGTTCAATATCGGCCTCTAGCTCATGGCGGAATTCGGAGTTCGCGAGGACGACGCCCGCAAGGAACGTACCCAGCGCAGGCGATAGCCCGACCGTCAGCATCAGGGCCGCGACCCCGACGACGAACAAGAGCGAGACCGCCGTGTACATTTCGCGCAACTTGGCCATGTGGATGAACCGAAAGATCGGGCGCGTCAGGTAGTGGCCGCCCAGCACAACAGCGACCACGGCCCCGATTGTGACAAGTGTCACACCCCATGCGGGCAAGCTGTCGATCAGGTGCATCACCGGGCCTTCGTCACCGTGGCCGCCGCCGTGATCACCGCTGGCCGCGTTGTGCAAGCCGGGCAAGGCGAGCAGAGGAATAAAGGCCAGCATTGGGATGACCGCGATGTCTTGTGCCAGCAAAACCGTAAAGCTGGAGCGGCCCCCGGTTGTCCGCATCAACCCTTTTTCTGTGAACGTTTGCAGGACGATAGCGGTGGATGACAGGGCGAAGATCATCCCGATCGACAAGGCGACGCTCCATTCCAGATCAAGGGCCATGGCGGCCGCCGTGACGACGCCCATCGTGATCGATATCTGTAGCCCGCCAAGGCCCGCAAGCCGCGCGCGCATCCCCCATAGGGCCCGCGGATCAAGCTCTAGCCCGATGAGGAATAGCATCATCACGACGCCGAATTCCGCGATGTGTTGCAGGTCTTGGGTTTCGGCGCCGACAATGCCCAGAACCGGGCCAATGATGATCCCGGCCAGGAGATAGCCCAGCACGGACCCCAGCCCAAACCGAACGCAAATCGGCACCGCGATCACGGCCGCAAGCAGATAGATAACGGCGTCCGCAAGTATGCCCTGCATGAAAAATCCTCAGTCGTTCTTGGCCCTTAGGCAGAAAAGAGCGTGGTCACTTTTGGGGTGAGACGCATTCATATTGAGGCTAGTCCGCTTCGCCCTGCGCCGTCCAGCGCCATGTTGCAGGTGCAGAAAGGTTAATCGGTATAGAGCGTGGCGTAGTGGTCGCGCAGGACGCGGCGTTGGATTTTGCCGGTCGCGGTCATTGGTAGGGCGTCTAGGACGATGATCCGCCGCGGTGCTAGGTGCGGTGAAAGTCGGGACTTTACGTGAGCGATGAGGGTGGCCTCGATGTCTCGTGCGTCGGTGGGGCAGGTGATGAACGCCGTTACAGCCTCGGTGCGGGCCGGGTCGGGCAGGCCAACCACGGCGGCCATCGTGACGTCGGGGTGTGCGGATAAGCAAGTCTCAATCTCGGACGGGCCGATGCGGTAGCCCGATGAGGTGATTACGTCATCATCGCGCGCGGCAAAGGTCACGTAGCCATCGTCGTCCATGACGCCGAGATCGCCAGTGTATAGCCATCCATCGCGCACCTTTTGGGCGGTTTTTTCGGGCAGGTTCCAGTAGTTCAGGAATTGGCAGGGGTTTGGTGTGCGGACGCAAATCTCACCCACTGCGCCGCTCGGCAGCGCGCCCTCGGGCCCGCGGATTGAAACGTCGAACCCCGGAACCGCTCGCCCCATAGAGCCGGGCTTTTGCGGCATCGTTCCCGCGCAGGAGGCGAGCACGAGGTTGCATTCCGTCTGACCGTAGAATTCGTTGATCGCGACACCCAATTCGCGTTTGGACCATTCGAGAAGGTCCGGGCCAAGCGCCTCACCGCCTGAGCCGATGGTGCGGATGTTCAGGCCTGTTGGTCGCGGGGCGGCGCGCATCAGCTTGAGGGCTGTGGGGGGCAGGAACAAGTTGCGAATGCCTTCGTCTGCGATAAGGGTCCACGCGCGCTCGGCGTCGAACTTTGCCATTCGCAACGCGACCAGCGGCACGCCGTGATACAGGCAGGGTAGGGCCATATCCATTAACCCGCCGATCCACGCCCAATCGGCGGGCGTCCAGCCCTTGTCGCCCGCTTGCGGGAACCCCTCGTGGTGGCATTCGACGCTGGGCATGTGGCCGATCAAAAATCGGTGCGCGTGCAGCACGCCCTTGGGGGCGCCGGTCGTGCCCGAGGTATAGATCATCACGGCAGGGTCTTCGGCAGAGGTCTGAACAGGGCTGGGAAGGGGTGCGTGTTCAAGAGCGTCATCAAGGGACAGTGCGCCGGGTGCGGGTTCTGTCGTGATGATTATATGCAATGCGGGCAGGTCGAGGCCCGCTAGTTTTTCAAGCTCGGCGGGATGGGTGATTAGGGCCGCAGCCCCGCTATCGCGCAACCGGTAGGCCAGTGCATCTGGTCCGAATAAAGTGAACAAAGGCAATGAGATGCCGCCCAACTTGTGGGTGGCGAAATGCGCGATCAGGGTGGCTGCGCATTGCGGTAGCAAGATGCCAAGCCGATCGCCACGCTCAAACCCGCGGGCGCGAAGAGCCCCAGCGAGCCGGTCTGAGGCGTCTTTGAGCGCGCGGTAGCTCCATTCGACGCGGCCCTGTGGCGTGTGTTCGATCAGTGCGATTTGATCGGGCGCAATGGCGGCCCTGCGGTCGCAACACGCCTCGGCGATGTTGAATATATCGGGCACGTTCCAGACGAATGCCTCGCGCATCGCATCCCACGATTGCAGCGTCTGGATGGTGCGCGGGTTTGCGCGGCTCGCATCAGCCATTGATGACCCTCGCACGTTTGAGTTGCGCTGCATTCCGTTTCCTCCCCTTTGACGCATGTTAACCTCTTGCAGGCTTTGCAACCTGCACATAGAGTTTCGCAATGAGCAACGTAGCCCCCCTGATCGACCCGTTCCAGCGCCCGATTTCGTATCTGCGCGTCTCTGTCACTGATCGCTGTGATTTCCGGTGTGTGTATTGCATGTCTGAACACATGACGTTCCTGCCGAAGAAGGAGCTTTTGACCCTCGAAGAGTTGGACCGCATGTGTTCGACGTTCATCGGACTTGGCGTTGAAAAGCTGCGGATTACCGGTGGTGAGCCGTTGGTGCGCAAGGGGATCATGACGTTTTTCAACCAGATGTCGCGGCATCTGGAGGCGGGGACCCTCAAGGAGCTGACGCTGACAACGAACGGCAGCCAGTTGCAGAAATACGCAGGCGATTTGTACGCGGCGGGGGTGCGGCGCATCAACGTGTCGCTGGATACGCTGGATGATGAGAAATTCGCCAAAGTTACGCGCTGGGGACGTCTGTCTCAGGTGTTGAACGGAATTGATGCCGCGCAAAAGGCGGGCCTTCGGGTCAAGATCAACGCCGTGGCCTTGAAGGGGTTCAATGAGGACGAACTGAACACAATCGTGGATTGGTGTGCAGAGCGGGACATGGACCTGACCTTTATCGAGGTCATGCCGATGGGTGATCTTGGCAACGAGGATCGGTTGGATCAATATTGGTCGCTCAAGGATTTGCGCGGGCGCCTCGCGGAGCGGTTCACGCTTAGCGATCTGGCAGAGCGTTCGGGTGGGCCTGCGCGGTATGTGCGGCTGGAGGAAACCCAGCAGAAGATCGGCTTTATCACGCCGCTGACCCACAACTTTTGCGAAAGCTGTAACCGCGTGCGCCTGACCTGCACGGGTGAGTTGTACATGTGCCTCGGGCAAGAGGATATGGCCGATCTGCGCGCGCCGCTGCGGGCTGACCCGGACAGTAATGCGCCCCTAGAGGCCGCCATTCGGGCCGCGATTGAGCGCAAACCCAAGGGCCATGATTTCGACTATTCCCGGCAGAAAGCGGACGGGCAAATGACCCGCCACATGAGCCACACGGGCGGCTAGCTTTCCATCGATTTGCGGATACGTGCGACCATCATCCACACAAGGATGACCACGGGCACGACCGCCAAGCCGAACACCCATTCCTTGCTTAGCCCAAAGGGTGAGGCGACGGGATAGAGCATATAGCCCACAAGGTTCAGCGCGTAATAGCTGATCGCGACGACGGACAACCCCTCAACCGTTTTTTGCAGGCGTAGTTGGAGGGCAGCGCGTTCATCCATGCTTTCGAGCAGTTTTTGGTTCTGCTCAGAGCGTTCGACGTTCACCCGTGTGCCCAGCAGATCACCTGCACGGCGGGCGCGTTCGGCCATCGTCTCCATCCGACGTTCGACTGACACACACGTGCGCATTGCGGGGTCAAACCGGCGCATCATGAATTCCGCGAATGTCTGGCGGCCGCCATAGCGTTCTTCGCGTAGGACGGCGATGCGCTGATTGACCAGCGCCTCATAGGCGCCGCGCGCGCCAAACCGAAACGCGGACCGGGCGAGCATCGTTTCCAGCTCTGACGCGATTTCCAGCAGCCCATCCAGCGTATCCACGGATTGGGCGTCCGGGTTGCGCATGTCCTCAACCAGCTTGGACAGCGTTTGATCCATGTCGCCCAGTTGCGCGCCCAAACGGCGGGCTTTGGGTAGGCACAGCATCGCCATGGATTTATAGGTCTCAATCTCACACAGGCGCTGGATGACCCTGCCAATCCGACGCATCCCGGTGTCGGGGCTGACAAAGGCCGCCATCCGCATGTGCCCGCTGGTATCAATGCGAAAATCGGTTGCTATGACCGCGCTTTCGTCCAGCACACTGGAGGCCGCGAGGCTTTCGGGCACAAACCACGTATCGAACTGTTTGCTGATGTCGGTTTCCTCATCAGGGCGTTCTTCGACCCGGATCAGGCAGGACGTGATGCGCGCGCCGGGGGCATTTTCCAGCCAATCCTCGGGAAAGACGTTGAAGCCGCTGGCGTCAAAGGCGGGGCCTTCGGGGATGTCGCCGAAAATGGTGTAGGTCACGAACTCTGTGTGGCTTTCCCACTTAAGGTGATAGCGCCCGATTTGTCCGAAAAAGTGCGTATCCTCGGGTGCGGGGTGCGACGTGCCGTAGCGATCCAACAGATCCAGGAGGTGCGCGCGGTCTGCGGCGCGGTCCCGGTTGGCGGCTTCTCGGGGCTGTTTGATGGCAAGGTACGCTGCCTGACAGGGGGCGCGGAGGGACGGGAACGGCCGCGCGTGCAGTTCATTGGCCAGAGCGTAACGATTGGGGTGGTCTTGGAGCGGAGACATAAAGGAATAGCTTTCGTGCTGTTGCCTTGGAGGTAGTGCAAAAAAGTGAGGCCGCAAAGGCATTTATGGGAATACATTGGTATGCTGTGGTGCAGCAATTGGAACTTTGTTGCCTACAAGCCACGGCAGAACATGAAAAAGTGTCGCAGTGGAATGAGTGGATTCACCCATGCGTGGAGTGCATGACAAAACGGTATACATATGTATTCAATGCATAACCCGGTCCTAAGGCCTTAAAATGATATGATTTCGCCCATCTCGGTTGCGCTAACGCCTTGTGGGAATCTTGTGGGATTAGGGACATTTCGCGCAAAAACACCGAGTTGATCAAAGTGCCGTAGCGTCCATTTCGCGTCTGGCAAGCCGTTGAACTGGCTGCCTGTGTGGTGTTAAGGCCCGTCTACCAATCCAGAGATGCGTGACGTGCGCGCTTTGTCATGAGGGGACGGAAACGTGAAAATCGGGGCACCGAAAGAGATATTTGAGGGCGAGTCGCGCGTTGCGATCACGCCCGACAGCGCCAAAGCTTTGCAAAAGCTTGGCTATGATGTGGTCATTGAGAGCAAGGCAGGCGAAGCCGCCGGGTTCTCGGATGCGGCTTACACAGCAGCAGACGTAGAGGTGGTCAAAACCGCCGCGGCGCTGTTCAAAGCGGCAGATGTGGTGGCCAAGGTCCGCCCCCCAAGCGACGCAGAAGCCAAGCGCCTGACCAAAGGTCAGACGCTGATTTCGTTCTTCTATCCAGCCGCCAACGAGGCGCTGATGGAACTTGCGAAAAGCAAGGGCGCCAACGTGATCGCGATGGACATGGTTCCGCGGATTTCACGCGCTCAGAAAATGGACGCGTTGTCGTCCATGGCCAACATCGCCGGCTACCGGGCCGTGATCGAGGCAGGCAATAACTTTGGCCGCTTCTTCACCGGTCAGGTGACAGCCGCCGGTAAAGTCCCCCCCGCCAAGGTTTTGGTTGTGGGCGCGGGCGTTGCGGGTCTTGCGGCGATCGGGACATCGACCAGCCTTGGTGCGATCACCTACGCGTTTGACGTGCGCCCCGAAGTCGCTGAGCAGATCGAATCCATGGGGGCTGAGTTCGTCTTCCTTGAGTTCGAAGATAGCGAACTGCCCGATGGTGCCGAGACAGGTGGCTATGCGCCACCCTCTAGCCCCGAATTCCAAGCCAAGCAGCTTGAGAAGTTCCGTGAGATCGCGCCAGACATGGACATCGTGATCACCACCGCGCTGATCCCGAACCGCGCTGCGCCGATCCTTTGGACCAAAGACATGGTCGAAATGATGAAGCCTGGCTCCGTCATCGTGGACCTTGCGGCTGAAAAGGGCGGCAACTGTGAGCTGACCAAGATGGACGAGCGTGTTGTCACCGACAACGGCGTGATCATCATTGGCTACACCGACTTCCCATCGCGGATGGCGACACAGGCCTCGACGCTTTATGGCAACAACATCCGTCACATGATGACTGACCTGACCCCCGAAAAGGACGGTCAAGTCGTGCACAACATGGAAGACGATGTGATCCGTGGCGCGACCGTCACGTTTGAAGGCGACATTACCTTCCCACCGCCGCCACCAAAAGTGGCCGCAATCGCGGTGCAAAAGAAAGAAAAGCCCAAAGAGCTGACCCCAGAGGAGCGTCGCGCCCAAGAAATGGCCGACTTCCAAGCACAGACCAAACAACAGGTGACCCTGTTGGCGGTTGGTGGGGCCTTGGTTCTGGGTGTCGGTCTGATCGCACCCGCGAGCTTTATGCAGCACTTTATCGTGTTCATCCTGTCTGTGTTCATCGGCTTCCAGGTGATCTGGAACGTTGCACACAGCCTGCACACACCGCTTATGGCGGTGACCAACGCGATCTCGTCGATCGTGATCTTGGGGGCGCTGATCCAGATCGGGTCGAGCAGCGTGCTGATTACAATACTCGCCGCGTTGGGGGTCTTTATGGCTTCGATCAACATCTTCGGCGGCTTCCTCGTGACACGGCGCATGCTCGCCATGTTCCAGAAATCTTAAGGAGACGAGGGAAATGGACTTCGGATTTACGATTGCAGCCTACGCGGTTGCGGGTGTCCTCTTTATCCTGTCGCTTGGCGGGCTCTCGGGACAAGAAAGCGCAAAGCGCGCGGTGTGGTACGGCATTGTCGGCATGGGGATCGCGATTTTCGCAACGATCGCCGGACCGGGTCAGGGCCTTGCGGCGCTGTCGATCATCTTGATCGCTTTGGGCGGTGCAGTTGGCTACCAGCTTGCGACCAAAGTGCAGATGACCCAAATGCCCGAGCTGGTTGCGATCATGCACTCGCTCGTGGGTTTGGCGGCTGTGTTTGTTGGCTTTAACGCCGAGATCGAGCTGGGCCGGGTGGCTGCGGCGATGATGGCGGCTGATCTGCCGTTCCCAGCACTTGAGTACGGACAAAAGGTGCCTGCGCTTGTGGCGGCTGAGTTCGGCACATTTGCAAACCTTCTGGCGAAAAAGACAGCTGTTGAGGTCGGTATCCTGCGGGTTGAGCTGGTGCTTGGCGTTTGGATCGGTGCGGTGACGTTCACGGGCTCGGTCATTGCCTATGGCAAACTGGCGGGCAAAGTGGACTCGGCGGCGAAAAAGCTGCCCGGTGGTCACATGCTCAACATCGCGGCTGCGGGTGGTTCGCTGCTGTTGACGGCGATGTATCTGGGCGGCGCTGGCACATGGACGCTGGTCGTTCTGACGCTGCTGGGCCTGTTCATCGGTTATCACCTGATCATGGGTATCGGCGGCGCCGACATGCCTGTGGTTGTGTCGATGCTGAACTCCTACTCCGGTTGGGCTGCGGCTGCGATTGGCTTCTCGCTTGGCAACGATCTGCTGATCGTCGTGGGTGCGTTGGTTGGCTCCTCCGGGGCGATCCTGTCGTACATCATGTGTAAGGCGATGAACCGGTCGTTCGTGTCTGTGATCTTGGGCGGCTTTGGTGGCCCCGCAGGTGAGCAGATGGCCGTTGAAGGTGAGCAAGTTGCGATTGACGCCGACGGCGTGGCAACAGCCCTGAACGAGGCGGATAGCATCGTGATCATCCCCGGCTACGGCATGGCTGTGGCTCAGGCCCAGCAAGGCGTGGCCGAGTTGACCCGCAAGCTGCGCGCCAAGGGCAAGAACGTCCGTTTCGCGATCCATCCCGTTGCGGGTCGCTTGCCAGGCCACATGAACGTGCTGCTCGCAGAGGCCAAAGTGCCCTACGACATCGTGCTCGAAATGGATGAGATCAATGACGACTTCCCCGAGACGGACGTTGCCATCGTGATCGGTTCCAACGACATCGTGAACCCTGCCGCGCAGGATGATCCTAACAGCCCCATCGCCGGTATGCCGGTTCTGGAATGCTGGAAGGCCAAGCAGGTGTTCGTGTCCAAACGTGGTCAGGGTACCGGGTATTCGGGCATCGAAAACCCGCTGTTCTTTAAGGACAACACGCGGATGTTCTACGGTGATGCGAAGGCGTCCATCGACAAGCTGATCCCGATGATCGACTAGATCATCTGATCAATGCACGGAATGAAAGGCGGCTTGCGGGCCGCCTTTTTTCATGCGCTGTTGAGGCTGCATCCGCTAAGGGGGAACTAATGACACGGCTGGCCATCGTCTATTATTCACAGACCGGGAACACCGCCCTGATCGCGGCAGCGGTGGCGGAGGGCGCTGAAACGGTGGCCGGGGTTGATGTCCAGCGCATCCCAATCGCCGCTGACGGGACGCTGCCGGCCAGCGACTGGACGGCGCTTGATGCCGCCGACGCGATCATCTTTGGTACGGCCACGCATATGGGCGGGCCTGCGTGGCAGTTCAAACGGATGGCCGATGACAGTGGCCTGCGCTGGCTGGATCGCGCGTGGTTGGACAAGATCGCAGGGGGCTTTACCTGCGCGGGCAGTCCCAACGGCGACAAGGGCACCGTGATGCTGTATCTTGCGACATTGGCCGCGCAACACGGGATGATGTGGGTCAGCCTTGGGCAACTACCGGCGCAGTCGGAAAACAGCACTCCGGCTGAGCAAAACTGGGTCGGCGGCTCATTCGGACCCACTGCCACGGCCCCCGCAAAAGGGGCAGTGGCGCAGGGCGATTTGCTAAGCGCGCGGGCCTACGGCGCGCGGCTCGCAACGGTGGCCAAAGCCTAGGCGGCTGGCATCCGTCGTTCCACGATCTCAGCCCAGTAGGAGCAGCCCGCCGGGATCGTCTCATCGCTGAAATTGTACTTGGGGTGGTGGACGTCTGCGGTGTCGCCGTTGCCTACCAGGATATAAGCACCGGGCCGTTTTTCGAGCATGTAGGAGAAATCCTCACCACCCATCGTGATCTCGGCGTCTTGGCAGTCGCCGGATACGGCCCGCGCGACTTCGGCTGCGAATTCCGTCTGCTCGGGGCTGTTGACGGTCGCGGGATAGCCGGGGTGAAAGATCACCTCGACCGTGCCGCCATAGGTCGCCGCGACGCCTGCGGAAATCTCGCGCATGCGGGTTTCGCCCAAAGCGCGTATCTCGGTGCCCATGCTGCGGATCGTGCCTTTGATGTGTACGGTTTGCGGCAGGACGTTGAACGCCTTGGATGAGGTTTCAAAAGAGGTCACGGAGACCACAAGGTTGCCGTCAGGGTGGATGTTGCGCGAGACAATGGATTGCAGCGCCACAACGATATGCGACGCGATAAGGGTCGTATCAATCGCCTCATTTGGTTTGGCGGCGTGACCCCCTCGTCCCTCAACGATCAGCTCAAACTGATCGGTGGCAGCGAAGAACGGGCCGGGGCGAATGGCGAACTGGCCGATGGGCAGTTTGGGCCAATTGTGCATGCCGTAGACTTCTTTGATGTTGAAGCGCTCCATCATGCCGTCCTCGACCATTTCGCGGCCCCCGCCGCCGCCTTCTTCAGCGGGCTGAAAAATGACCACGACGGTGCCGTCGAAATTGCGCGTCTCCGACAGGTATTTCGCGGCCCCCAGCAGCATGGCGGTATGCCCGTCGTGACCACAGGCGTGCATTTTGCCCGGCGTGGTGGAGGCGTAGTCGACCCCGGTTTCCTCAAGGATCGGGAGCGCGTCCATATCCGCGCGTAGGCCGACGACATTGCCGGTTGTATCGGTCTTGCCCTTGATGACCCCAACCACGCCGGTCCGCCCGATGCCGGTGACGACCTCATCACAGCCAAATGCCGCCAGCTTGTCAGCCACGATCCCGGCGGTGCGGTGCGTGTCAAACAGCAGTTCAGGGTTGCGGTGGAAATCCTGACGCCATTCGGTGATTTCAGGCAGGAGTTCGGCAAAGCGGTTTTTGATGGGCATCCGGGGGTCTCTTGTTCGAGGGTCAGGGCCGCGTGTGTCGCGCGCTAGGCTTTATAATTAGGGACTGACGGTCAACATGTCGACTACTGCGCGCAGAACCTGCTCACCTCGGTTGAATTGCGCGAGCTCGATATACTCATTGGGTTGGTGGGCCTGTGCGATGTCGCCTGGCCCACAGATCACGGCGGAATACCCTGCGTTTTGAAACTGCCCGGCCTCTGTGCCGTAGCTGACGGCATGGGTGCCATTGTCGCCGGTGGCTTGGCGCATGATCTGCTCGGCCCGTCCGTTGTTTTCGGGCGCAAGGGGCGGGACGTCGAACTGCGGGGTCAGGGTGATGCCGGCATCGGGGTGGATGGCTTTCATCCGCGCCTCGACCTGCGCGACCCGCGCGCGAAGCGAGGCCTCATAGCTTGCGGCGTCTTCGCCCGGCACCAATCGCACGTCGATACCAAAGCGGCAGTCTTTGGCTGTGATGTTATGGGCAGTGCCGCCGGTGATGGTGCCGGTGTGGGCCGTGGAAAAGGGCGGGTCGAAGGGGGCTGCAAGGATCGATGGCGTCTGCGCGCGGATGCGGTCATTGGTGTCATTCACCCACGACAAAAGGTGCGCGCCCTCAAGGATTGCACTGACACCTTCGTGCATCATCGACGAATGCACCTCGTGCCCGCGGACATGGACCTGCCAGCCGACGCTGCCCTTTTGGCCGGTCACAACCTGCATGTTTGTCGGCTCTCCGATCAGGGCGATGGCGGCTTTGGGGAGGCGGTCCACCATATCCGCAATCATGGGCGGTGCGCCGACGCAGCCGATTTCCTCATCATAGCTGAGCGCGATTTGGAGGGGTCGCTTTAGGTCAAGCGATAGCGCGTAGGGCACCATCGCGAGGGCCAGTGCGTTGAACCCTTTCATGTCGCAGGTGCCACGACCGTACAAACGACCACCGCGTTCAGTCATAGTAAACGGATCGGTGTCCCACTCTTGGCCATCGACGGGCACTACATCGGTGTGGCCTGACAAAATGATCCCGCCCTCCACCTGAGGTCCGATATGGGCATAGATCGCGGCCTTGCGCCCTGTTGGGTCGTAGACCCGATGCGCTGTAACGCCAAAATCGGCCAGATACCCCTCAACCCAATCCACAAGGGCGAGGTTGCTGTCACGGCTGACGGTTGGAAACGCCACAAGGGTTTCGAGAATCTCGCGCGGGGTCAAAGAGTTTGGCATCGTGGCTCCGAGTGTTGCGGCTGCGGAAAAATGTGGCGGGGTCCCGCAAAGGTCAAGCGCAACTGAGTGATTTGGCACCTCAGGCGAGGGGTTAGCGGTAAGGTGGATTGCGAGCCGCGCAAAGTGTGTTAATCTTTTGATATGTTAATCATCAAAAGTTTCTTGATGATCAATGTCTCCATTCAGGGGGAGGGTGGCACATGCCCGAGGGTGGGCGACGCGTTCTTGAGGTTTTGGGCCTTGAGGTCGTATTTCACACGCGCGACGGCGAAATACATGCCGTCAACGATGTCAGCTTTAGTCTCGCCCCCGGAGAGGTTCTGGGCGTGGTGGGCGAGAGCGGCTCGGGAAAATCCGTCACCATGATGTCCCTGATTGGGCTGTTGCCATCACCTCCCGCTCAGGTGTGCCGGGGGCAAGTCCTGCTGGACGGCGAAAACTTGCTGACGGTATCCCCTGCGCGCATGCGCCAAGTGCGCGGGGGCGAGGTGGGCTTTGTGTTCCAAGATCCGATGACCTCGCTCAACCCGGTGTTTACGGTGGGCTACCAATTGGCAGAGCCACTGCGCCGCCACATGGGGATGACCAAACGCGCGGCCCGTGCGCGGTCGATTGAACTGCTGGAGCTGGTGGGCATTCCCGATGCGGCGGCGCGGTTGCGCGACTATCCGCACCAGTTTTCGGGCGGCATGCGCCAGCGCGTGATGATTGCGATTGCATTGGCGTGTGAGCCTAAAGTGTTGATCGCGGATGAGCCGACCACCGCGCTGGATGTCACCATTCAGGCTCAGATCCTAGAACTGCTCCAAGATTTGCGCGCGCAACTGGGCATGGCGATCATTTGGATCACCCATGACTTGGGCGTGATCGCTGGTATCGCGGACCGGGTGATGGTGATGTACGGCGGCCAAGTGGTTGAACAGGCCCCTGTGCGGGAGGTGTTTGGCAACCCGCAGCATCCCTACACCCGCGCGTTGTTGAAAACGGTGCCCAGTGTGACCGGCGCGCGTGCGGCTCAGTTGGAGGTGATCGAGGGCCAGCCTCCGATTTTGACCAGCGCGCCATTTGCATGCGGCTTTCGGGATCGATGTGCGGACCGGGCCGCGCGGTGCGACCGTGAGAATCCTGTGCTGCGGGCCATCGGCGGCGGACACGATGTTGCATGTCATCAAAGCTATGGGGGATGCCCCGCATGAGTGCTGCCTTGGTTCAGGTCCGCGACCTAAAAATGCACTTTCCGATCTATGCGGGGCTGTTTCGGCGGCAAGTTGGCAGCGTAAAGGCCGTGGATGGGGTCAGCTTTGACATTATGGCCGGTGAGACACTGGGCCTTGTGGGTGAAAGCGGGTGTGGCAAGTCCACCTGCGGGCGCGCGGTGCTGCGTCTGTATGATATCACGGGCGGCTCAATCACGATTGACGGACGTGAGATTGGGCATGTTCCGCAATCCGCGCTGATGGGTATGCGGCCAACCATGCAGATGGTGTTTCAGGACCCACAGGCCAGCCTCAATCCGCGCATGACTGTCGCCGCCATTATCGGTGAGCCCTTGGATGAGCACACCGATTGGTCCAAGGCGCAAAAGCTGGACCGTATCTATGAGTTGATGGATCAGGTCGGGTTGAACCGGCAGTTCGCGCACCGCTATCCACATGCGTTTTCCGGGGGGCAACGCCAGCGGATCGGGATCGCGCGGGCGCTGGCGCTGAAGCCCAAATTTATCGTCTGCGATGAGCCGATTGCCGCCCTTGATGTGTCCATTCAGGCGCAGGTAGTGAACCTGTTGGAAACGTTGCAGGACGAACTGGGCCTGACCTATCTGTTCATCAGCCACGATCTGAGCATGGTGCGCCATATCGCCGACCGCGTGGCGGTGATGTACCTAGGGCAGGTGGTGGAACTGGCCCCGCGTGAGGCGCTGTATCACAATCCACTGCATCCCTACACGCAGGCCCTGTTGTCAGCGGTGCCCGAGCCTGACCCCGCGCGCGCCCAAACCCCGCGGTCACGGATTATTTTGCGCGGTGACGTGCCATCGCCCGCCAACTCGCCTAAGGGCTGCAATTTTTGCACCCGGTGCCCGCAGGGAATGGCGCGGTGCAAGACCGAAGCCCCCATTTTTAGAGAGGTGACGCCTGGCCGTTTTGTGGCCTGTCACATTTATGAGACCGTCAATTAAGGGCGGAAAGACCAAAGCATTGTGAACCAGTACGGGAGACCGATTATGATGAGAACAGCTTTGCAAAGCGCTGCCGCGACTTTGCTATGTGTGCCGATGGCACTGGCGGATGGCCACAGTGGGGAGCGTGGCCGCGATGGGAACCTGTCGCTCATTTATTGGCAGGCCCCCTCAATCCTGAACCCCTTTTTGTCTGCGGGCACCAAGGACGTAGAGGCCGCCTCGCTGATGCTAGAGCCGCTGGCCCGCTATAATGAGACCGGCACAATGGTGCCTTGGCTGGCCGCTGATATCCCGACGGTTGAAAACGGCGGTGTGTCCGAAGATTTGACGACGATCACATGGAAAATCCAACCGGGCATTGTGTGGTCTGATGGCACTGCGTTTACGGCGCGGGACGTGAAGTTCACGGCTGAATACTGCATGAACCCCGACGGCGGCTGCGCGCATGGAACCAAGTTTGAGGGCGTGCAATCGGTTGAGGCGCCGGATGACCTGACGGTTGTGGTCACCTTTGATGGGCCCAAGCCCTTTCCCTATGGTCCGTTTGTTGGGGTCGAAAGCCCAATCCTACAGGCTGCTCAATTCGCTGATTGCATGGGGGCGGCGGCCTCTACCTGTACGGAGCAGAATTTTAATCCCATCGGGACCGGCCCTTTTACCGTGACGGAATTCCGGACCAACGACGTGATCACACTGGCTGCGAACGAAAACTACCGCGAGGCGGGCAAACCCGCCTTTGCCACAGTGACCTTTAAGGGGGGCGGTGACGCAGCCGCCGCTGGCCGCGCGGTGATGGAAACCGGTGAGTTCGACTACGGCTGGAACCTGCAACTTGCGCCTGAGGTAATTGCAGGCATGCAGGCTGGTGGCTTCGGCACCCCGGTCGCGGGTTTTGGCCCCTTGGTCGAGCGTCTGATGCTGAACCAAACTGATCCTGATCCCGCGTTGGGTGAGCGTCGATCCACCGCTGACACGCCACATCCGTTCTTACGGGACCCTGCGGTTTATACTGCGCTGTCGATGGCGATTGACCGGCCGCTGTTGGTGGAAATTGGCTACGGACAAGCCGGGCGCGTGACGTGCAACTGGATCGCGGCACCGGCGGCCGTGAATTCCACCACCTTCACGTGTGATACACAGGACCTTGAGGGTGCCAAAGCCATGCTGGAGGCGGCGGGCTACGTCGACACCGATGGCGACGGTGTGCGTGAAACGCCCGCAGGCCGACCGATGGAGATTTTGTACCAGACCTCAACCAACGCGGTGCGACAGGATTTTCAGGCTCTGATCAAGGAGTGGTGGGAAGAAATCGGCCTGAGCGTTGAGTTGCGGAACATATCTAGCTCGGTGTTCTTTGGGGGGGATGCGGGATCACCTGATACCCTGCAAAAGTTCTATGCGGACGTTCATATGTACGCCAACACGTTCAACGGGACCGATCCGCAGACGTATTTGGGCAATGGTTTGTGCGACAAGGCTCCGCGGCCCGAAACCCAATGGCAGGGTGAGAACATGTCACGCTTTTGCATGGCGGACTATGACGCCGTGCACGCCCAGCTACAAACCACCGCAGGGGCCGAGGCGCGCGCCGCCATCGCCCGCGCGCTGAATGATATGTACGTGGGCAACGGTGGGATGATCCCGCTGGTGCACCGGGGGCGTTTGTCCGCTCACGCCAACACGCTGGGCGGTGTGAAGCTGAACGTATGGGACAGTGAAATTTGGAACATCGCCGATTGGTATCGCATCGGCGAATAAGTCCTGAGAGGGGTTGCGCGGATACGTTCTGCGCCGCCCCAAACGACCCTGAATAAAGACGCCTGTATAGATGCTGACATTCACCATCCGACGATTGATCTTTGCTGTGCCCACGCTTTTGTTCACGGCGCTTATCATCTTTTTGTTGCTAGAACTGGCACCGGGCGATCCGATGTCGAACGTGCCGCTCACGGTGCCTGATGACGTAAAGCAACAGATGCGGCTTGCGCTGGGCCTTGGGGAGCCGATGCACATCCGGTTCTTTAAATGGATTGTACAGTTTTTCTGGATTGAGCCGCTGAACCTGTTTGATCAGATGTTTGGCACCACCTTTGCCGAGGGCAAGTTGCGCGTGATCTCGTGGCAAAGTCGCAGCCCCGTTATCGACATTGTAGCAGAGCGTATTCCCCAAACGCTGTGGGTGGTGGGGACGGCCTATGTGGTGGCAATTGCGATCGCGATCCCGGTCGGGATCTATTCTGCATATCGCCAGTATTCGTTCTTTGACCAAGCGGGGACGTTCATCACGATGGTCGGCTATTCTGTGCCGCCGTTCTTTTCGGGGGTGTTGGTGATTGTGGTCTTCGCGGTGAACCTTGGGTGGTTTCCGTCGATTTATGACACCACGCACAAGGTTGTCGATTGGGATAGCTTCGTGGTGCAATTGAAGCAGATGATCATGCCGGTGATGGTGCTCGCGCTACAGATTACCTCCCAGATTTCGAGGTTCATGCGGGCGTCTATGCTGGACAATCTGGAGCAGGACTATGTGCGCACCGCACGCGCCAAGGGGATGGGAGAGCGGACGGTGGTAATGGTCCACGTGCTGCGCAATTCGATGATCCCTGTCGTGACGGTAATTGCGCTGGGCATTCCTGCTATTTTTGGCGGTGCGATCATCACAGAGCAGGTGTTTAAGGTGAACGGCATTGGGCAGTTGTTGATCACTGCCATTCAGGCCAACGACCTGCCGATGGTGCAAACGCTGACCTTCATTTTTGCAGTCCTGATTGTGCTGTTTAACCTGCTTGCAGACGTTTTGTACGGGATCCTTGATCCGAGGATCCGCTATGAATGAGCCCTCGATCCCGGGTGTGCCTGCGCGCCCGCCTCGCAATCATTGGTGGGATGTGTGGGACCAGTTTAAGGTCCATAAGGGCGCGTTAGTGGGGGCGTTTTTCTTTTTGTTGATCGTGTTTTTGGTGCTGTTTGGGCCGCTCCTGTGGGACATTGATCCGACCAAGACCAACATCCGTTCCCGCAATCAGGGAATGAGTTGGGCGCATCCGTTTGGGACCGACCAGTTGGGGCGCGATATTTTTGCGCGGATGATTGCGGGGGGGCGCGTGTCAATGGGCGTGGGGCTAACGGCGATGGCCCTATCGGTAATTATTGGGACGTTCGTCGGTGTGATTGCGGGCTACTTCAAGCGGCTCGATGGGGTGTTGATGCGGCTGACGGACCTGTTCCTCGCGCTGCCGCTGATGCCGCTGTTGTTGGTGACGGTCTTGTTGTTCCGAGAGCCGCTAAGCGCAGCCTTTGGCCCAGAAGGCGGGATATTTGTGTTGATGGTCAGTGCGATTGGTATCACGTCATGGATGCAAACGGCCCGCATTGTGCGCGGTGATGTGTTGGCATTGAAGGAGCGAGAGTTCGTACTGGCGGCGCGCTCCATCGGGACGCCGCCGCGTCGGATGATCACACGCCATATTTTGCCTAACGTGATGTCACCGATCATGGTTTCGGCTACGCTGGGCATTGCAAATGCCATTATCACCGAAAGTGCATTGTCGTTTTTGGGGCTAGGGTTTCCGCCGGATTTTCCGACGTGGGGGCGGTTGTTGTTCGACGGCGTGGATTACCTAACGCAATACCCCGAGCGGGTGTTTTGGCCCGGCCTTGCGATATCTTTGACGGTGTTGTCGGTAAACTACGTTGGCGACGGTTTGCGCGATGCTTTGGATCCGCGCATTCGGGGGCGTTAGGGCTTTGGATATTTAAGAACCAAAGAAGCGGGGGCGCGCCGCGAGGTGGGCTACGCGGTCTTGGGCTTCTGGGCGGATTGGGCCCGGACGCGGTGCGTCGCGCAATGTGGTGAACCAGTGCTCAGGTGGCGATTTTCCGCGGGAATGGTTGTCCCATGTGAGGGCGCGTAGGACGTCTTGGGCGTTTGGGGGGAGGCGGTCTGGGATATCATGGCCGCTGAGTGTGGCCCAAACGCCTGTCCAAAGCCGACCCACGGACCACGGGTTGTAGCCGCCGCCGCCTAGGACCAGCACGCGGGGGGCGGCATCCTTTAGGGCGTGGATGATGGCCCAGTGGGCGTTGTTTGATAGGGTTAAGCGGGAAAGGGGGTCCTCTTCTACGGCGTCTGCACCGCATTGTAGGACGAGGGCGTCTGGGGCCATTTGATCGATCAGTGGGAGGATAAGATGGTCGAGGATATGGGCCATCTCGCTGTCGTTTAGATTGCGGGCAAGGGGGAGGTTGTAGGTTTGGCCGATGCCCGCATCGTCCAGCGCGCCGGTGAAGGGCCAGCGTTTTTCTTCGTGGGTTGAGATGAGAAGCATATCAGGGTCGTCGGCGAAGGCGTGTTCAACGCCGTCCATGTGGTGAGCATCGATGTCGAGGTAGGCGATGCGTTGGGCTCCATTGCGGCGGAGCGACAAGATCGCGAGGACCGGATCATTGAGGTAGCAAAAGCCGTTGGCCCGATCGGGCATGCCGTGATGAGTACCGCCGCCGGGGTGGTAGATCGTACCTCCGTCTTTGAGCAGCTCACCTGCCAGAAGCGAGGCGCCGGCCGCGGTGGCGGGACGGCGCCAAACCTCGGGGTAGATGGGGTTGGCGTGCGTGCCGAGCCCGTGGCGTGCCTTCATCTCATCCGTTGCGATGCCTGTGGTTTCGGCCTGTTGGAGGGCGGCGAGGTATTCGGGTGTGTGCCAGATTTCCAGTGCCTTGGCCTTGGCGCGGGGGGAGGTGAGATATACCTCCCGCGGGAGCCAGCCCATCGCGCGGCTGAGGTCCATCGCGGTGGAGACGCGCGGAATGCGCAAAGGATGCCAGCCGCCGTAGCTGGAGCCGCGGTAAATTTCGGAGCCGAGGAAAAGGGGTGGGGTCACTCTGGCATCAGGGCCTTGATTTCGCGCAACAGCTTCTGGCTGTCAGGGCGCACGCGCGAGGGATGAAAGCTGATCAGGTCACCATCTGGGCCGATCAGGGCCTTGTTGAAATTCCACTTTGGAACCGCGCCTTGGTCTGCGAGCCAGCGATAGAAGGGATGTGCCTGTGGGCCGCGAATGCGCGTAATGTCCGTCATGGGCAGGGTTAGGCCATATTGGACTTCGCAGAATTCCTGCACTTGGCTGGCTGTTGCGAGTTCTTGGTTGAAATCGTTGGAGGGGACTGCGAGCACGACCAACCCCTTGGGACCGAGCTCTTCGTGCAGGGTTTGTAGCGCCTCAAGTTGAGGGGTGAAGCCGCAGCGCGAGGCGGTGTTGACGACCAAGACGGGCTGTCCGCGAAAGGCGTCCAGATCGATAGTGTCGCCCTCAATCCCGGTAAACGTGAAGGCGGCGGCGGGGCCGCATAAAACCGCGCTCAGCAGGGCGTAGATGAAATGACGCAAACGAACCATGTACCGCTTCTCCTTTGAATTTGAGGTAGAAAGCTTGGTCGTTGTGTCAAGCCATGAGGGGCACTACATCTAGGTGTAGGTTTGATACTCCCCCAAGTTATGCTATGTCCCAAATATTATGACAGATGCCAAACACATTGTCCTAAAACCCGTCGATATGTCGGGCCTCAAGAAGCGCGAATTGCGGACGCAATTTGGTGCGCTGTGCTGGCGTGAGCATATGGGCAAGCTGGAGGTGTTGATGATCACCTCGCGTACCTCCAAGCGGTGGGTCATCCCCAAGGGCTGGCCCATGAATGGCGCCACCGCCGCGGAGGCCGCGGCCACTGAGGCGTGGGAAGAGGCGGGTGTCGTTGGCAAAACCTCAGACCAATGCGCGGGCATCTACACCTATCACAAGGATCTGGGTGGCAAGTCGGTGCCCGTGGTTGTGGCCGTGTTCCCGGTGCGGGTCAAAAAGCTCAAGAAAACTTACCCTGAGGCTGGCCTGCGCAAGTTGCGATGGATGAAGCCATCTAAGGCGGCGGGGTTGGTTGCGGAGCCGGAATTACGTGGTATTCTCAAGGCCTTCCGACCGCCCGCGTAATCGACGCAGCGCGTCTGCCTTTGTTATCCAGTGTCAATTCATGAGTTATCAATGTCTGATGTGCACAGTGGGGTTCTATGATCCGATACGCTTTGAAATGTGCCGATGGCCATGGCTTCGACAGTTGGTTCCAGTCGGCTGGGGCCTATGACAGCCTGTCTGAAAAGGGCATGGTGTCTTGCGCGGTTTGCGGCAGCACGGACGTGAGCAAAGCGATTATGGCGCCGCGCGTCACCGTCAAAGAAGACGCGGCACCCTTGTCCGCGCCCTCGACACCGGCCGAGCAAGCATTGCGTGCGATGCGGGCAGAGTTGGAGAAAAACGCCGACTACGTAGGTGAGACATTTGCCACAGAGGCACGGGCTATCCATGTGGGCGACGCACCTGAGCGGCCGATTTGGGGCCAAGCCAATTTGAAAGAAGCCAAGGCCCTCGTTGAAGAGGGCGTGCCTATTGCGCCTATTCCCTTTGGCCCCCCGCGAAAGACAAACTGATGCGTACTTTGATCACTGGTGCCAATCGCGGCGTGGGTGCTGCCCTGCGTGAGGCAGGGATTGCGGCGGGGCACGATGTATTGGCCACGGCGCGCACGCCCTCGGGACAAGGCGGCAATTGGCTGACGCTGGACCAATCGAACCCGCAATCTGTGCGCGCGCTTGCCGCGGATTTGGCAGGGCAACCGTTGGATTTACTGGTGCTGAACGCGGGTGTTTACTTGGATAAGGGACAATCCATTGATGGCGGCTTCGCGCCAGAGCTTTGGGCCGAGACCTTTGCGGTAAACGTCACCGGCACGTTCCTTGTGGCACAAGCCCTTTTGCCGAATATCCGTGCGGCGGGCGGCAAGATTGCGATTATTTCCTCGCAGATGGGGTCGAGTGAGCGGGCATCGGGGGGTGGATATATCTACCGCGCGAGCAAAGCCGCAGAGATCAGTTTGGGCCGGAATCTTGCGGTTGATCTGGGCCCAGAGGGGATTGCCGTGGGCATCTATCATCCCGGCTGGGTACGCACCGACATGGGCGGCAGTGCGGCTGATATTGATGCGGATACGGCGGCCCTAGGCCTGTGGAAGCGCTTTGAGGATTTGTCGATGGATACGACCGGCACGTTCGAATTTTATGATGGCGCGCCCATTCCATTTTGATTCAAGCGGTTCGTCGCACCTTGCGGGCCGGTGGCGGGTTGGGCAAGGTCGCGTCATGCGTTGGGTTCTCCTTTTTCTTTCTTTGCTTTGGGCAGGCACGGCATCGGCCGAGCCGGTGCGTGTCTTTGCGGCGGCAAGCCTGAAAACCGCTCTCGACGCGGCGGCGGCAGAATGGACCGGGGGTAGGGTATCGCTCTCTTACGCGGGTTCTGGCGCGGTTGCGCGCCAGGTGGCGGCGGGCGCACCGGCGGATGTTGTGGTGCTCGCGCATGCGGATTGGATGAGATGGCTGGATGCGCAAGGCGTTCTGGGGAGCGATCCGGTGATCCTTGCGGGCAACACGCTCACCGTGATTGGGCGGGTTGGGGACGCTGAGTTGGCGCTGACACCTCAGGCCATTGCAGCGCGCTTGGGCCGCGATGGCCGCCTCGCCATGGGTGATTTACGGGCCGTACCCGCAGGCATTTATGGGCAAGAGGCATTGGTTGCCCTCGGGCTTTGGGATGGTGTGGCCGCGCGGATCGCGCAGGCGGATAATGTGCGCAACGCCATGGCCTTTGTGGCACGAGGCGAGGCACCTCTGGGCATTGTCTATGCCTCAGACGCGCTGGCGGAACCCCGCGTGGCCATTGTGTCTGATATCCCAAGTGATGTGCACGCACCCATCGTTTATCCAGCAGCAGTCACGGCATCCGCGGGACCAATGGCACAGGAATTTTTGGCTTTTTTACAGTCGCCTGTGGGGCAAAGCGTATTCCGAGCCGCAGGCCTTCAGGAGCCGCCGAAATGATCAACCTCCCCCCAGAAGGTTGGGACGCGTTGTGGTTGTCGCTTCGGGTCGCTGGCCTTTCGACGCTATTGTCACTGCCTGTGGCGCTTGGGATTGCGGTTCTACTGGCGCGGGGGCGCTTTTGGGGCCGGGGCATCTTGAACGGATTGGTCCATTTGCCCTTGGTGCTGCCGCCGGTCGTGACGGGATACCTATTGCTGATCGCTTTTGGGCGCACGGCACCGATAGGCGTATTTCTTGAGGAGACGTTCGGATTGGTGCTCGCGTTCCGTTGGACGGGTGCGGTTTTGGCGGCTGCTGTCATGAGCTTTCCGCTGACGGTTCGGGCGATTTGGCTCGCGCTTGAGGCGGTAGAACCGGGCCTAGAGGAAGCCGCTGCTACGCTGGGTGCAAGCCCGGCCCGTGTGTTCGCAACGGTCACCTTGCCCTTGATCGCGCCGGGGGTTTTGGCCGGTGCCGTCATCGGATTTGCCAAGGCGATGGGAGAGTTCGGCGCGACCATCACCTTTGTTTCAAACATCCCCGGTGAAACGCAAACTGTGCCCTCCGCCATCTATAGCTTTTTGCAGGTGCCCGGGGGGGAGGCCACGGTTTGGGGGCTTGTCGCCTTGGCCGTTGGCGTCGCATTGGGCGCGCTTTTGTTGGCAGAGTTGCTGTCGCGCCGCGTGGCCGCACGTATCGCGGGGCGGGCGTGATGCTGAGGATTGAGCTCTCGCATCGGTTCGGAGATTTCGCGCTGGACGTCGACATTACCGCAGGCGACGGGATTACCATGCTGTTTGGGCCGTCGGGCGCGGGGAAGTCGACGATTGCGAAGGCTGTTGGTGGGTTGTTGCAGACTGATCAAGCCTATGTGCAGCTGGGTGAGCGGATGTTGGCAGACACCTCCCAGCGGCTCTGGTTGAAACCTCATACGCGTCGGATTGGCTATGTGTTTCAGGAGTCGCGTTTGTTTCCGCATTTGTCCGTACGGGGCAATCTTTTGTATGGGGCGGGGCATGATACTGATCTAGCGCGGATCGCGGATTTGCTGGATATCGCGCCGCTTTTGACCCGGCGACCTGCGGGGCTATCGGGTGGAGAAGCTGCGCGTGTCGCACTTGGCCGTGCCCTGCTGAGCGCACCATCGCTGCTTATTTTGGATGAGCCGTTGGCGGCGTTGGATGGGCGGCGAAAGGCCGACATTCTGCCATACCTTGAACGCTTGCGCGACCATGCGAACGTGCCAATGCTGTATATCACGCATGCGCTGGATGAGGTCGCGCGCCTTGGCTCAACCCTTGTCTTGCTACAAAACGGCAAGGTCGCACGCTCTGGTTCTGTGAAAGATGTGCTGAGCGACCCGGACGCCGTGCCTGTTTTGGGGCCGCGCATGGCAGGCGCGATGCTTGAAGGGCACGTCGCGCGCCATGTCGATGGCTTGACGGAGTTAGAGGTGTCTGGTGGCCTTGTGTGGGTGCCGGGAACAGCCGGGGCCGTGGGCACAAAGATCCGGCTGCGGGTTATGGCGCAAGACGTGATCGTTGGGACGCAGAAACCACAAGGGCTGTCCGCGTTGAATATCCTACCCGCGAAGGTGGTGAGCCTGCACCGCGGCGATGGTCCAGGCGCGCTGGTCGTGTTGCAAAGCGGGACGGACAGGCTGCTTGCGCGGATCACGCAACGGTCTCTGGATGAGATGAGCCTCGCACCCGGTGATGCGGTTTACGGCATCCTCAAGACCGTTTCGGTTGGGCCAACGGACGTCTTTGCCGGTCTGGACTAGGCGGCAGTAAGCCCAAGGTAGCGGAACACGGACGTTGCGCCGGAATTGTCGAAGAACGGCACATTTCTGGGGCCGGGCGTTCTGACGCGGGCGGCGATTTCGGCCAAAACGACTTCCGTGATAAAGGGCACGTCTAGGGCGCGCGCCTCCGACAGGGGGACCCAGTGCAGGTGGCTTAATTCATCCTCAGCGTTGGAAAAGTCATCGAGATCCCCGGTCAGATCATCGGCGTTTACCATGAAGAACCGTGCATCAAACCGGCGGGGGCGACCGGGCGGCGTGATCGCGCGAAACACGAATTGCAGGGCGGACGCATGGGGAGCTTCGCCCGTTAGTCCGGCCCAAGTACCAGTATAGGGTGCCGTGAGGCGCTGGCCGGTTTCTTCCAGCAATTCGCGCACCGCAGCGGTCGCAAGCGCATTTGGCGCTGTTGTACTTGCATCGCGGAGCGCTGCTTGGTCCGTTTCGAGGATGGGCGTGGCAAGCGGCGCGGAGGCGTCCTGTGCATCAACCGCGCCCCCCGGAAACACATATTTTGAGGGCATAAAGGCCGCTTTCGCCCCGCGCTGGCCCATCAAAACGCGAGGGGTTGTGGCGTGATCCCGGACCACGATGATGGTTGCAGCGTCGCGAATAGGGGCGTTCATCGGTGGCCTCAGCTTTGTGTGCGGCCAAATCCATGCATGCGGTTGGCCCATTGGATGCCGACAATGACGCCTTTGAGCCGGGGCAGCAAGTAGAGGCACATTGAAACGCCCCCCACGCAGAACAGCGAAACAAATACGAGCGGCTCCGGGCGGTATGCCTCAAAAAACCAGAGCATAAGGGGGCCGATGATGTGAGCGACGATCAGGATCGTCAGGTAGGGGGGGCCATCGTCGGCGCGGTGGTGGTGTAGTTCTTCGGAACAAGATGTGCAGGTGCTGCGGACCTTGAGATAGCCTTCCATCAGCTCGCCCGCGCCGCATTGCGGGCAGCGTTTACGCCAGCCACGCAGCATGGATCGTTTGACGGGACGCAAGGGGGCATCAAGTTCGGGGGTCAAAGTTGGCCCCACTTCGGATTGTGTCATGGTTATATCCTATTCGCTTGCGCAACGTTTAGCGCAAACAAACCCCGGCCAATACGCGACACCTGCGCCGTGCGGCGGGGTGTCGCAAAAAAATTGAAAAGAGTGCGACGGAATTGGGGAGGTGATGCGTGGAAGGGGCATCAAAATGATCTGAACCCTGAAGGACATACCATGCAAAACACGAATAAATGCTCGACACTCTTGGGTTACTGCGCATTGGCTTTGACTGGCGGTTTGATGCTGGCATCCGTTGTTACCACGGATGCGCAGGCGCGCGGACCCCATGGCGGCATGATGGAGCGTCCCAGTTTCGCGGAACTGGATGCGGACGGGAGCGGCGAAATCACTCCTGAGGAAATGGTCGCCCAAGGTGCCGCGCGATTTGCGCGTATGGATGCCGATGGTGATGGCAAGCTGACGGCGGCAGAGATTGTGGCGGCCAGCAATGCGCGCGCCGCTAACCGCGCAGAGCGGATGATTGAGCGACTTGATACCGATAGTGATGGCGCTGTGAGTGAGGATGAGCTGCAAGCCGGCCGTGATGCCCGTGCCGAGCGGCGGCATGCCAAGCGGTTCGCGCGAATTGACAGTGATGGCTCCGGCGGGCTCTCACCTGCTGAGTTTGATACCATGCTCGAACAGCGCGGCAAACATGGATCGCGTGCGGATAACTGAGCCGATACCTAGGCAAAGCGGCGCGCTGGCTGGTTTTGGCCCGCGCGCCTCGCTAGGGTGCCTCAACACCATTCTTCAGGAGCGGCCGTGCCCGACCCAGAGGCTTTCAGCGATGATGCGCTTTTGCTGCGGTTTGCCCGTGGGGATGGGCAAGCGGCTGCGTTGCTGACGCAGCGTTTGGCCCCTAGGTGTGTGGCATTTGCGACCCGCATGCTGAATGGGGATCGGGCGGAGGCTGAGGATGTGACGCAAGAAGCGATGTTGAGGCTTTGGCGGCAAGCGCCGAAGTGGGACGCACATGGAAGCGCGCGGCCGGGTACGTGGTTGTTGAAGGTTGCGGGTAATTTGTGCATCGATCGCTTGCGCCGTGCGCGGACGCTTAACATCGATGCCGTCGCGTCCCCTGCTGACCCGGCACCCGGAGCTTTGGCGAAATTGGAGGCGTCTGAACGGCTTGTGGCCCTTGATGCGGCCCTCGCGACATTGCCAGACCGGCAACGTCAGGCGGTCGTGCTGCGGCACATCGAAGGCTGGTCCAACCCTGATATTGCGACGGTGATGGAGATATCGGTGGAGGCCGCCGAGAGTTTGCTTGGACGCGGAAAGCGCGCCTTGACGCAGGCGTTGGCCCCACGACGAGAGGAGCTGAGTGATGGCTAGAGACCCGATGAAACCGCGCGGCGCTGGGCATGAGGAGGACATCCTTGGGGATGCTTTCAATGCCGCTCAACAAGATGTTAGGCCGTTGTCTGCCGATTTAGAGGCGCGCATTTTGATGCAAGCCTCTCAGGTCCAAGCGGGGTTCGCGCGTGAGCGTCAGGCCAATGGCCTTTTTGCGCGCCTTCAACGGGCTTGGGGCGAGTTGGGCGGATGGCCTGTCGCGGCGGGGCTTGCGACAGCGACCGTGGCGGGGCTGTGGTTGGGGGTTTCATCGCCCCCGGCACTCGATGCTGTTTGGAGTGGGGTCGGCTTGACCTCCGCCTCATTGGATGGGGACTTCCCCGATTATGAAGCCTTCTTTGAGGAGATATGACCTATGGAAACTGACACATCTGGCGCTCGTTCCCCGACTTGGATGAAGGTCGCGCTTAGCGTTTCTCTTGGCTTCAATTTGGTTGTTTTAGGGGCGGCTGTCGGGGCATTTGCCTTTGGAGGACCGCATGGCGGGCCGGGGGGGGCGGATCGTGGTGTGGTGTCGACCCCATTGTTGCGCGCCTTGCCGGAGGCTGATCAGCGCGTGTTGCGGCAGGCGCTCAGGGCCGAACACGCCCATCTGCGCGAGAGCCGGAGTGAGATGCGCGCCGCGCGGGCGGCTATGGTTGTGGCGCTGAGACAAGAGCCATTTGATGCGGTGGGTTTTGCTATGGCGCTTGAGGCCCAGCGTCGGTTGGGGGGGGATTTGATGGATGCTGCACATTCGGCCCTGTTGGATCATATGTCATCCAAACCCCTTGCGGAACGTCAGGCTTATGCGGATCGGTTAGAGGCGTTTTCCAAGCGGCGGGCGGGGCGTCGCGAATAAACGTTAAGCCGAAACAATCACACTGTTTCGACCTGTGGCTTTGGCCGTATAAAGCGCGCGGTCAACAGACTTGAGGATTTCGTCAATGTTGTGGTTGGCGCCTGACAGCATGGTTACCCCAAGGCTGAGCGTCACGCTGACGTGTCCGCCGTGGCCATTGGGAAGCTGCAATGTCTCAATCCCGCTGCGCAACCGCTCGGCGATGATGCGGGCCTGCTCAACACTGGCTTCTGGCAGAATGGCTAGGAACTCTTCGCCACCAATCCGGGTGACAAGGTCTTCTCCGCGTAGACTGGCGCGGAGGGTTGCGGCGACCTCCTTGAGGATTTGATCGCCAACCAGGTGGCCGAAGGCGTCGTTCACGGTTTTGAAGTGATCCACATCAATCATGATTGCGGCGGCATCGGTTCCGGTTTCTTTGCATTGGCGGGCGACACGCTCCAGATGGCGCATGCCGTAGCGACGATTGTAGAGCCCGGTTAGGCTGTCCGTGACTGCAAGGCGTAGCCCGTCATCGAGCGTGGCGCGCAGCCGATCGGCGCGTGTTTTTCGTTCCAACTGGGTGCGGATGCGGACGGCCAGTTCGGGTGCAAGAAACGGCTCATAACTGATGTCATTCGCCCCAAGATCTAGGGCCGTTGCGGCACGTTCACTGTCGCCGTGGGGCAAAACGATAATGATTGCGCTGTGGCGTGTGGTGGCGCGCGACCGGAGGTCAGACATCAGGCGCAGCCCGCCGTTGCGTTCCTGCTGGTCGACGGAAATGACAAACACATCAGGCACGTTATCATCGGAAGTTAACCTTAATGCATCGTCGCCGGTTCCATAAGTGATGTCCTTGAGCATTCGGTCGTCGAGCCGTTCTTTCCATGCTTTGCTGGCCGCGAGGGTATTGGCCACCAACATGACGCATGCGGCTTTCTTTGAGGACGTGCTCTCTTCGGGAAAGCCCAATTCTGCAAAAGTCGCCTCACGTAAGTGCAGTTCGCGTTCTTGATCCCGGGCGCGCAAAAGGCTGCGGACACGGGCCAGCAGTGCAATCTCATCCACGGGGCGAGATAGGAAATCGTCGGCGCCTGCCTCAAGGCCCGCCATCCGGGAATCGTTGTCGTCTAGTGCAGTTATCAGGATGATTTTGATGCCTGATGTGACCGGGTCAGCCTTGAGCTTGGCGCAGACATCGAGCCCGGAGCGGCCGGGCATAAGGACATCCATCAAAATGAGGTCAGGTTGCATGCGCCGCGCAAGAGCCAGCGCTTGGTTGCCATCCTCTGCCATGATTGTTTGGTACTGCGCTGCTGACAGCTTTACCTTGAGCACGATCCGATTGGTCGCAACGTCGTCAACAATTAGGATCTTGCCGGTCATTTCTTCGCCTTACGCCTTTACGCATCTGTAACTGAACAGTTAGGGATAAAATGCTTAATATTTCCTTTCCAAAGGGTAAAAAATGCAAATTGAGGCGGCAGAAACGATTGCGGCACGGGCTCTGGGCTGGATCGCGGGTCAGGACGGGCTTCTTGAGATATTTCAAGGGGCCACTGGGGCCGGACTGGATGACATCAAAGCCCAAGCAACGTCGCCCGAATTTTTGGCAGCGGTGCTTGATTTTCTCCTGATGGATGATGCTTGGGTAACGGGCTTTTGTGAGGCTGCTTCGCTGCCATATGAAACGCTTTTGCGCGCCCGTGCCGCTTTGCCGGGAGGGGATCTTCCACATTGGACATAACATCAAAACTTGATCTGCGCGGACATGCTGTCCTGTTCGACAAAGACGGCACTTTGTTCGATTTTACAGCGTCTTGGGCGACGACATCAGCAGAGATTTTGCGTCGTTTGGCCGACGGTGACACCGCGCGCTTGCACGCGATGGCGCAGGCGGGTGGCTTCGACCTTGCGACGCAGACATTCCGGGACGATTCGATCATCATCGCAGGTACCGCAGCAGAGCTGTTCGATATGCTGGCCACGTCCGGAGACCTGCCGCTTGCGCATGTGCGGCGCGTGACAGATGCGGCCGTGGCCAGCGCGCAGATGGCACCTGTGAAAGGGCTGTTGCCCGCGCTTGAGGCGCTTGTGCACGCGGGTGCTAAGCTGGGTGTTGTGACAAACGATTCCGAGGCCGCGGCGTTGTCACATCTGCAGGCGACCGGCATCCTTAAGTATTTCGAAACTGTGGTCGGCTACGACAGTGGGTACACTCCAAAACCTGATCCAGGGTCATGCTTGGGGGCGGCAAACCGGCTGGGCGTCGCGGCTGATCGGTGCATCATGGTGGGCGACAGCACCCACGACCTAGAGGCGGGTGCTGCTGCGGGCATGACGTGCCTTGCTGTGTTGACGGGTATCGCGCGGACACCGACCTTGGCGCCGCTCGCGCATGCGGTGCTGCCGTCTGTGGCGGAGATTCCGGACTGGCTGAATGATTGGCGGTCGTCCAAAGAAAACGACAGCAAACGTCGCCTTTGACACATAAAGCGGCGAGCTTGACGCGTTAACACTGGTTTGCGCATCAAGGAGAGCCACAATGACGACCGACACCGTTTCAGAAGCCCCCAAACGCCGCCGAGCCGGAGGCCGCCGCGGGCACGCCGATCGTGCAGGGGGGGCGGTGATCGAACAGATGCCGTTCAAGCAGCCCTTTAACCCCGATCCCTTTGTCGAACCGCTCAATGAAGACGGTGTTCAGGCAATCCACAAGGGGGTTGTTCGGATCCTCAAAGAGATTGGTATCGGGTTTCTAAATCCCGAGGCTTGCGCAATTCTCAAGGAAGCTGGGTGTAAGGTTGAGGGTCATACCGTCTTTATGGACGAAGATTTCCTGATGGAAATGATTGGTCGCGCCCCATCGCAATGGACCGTGACGCCCCGAAATCCCGACAAAAAGATTGTCATCGGTGGCCGCCACATGGCCTTTGGCAACGTGTCGTCGCCGCCGAATTCTTGGGATCTAAAGCGCGGTAAACGGTCGGGCGATATGGCAACATATGTCGATTTTATCAAGCTCACGCAGTATTTTAACTGCATCCACTTCGCGGGCGGCTATCCGGTTGAGCCGATTGATGTGCACGCACGCGAACGTCACCTTGATTGCTTGTTCCACAAGCTCACGCTGACGGACAAAGTTCCGCATGCTTACTCGTTGGGTCGTGAACGCGTTGAAGACGTGATGGAAATGTGCCGGATTGCCGGGGGCCTGACGCGCGAAGAGTTCGACGCCAAGCCGCACATGTACACCAACATCAACTCTGTCAGCCCGCTCAAGCATGATTTTCCGATGCTCGAGGGCGCAATGATCCATGCCCGGCGCAATCAGGGTGTTGTGGTAACGCCCTTCACGCTAGCGGGTGCCATGGCGCCAGTGACCATGTCGGGGGCCGTCGCGCTGAGCCTTGCCGAAGGCCTCGCGGCAATTGCGCTGCTGCAATACATTAACCCTGGTTGCCCGGTGGCCATCGGGACGTTTACCTCGAACGTTGACATGAAATCCGGCGCACCTGCCTTTGGCACGCCAGAATACATGCGGGCGACGCAGATGACGGGGCAGATGGGGCGGTTTTATGGGCTGCCGATCCGGTCTTCGGGTGTGTGCGCGGCCAACGTTCCAGACGGGCAAGCCATGTGGGAGACGTCCAACAGCCTTTGGGCTGCGGTTCAGTCGGGCTCAAATATGGTCTATCATGCGGCGGGTTGGCTTGAGGGCGGTCTGATCGCCAGCCCCGAAAAATTCGTGATGGATTGTGAGGTAATTCAGCACATCCAGCGGTATTTTGACCCGGCGCTCACCTCGACAACACCTGACGATATCGCGGTTGAGGCCATAGCGGAAGTTGGCCCCGATGGGCACTTCTTCGGTTGTCAGCACACGCAAGAACGGTATCAAACGGCGTTTTATCAACCCTTTGCGAGCGACTGGCGTAACTACGAGGCTTGGGATCTGGCCGGTGGTGTGTGGACCGCAGAGCGGGCGCATAAAATATCACGCGATATCATCGATGGATTTGAGGCCCCGCCGATGGACATCGCTATCCGGTCCGAGCTGGTGGATTTCGTGGCGCGGCGTAAAGCCGAAGGTGGCGTGCCGACGGACTTTTAAGGATTTAAAGCTGACAAGAGAGGCCGCTGCGTGTGATGCGCAGCGGCCTTTTTTATGAATTTAGGTCTGAGCCGCTAATGCTTTTTATTAGCGCAGAGCCTTTGCGATTTGTTAAACTGGACGTGTTTTTATGCTGCCACAGCTTGAGGACAGATACGTGCATGGCCTGATTAACAAATCGGTGCAGGGTTTCCTGATATCGAACCACGGCAATGATGCGTGGGCTGAGATTGCGCGCATGGCAAATCTCCCTCCGCAGGGCTTTGAAAGCATGCTCACCTATCCCGATAGCATGACCGATAAGGTACTAGATGCGGCGTGTACCTACGTTGGCTGCACGCGGGCATCTCTGATGGAAGACATAGGCGTGTTCCTTGTCACCCACCCTGATCTGGAAGCGGTGCGTCGGTTAATGCGCTTCGGCGGACCTACCTTTGAGGACTTTATACTTTCACTGGATGAAGTGCACGATCGCGCCTGTTTGGCTGTGCCTGAACTGACCTTGCCTAGGATCAGTTTGAAAGACACAGGCGCAGGTCAATACGTGATCACCACCCAATGGCAGGTGGTTGGGGCCATTTCGCTTGTATCGGGTGTGCTGCGGGCGATGGCGGATGATTATGGTGCGCTTGTTGTTTTGGATGCTGGGCCGCATTTGCACAGTGACGGCAGGATCATGGAAACACTTTCGGTGTTTATTGCAGAGCCTGAATTCGCTGCCGGACGCAGTTTTTCATTGGCGGAGCGTTTGGCATGACAAGTACAGTTTCATTGGGGTTTGATGCGCTTAATGGCCTGATGCCGATGCATATTTTGATCGACAAATTAGGCATCATTATACACGCGGGCCCTACGGCGGCGCGGCTTCGGCCGGAGCATGATTTAATCGGGATGCGGCTGTTTGATGTGTTAACCTGTGTGCGCCCGGCTTGTGATGGCGGCTTCGAAGATTTGCGGCAGGTGATTGGCCAGCCTTTGAAATTACAGTTTCGCGCGGCCCCGCACACGCGGCTCCGGGGGCTTTTGCATCCATTGGACGACGGGCAATTGCTGTTAAACCTGTCTCTTGGATACTCTGTGGTGGAGGCTGTCTCGGACTATGCGTTGACCAGTCGTGATTTTTCGCACTGTGATCCAACAGTCGAAATGCTGTTTTTGATTGAGGCAAAATCAGCAGCGCTTAGTGAATCCAAAAAGTTAAACGCCCGTCTAGACGAAGCGCGTGAGGCGGCGCAGATGCAGGCTGAAACGGATGCTCTGACAGGGTTACACAACCGTCGCGCAATGGATCAGCGGTTATGCGATATGACCCAAAGCCGCCGTCGGACAGAGTTTGGCTTGATGCATCTGGACTTGGATTTTTTTAAGCAAGTCAATGATACGCACGGGCATGCGGCTGGCGATCATGTCTTGCTAAAGGTGGCTTCGATCTTGCGCGAAGAAACTCGCGCAAATGATTTGGTCGCGCGGGTTGGCGGCGATGAATTCGTCCTGATCTTTCCCGATTGTACCGATGTGACCCTTCTTGACACGATTGCGGCCCGTATCATTGCCCGATTGGAGGAGCCTATCCCGTTCGGCTCTCAGCAATGTCGTATTTCCGCAAGTATCGGGACGACGATTTCGTCGCTCTATTCGGAGCCAGATCCTGATCGGATGCTCTCGGATGCAGACACGGCCCTCTATCAAAGCAAGAACGCCGGTCGCGCCCGACATACTCTGTTCAAAGACGCCTTCGAGGCGGATGATATGGTGGCGCACTGAGGCATGTATGAACGCGCTTTTGCCGATGGGGCATGAGCCATCGTTTACTCAGGCTTGACCTCTTGGGCGCAGCAGCACAGGTTGCGCGCAACGCCCGAGCAGGATTTAGCGGCAATGTCCCCCAACTCTCAAAACGACTACAGCAACAACGCATACGCCCCATCAGGGCGAACCGCGCCTTTTGCGGGTTTTGAATGGATGATCGCTTGGCGCTATCTGCGTGCACGTAGGTCCGAGGGTGGGATCAGTGTTATGACGCTGATTTCATTGATCGGCATCGCGCTGGCGGTGTTTGCACTTATCGCAACTCTCGCCGTGCGTGCTGGGTTTCGCTTCGAGTTCGTGGACACAATCGTCGGGGCTAACGCCCATGTTGAGGTGACATCGGTTGGCCAAGTCCTGCCAAACGGACAACTAACGCGGACCCTAGCGGACTATGAGGCCATCGCCGCACAGCTTGCCGCGGTTCCCGGCGTTATCCGCGCAACTCCTGTGATCAAGGGCCAAGTGATGGCGGCGGGTTCCGGGCGCAACGCCGGGGTTGAAGTTATTGGCATCACCGCGAGCGACTTGGCGACCATCCCGCGCCTCGCTGAGCCCGAGGTAAGTCTTGGAGACCGGGATCGTTTTGACGAAGGTCTGGCTATCGGATCTGGTGTTGCACGGCAGTTGGGCGTGGGCGTTGGAGACCGCATTCGGCTGATTTCGCCCAACGGTGTGCAGACGGCCTTTGGGACCAGCCCACGTGTGAAGGCCTATGAAGTCGTTCATATTTTTCAGGTGGGCCGATGGGATATTGACCGGGTGCGTGTCTACATGCCCTTTGCTGAGGCGCAGGCCTATTTCAACCGCGCACAGGTCGCTGACGCCATCGAAGTCGCGGTGATTGAGCCCGAGCGGATAGACGACTTCACCCTGCCATTGCTTAGCGCAGGGGGCGAGGATTTGTTGCTTTGGACGTGGAAAGACAGCTCAGGCGCTTTCCTGCGCGCGCTTCAGATGGAGGATAACATTATGTTTGTGATCCTCTCGATCCTCGTCTTGATTGCCGCGCTCAACATCACCAGTGGCTTGATTATGCTGGTGAAAAATAAAGGGCGTGACATCGGTATCCTGCGCACAGTAGGGCTGTCCGAAGGTTCAATCCTGCGGATTTTCTTTATCTGTGGGGCCAGTGTGGGTGTTGTGGGAACCGCCATTGGGGTGGTTCTGGGATGTTTGTTCGCCATCTACATCGACCCTGTGTTTAACCTCGTGAACGCTGCGGCCGGGGGGGGCGTTTGGGATCCGTCCATTCGGTATATCTCGGCTCTACCGGCACGGCTTGAGCTTGGCGATGTCCTTAGCGCGGTTGCCTTGTCGCTGGCGCTCAGTTTTGGCGTCACCATTTTCCCGGCCCGCCGCGCGGCGCGGATGAACCCGGTTGAGGCCTTGCGCTATGAGTGATCCGATGCTGCGCTTGAGTGATATCAAGAAATCCTACAACGCCGGTCAAGCGACTGAAATCAAGGTGCTCGATGGTGCAAACTTGACGGTAGACCGGGGTGAGATCGTGGCCTTGGTCGCGCCATCTGGGGCTGGAAAATCGACCCTACTGCACATTGCGGGTCTGTTGGACACGGCCGATAGCGGCACGGTCGAGATAGCTGGGCAACCGCTTCAACGCGCCTCGGATGCGGAGCGGACACGCATGCGCAGGCGGTCCGTCGGGTTTGTGTATCAGTTCCATCATCTGCTGCCTGAATTCACCGCGCGCGAAAACATCGTGCTCCCTCAGCTGGCCAATGGGGTGCCAAACGTGCAAGCAGCGGCACGCGCCGACAATCTGCTCGATAAAGTCGCCCTCGCAAAGCGAGCGGGCCATCGTCCGGCCGAAATGTCAGGGGGCGAGCAGCAGCGCGTCGCTTTTTGCCGGGCTTTGGCCAATAATCCGGGCTTGTTGCTGGCGGATGAGCCGACGGGAAACCTTGATCCCGGTACGTCCGATACGGTTTTCGCGGCGTTGATGGGGCTGGTTCGGGAAACCGGGCTCTCCGCCGTGATTGCGACCCACAACCTTGAGCTGGCGGCGCGGATGGATCGTCAGGTGCGGTTGGATGCGGGCAAGATTGTCGCTCTAGACGAATAGCTCGGCGCAGCCGTCGAACAGCGCGCCTCGCACGCTCGGGCCTTCCATCGCGACCTCATGTTCTGCGTCCTGAACGATGTGCAAGGTGCTGCCTCGCCACGCGTTCATGCGGATCTCGATCGCATCGGCCTCAACGATACGCTCAGCCGTTCCTAGCCAACAGGCGCAGGGCAGATCAGGGGCGGCTTCGCGTGCAAGTGCGTGCATCTCGCGCAAGGCTGCATTGAGCCAACCTAGTGAAGGCCCGCCAACGAGTAACTCAGGGTAGGCGGCAGTTTGCGACTGCATCCACGCGAACATGTCTTGGTCCCGGGTTAGGGGGTTGGCTTCAAATGGCATCGACGTGGGCTCGGCCGCTGCATCAGTGCCTGGGGCATAACGCCGGGACAGCCCCGTGTTCACTGCGATGGCGGAGCCAATCCAAGCAGCAACCCTTGTGCGATACTTAAGCTCTAGCCCCCACATTGGTGCAGAAAACGCAACGGCTTTGACGGGAAGGCCGCGCATCAACGACCGCAAACCGATACAACCACCCATTGAATGCGCGAACAGGTAATATGGCTCAGGTAGGCCTGCGTCGCGCGCAACGGCTACGGCTGCATCGACGTCGCGTTGGTATTCGTCAAAGTTGGTGACATGGCCCAGTTTGGTGTCCGGCGTTGCCCGATCCGCAAGGCCCTGCCCCCGCCAATCAATCGCTAGACTAGCCAGCCCTCGCACCGCGAACTCTCGCGCGGCGTCCGAGTATTTCTCAATGTATTCTGTGCGCCCCGGGAAAATCAGGACCGTGCCGCGCGCACCTGTGATGGGCCAAAGCCCCACTCTGATCCTCACGTCGTCCGAAGTGTGCGCCCAGACCGCGCGGCCCCCTTTGGGACCGCGGCTGATGTCACTGTGATAGGGCGCTGGTTCGAACATCTGCGCGCTTGGGGGATCAGCTAAGAGCCGCGCCCAGCTTCATGGCCGTTGCCATATCGCCGTCCACGGTCAGCTTGCCGCCCATAAACGCGGCGGTTGGGTTGATCTCACCTGAGATAATGCCGCGAAACGTGTCTTCATCGGCCGTTAGGGTGCATTCTGCGTCGTCGTCACCTGCGCGCACGCCATCTGCGTCCACCATGATGGCGCCTTCGTTCTCAATCACAAATTTGGCAGACCCATCGAAGCTTTCGATCTTGCCTGCCAGAACGTCTACGGCCGAGTTCACGATGTCGCTCATGTCTATTCTCACTTTTTTGTCCAAATGACGCTTTTGCCTGCGCGCTTTTGCTCGCATTTCCGGCGGCGTGGTCTATCCTTACAAATAAGATGGAACACCCCGTACGAACTCTCAACCGCCTATTGGCAATTCTGTGTGCTGGTTACGTCACGTTTGTGGGCGCGGCCCATGCACAAGGGCCTGATGGCGATGCACGCGAGCTGCTCGAAACCTTGCGTGAGGCACCTGTCGAGGAGGCCGCCCGGTTGACCGGCGAAATCCTTGAGCGGTGGTCACACTCTGGGTCTGCGGCCTTGGATTATTTGTTGTCTCGTGGGCGGGACGCGTTGGACGCTGAAGATTACGGCGCGGCCATTGAACATCTGACGGCGCTCACCGATCACGCACCCGATTTTGCCGAAGGCTGGAACGCTCGGGGCACTGCGTTTTTTCTGACGGAACGGTTCGGCTTGGCGGCGGCAGATTTGGAACGCGCGCTTGCTCTGAACCCCCATCATTTTGGCGCGCTGTCGGGGCTTGGGGTCATTTACGAACGCATTGATCAGCCCAAGGCTGCTTTGCAAGCTTTTGAGGAAGCCCTCAAAATTCACCCACACATGGAAGACGTCAGAGCCGCGGTGGAGCGTTTGCGCGCTCAGACCCAAGGCGTCGCTCTTTAAGAAAGCCAAACAATGGATCGTGCTGGGGTGACGGCTGTTTTAGGGCCGACGAACACCGGAAAAACGTATTACGCGATTGAGCGGATGCTGAGCTATAACTCCGGGATCATCGGGTTACCGCTGCGCCTGCTTGCGCGCGAGGTGTATGATCGGATCGTGGATCTGCGCGGACCAGGCGTGGTTGCGCTTGTCACCGGTGAGGAGCGGATTGTACCGCCGCGGGTGAAATACTGGGTGTGCACAGTAGAGGCGATGCCGCAGGGTGTGGGCGCGGATTTTGTCGCGATTGACGAAATCCAGCTATGCGCCGATCCGGACCGAGGGCATGTGTTCACCCAGCGATTGCTGGAAATGCGGGGCACCCATGAGACGCTGTTTATGGGTGCGGATACCATGCGCGGCCCGATATCGGAGCTTGTACCAGAGGTGCAATATGCGCGGCGGGATCGGTTCTCGGACCTGACGTATACTGGTCCGAAAAAGATCAGCCGGATGCCGCCACGCTCTGCAATCGTTGGGTTTTCGGTGGATCAGGTCTATGCAATCGCCGAATTGTTGCGTCGCCAAAAGGGTGGGGCGGCTGTGGTCATGGGCGCGCTAAGCCCCCGCACCCGAAATGCGCAGGTTGCGATGTACCAAAACGGTGAGGTCGACTACTTGGTGGCGACGGACGCCATCGGCATGGGCCTCAACCTCGATATTCGCCACATCGCGTTTTCATCCACGACCAAATTTGACGGCCGACGGATGCGCCCGCTTGCGCCCAATGAATTGGCCCAAATTGCGGGGCGAGCAGGGCGCTATATGACGCCGGGCACGTTTGGTGTGACCGGTGAGGCGGGCGCGATTGATGACGAAACAGTTGCGGCCATAACAGCGCATAATTTTCGCCCAATCCAAAAGCTACAATGGCGCAACAGTCGCCTCGACATGGGCTCACCTGAGGCGTTGATCGCCTCGCTAGAGGCCCCATCAGATGATCCGATGCTGGTTCGCGGGCGTGAGGCGGATGATGTCGGCGCGCTTAAGGCGATCTGTGATCTGGAGGGCATTCGCGTGCGCCTGCGCGACGCGCGCGATGTGCGGCTTTTGTGGGATGTGTGCCAAATACCCGACTTCCGCGGTATCTCGTCATCTGAGCACGCGGGCCTTTTGGCACGCATTTTTGAGTTCCTGCATGATGGTGGGGGTGTGCCCACGGATTGGTTCGCACGGCAGATCAAACGCATCGACCGGACGGATGGCGACATTGACACATTGTCGAAACGTCTGGCGTTTATACGCACATGGACGTATGTGGCGCAGCGAAAGGGCTGGGTGGCCGATGAGAGCCATTGGCGCGACGCCACCCGTGCTGTAGAAGACCGACTGTCAGATGCGCTTCATGGTGCCCTGACGCAACGATTTGTTGACCGGCGGACAAGTGTCTTGCTTCGGCGGTTGAAGATGAAGGAGGGCCTGGTGGCCGACATTAACGATAAAGGCGAGGTCATGGTTGACGGCGAAATGCTCGGCCGCCTCGAAGGATTCCGCTTCCGTCAGGAGGCCAGCGCCACGCCGGACGAAGCGAAAACCGTCCGTCAAGCTGCCACCACTGCGCTTCGTCCCGAGTTCCATTTGCGCGCGGACCGTTTCTATAACGCGCCGGACACGGAGATGGATTTCACCGAGCAAGGTGGCCTGATGTGGGGCGACCAAGCGATTGGTAAGCTGGTCAAAGGCTCCGAGGCGCTGAAGCCCACTGCCGAGGCTTTTGTCGATGATGATGCCGGTCCAGAGGTTGCGCAAAAAGTGCAGCGTCGTTTGCAGCACTTTATCGATCGCAAAGTTGCAGCCGCGTTTGAGCCGCTACTTGCGATGTCCAAGGACGATAATGTCACCGGGATTGCTCGGGGCTTTGCGTTCCAAATGGTCGAAGCCATGGGGGTTCTGCCCCGCGCAAGCGTCGCTAACGATGTGAAGGCGTTGGACCAAGATGCGCGTGGCCTGTTGCGTAAGCATGGTGTCCGCTTCGGTCAGTTCACTATTTTTCAGCAACTGCTGCTAAAGCCCGCGCCGACGCGTTTGCGGTTGGTGCTGTGGTCGCTTTGGAATGACTTGCAGGAATTCCCCGAAGCCCCGGCCCCCGGTCTGGTGACTGTGCCAAACCTGACGGACATGCCGCAGGGGTACTATGCTAACGCGGGCTACGTCTCTGCTGGGCAGCGTGCGATCCGTATCGACATGCTGGAGCGTTTGGCGGACATGCTGCGGACGATGGACACACGCGGCGGCTTTGAAGCGACCGCTGATATGCTGTCGATTACCGGCATGACGCTGGAGCAGTTTGCTGATCTGATGCAAGGTTTGGGTTACAAAGCCGAGCCGGGAACCCGTGAAAAGGTTAAGGCAAAAGCCAAAGAGCTGACGGCTGAGGAAATCGCTGCTGAAGTCGCCGCGAAATCAGAGGCCGCCGTTGACGCTGCGCCGGTTGAGGATGTCGCGCCTGCTGAAGGTGTTACTGAGGAAGCACCTGCCGAAGCCGTTGCAACAGCGCCCGAAGGCCCGGAGATGGAGAGCTTTTATACGTTCTCGTGGGAGCCAAAGCGCCGTCCGCAGCAAGGCAAAGGTCGTCGCGATGATGCGGCGCCGCGCAAAGGTAAGGGCAAGCCTCAAGGCAAGTTCAAGCGTGATGACGGACCTCGCACTCATTCTGCCAAGCCAAAGCGCAAGGAAAAGCCGGTTGATCCGGATAACCCATTTGCTGCGGCACTTGCTGGCCTCAAGACTAAGTAAGGCATGACCGAGCCTACTGCGAAACAGCGACTTGATAAGTGGCTCTGGCAGGCGCGGTTTTTCAAAACACGAGGACTTGCGGCGGCCATGGTCGGCGCAGGGCACGTACGGGTCAATGGCGAAAAAGCCAGTAAACCGGCGGCACAGATCAAGGTTGGCGATACGCTGACCTTTAGCCAAGGCACCCGCGTCCGAATTGTGAAAATCCTGGCTCTTGCGACGCGCCGAGGCCCCGCGCCTGAGGCGCAAGGGCTCTACGAGGATCATTCGCCCGCGCCTATGCCCAAGCCAGATGCACCGCCCGAGCGGATCGGGGGACGTCCCACCGGGAAAGATCGTCGCAAAATCGATGCTTTACGCCCACGCGCGCTTGAATGATTGTTATGCTGCGTTTACATCGGCCCCGGTGGAATTGCCCCGCAACCGAATGAGACATGATTCATGACCTACGTCGTCACCGACAACTGTATCGCCTGCAAATTCACAGACTGCGTTGAAGTCTGCCCCGTTGATTGCTTCTACGAAGGCGAGAACATGCTGGTGATCCATCCCGATGAATGCATCGACTGTGGTGTTTGCGAGCCAGAATGCCCTGCTGACGCGATCCGGCCCGACACTGAGCCAGACATGGAAAAGTGGGTTGAGTTCAACCGCAAGTATTCCGAGGCTTGGCCCGTAATCATCACCAAAAAAGACCAACTGCCCGACGCAGAGGCGCTGGACGGTGTTGAGGGCAAGCTTGAGACTCACTTTTCCGAGGCTCCTGGCGAAGGCGGCTGATAGCCCGTACTGCCGCTACGTAAGGGCGATTTAAGCAGGGGTTGCATCGCCTTTTAGGTATGCCAATCGCCCTATCGCGACCGTGGTGCTTTATCAAAAGCGTATTTTGTGGTATACCCTCACAATAGGTTGGCCCCGCCAGCCCGCGATCCAGCGCTGCCGCATCGGATCCAATTGAAACGCAGAGAATGCAATGTGCCTCTGGAACACGATTTCCTAGGGCGCAATTTTGTCGGTCTGCAGACTATGAACGCAAAAGAGGAGCCTGCCCATGAGCAAGTCCAACAACGATTTTCATCCGGATGAATACGTGGTCTATCCAGCACACGGTGTCGGCCAGATTGTGTCAATCGAAGAGCAGGAAATCGCCGGACTGACCTTGGAATTGTTTGTCATCTCGTTCGCGAAAGACAAGATGACGCTTCGGGTTCCGACCCATAAAGCCACCGAAGTGGGTATGCGCAGCCTGTCGTCACCTGATGTTGTGTCGCGTGCGATGGACACCCTAAAGGGCAAGGCCCGCGTGAAGCGTGCAATGTGGTCCCGCCGGGCGCAGGAATACGAGCAAAAGATCAACTCAGGCGATCTGATTTCCATCGCGGAGGTCGTGCGCGATCTGCACCGTGGTGATGACCAGCGCGAGCAAAGCTATTCCGAGCGTCAGTTGTACGAAGCCGCTCTTGAGCGGTTGACCCGTGAGCTGGCCGCCGTGGATGGCATTGAGGAATCTGGCGCGCAGGAGCGTGTGGATAGTGTGCTTGTGGCCCGTGCCGCAGCCTAAGCGAGCCGGATATGAATTGGTGAAAGGCGTCCCTCGGGGCGCCTTTTTCTATTGTGTGAGGATGGCGGCAAACGCCGTGAGGCACAGCAGTTCCGCTACAACCTGTGCGGCACCTAAGACATCGCCGGTTTGACCGCCGATCTTTGACTTTGCGAGCATGCCTACCGTGATCGCAACAAGCGCGACGAGTGCTAAGCCTATCAAAGTAGCGAGCGGTCCAACGCAACCAAGTGCGATGAAGGTGGCAATTGCGCCTGATATTGCCGCCGTGGCCCGGGTTGGTCGTCCTGTTGTGTGAGAGAGCCCTGTGTCGCGCGCGTTGGGTAGGGCGGCCATGAGTGCGGGTAGGGGGGCACGCGATAACGCCGCTGTAGCCACAAGTGCAAAGGGCGCGACCCCCAGCAACGCGCCCCAAAGCGCCCAACGCCACAGAAACGCGAGGACCAATGCGATTACGCCGTATGTGCCAATGTGGCTGTCCTTCATGATCTCTAGTCTGCGGGCGGGCGTCCATCCGCCCCAGAACCCATCAGCGGTATCCGCGAGGCCATCTTCGTGCATCGCACCCGTTATCATGACCTGTATCACCAACCCGACCGCAACTGCGGCCATCCCCAGGCCAAGCGCCATGAGGCCCGTTGCCGCCGCAACCGCAATGCCGCCCACCACAAGTCCGACAACCGGAAAAGCCCAGGCCCATGTGGTCGATCCAGTCTTGGAAAAGTCGGCATGGATAGGCAGCCGTGTGAGCAACGCGCAGGCGCGCCGGAAGTCCCCTAAGATGTCGACTGACGTCATTTTAGTCTCTTTCCCTCTAAGCATGGCGGCGATAGACCGTTTTCGTGCGGTTCGACCCGTGCTTAGCGAACGACAGCAGAGAGTCCCAGATGTTTACAACGACCGCCGAGTTTCTTGATCTTTTACGCAGCGCTCCGGGGCCTCATCCTCAAGCGCAGTTGGACGCAGCGGATCGCAATGCGCAGTTGACCAAGCCCCCGGGCGCACTTGGTCGGCTTGAGGACCTTGCTCAATGGTATGCAGGGTGGCGAGGTGATGCACGCCCCTCAATTGATGCGGCTCAGATCGTAGTTTTTGCGGGTAATCACGGTGTGTGCGCGCAGGGTGTGAGCGCGTTTCCGTCCGAAGTGACGGCGCAGATGGTGTTGAACTTTCAAGCGGGTGGTGCGGCGATCAACCAGTTGGCTAAGGCTGTTGGTGCCCGGCTTGATGTTCATGCGCTGGATCTTGACCGCCCAACCCAAGATTTCACCCAAGCGCCTGCGATGACCGAAGCGGAACTGGTTTCGGCGTTGCGCGCAGGCTGGGATGCTGTGCGCCCCGAGACGGACCTTTTGGTCGCGGGTGAAATGGGCATTGGCAATACAACGTCGGCAGCCGCGATTGCCTGCGCGCTGTTTGGTAAAGAACCTGCTGACTGGACGGGGCGGGGCACTGGTGTGGATGACGCGGGCCTCGCGGCTAAGACCGCAGCTGTTTCGGCGGGTATCTCGCTACATGCGGGGCGGACCGGGTTGGACGTATTGCGGTGCCTTGGAGGGCGCGAGATCGCTGCCATGGCCGGTGCGATCGCGGCAGCGCGGAGCCGCCGTATCCCAGTTATTTTGGACGGTTTTATTTGTTGCGCGGCTGCTGCGTGCCTTGCGGCCGAAGCGCCAGACGCACTGGCGCATTGTGTAGCGGGCCATAAGTCTGCGGAGGCTGCACACGGCGAAGTCCTTGACGCACTTGGCTTGTCGCCTTTGCTGTCGCTGGACATGCGTTTAGGTGAGGCTTCGGGCGGGGCAACTGCAATTTCCATCTTGCGCGCTGCCGTCGCCTGCCATTCTGGGATGGCGACTTTTGCAGAAGCTGGGGTCGCAACAGAATAAGTTGTATTTCGGGTCTTGCAGGCGCCAATAAATGGCGTTATCCGCTCCCCCAGTGCCCCTATAGCTCAGCTGGTAGAGCAACTGATTTGTAATCAGTAGGTCCGCGGTTCGAGTCCGTGTGGGGGCACCATTTTCCTCGTAAAGCAAGTTCTTACCCGGTTGGCCTTTGGGGCGATCTGGTTCGATTCATTTGTGGAAGCAGCGTGCATGCGTGGCGTCGGCGCAACAGTTGATTTCTGTTAGCTACTAGCGACGGTTTAGATCCTTAGATGGGCGGGAAGCCGACTTTCGCGGTATCAAGCCTTAATAGCTGCAATGCGGTACAATTTGCGAGTTCGCTTTAATTGCGTCCATGTCTGCTTTGACACGTCCATACCTAGTTTTTAATGGAAATCGCGCGACTTTGGAATGACACGCGCATTGCGCGGATGCCCTCGGATCCCAACCTGTCCAGGGAGCGGGTGCGTTGGATGGTCCCCGCGTGTTGTGATCGCTGGCAGTGTGGCGTCTGATAGCGCCGCAAGGCGCTCGCTGCGGTCTTGTAAATCATCTGCAACGACATGAGTGACGCGCCCGTCGGTTTGCACCCGTCCTTTGGCGACCAGCAGCCGTGCGGCCATAATGATAGGGCGATAAGCTTGGAACATCTTGGGCCAGATGACGAGGTTTGCGACGCCTGTTTCATCCTCAAGCGTGATAAAGCAAACCCCCTTCGCGCTTCCCGGTTTTTGCCGCACCAACACGAGCCCCGCTAGAGATACACGTTGTCCATGATACATATGGGTTAAGTCTGATGATGCGCTAAATCCCTGTTGTTGCATGCTGGCGCGGTAGAATGACATCGGGTGCGCTGTAAGTGATAGCCGAAGGGTTTGGTAATCCGCGATTACGTGTTCGGCCTTTGGCATTTTGGGCAACGTCACTTTTGGATCATGCCCGCGTGTGCTGGCCTTTGCATGATCGAAAATCGGCAAAGCCGGGGCATCTTTCAACGCCTGCAATTGCCAAAGCGCTTGACGGCGGTCGATCCCCATAGAGCGTAGCGTATCAGCCGCAGAGAGCTTGCCTATGGCTTTTACGTCCAAACCTGCGCGCTCTTTCAGGGTGGCTATGTCATCGTATGGCGTGTCACGCATGGTGACGATCTGATTGGCGGCGTCTTTATATAGACCGTTGACCAATCGCATGCCCAACCGCAAAGCGAACCCATCACTACAGGGTTCTAACGTGCAATCCCAATCAGAATAGTTCACGTCCACACCGCGGACCTCGACGCCATGCTCGCGGGCATCGCGGACGATTTGTGCTGGCGCGTAAAATCCCATGGGTTGTGAATTCAGCAATGCGCAGGCAAAGGCTGCTGGATAGTGACATTTCATCCAGCTTGAGACATAGACTAGCTTGGCAAAGCTTGCTGCGTGACTTTCGGGGAATCCATAGTCGCCAAAGCCTTTGATCTGGTCAAAACAGCGCTGTGCGAACACAGGATCGTACCCGCGTTCAACCATATTACCAACCATCTGTGATTGTAGCGTCTCAATGGTGCCACGTGACCGGAATGTCGCCATCGCTTTGCGCAAGTCATTGGATTGGGCAGGCGTGAACTTAGCTGCGTCCATGGCAATTTTCATGGCTTGTTCTTGAAAGATCGGGACCCCCAAAGTGCGGCTAAGAATTTTCTTTAATTCATCTTGTGGGTGCTCTGGGCCGGGGCATGGATAATCGACCTCTTCGATCCCTTGCCGCCGCCGCAGATAGGGATGGACCATATCGCCTTGGATTGGTCCGGGGCGCACTATCGCGACTTCGATCACCAAATCATAGAAAACACGCGGGCGCAGTTTGGGCAACATCGCCATTTGCGCGCGGCTTTCGACTTGAAACACGCCTAGGCTATCGCCTTTGCACAACATGTCATAGGTGGCCGTGTCTTCTTGGGGGACGGTGGCGAGTTCAAACTTCTGGTCAAAATGTGCTTGAAGCAGATCAAAGCATTTGGCGATACAGGTCAGCATTCCAAGTGCCAGAATATCGACCTTGAAGATGCCAAGCGCGTCGATGTCATCTTTGTCCCATTCGATGAAGCTGCGTTCTGGCATGGCTCCATTCCCGATGGGGACGATCTCTGTCAGGGGGCGTTCTGTCAGGATGAAACCACCCACATGCTGGGACAGATGGCGGGGCATCCCAATCATTTGCTTGGTCAGTTTCAATACGATCCGAAGATAAGGATCAGATAGATCAAGCCCAGCTTCTTTGGCGCGCTCATCATCCATTTGCCCTTCAAAACTGCCCCAGATAGTGCTCGCAAGTTTTGATGTCACATCCTCTGACAACCCCATCGCTTTGCCAACTTCACGAATGGCAGAGCGTGGGCGGTAGTGGATCACCGCCGCGCAAAGTCCCGCGCGATGTCGGCCATATTTGCTGTATATGTATTGGATTACCTCCTCTCGACGTTCGTGTTCAAAGTCCACGTCGATATCGGGAGGTTCGTCGCGTTCTTCGCTGAGGAAGCGTTCAAACAGCACGTTGGTCTCATTGGGGTCAACGGAGGTGATGCCAAGGCAAAAGCAAACGGCCGAATTCGCCGCCGATCCGCGTCCTTGACATAGGATTGGTGGTTCTGCCTCGTGCCGTGCAAAGCGGACAATGTCGTTGATTGTTAGGAAATACCGGGCGATGTCCTTGCTTTTGATCAGTGCAAATTCTTTTTGGATCAGGGCGATGACATGATCCGGCGTGCCATCTGGATAGCGTGTTTTCGCCCCCTTCCATGTAAGCTGTTCTAGCTGATCTTGGGCCGTCTTTCCCATTGGTACGATTTCATGCGGGTATTCATATTTGAGATCTGTCAGCCTAAACGTAATTTTATCGGCAAGCGCGCGCGTTGCAGAAATCGCGTGTGGCCAATCGGCAAACAGGCGGCACATCTCAGCGGGTGACTTGAGGTGGCGTTCGGCGTTTGCCGCCAGCAAAAAACCTGCCTTTGGGACTGTTACACCTTCGCGAATTGCGACCATCACGTCCTGGAGTGGGCGGCGTTCGGGTGCGTGATAGAGAACATCATTTGTTGCCAGTATCACCAAGCCATGTGCGCGAGCGAGCGCATCCAGCCGGTTAATTCGCGCGCGATCGTTGCCACGATAGAGGTATGTCGCGCCAATATAGGCCATATCGGGTAGCGCTTTTATCAGACGCGGTAGGCCGGCGGCGAAAACGTCCAAATTTTCAGGTGGCATCACGATCAGATGCAGACCTTCGGCATAACTGCTTAGCATTTCCAAAGTCAGATGCGTCTCACCTTTGTCCTGCCACATGCCGTCTGCCGTCTGCATTTTCCCTTGTGACAAGAGTGTGGACAGCCGCGCATAAGCATCACGGTCTTGCGGATAGGCTAGTAATTCTGTTCCACACAGTAACACTAGACGCGCACCGATTAGCGGATGTACGCAGGCCTTTGCGGCCTCTGTATGAATGCGCACCACCCCAGCGAGTGTATTGCAATCCGCGATTCCCATTCGGTCGTAACCAAGCGCATTCGCCGTTGATGTAAGATCAACGGCATCTGACGCGGCCCGTAAAAAAGAAAAGCAACTGGCCAGTCCAAACTCGACATAGGCGCTAGGTGGGTTCGGCGTAAAACCTTCATCGCTCAAGGTCCGGCGCGGATGTCCCTCTTGCAGCGGCATTAGGCAAAAAATCCGTGCATAAACCAACGAGGATCATCCCCACGTCCGTCATGCAGCACGCCTTCGCGGTAAAGCCAAAAGCGGCGGCCATCCTGCACCTCAACTTTGTAGTAATCACGCAGGCGTGTGCCGGGGCGGTCACGCCACCACTCAGGCGCGATGCGTTCCGGTCCGGCGTGCCGGGTTGATTTATAAAGCACACCACGCCAGCGAAATTGCGATGGCGGACCTTCGGGTACGGCGTAGATCACTCGGACTTCTTCTGGGGGCGCAAGGACGCGGAGAGGCCGTTCGTGCAGTAATTCTGGGGCCTCGCTGGGAGCACCTTGCAAGGCAGGCACGCGTCCTTCAATACGTTCGGGTATATGGCTTTCGTGCCATGTCGACCACGTGATCTTCTCGCGTCCCAACCGCGCGCTAAGCCTGTCGATTAAGCCTGTGATATCCGCCTGTGCATCGCGTTTGCCATCAAGGTTTTCTTGGATGCGCAAAACAGGTTCAACCTGCGTAGCCTCAAGCGTCAGCAGATCGAAGCCGAAACCGGGATCAATGCCATCAAGTTTGCCATCAAACAGGCGCAGTAGATGGGCCGCATCACGGCTGGCTTTGGCTGTTGCCAATTGCACTGTTCGGCATTCGCTATCGATCCGGTAAATCGTTAACCGCATGACGCGCGCACCCTGTTCTGCGTCAGCCAATTGTTCACACAGATTATCGACAAGGCCTTTAAGATGCGGAACGGGATCAATCACAGGCTCAGATAGACGTGTACGCGCTATAAACTGCACATGATCAGGCGGCGCGTTTAACGGGTCAGGGCTGGCTCCGTATGCGCGGTCCATCAACATCAACGGGTTTTGATCTGCTGGTATATTTGCAAAACGCTGCATTAAGGCGGCACGTGGTACGGCGGCCAACGCACCAATGGTTTTCAGGCCAAGCCTATTCAGTAGACGTGTTGTATCAGGCGTCAGGCGCAACGCCTTAACGGGGAGTGGCGACAGCGCCAATGCCAAACCCCTTTGCCTGCTGATATTATTCGAGGTGCTATAGCGCGCTAGCGCTCGTGCGGCCATTGGTGTTGGGGCCATCGCAACCTTGGCAGTCAACCCCTGCATAGCAAAGCGTTGGACCATATCAGCCAACATCCGCGCCTCACCGTCAAATAGATGCGCGGCCCCTGTGACATCCAGATACAGCCCATCGGTCCCATCCTGTACGGTCCACGGACACCACCGCCTGGCCCAATGCACGAGGCGTTGCATTAGAGCTTGATCACCATCTAGGTCAGCGCTTTCAACATGCAAATTGGGGTGGATCGCCTGTGCATCGACTATACGATCGCCAATTCTGACACCGCGTTCTTTTGCGCTTTGGTTGGCGCTATAGATTACGGGACCATGACTGCCCTCATGTGACAGCACAACAGGAACGTCATCGCTCGGCGCTGTTCGGTATGCGCTGACCACCCGTTTCCAACGGTCCATAGTCAGATCGGGAAACCAGACTGAGGCGATCTGTTTTTCTTGCAGCTTGCGGGTCATAGCGCGCGACCCAACGGCCCGGATTCCGGCCCCTTGCGCGGAATAGGTCTAGATCCCATTGGGCAACGCCGGGGGCTTGCGAGTCGTACGGATTGGGCGGGGACGGCAGCGATGCCACCCGCCACCGCGCACGTGCTGCGCTCAGTACACCGGGATCGCCACTTCGGATCAGATAGAGCGGTACGCCTGACGCATCGGCCCGCATCACAAGGCGTTTTGTGGACGTGAAATTCAATACAGCTGGTGCGCCATGCACTTCGCCGATAACTGCAGACAGACTCGCGCAGGTTGCGGCTTCTTCCATAGTCCACAGCACATCGCGAGGATGGCTGACGGTGACGCGTAAGACAGGCTGCGTGATGCGCAAAGACCGCAGGCCTGGCGCATAAAGCTGACCATTCTCGCGGCGTGAAGCATAATCTTGCACCCATATGATTGGGCGATCTGCTTGGCCCAATTCTCCAAGAACAAAACCAATTGCCGCCGCTTCGGCAGGTTTTTGACAAAAAACATCTGTCAGCGCGGATTGCCCAAAAGTGACCGGCTGAGGAAACGGCAAGACTTGCCCATATGAAGAATCGGCTGGCATACACATACAATATTGTTCATGCTTTGTTCTTGCCTGCAAGATTGTAATAGTCGAAGGTCAGATGAAACGCGGCATGGGTTATTTCGGGCTCGAAGCTAATACTCGCAGCATAGGGCACGCATGTCTGGCTTGGCCCATCACTCACAAACCCCATATCTCGCCTTTACTACCTCCAACTTTTGGGTGGCGCGCTCGGGATTTCGCTCAATCTCACGCCCAATGTGGTCGGCTGTGCCTGCTCAATGTTAGGGCGGACGTACCTCAAGCCATAAAGGGCAGGGCAAGGGCATTGCAGGACACTCGAACACCCCACTCATCGCTATTGCCTCGCGACTGTTTCAGGAACTAATTTTCGCCCAATGGAGTGCTGGGTTCTGTGCTGAATAGATAGGTATATCGGTCGCGCGCACCCGTTTGGGCAGCGAGCATAGTTAGGCCGTTATGTCTGAAAATTCCTACATCTTGGTGATCAAGTTTGCTTTGCTCTTAGGCGTCCCGAAGCTTTGCAGCCACTGTATCGTTGACCATCAACGGGAACGACACATCGAGACCATCAAATCCTTTTTTTGTCCTATTTCTGTATTTCTAGAGGGGGGGGTACAAAGCCCCCCCCCTTTTGGTTAGCCGCACAGCGCGCGTGTGCGAGTTGGTGCCCGTAGCGCGCGGCCCTCCCGCCATATGGAAGCTCTGGTCCACACGGGTGCTCGATAGTTTCAAAGGTATGCGTCGAGTCTGATGTTTGAAGGCGTATGCTGAACGCGGCGCAAAGCGATCCATGCCTGAACATCGGCAAGTCTGTAACGCACGGATTGAGCGAATTGTGAAGCGGTGGACCATTGCCGGCCACGCGCCATTTTGGGATAGTGCGCACGGACTGACAGGTCAGCTTTGCAACTTGTTTTTCGTTCAGCATCTGCATGTAATGCGCCGCTGAGCGATCGTCTGATATAACGCTTGGCTCCTCCTAGTTTAGATGACTATACGCTAAGAGATCTCTGGTTATGTCCTCAAAAAGCGCAGGGCAAAAACTCCTCCAAAGTCAGGCGGCTTTTGACCAGTGCAGCGACGCCTAGCCGAGATACATCGCTTCATGGCCGGTTTAATCTGCAAAATCGTGATGGACGCATCCAAGGCGTGTGTCATTGCTGCGACGAAACACGAGGCATCGCTTACTGGCTGCGAAAGATGGAAGATTTGGGAAAAAGCGTGCTCCAAGTCACGGGCCATATAATTCCAAGCTCTCGGATCCAGTTGTTGAACGAGGTGCCATTATTGATGTGGCGATTTTTCATCTACGCATCCCGCGCTGAAATCTCTGCAACGATCGAGATGACCTCTAAAAGATGATCCTTTGAAATTGTAATTTCTTTACCAGGCATTGGAAGGACAAACGTCACTTCTCGGTCGTGAGGGTCACAATTAAAACTGGGCTCATATTCATAGACCCTCGCTTGATCTGAAGGGACGGTAAGCGCGTCGTATTCGAG